>CAYWEN010000010.1:0-282834 GCA_964457545.1 uncultured Desulfobacterales bacterium | reverse complement strand
ATTGAACAGTGGTACATCTGTCCGGAGGTTGGCAGGCGAGTTGGTGTTGCCGCTTCCAATGTTTCCCGCTGGGTGCGTGAGTACCGTCAGGATCAGCAGGATCTCAGCGATAATGGTATTACCCGGAAGGATCTGGAAGCTGAAAACCGTCGACTGAAACAGGAAAACAAGAGGCTTGAAATGGAACCTGAAATCCGAAAGACTGTCTGGGTACAGGTTCGTTACAAGAAAGACCACCTGTATCGAAGCGCTTGACTGTATCACATACTATATAATGCCGACCATTTGCATTCGATACTGAAATATAAAACGCCATTTGAATATGAGAAAGACCTGTTCTGCAATGCGGCTTGATTCAATGTCCGTTTTTACTTGACCATTACAATGTAGTGCTGTTTTTCTCTTGACTCACAAGGGTCCTTTCTCTTTACTTTTTCTGCGAAAAAGCAAGGTCTTGTTACTTTTAACCGTGAACGGTTTCTTTGCCGGGCTGCCCTGATGTAACCGTAAATATTGCATAAATTACAAGTCCAAACAGCGACCACAGAAGCTGTTCCAGTCTTAATGTGATTCCGTAGGTCAGGCCAAGGGCTGCATCAAAACTTAATGCCTTGAAGACAAAAAGCTGCGTTGCTTCAATAACGCCGACATTGGTAGGAATGGCAAAGGCCATAAGCTCTATCCATGTAGACAAAAGCCAGATACTTGCGGCTATGATCAGGGATGAATTGTCTGATACTATGGATAAAAAGAACCAGCACTGCATTATACCGCAAGAAAACCCTGCAATATGCCACAGGATTGAAAAGGGCAGATCCAGCGGATGCTCCTTATAAAACAGTTTCAACCCTTCATCTATCTTGCTTATAGAGTCAGCTGCTTTTTTTAATGGTTTGCTTGCTATCCGTTTTGTTGCAAGCCAGCGTATGATAGCTCCTAATTTACCGTGTCTCTGGATTATAAAAAAAGTCAGCATGGCTGTTCCCAGAACAGTACTTCCAACAAGGAGAAAACTCCATACTCCTTTGGGAATATTTGCATTGAAGAGCAAAATCAAAGAGCCCAGTACAACGTAGATAAGCTGTGAAACTGCAAATGAAAGTTTATCTATAATTACGCCTGTTACTGCTCCTGAACTGCGGTGATTTAATGATAACAGTGAACTTTTGGTAACTTCTCCTCCGAGTCCTGCCGTAGGTGTGATATAGTTTATGGAAAAACCTGCCATCATTATCCAGTAAAGCCGTAGAAACGGCATTGATCTGTAGGGTTCAGAAAGACAATGGCGCCATGCAAATGTATGAAATATGTAGCCCAGGCCTTCAAGAAAGATAACAGGAATAATTCCCCATCCCAAAAGCAGAAAATTATGCCATAAAGAATCTATGCCTATATTGGAGATCATGACTACGAGCAGGATAGCACCCATTATGACAGATAATAGATTGAATTTTTTCATGTTTGTTGTTTGATCCTGACTTGAGCAGTTTAGGGGTTTTATAAAATATCTGCAAGATCAAGATACAGGGCGCAACTCAGCAGATCGTGTAAATGCTGCAATACAGGCAGATCCTGCAGGTTTCAGAATTTTATAGTCTGAAAAACATAAGATATAATTTTATAGTATGGTTTCTGCAGCCTGCACCTGTTTGTATGGCACCTTGATTCCCTTTCAGGAGTGCATGCCCTGTATGTTGCGGCCCTGGGTCTTTGGCACGCCTATGTATGTTTTTATGTTGAAGATTGATCTGTGTAGACAGGCACATGCTGAAAAGGTTTTTGGTGATCATCAATCCTTGGACAGATGATTGCCATAGAAAAGTTGTTTGAAAACATCCTGAATCCAGGCTGCCGTGAAGGCAGAGAGTTTGTATCACTACTTTTCCGAAATTTCAATGCCGTCTTTATCCTCAAGGCCCAAAACAGTTGCAGCCGATTCTGCCGGCAGTATCTCTACCTGTCTCAACTTTCGTTCCATAACACGGGTTCTGACTGCAGTCTGGTCAATTGTATTGGATGCAGCGTTCAACTGCCTTTTCACCTTTTTAAGGGTATCTGTAAATTTTCCGAATTCTGTTTTTACCGCTGCAAGAACATTCCATACCTCACCTGAACGTTTTTCGAGTGCCAGTGTCTGAAATCCCATGCGCAGGCTGTTTAAAACTGCGCAAAGAGTGGTTGGACCGGATATGACTACCCTGTACTTCTGCTGTATCTTTTCTGCCTGGCCCGGCTGACGGAGCACCTCGGCATAAAGGCCCTCTGTGGGGAGAAACATGATTGCGAAATCTGTTGTGAAAGGGGGAGCGATGTATTTCTCCTTTATGTCTTTTGCGGACTGATTGATGACACGAATAATCCCTGCAGTTGCTTTCTGTGTCATTTCAGCGTCTCCTGCTTCAATACTGTCAAGCAAACGGAGATAGTCTTCCTGGGGAAACTTGGAATCAACAGGCAGCCATACACAGGATTCTGAATCATTTTCTGATCCTGGCAGCCGTATGGCATATTCGACCGATTCCGAAGAGTTGGGTTTTACCCGGACATTTTTTTTATACTGATCCGGTGCAAGAATATCTTCCAGGAGTGAGCCCAACTGGATTTCACCCCATACACCTCTTGCCTTGACATTTGTCAGTACCCGTTTAAGGTCACCTACACCGGCAGCAAGGTTCTGCATCTCGCCGAGTCCGCGTTGAACCGCCTCAAGCTGTTCACTTACAAGTCTGAAAGATTCTCCCAGTCTTGTCTCAAGGGTATGATGGAGTTTTTCATCCACTGTCTGTCTTATCTGTTCGAGCTTTCTTTCATTTTTTTCGTTCAGCAGACTGAGCTGGGAGTCAACAGTGTTTCGCAGTCTTTCCATACTTGACTCATTGGAATCTATAAGTTCCCTGATTCGTTTTGATACAAGATCAAGGTGATCTGTCTGTATATTTCCGATCTCGGCAATGGCCTTTATCATGCTGTCTGTTGCTGTGTGCTGGTTTGCGGTTATCTCTTCACGCAGATCTCTTGCGGCCTTTGCGTTTTCCTCCCTTATTTCGCGGAATTCAGCCTGAAGTAGCCTGTGAATCTTTTCCTGGGCTTGTATGCCGGCTTTTTTCATGGATATCAGTATGATGACACCAGCAGACAAAAGCACGGGTATTACTATAAAAATTGCTGTATCCATTTCATTTAACAATGGGGTTCTCTCCTCTACACAAAATCGGTTTCATATGCTATATCATTTACAGTACAACCTGAATTCAACTTGTAAGTGCAACTTTGACTGGTTGGTGAAAGAGTGAGCTGCTTGTAGTATATTTGCTTCTTTACCGATCAGAACAAAGGAGCAATTATGGATACCTGCGAGCATCTCACTCAAGGAGCACGATATCAGATTTACGACTTAAGGGAAACCGGTCTTTTTTATGTTTGTGAGGGAGAAACAGTATATTCTGAATCCTGCTCTGTATTGGTTGGGAGCCTTAAGTGTTTCTGTTTACGAACAGGGCTTGTTGTATAAAATCAAAAAGATCATGGACAGGTACCGACCAGACACCTGGATTGCTGAAAACAGATGCCTGTTGGTTCACGGGCAAACTTGTAATATATAGAACCTGAATCTCCTGTTTTATAACTCGTCGAGAGCAATATTTTTTTTCAATTCGCATAACCTGGTGGTTTTGCAGATGGAATCCTGTTTATTATACCGATTGAACAAAACATTACATACATAATTTTCACAGGGCAAAGAGATTTATGCAGGCTAAAAATATAGTGGTAGGTGTCTCGGGCGGGATTGCAGCATACAAGACCGCCGAGCTGGTCCGCCTTTTTGTAGGGAAAGATTTTTATACAAAGGTTGTTATGACAGAAAATGCAACCCGTTTTGTGTCTCCCCTGACCTTTGAGGCCCTTTCAGGCAACCGTGTGATCCATGATATGTTTGACAGGGATAACAGTTCAATTGAACATATCGTATGGGGACAGGAATCCGACATGATTGTTGTTGCACCTGCTACCGCCAATGTTATTGGCAAGATGGCAAATGGAATAGCAGATGACTTTCTGTCTACCATGCTTGCAGCTGCAACGGCACCAATACTTTTGTGTCCGTCCATGAATACCAGGATGTTTTTGAATCCTGCTGTGCAGGCAAACATTGAGACTCTGAAAAGATATGGCCACAATGTTATGTCCCCTGCTGATGGGGACCTTGCCTGTCATGCAAAGGGCACAGGCCGACTTCCAGAACCTCCCGAGATATTTGAACAGGCCCTTTTTATCCTTACCAAAAAAGATTTTTCAGGTGTAAAGGTTCTTGTTACAGCAGGTCCTACAGTTGAACCAATAGATCCTGTCCGTTTTATCAGCAACAGGTCATCCGGCAGGATGGGATATGCCCTGGCACGGGCAGCAAGACTGAGAGGGGCTGATGTGATTCTGGTAACCGGTCCGACTTCTATCCCGTCTCCTGTCGGCGTAAGAACGATTCATGTCAAGACAGCAGAGGATATGAGAGCAGCTGTCATGGATAACAGGCATGATAGCGATGTTATTATAAAGGCTGCTGCTGTTGCAGACTACAGACCGGCTGTTATTGCCGAACAGAAGATTAAAAAAGGCCCTGAATCAATGGTAATACCCCTTGAAAAAAATCCGGACATCCTGTCTGAACTGGGGAAAACGAAAAAGGATTTTTCATATCTTCTTATAGGATTTGCTGCTGAAACAGAAGATCTTGTCAAAAATGCACGGAAGAAACTGGCAAGCAAATCTTTGGACATGATTGTGGCAAACGATGTATCAAAACCAGGTGCCGGTTTTGATACAAATACCAATATAGTGAAGATTATATATTCAAACGGCAGTGTGGAAGATCTGCCTATCATGACCAAGGATGAGGTTGCCTTTAATGTGCTTGACAGGATCAGATCACTGTTTCAGCCGCCAATGACATAGACCGGTTGTTATTCACATAGCCTGTTGTTTGCTGTATCACCTGCGTGTCTGTGCCACGGAATGCTTGCATATGTACAGTATATGATATGATTGGTCCGGAGGAAGGATTTGAAAAATCAGGAAAAAAACGCTTTTCTTTCCGATGAAAGGAAATATGCCAAAGACGCAGAAATAAGAGAGATCTTTTCCCTGATAAAAAACATGCTGCTTGCAAACAGGGAGATTGGTATGGAGCCGCCACCTCTTTCTGCCGGTGTAACGGCCTATATGAACAATGAGGTTGCCGTGACAAATACCGGCAATCAGGCCTCCCCTGCGATAACACTTGAGATCCTGGAACAGCAGGTCAAAGAATGTACAAAATGCAAACTGTACAAGACAAGAAAAAATCCCGTGTTTGGAGAGGGCAATCCCAATGCCAGACTCGTTTTTATAGGTGAAGCTCCGGGTGCAACAGAAGATATGCAGGGCCGTCCTTTTGTAGGCAGGGCAGGAGACCTGTTGACGAAAATCATCAGTGCAATGGGTATCTCGAGGCAGGATGTATATATCTGCAATGTGGTAAAATGCAGACCACCCGGGAATCGCGATCCAGAGGATGATGAAATCAATGCATGTATTTCCTATCTGAGGCGCCAGATAACCCTTATCTCTCCAGAAGCAATCTGCATCCTTGGCAGGATTTCAGGGCAGACCCTTCTTGGAAAGAACTTCAGAATTACCCGTGACAGGGGAAAATGGTTTACCTATATGGGCATTCCTGTTATGCCCACTTTTCATCCTGCCTATCTTCTGAGATATCCTGCAAAAAAAAAGGAGACATGGTCAGATGTACAGGATATTATGAAAAGACTGGGCCTGCATTCCTGAAACAGTATCCTTTCCTTGTTTTTATCTTTGATCTTCTATCAGGAGCAACCTGTGAAAAAATATTTCTTGTACGGCATTCTGATTGTACTTGTCCTGTGTATCTGCAGGTATGCTGAATCAGACACCCGCGGCCGAAAACGCCCTGCAGTCTGGATTGTTGATTTTAACGGTCCTGTTAGCCCAGGTATGGCCACCTATGTGATCCGTGGAATCGAAAAGGCCGCAAATAGTGGTGCAGAGGCAGTTATCATTCGGTTGGATACCCCGGGAGGCCTGGGTTCTTCCATGCGCAGGATTGTAAAGACAATTCTTAATGCACCAATTCCTGTGGTAGTGTACGTTGCTCCTGAGGGGGCAGGTGCGGCTTCAGCAGGGGTCATGATAACAGTGGCCGCACACATTGCGGCTATGGCTCCTGGAACAAACATAGGTGCAGCTCATCCGGTAACTGCAGGTGGAAAGGACCTGAACAGGACCATGTCAAAAAAGGTGGTAAATGACATGGTTTCCTATGCACGCGGGATTGCGGAGAAAAAGGGCAGGAATGGCGCATGGGTGGAAAAGGCCATAAGGGAAAGTGTTTCCATAACCGCAGGGCAGGCCCTGAAAAAACATGTGATCGACCTGATAGCGCAAGATATGGACACCCTCCTTGAAAAAATCGATGGCAAAAAGGTTCGTCTGATTACAGGCACAGTAACGCTACGGACGAAAGGGGCTGTCAGGATACATTACGGTCCGGATCTTCGTTACAGGATACTCAAGGTGATCAGTGATCCCAATATATCCTATATCCTGATGATGATAGGTCTTGCAGGCATGTATTTTGAGCTGGCTCATCCCGGCGCAATTTTCCCCGGAGTGGTTGGCGGGATATGTTTGATCCTTGCCTTTTATTCTTTTCAGACACTCCCCGTCAATTACGCTGGTGTTCTCCTTATACTGCTTGGAATAATATTTCTCGTAGCCGAGATAATGATCACAAGTTACGGTGTGCTTGCTATCGGAGGATTGACATCCATTATACTGGGGTCTTTGATGTTGTTTGACAGTATCAGGGTCTCTGTTCAGGTAATAATACCTGTTGTTGTGCTGACAGGCGGATTTTTTATGACTGTGGCGTGGCTGGCTTACAGGGCACACAGAAAAAGGCCCATGGGTGGATTGGAAGGACTGGTCGGTGAACAGGTTGAGGTTAAAAAATGGCAGGGACATAAGGGTATGGTTTTTGTCCACGGTGAATATTGGAAAGCCGTATCTGAAGACACCCTCGCCTCTGGACAGACAGCAGAGGTAATCGGAGGGAAAGGCCTTGTTCTCAGGATCAGAAAACATGAAAACGAAAAAGAGGATGGATAGAATATGGCAAATATGACAGAACGTATGCAGGAACTGTTCAACAAGGTAAATACCGTGGTTTTTGCCACTGCCAGTGCAGATGGTATTCCCAATGTTGTGCCGGTTGGGGCAAAAAGGATCATTGATGATGAAACGATTCTGATCTCGGATCAATTTTTTGACAAAACCCTCAGAAATATAAAGACCAATCCAAAGGTGGCCTTGACATATTGGGAAGGACGCGAAGGGTATCAGTTAAAAGGCAGAGTTACTGTAGAAACAAGCGGCAGGCTTTTTGAGGATACAGCGAGATGGGTTGAAGAATCAGGCAAGAAAAAAGGGTTTCCGTTGAAATCAAAGGGTATCGTTATATTGAAGATAGAGGAGATCTACAATGTTGCACCAGGACCAGATGCCGGTAAAAAACTGGCTTAGGCTCTGTCAGGTCAAGCAGCCTCCAAAATCTGCCTGTCTCTGAAGACAAAAAAGGTTTTCAGGGAGATGATAAAAACACAGCGGAATCTTTTAGACTTTTTTACAAACCCTTTAACGAGGAGGAGATGATTCATGGAAAAAGACAACACGTTTGAAATAGGGTTGGTTATGGCGGGAGCTGTATCTGCAGGGGCATATACTGCCGGAGTGGTGGATTATCTTCTTGAGGCCCTGCAGCATTATGCAAAAGTAAGGGACAGATTTTCTATGGAGCATCCGGGAGAAGCACTGCATAATGTACAGATTCGTGTTGTTTCAGGCGCATCCGCCGGAGGAATGACAGGCGCCATACTGTTGTCAAGTATGCTGGACGAGACATACCGGCCCATGAGCGGTTATAATCCATCTGTTGTAACAAGGCCCGATATTGACAGGAATATTTTTTACAAATGCTGGGTGGATGCCTCAGAGGGAATTGATATCCGCTATCTCCTTGATACTGAAGATATTTCCGGAAACAGGCCTCTTAAATCATTACTTAACTGCAAACGTATAGATTATATTGCCGATGCCGCATTAAGTCATCCACGCAAGTTGCAGCAGCATGATTATATACCTGAACGTATAGACCTGTTTATGAGTGTATTCAATCTGGCAGGCGTGCCATACACCATTGGCTTTCAACAGTCGAGTGAAAATTACGGCATGGTCAACCATTCGGATATGATGCATTTTGTACTTGATACAAATAATACAACATCCTTCAATTCCAATGAGATTCCACTTAATGAAGATACCTCCTCAACACTTAGCGGAAACTGGAAAGTCCTGCGCCAGGCCACATTGGCTACCGGAGCCTTTCCTGTAGCCCTTGAACCGCGTTATATTTCCAAGGACCCTGCCAGTTACAGTGAATGGAAATGGTGGGTACCTCAAACTGACACGGCTGACAGGTGTGATAATGACGGCAGATGTTTTGCTCTCAAGAAAATAGCCCCTGCCTGGTCCAGGCAGAATGATTCTCTCAGGTCTTTTTTATGCGTTGACGGGGGGGTGGGCAACAATGAACCTCTTGAGATTGCCCGCCGCACACTTGCCGGAAAGGACAGGTTCAACCCTCGCGACAAAAACGAGGCGCACAGGGCCATTGTTATGATTGACCCCTTTCCGTCAGAACCGGATCAAGAGTTGCAGACAAAAGACGTGAATCTTGTTCAGATGTTTTCATATCTCTTTGCCGGTCTGAAGGAACAGGCACGATTTAAGCCGGATGAACTTGAGGCCGCTGGTAATCCGGATATATTCAGCCGTTTTATGATTGCCCCGAGCCGCAAGGGAGCGCCGAGGGGACATGAAATTGCCAGTGCCTCCTTGGGAGCCTTCGGGGGTTTTTTGAGTGAAAGATTCCGGGAGCATGACTTCCAGCTTGGACGCAAGAACTGTCAGAGGTTTTTAATGAAACATTTTGCCATTGGCATTGATAATCATCTTGTCAGAAACAATGCCGACTGGTTCAGGCAAAACGGGTGTGTAATAAGGAGAGGCAAAGAAGAGTTTGTTCAGGTAATTCCAATGGTCGATCTTCCCGACAACAGGATAACAGAAAAGATCGTCCCTATTCCGTATGACTCTGTCAGCATGCATATGGATGAGCTGGATGAGATTATGCAACTCATTGAAAGACGCATAAAAAAGGTCATAAAAAAGTCCTATCTTATAGAAAAGCTTGTTGATGATTTGACAAAAGATATTAATCTGTGTCCGGTAAAATGGTTTGCAAAAAAAGGGTTAAAGGCAATGAAAAAATATATGGCTTCATACATATGTTCCAGGGCCTCTGGTTATATCCGGAATGTTATTGAAAAAGACTTGAAAAAACGAAAACTTCTTGTTTGACAGTCAGGATATATGGGTTTTGTCCTGACAAAGGGTCTGGATATACTGTATCACTGCTCCATAATCCCGTTATTCGTATTAACTCAATAAGAGGGGGATAACAGCGAACGTGTACCACCGGAGCAGGAGGATTTATTGAGCTATTACCATTATTCCTTCTCTGCACATCAGTTCAGGGCAGGTATGATGTTCTTCCACAGAACTGATAGCCGTGGGGCGGTTTCTTGAGCTGTTGCGGTTATTTCCTCTGCTGAAGATTTTTTCATGCTGTCAGGAAGATTCATATTGGTTATGGCAACAATAGCCATGACCTTTATTCCGCAGTGAATGGCGGCAATAACCTCTGGTACGGTGGACATTCCAACTGCATCTGCGCCTATCATTCTTATAAATCTTGTTTCCGCAGGTGTCTCTAAGCTCGGTCCCATAAGGCCTGCATACACGCCTTTTCTGAGTATAATGCCTGCCTCTATGGCCTTTTTTTCAGCAAGTTTTACAAGATCGGGCTCATAGGCTCTGCTCATGTCAGGAAAACGCGGTCCCATGGTATCAAGGTTAGGCCCTGCAAGTGGATTTTGTCCTGTCAGATTGATATGATCTGTAATTACCATGATATCTCCGGTTTCAAATTGCGGATTCAGTCCTCCTGCAGCACTTGAAATCAGCAGATACCTGATTCCGAGCTGTGACATGACACGAACCGGAAAGGTTATCTCTTGAGGGGTATATCCTTCATAAAGATGGAATCTTCCGTTGAGGGCAATAACATCTGTATCTTTGATTTTGCCTGCTACAAGCATTCCTTTATGCCCTGGTGCAGTGGATATTGGAAAATTTGGAATAGTGTTAAAAGGAATTTCAGTTTCTACGGATATTTCTCCGGCAATTTTTCCAAGACCAGTTCCTGTAATTATCCCTATCTTTGGTGTGGCTTCAAGCCTGTTATCCAAAAAATCCGTGGTCTGTTTTATTTTCTTGAGCATTACGGCATAACTCCTGTATAGTTCATCCTGAACTCTATATATTTATATGATCACAGGGTCTTTTGACAGCAGTTTTATTTGACTACAACTCATAGGTCACAGATCATAAAATGTCAATCATATTGAATACGATCTGTTTCTGTGGTTGAAATTTTTGCCTGCCCTTGTTCTGAAAACTGCTGTAATGGCTCATGGCAGCATAGTTCTTCTGAGGTGACTGTTTGAAAAGTGCCGTATTTTGCCGATATGAATCATCTTTTTTGCAGGCATGTAACAGGTTGATATAATGATAAAAATAGACCTTCATATACACTCAAAAGACTGTTCAGACGGAAAGATGTCTCTTGATGACATATTCAAGGAGGCCAAACGCAGAAATATCAGGGTGATTTCCATTACAGACCATGATTCCATTGACTGTCAGGATAGGGCAACAATGCTTGCCCGGGATATAGGGGCGTACTATGTAACAGGAGTGGAACTCAACATATCATTTTCGCATAAAGACTACAAAGACGGAAAATCTGTATCCCTTGATGTCCTGGGGTACAGGTACGATATTAACAATCGGCCTCTTATGGACAAACTTCATGAATTGAGAAGTTACAGACGTAAAAGGGGGGCAAAGATACTGGAAAACATTAACAATGAACTTTCAAAAAGAGGCCTTTCCTGTCTTGCGGAGGAAGACCTTGCTGCTATAGAAGAGAGCGTGGAGGGGACATTGGGACGTCCTCACATAGCAGACTTTATGGTAAAAAAGGGTATTGTCAGCAGCAGACAGGAGGCCTTTGACAGGTATCTTGTGAAATGCAATGTGCCCAAGATGCCTGTCTCTATTGAAGAGGCATCCAGGCTTGTGAGGAATGCAGGGGGTGTTCTTGTCCTGGCTCATCCAAACAATCCCAATGGCACTTCTCTTGTCTCTCTCACAAATGCCGTAAAAGAGCAGCACAGGATTATAAAGGATTCCATGTTGCCTTATATAGATGGTATTGAATGCTGGCATTCAAGTCATGATGCCAATACTGTTTCCGAATATCTGAAATTTGCAAAGGCAGAGGGGCTTATGGTAACAGGGGGTTCAGATTGTCATCAGAATCCGGTTATAATGGGAACTCTACCTGTTCCTCTATTTGTTGCTGAGCAATTTGGCTTTTGTGGAGACCAGACATGACAAACCTTATTGATTACTTTAACGAACCTTCTTTATTTCCTGATAAAACAGATAAAGTTCATGTAGTTCAAACTCATATATCTGTTGTGTTTATAACTGACAATTTTGTCTACAAGGTAAAAAAGCCTGTCAATTTTGGGTTTCTGGATTTTTCCACCCTTGAAAAAAGGAAATATTACTGTTATCAAGAGCTGAATTTGAACCGAAGACTTGCAAAAGATATATATCTGAATGTTCTTTCTGTCTTTCAGGATAAAAACAGGTATTATCTGGGAGAAGAGGGCAGAGGAGAGATTGTTGACTATGCAGTCAGGATGAAACGGATTCCTGATGATGTGCTTATGAAATCAGTATTTGAAAGAGGTGAATTGTCTGAGAATCGGCTGGAGGAAACAGCAACAGTCCTTGCCAGATTTCATAAGAATGCAGAGACATCTTCTGAAATTTCCAGGTTTGGAGAACCTGAAAGTTTCAGAATAAATACCGATGAAAATTTTGAACAGGTTAAACCCTATGTTGGACATACCATAGATATGGAACAATTCAACAGGATCATGACCTGGACAAATGCATTTTATGAAAACAACAGATCTGTTTTTATAAAGCGTATAGAAGACGGAAAAACAAGAGACTGTCATGGTGACCTTCATATGGAGCACATATGCTTTACTGCTCCCCTGTCAGTGATAGACTGTATAGAATTTAACGAGCGTTTTCGTTACAGTGATACTGTTGCGGACATTGCGTTTCTGTTGATGGATCTTGAGTATCATGGTGGAAAAAAGGAGTCGGAAATACTCTGGAACATTTACAAGGAAGAGGCACGGGAAGATCATGCGGCTGAAATACTTCTTCCTTTCTACAAGGTATACAGGGCTTTTGTAAGGGGCAAGGTGAACAGTTTTCAGATCAACGATGAAACAATTGACGTGAAACAAAGACAGACAATCCGTGAAAGGGCCATGAGATATTTTGATCTTGCCTGTTCATACCTGACGGATTTATAAAAACTTTCTTGCGCCCTGTGGTTTTGCTATGAGATATTCTATTGAAGATTTTGCAAAAAAGGAGCTTCCTGACAAGACGCTTCTTATAACCTGCGGACTGCCTGCATCCGGAAAGACCATTACATCACGAATAATTGCCAAAGAAAGAGGTTTTCATGTCCTGAGGACTGATACCATAAGGCTTGATGTGCTGAAACATGAGGATGTCTTTGATCAGAAAACCGCATCTGATATGACCAAAAGAATGGCCGTATACGAAGAAATGTTTAAAAGGGCAGGTGAGATGGCCGCCAAAGATCGCGGAATCATTCTTGATGCTACCTTTATTACACAGGCATTAAGGAAACGTGCGGCCTCTATCGCAGCCGAACATTCAATGCTGTTTGCCATTCAGGAAAATATCTGTCCGGGCAATATATGTATAAGGCGTATATCGGAACGTACAAGAGAAGATTATCAGTCCAATGCCATATCTGAACAGGCATATACCAACAACCTTAAAAGGTTTGAACCTGTTGATACAGATGATATAAAAAGATTGTATCCTTTGTTGCACATACTCCATTTTACGGTGGACAGCTCTTCTGATCTGCCGGAGGAATGGCATGTTGTTAGTGTGGACAGGAAATTCTGATCATGAAAAAAGAAAATGATCTGCCTGAAATCTTGAAAAACCGGATACTTGCCGCAAAAAAGGAGATATCATCCGATCTGGTGCTTAAAGGCGGCAATGTGCTCAATGTGTTCTCATGTGAGATATACAAGGCAGATATTGCCATTTATGACGGGGTTATTGTTGGTATTGGAACCGGCTATCGCGGCAACACAGAGGTGGATATAAGGGGGAAATGGGTTACACCTGGCCTTGTTGACGGGCATCTGCATATAGAAAGCAGCATGCTTGTGCCTTCTGTACTGGCCCGTGAACTTTTGTCACATGGAACTACAACCATTGTATCAGATCCCCATGAGATAGCAAATGTCCTGGGTGTGGATGGGATCCGTTTTATGCTTGATGACAGCAGGGATATACCACTGGATATCTTTTTCATGCTTCCCTCCTGTGTTCCTGCAACGCATCTTGAAACATCGGGTGCGGTTCTGAATGCCTCATCTATGTCATGTTTGACAGATGAGCCAAGGATTCTTGGTCTTGCGGAGATGATGAATTTTCCCGGTGTGCTGGCAGGGGATATGGACGTCATGGAAAAAATAGCCCTGTTTCAGAACAGGCTTGTTGACGGACATGCCCCGGGAATAACCGGAAGTGACCTTCAGGCATATATTTCGGCAGGAATACGATCAGATCATGAGTCCACAGACAGATCAGAGGGAATTTTAAAGATAAGAAACGGAATGACACTCATGATCAGGGAGGGGACTTCTGCCAAAAATATGACCGAACTGCTTTCTGTTGTCAACAGCAGGAATTCCCGCAGATGCTGCCTTGTATCTGATGATCTTCATCCTTTGGATATTAAGAACAAGGGGCATCTGGATTTTGTTCTGAAAAAGGCGGTTGGTCTTGGCCTTGATGCCGTGACTTCAGTTCAGATGGTTACATTGAACCCTTCAGAATATTTCGGCCTTAAAAACATAGGGGCACTGGCTCCGGGATACAAGGCGGATATTGTTGTTTTTAATGATATTGAAACATTTCAGGTAGACAAGGTCTACAAGAATGGCAAGCTCGTAGCAGATGGGGGCAACCCTGTATATCTGTCAGACACAGAAAAACAGGCAAAAAAAAGAGGCAGGGTAGGGGAGTTCAGGATGCCCCCGGTTTCTGCTGAAGACCTTTGTATCCCCTATACGGGAAAGAATGTAAGGGTTATAAATCTAGTCCCCGGTCAGATAGTTACAGAGGCCTCCATTGAAACCCCGAAAAAGGCAGGAAACCATATAGTATCAGACACTGAATCGGACATTATTAAACTCTGTGTGGTGGAACGACATAAAAACACAGGTAATATCAGTGTCGGTCTTGTAAAGGGGTTCGGTTTTACAAAGGGGGCTGTTGCATCTTCTGTAGCACATGATTCCCATAATATTATTGCCGCAGGAGTAAGTGACAGGGAAATTATGTTGGCCATTAATACGGTTAAAGAAATGGCAGGAGGACAGGCGGTTGTTTCTGGCGACAGGGTGCTTGCCCGCTTGACTCTTGAAGTTGCAGGTCTTATGTCTGCCTGTTCATTTGATAAAATGGTCAGGCAGGTAGAATCGTTAAAAAAGGCAGTATCAGATATTGGTTGTTCCCTTGATGATCCTTTTATGCTTCTTTCCTTTCTTGCCCTGCCTGTTATACCAGAGCTGAAACTGACAGACAGAGGTCTGGTTGATGTTGACAGGTTTGAAATTGTAGATCTCTACTGTTAAGATTGCCGTTTCCAAGGCCGTTAAAGGATATGTTTTATGGAAAGTGAATCTGTAGGTATTGTTTACAAGCACGATCATAAACCTGCCAAGATAGAAGCAGTGCGATTGGAACACTGGCTTAAGGCTATGGGAATAAAGGTCTTTTCAAAAGAGATGGTAGCTGAAAAATTTCCGGCCAACCATTCCAGAAAACCTTCGTTTCCAAAAAAGCTGGACTGGGTTATTGTTCTGGGCGGGGATGGCACCCTGCTGGGGGCTGCACGTGAGATAGGAAAGTATGGGGTTCCCATTCTTGGTGTAAATCTTGGTGGTCTGGGTTTTTTGACCAAAATCCCCCTGAACAGGCTCTATCCTGTCGTGGAACTTTTGCTTGACGGCCAGTTTGAAGTGGAAACCCGACTTATGCTGCAGACAAGGGTTATAAGAAGACGCAGGGAAGTTGTGAAATTCTCTGTATTGAATGATGTGGTTATAAATAAAAGCACACTTGCAAGAGTTATAGAGCTTGACGTCTCTATTGATGATGAACCCTTGACCACTTTCAGGGCAGATGGGCTTATTATTGCCACACCTACAGGTTCTACGGCCTACAACCTTGCAGCGGGCGGTCCGATACTTTATCCAACACTGAATGCATTTATCCTTACACCAATTTGCCCCTTTACCCTTACAAACCGCCCTCTTATCATACCGAACACTTCTGTCATTAAGGTGCTTTTTGGAAAGCAGAGCGAGGACAAGGTGGTTCTTACCTTTGACGGACAGGTAGGTTTTGAGCTTGATTACGAAGATGAAATTCATATCTCCAAGTCAAACGAATACATAACCCTGATCAAACCTCCAAATGATACAGGTTATTTCAGTATATTGAGGACAAAGTTGATGTGGGGGGGTGCCACATATAACAGCAGTGATGATAAAGACAGACAGAAACTCTGAATCTCTCCTTGAATCTCCTGATCTTATGCGTACAACAAGATGGACATTTCATGTTGAACCGAGACACATTTCTTACATCAGATATACCCTTGAAACATATGATGGTATGTTAACGGTTACGACCCTGGACCCTGCTTTGTCTGTTATTGAGCTGAATATTGCTCCTGGTTTTGAAGACCTTGCAAAAGCCGTATTGCATGCCCTTGAACAGGAGGAAGGAATCAAGTTGTGTAAAAACGGTGCGCTCAAGACATTCTTTATAAAGACAATGGGGTGTCAGATGAATGAGTATGATTCTGATTATGTAGCCCAGTTGTTGATTAACAATGGTCTTGTAGCTGTAAACACTCCTGAGAAAGCAGACCTTATCCTTGTAAACACATGTACAGTCAGAGCAAAACCTGACCAAAAGGCATACAGTTTTCTTGGCAGGATTCATCCTCTTAAGCAAAAAAACCGTAACATCGTTATAGGCGTTATGGGCTGTCTTGCACAAAAACAGGGAAAATCCATTATTGACAGATTTCCCTATGTTGATATGGTCATAGGTACACGAGAGATAGGACGGGTTGCAGAGCTTTACAGAGAGATTGCAAATACAGGCAAAAGAAAAAAGGCTGTTGCAACATCTCTTGATAAGGATATTCCGTCATCAATCTTTTCTCCCGGATATTTTCAAAACAAGGTTACAGGTTTTATATCCATTATGCAGGGATGCAACAATTTCTGTACCTATTGTAATGTCCCCTATGTAAGAGGACGGGAAATCTGCCGTCCGGTTGAAGATATTGTTAAAGAAACAGAAAACCTTGTTTCCCAGGGGATAAAGGATATAACCCTTTTGGGCCAGAACGTTAATTCCTACACGTGGAAAGGAAAGACGGGAAAACGCCATGATTTTGCCTCATTGCTGAAAGAGATATCCCAGAAGGACGGACTGTGCAGGCTGAGGTTTACCACCTCTCATCCCAAGGATCTCTCTGACAGACTGATTTTTTGTTTTGCTGAGTTAGGGAATCTTTGCAATCATATTCATCTTCCCTTTCAGTCGGGTTCAAACAGTATCCTCTCCCGCATGAAACGCGGATACACAAGAGAACAATATCTTGATCTGACAAGAAAACTCAGGGAAGCAAAAGAAGATATAGCAATCACAAGTGATGTTATTGTAGGGTTTCCCGGAGAAACAGATCAGGATTTTGAAATGACACTGGACCTTGTCAGGCAGGTACAGTTTGATTCCCTGTTTTCTTTCAAATATTCTGATCGCAAGGGTACAGTGGCTGAAAAAATGGATCCAAAGGTACAGGAAGAAGAAAAATCCCAACGCCTTGTAATTCTTCAGAAGATTCAACAACAGATAACATTGCAAAAAAACAGGATGCTGGAAGGGAGCAGACAGGAGGTCCTTGTAGAGGGATTCAGCAAGCGTGGCAAACAGTTTTCAGGCAGAACAACAACAGGAAAGATAGTAAATTTTTCCAGTGATAACACGCACATAGGAGATATCGTTAATGTATTGATCAAACGAGCCTCCGTTAACTCCCTTCTCGGTGAAAAGGCATTATAATCCCTGCTGATAACAACAGCGGCGGCCCTAAAAACGGTGACAGATATTATGATAAACTTTTTGGATGAAGAAATTGATTATTCTAAAGAACTTGTTTTGGTTCTTGATGATGACATACTCAGAGAGACAGTCACTGAAATGTTGAGATTAATAGGTTTTCGGGCAGATTATGCAAAAAACGCAAAGGAGGCCTGCGACAAACTCAAGACCGGAGACTACACCTTTCTGCTGACAGATATAAAAATGCCTGACATAAACGGGGTGGATTTTTTAAAAAAGGTCAGACAGAAAATGCCTGATATCTGTGCCATAGCCATGACAGGATATCCCGAGGATTTTGGTTATGTAGAGGTAATAAAGGCCGGAGCCTCTGATTTTATAAACAAGCCTTTCAGTATAGAGGAACTGGAAGCCAAAATAAGGAGAGCAATAATAGAAAGGGACAGGATGATAGAGCTTCGGAATCTGTCCATAACTGATTCCCTCACCGGTCTGTTCAACCGTCGTCACTTTTATTCAAGACTGCGGGAAGAGTTTACAAGGGCAAAGAGGCAAAAAAAGCACGGATTTGCTGTTATTATGCTGGATCTTGACGGTTTCAAGGCATACAATGACAAATTTGGCCATCTGTCCGGTGACAGGTTGCTTGAAAAGGTGGGAAAGATTATAGAGAAACACATACGTCAGGGTGTTGATACAGGGTACAGATACGGGGGTGATGAATTTACAATTTTGTTGATAGATGCAACCCCTGAGCTTACCCGGCAGATCTCAAAGAGGATACATGATGCCATTAAGACAACCCTTGGGATAGATGTCAGTATAGGGACATCTGTTTTCTCTGATGAAATATCTACGCCTGAAGAGCTTGTGGCAAAGGCAGATCAGAATATGTACAGGGACAAACGTTCCAAATGATCCGATATTATTTATGTCTGATAATAAATATTATGTAAACTTTGTGCAGAGATAAAAATTCTTTTTTCTTTCTAAAAATCATCTTGACAGTCATACATTCAAAGTTGTAGAAATAGTTAAATTTTTCAGGGAGGTTCTATTTGATGGGAAGTGTTGTAAAAAAACGTAGAAAAAAGATAAAAAAACATAAACACCGCAAACAGAAAAAGAAGATGCGTCATAAAAACAAGTAAGAAAGCAAGATCGAGCTGATAACATACAGCAGGTTATCTGTTTTTGCAGGCTTTTTTTATTATGCTGCAGGGTATATTAAAAAGACACGGTATTTGAAACAGGAACAGTTTCATTTCAAATACCGTGTCTGATATAACCAGGTCCTGTAAAAAAATACCGCCTGATATGCAGTGGCTTACACAGATTCCACTGATTTTATTTCAGGTACGTGCTGCCTGAGTATCCTCTCTATTCCCAGCTTGAGTGTCATCTGGGACATGGCACAGCCACTGCATGCACCTTTCAGCCGGACCTTGACAATACTGTCATCTTCTATGTCTACCAGCTCCACATCACCGCCATCTGCCTGAAGAGACGGCCTTACTTTTTTGAGCACTTCTTCAACTTTTTCCTGTAATGTCATGATTATTCTCCATAATTTGATTTGTGATGTTTTCATATAAAATTTTCATGGCTTCCACAGATGTCTTTTTTAATGCAGGTGAGGAAAAACCTCTTTTCCATCTCATATCAAAAAGCTCGTCAGAAACAACAAAAAGAGCAGCCATCCTCGCAGAACGGTAGGCAGCAACAGTCATGAGTGCTGACAATTCCATCTCTACAGCAAGGACCCCTTCTTGCATGTAACGTAGCACCTTTTCCGAAGTTTCCATATAAGGTGCATCTGTAGTCCATACCTTTCCCTTTGTAAAGCGCAGGCCTCTTTTATTTACTGCATCTTCCAGCCTTTTTATTAACTGTGCGTCAGGAGCCGGTTTAGAAGTTACAGGATAATGAACAGATGTCCCCTCTTCAGATATGGCTCCATCAGGAATGATCACATCTCCTGTTTTCAACCCGGGGTTAACAGATCCGCACCACCCAAAAACCCATATCCTTTTTGCTCCCATGACAATAAGTTTTTCCATGCCTATAACAGCCACCGGAGCGCCTGTAAATGGTCCGGCAATGGCAACAGGAGGGATGAAATCTCGACTTTCTGTATCAGATAAATAAAGATTATATATCCCGCCATCACTAAAGGATGCCTGTTTTGCCCTGGCTATGGCAATCATTTTTCTAAGGGCAAAGGGAATCATCACCATTACGGCATCAGGAGCAATACAAGGGTCTATCCTGGTTTTGAGGGGTGATACTATGCTTATGCCCATACCCTTATAACATATATCCATAATAAAAACAGGTTTGCAAGGATTATGTGATTCAGATCAGAATCTTACACTTTTGACAACCTTTTCATATTCCTGCATTTCCTTATGGGTTAATTTGCGACGGAACAGGTTCTTTCGGACAAGAATGGGTATTTTTTTGTTCATGGCAATGACTATGGCATCACTCGGCCTGCTGTCTACGCCATGTTCCTCTCCCATCAAGGTGAAAAACACCGTTGCATAAAATGTCTCGTTACGCATATCGTTTATTTCTACACGCAAAAAGTCCAGGTCCACGAATTCCAGAATTTTAAGATACAGATCATGGGTCAAAGGACGATTAGGTCTGATCAGTTTTTTTTCTTTGGCAATAGCGGCAAAATCTGCATCTCCAACAAACATCAACAAATAGTAATCTGACTCCGCATTTTCCCTTAATATGACCATGTTCCCTTTGTTGGGATCAGTTTCCAGATCTATCTCTGATACAGAAACCATCTCGTTTTCTTTCGAGGTCATAAACAGTCTCCCATTATTTTATTGATCCTTGTGTTTTTCCCTCTCCTCTTCTTCCTTTCCGAATCTTTTTATGACCTGGGCCAGCTCTGTCAGACGTCTGTCTACCTTTCCAAACACAGTATCTTCAGAATAGGTTCCATCTTCCGTCATTGTTCCTGCCTTCATTCCGGTAAGGATTTCTATTCCATCATCAATTCTGGAAATGGGCCAGATATGAAACTTTCCATTCCTAACACTTTCTATGACTTCATGTTTGAGCATCAGATTTTCAACGTTTCTGGATGGTATGATTACTCCCTGTTTTCCATCAAGACCCTTGTGCTGGCATATATCAAAAAAGCCTTCAATCTTCTTGGTAACCCCTCCTACCGGTTGAATCTCTCCCTTTTGACTGACAGAACCGGTTACAGCAATGCCTTGGTATATTGGAATATCTCCGATAGCACTCAGAAGAACAAAGAGTTCGGCGCTTGATGCGCTGTCGCCATCTATCAGCCCATAGCTTTGTTCAAAACATATAGTTGCAGTAAGGGAAAGAGGCTTGTTATGGGCAAACTTTTCCTTTAGAAAACTGGACAGTATCATAACACCTTTGGTATGAATCTTTCCGCTCATCTTGGATTCACGCTCTATTGTTATTATCCCCTCCCTGCCTACAGATACGGTTGCAGTAATACGGCCGGGTTTGCCGAATTCATGATCACCCGTCATAAGAATAGAAAGCCCGTTAATCTGCCCGGTCTTTTTTCCTTCAGTTTCAATCCAGAATATATCTCTTTTTACAAGTTCCTTGACACGTTCCTCTACAAGATTTGCCCTGAATATACGTTTGGATATGGCCTTTTCTACGTGTATGTCTTTGATATATTCATCACCGTCAAGATCTGCATAGTAGTCAGATTCCAGCAACAGGTCTTTTATATTACCCAATTCAAGGCTGATCTTGTTCCAGTCCTCAGTACACTCTACACTGTATTCAATGATGCGGGCAACACCTGTGTTGGTAAGATGACGTAATTTTTGTTCTGTGCAAAAATTCCCTATCATCCTGGCAAATTGCATGAAGGTCTCTTCCTGCATATCCATACTGTCATCCATGTGTGCTTTTACCTTGAACAGTTTTTTAAAACGGTCATCATACAGGTACAACATTTCAAACAGATACGGATCACCGGTAAGCACAATCTTGATGTCAAGAGGTATCGGTTTTGGCCTTATGGTTTTTGTAGAGATAATTCCATACAGCTCGCCCAGATCTTCTATGCGGATTTCCTTGTTTCTGAGCGCACGTTTAAGGGCCTCCCATGACAGATACCATTTTAACAAATCCAGAGCCTTTATAACAAGATAACCGCCATTAGCCTTATGGAGCACTCCTGGTTTAATCATGGTAAAATCTGTAAACAGGGCGCCAAATAACGCCTGTCTTTCTATGGCGCCAAACAGTGCAGGATAGATGGGATTGGATTCAACAACAACCGGAGCACCGTTTGTCTCTGAATTGTCTACCAGAACATTTATCTCGTATTTTTTGCGCACAGATTCCTTTGGCATTACAGGAAAAGGAGGTGCATGTTGTGGTTCGGCCGGTTTTATAAACTCATCTATGTTCTCTACGATGTCCTCCTGTACCATATTCAGATAGTTAATAACCTCTGGCTCTTCTTTGTACTTGTCAAAATAAATCTCCATGTGCTGAGGAACAATAAACATGGCCACCTTCTTCTTTAGGTCTGCCCTTTGTTCTTTCAGTTTTCTTTCTGCTTCCCTGATTTTTTTTACGGATTCCTTCATCTTTGCATGCAATTCAATGCTTTTTTCTTTCAGCCTCTCCTTTTCTTCTTCGTCGAGTTTTGAGAGGTCCTCCTGTGTAATGGGCTGACCGGCCTCATTGGCGGGGATAATAATCATTCCCACCTGGGATACCTGGAGAATAAAATTCTCCTTTTTGGCCAGAAGAGACAATTCCTCAATGATCTTGTCACGTTTCTGTTCAAATGCCCTTCTTATTTCAGCATCCTTTGTGTTATAGTCATCACTGTCAAACGTTGCTGGCACATTGGTTTCAAGTGTCCCTATAAGTTCCTTCATATCCTTTTTCAGGCTTTTACCCTTGCAGGGAGACATCTTTAAACACATAGGCTCATCAGGGTTTTTGAAGTTGTAAACATAACACCAGTCTGGAGGAGTTGGTTCCTTCCTTGCCTTTTCTTCGAGATATGTCTTTGCAATGTACGTCAAGCCTGCATTCTTCGGACCAGCAATAAATATGTGGTAATTATCTTTTTTCATGCCAATGCCAAATGTTATGGCATCACCGGCCCTCTCCTGTCCAAGCACCTTTTTTTCAGGCGGTTCAAGAGTGCCGGTATGTTCAAACTCCAATTTATTGGGATCTATATTCAGACGAAGCTTGTCTGTTGAAAGCTCATGAATTTTTTCAGACATAGATTATCTCCACTGATAAACAAGAAAAACCGTTTAGGATACACTGAAAGATCCAGAAAAAACCATGCAGATGTTCTCCTGAAGACAGCAGGATCTCAACAGTAATGGTATTGGCCGCAAAAGACTGCAGGCAGAAAACCGCCGACCTGCGCTGAAAGCTGAAAAACAAAAAAAGCCGTAGCCTTTTTTGCGAAAGAATCCTCCTGAGGTACGGCTTCAAGCATGCATTAATGTGTGGATATGCACAGGCGTTAAATATAATCAGCCTATCTTTCAACTATCATGGCCATACCCATACCACCGCCAACACAAAGTGTAAAAAGCCCCGTATTATATCCCTTGCGTCTCATCTGATTCATTCCGGTTACCACCTGTCTTGAACCTGTACAACCTATAGGATGGCCAAGGGAAATTCCGCTTCCGAGTTCGTTTGGCCTGTCGTTTTCTATACCCAACTGACGCATGCATGCAATGGCCTGAGCCGCAAATGCCTCGTTCAGCTCTATCATATCTATGTCATCAAGCGTCATATTTGCATCTTTCAATACCTTCATTACAGCAGGTACAGGCCCAAGGCCCATCAATGCAGGTTCAACCCCTACAGAGGCAAAGGTCTTTATCCTGACTATCGGTTCAAGCCCCAATTCCTTTGCCTTGTCAGCACTCATCAAAAGGACCGCTGAGGCTGCATCATTTACACCTGAAGAATTGCCCGCAGTAACTGTTCCTTTCTCTTTAAACGCAGGCTTGAGCCTTGCCATTTTTTCGAGGGAAGTATCCCTTGGTCGTTCATCCGTATCAAAGATTACTGTTTTACCCTTGCCATTATCAATCTTTAAAGGCACAATCTCTTCTTTGAAAACACCTGCCCGTATTGCAGCCATGGCACGGGCGTGACTCAGGACACTGAGCTCATCCTGCTCTTTTCTGGTTATCCCGTAAATTGATGCAATGTTTTCGGCTGTCACCCCCATGTGGTACCCATAGAATATTTCATAAAGGCCATCAAATACCATAAGGTCGCAGACCTCGCCCTTTCCTGTGATCTCCATCTTGTATCCCCAGCGGGCATTGGGGAGCGCAAGAGGAACCCTGCTCATGTTTTCCTGCCCCCCGGCAATCACAATCTCATTCTGCCCTGCACGAATCGAGGTGGCGCCCAATGCAATGGCTCTCAGAGCAGAACCGCAGACCTTGTTTATGGCCAGGGCAGGAGTTTCTATTGCCAGGCCGGCATGTATCAGGGCCTGTCGGGCAGGGTTCTGACCCTGCCCTGCCTGAAGTACATTGCCCATTATTACTTCATCTACAACAACCGGAGTCAGAGAATCATCCCATTCAGAGGCCTTATGTTCAAGTTCGGCCATTTTCTTGTTTTTAAGGTGGTCAGGAATAGACATATCTATCTTGCTGTTTAAAGCAGGCCTGAGACCAACACGTTCTAACACATCCTTTATGACTGCAGCTCCGAGTTTTACTACCGGTATATCTTTTAAGCTGCCTCCAAAATTACCTATTGCGGTTCTGGAGCCACTAACAATTACCACCTCTTTCATTATTGTTCCCTCTGATTTGAATTTGATACAATGTAATTACATGACTGATATAAAGCTATCCGTTTATAGACCTTGGCAATACCATGTGGTGAAACATGCAGAATGACTTGGGATTCTGGTTTACGGTAGTTGCAAATGCTACAAGATAGTTTCTGAGGTCCTTCAGTTTTACAACCTCATCTACAAACCCTGTTTTGGCGCAATATGCCGGCCTTGACTTTTCATAATATTCCCTGGCGAGCTTGTTCATGCTTTCTATAACGGGATCCAGATCGCCTCCCTGATCCTTTACCTTGACCAGCCTTCTTGCATATGTGGCAACAGCAGCAGTCTCTCCATGCATTACATATATTTCCGTTGTGGCAATTCCAAGGGTAAAGGCATTGTTGTTGTTTGCCTGCGGACCTCCCATAATATAGTGAGCAGCAGCTGTCCCTTTTCTCAGACATATACATATCATGGGAAGATCACTCTGCTCAATCGAATATATAAGAGACTGTCCAAGGGCAAGGAGCTCTGCCTTTTCTGCATCATCACCCACATCTATTCCGGTAGTGTCCTGAAACCATACCATTGGAATCCTGTCTCTTGCACATGCAGTTACAAACTCGTTCATCTTTATAAGGCCCTGCCTGTACAGCTTTCCTCCTATGCCTCTGTAATCAGCATATTCAGGATAATCCTCAGGCAGAAACCCTAATCTGTTGCCAACAATACCAACAACATACCCGTTAATTCTTACAAGACCTGTATAGACCTCAGGGCCATAGTCAGCCCTGTATTCCATATGAACGCTGTTATCCACCAGCCTGGCCAACACCTCATCAAAAGAGTATGAGATCTTCTGGTTAAATGAGATTATGTGGTACAGATCGCTGATGGGAAATCTTGGCTCCTTTGGCGGCGCAAGCCTGAAAAAGTCGGGATTGTAGGCAGGCAGACAGTCAACATAATGTTTGAGTGCATCCAGAAGGTCTTTTTCTGTATCATAGACCTCCCGGAAAAAACCCGTGTCATCGTAATGGGTTTCTACCCTGCCGGGAGGCGCCTGTCTGAACTTTTTTGTAGCATCGATAATCGTTTCTGCAAAATTTTTGTCAAAAGAACCCTTGGGACTCATGCCGCTGACTATCCCAGCCCCTCCAACTGCTATGTTACAGTTTTTGTGTGCAAGAAGTATGGTTGGACTGATCCCCTGATAGCCTCCTCCTGCCGGATTTGTCCCCCATATTGCAGCAAGTATGGGTATGCCCAGTTTTTCAAGTTCGGCATGTCTGAAAAAGGTAGTACCGCTTCCTCTCCTGTTTGCATAGACCTTTTCCTGCTCCGTAAGTTTAACTCCGCTGCAGTTTACAAGCCATACAAGCGGAATATGAAGACGCTTGGATATGTCTGTAACCCTCAAGATATTTTCTGCCTGGCCGGGTAGCCATGCACCTGCAAGCACCTTGTTATCAAACCCTATCACAACTACCCATTTACCGTTAATTCTGCCAAGGCCGTCCACCACTCCGGTTGTCCCTGAATCCTCATCCATAGGATCAAACAGGGTATGCAAGGGACACCATGTGCCAGGATCAAGAAGATAGTCAAGTCTTTGGTAGACAGTCCATTCACCTCTTTTTTCGTTCAGGATTTTTTCCGGAATACCGGCCTGTTTAACCTTGTTGACTGCCTCATCTATAGACTTTTCCACCTCCCTGATCTTTTCCGCATTTTTCGAGGTGTTCTTTTTTGCGGCAACAGTAAGGGGGTTGCCAAAAGGCTTCATGGTATCAAAACATGTGGGAAGCTTTGTCCTTGTCCGGCGTATTGATTCCACATGGCGTATGTAGGAAGGTATTTTATCCTCCAGCCAGCGGGTATTTACCTTGCCCTCTATGTATTCTTTCTGATCTGTTATGTATCTGAGAAATGATGTTGTGGTATTGACGCCTTCTATAACAAAATTATCAAGGGCATATCTTGTACGGTCAATAGCAGCTTTCCTGTCAGGGGCAAAGCTTATGACCTTGGCAAGTAGTGAATCGTAGTAAGGAGGCACCTTGTAACCCTTGTAACAGTGTGTATCTACCCTTATGTCAGGAGAATCAGGGAAAGAACATTCTGTAATTACCCCTATGGAAGGAGCAAATCCGTTTTCAGGACTCTCTGCATTTATTCTGCATTCAATGGCATGTCCGCTGAAATTTACTGCGGCCTGATCCATGCTCAGGGGGTTGCCGGATGCAATGCTGATCTGCTCCCTGACAATATCCACCCCTGTTATCATTTCGGTCACAGGATGTTCTACCTGAACACGGGCATTAACCTCAAGAAAGTAAAAACGGTCTTCATCCTGATCAACTATGAATTCAACGGTTCCTGCATTTCTGTAATTTATTTTGTGGACAATAGCTATGGCGGCATCTGCAATATCTTTTTTCATGGACCTGGATATGGAGTATGCAGGGGCCTCCTCTATGACCTTTTGATAGTGCCGTTGCAGGGAACAGTCACGTTCACCGAGATGTATTACATTGCCAGAATGATCAGCCAGTATCTGTACCTCGATATGGCGTATGTTAGGAAAATAACGTTCAACATACAGGGTGTTGTCCCCAAAACCTGTTCGTGCCTCGGAAGATGCTGCATCAAATACAGTCTTCAATTCATCTATCTGACTGACAATTTTTATGCTTTTTCCTCCTCCACAAAAAACCCCCTTCAAAAGTACAGGGGTTCCCATTTTGCGGATTGCATCTTCTGCTTCGTTGATATCTCTTACCTCTTTAGAAGCAGGTATTGTAGGCACATTACATGCTTCTGCAATATCATGAGCCCTGAGTTTGTCTCCCACGTGCCTGAGATTTTCAGCACTTGGACCTATAAAGATAACTCCATTTTCTTCACATTTTTCTGCGAATGTGGCATTTTCAGCAAGAAAACCATATCCCGGATGTATGGCATCCGAACCTGTAGATCGGGCTGTCTGAAGAATTATGTCCATATTCAAGTAGCTGTCACGAGAGACAGGAGGACCTATACAGACAACCTTGTCTGCCATTTTTGCAGGCAGACTGTTCCTGTCTGCTTCGGATACGGTCAAAACAGTTTCTATCCCCAGGTCCTTACATGTCCTTATTATACGAACAGCAATCTCACCCCTGTTGGCAACAAGGATACGAGAAATCTTTTTCATTTTCAGCGCACTCCCTTTTTTATCAAAAACAGTTTCTGTCCATACTCAACAGGGGTTCCGTCCTCTGCCAGGATATCAACCACATAACCATCGACCTCTGATACAACCTGACCGTACGTCTTCATTACTTCTATGAGTCCGATGGTATCACCTGCCTCTACAAAAGAACCTTTTTCCACATAACAAGGGGCATCGGGTTCCGGTTTTCGGTAAAATATTCCGGCAGACGGAGCCAGTACCGGGACAATATCATCTTCAGATTCAACTGCCGGAACCTGTTTCGGTGTATTTGTATCAATAGGAACCTGTCTGTATACAGTAATACCTTTATCCCGGGTTAAAAGCAGCTTCATATCTCCAAGTTCAACCCTTAACTCCTGAGCATCCGTATCTCTTATAAATTTTTCTATCAGAGCCATTTGTTCTGTTGTGATTTTCATTATTGCTTAAGCCCCCGTGAATATTGATATGGGTTTATAAATAATATAGATAATCAAGTTGGTTTCCATTGCAAAAAGGTGCCTGTCCAAAGATCTGTTCCTGGGCACCATGATGAAATAACACTTGCAACAGCAGATAGAACTTTTGCCTGTTCATCAGGATTGTTGGCAGTAATTTACATGCGAAACTTCATACAGTCAAGGTCATTTATTGCATACACTTCAACCCCTGCATTATCATCAGGAAGCATTATGTATCCTGTTTTTAAAATAACAAGGGATTACCATACGGGCATCAAAAATCATATTTCAGATTAAGGACAAAAAAGTTAATGTCCTTGTTAACCGTATTTCCATAACGGGTATAGGCCCCTGTGACAGACAACTTTTCAGTTGGAAGCCACATGACAAATATATCCCAGAATGTATCCTCATGCATTGTAAAACCTTGCATTGGCAATGGGTTAAACTCATTGTTTTGCTGTCTGACTTCTACTCCGCCGCCAAGATTTGAAAAGGGCAAACATGCTACAGACACTTCACCGTTTGCAGTATAATTTTTTGAGAACCCGAGAAGGCCAAGGTAATGCCCGCGTGTTAAACGCAGAGTAGCATTTACCACTATCGGATAGTAAAATGCCTCTTTTATTGTCTTGGAAAAAGAAAAATCAAAATCCCAACCATAGTTTCCATCATATCCAACCCTGCTGAGGGCATGTCCAATGTTCTTGTTTTGGTCCGCTATAGTTGTATTGTATTTAAATTCGGTAGTGATGGCAAAGGCAGGCACATAAATATCTTCTTTAACAAACAAGATCTTCAGATGGATATCATGCATAAAAATTGTAGGTCTCTCTACATCTACCTTGCCGCCACTGGCCTTTTTTAATTGACGTTTCAGCCTGCGGAAATCCATTGTCTCAAGAACATAACCAAATTCAAATCTGTCAAGAAAAGAAAATGCAAACCCGTTTGTATACAATCCGGAATCCTTTTGATTCAATCCGATAAGACTCCAGTGAGAAAAAGCAGGCTTGCCAAACAGTTCCCCATGTTTTGGAGGATTGACAAGATAGGCCCCCGGAACAATTCCACCTCCCCCTACCCCCTCAAAATCCATAAACGGAGGGGCACAGGCACCAAGCCCGGTAAAAACAAGCAGGCTGCTGAATCCTGATATTATAAAAATAACAGCCATAGTCGGTTTTCTGGGAAAGAATCTGTTTTTTCTCATGTTTCTTTCCTCCTGTCTTTTGTCTTTATGTTAAGAAACACAGTGAATTATGCATTATGCAACAAACTTTCTCCATCGGCCTGGTGGCTGGTAAAACAGATCAGGTAATGCCGCTCAGTGCAAAAACCTATGTGAACTTAGATTCCCGGGATTGAGAAACCTGGCAGTCATGGATTACCAATTGACCTACCCTTTCCACTTCCTGAATAACAAGGTTAATGTCTTGTTTTTGCGTGCAGTAGTTAAGAATTACTGCACGCAGGACCTTTTTGCCTTCATATGTAGCAATAGAAATAAATGCCCTGCCTTCAGCCTCAAGTCTCTTTTGCAATTCAAGGTTAATATGATTAAGGATGTCTTCTTTTTTATCTGGTCTGTCAGACCATTGTATCCCTGGCGGATTATAACGAAAACAGAGAATGCTCAGATCGGGGATACTCATGACTTCCAGGTTTTCATGATTTTCAATCAGTTCTTTCAGGTAACGGGTCATCTCCATACAGTGATCAATGATCTGCCCATACCCGTCAACCCCTATCAGCTTCAGGCAGATCCATAGCTTGATGGCATCAAAGGCACGGGTTCCCTGTATAGTGCACTCGCCCTGATTCGGCCTTGTTCCCTTCTCATTTTCAGGCTCCTCGATGTAGGGAACCTTGAAGTGCAAGGCCCTCAATCTGCCGGCATCTTTTAACAGGATAGTGGCAGATGAAACAGGGTTATAGAGCCACTTGTGAGGATCAAATGCAATAGAATCAGCCTGTTTAATCCCGTCCAGAAGATACCGCCATTTCCTGCTGAACAGGATGGCCCCTCCAAATGCTGCATCCACATGAAACCAAAGTCCGTATTTCTGGCATATCATTGCAATTGATGGCAAAGGGTCTATGTTTCCAGTGACAGTGCTACCTGCTGTAGCAACCACACAAAAGGGATATTCCCCCTTTTGCCCTGACTGCTTGATAAGGGTTTCCAGGATTTCTGTATCCATTCTGCCCTTTTTGTCTGCAGGAACCTTGATAACATTATTCTCCCCAACCCCTATGAAGTTCGCTGCCTTTTCAACAGAGAAATGGCTATACTCTGACACAAAGAAGACAGGTGTATACCCAACAGACCTGATGCCACCTTTATCAGGTCTTCCCGGAAGCATGTAATTTCTTGCGATCAAAAGGGCAGTAAGATTGGCAACTGACCCACCTGCGACAAAACTTCCTCCTGCATTGCCTTTGTACCCGAAAATCCTGCATAACCATCCGATTACTTCTTTTTCAAGGTGTGCGGCAGATGGTCCAACCTCCCATAGGAACAGAGACTGATTCAGGGCAGCAATCAGGGGTTCAATAAATATTGATGGTACAGCCGGTTGGGTTATCATGTGTCCGATATATCGGGGATGTCCAAAATAAAAACTGTGATTAAGGACGCCTTGCCGTATTTCCTGCAAGACCTCAGACCAGGCTTTTCCCTTTTGGGGCAAGGGACCAGAAAACATCCTGTTCAACTCTTCGGGACCGGCATACCTGAAGACAGGACGTTCAGAAAGAGATGAAAACTGTTCTACAACAAGATCAACAACCTCATACCCGATACGTCTTACCTGTTCGATATTTCTTCCTTTCGGATCAATAAAAAAGTCTTTCATGTTCTTGTATCCCCTTTCCATGTTCAGCAAGGCCCCTTCATTATAAAAACAAGCCATAATGCCATGTTGCGCTATGTTAACCGGTGTCCATCCATAAACGGACCGTGGACAATAGCAGGCTCCCGGTCTGCAACTCATCCCGCAGATTGACACCGGGATTGCAGAATCCGAACATTTGATGAATGAAAATCAACTAATTGGTTGATTAATAGTATTTTTATGCACATTTTAAATATATATTGCAAGTATAAAAAATATTAATATACATAATTACATAAAATATAATATAAACTTGAGGTCATTGTAGCCCCTTCAGTTTTACCCGAATCCAGTAACAGTAAAAAATCTAATGGAGAAAAAACATGATAGAGACATTAAAGAAAGAGGAAGTGTTTGATAGAGTAAAAAACCTGCAGGCAAAACTCATAAAAAAGGGTATAGATGGAGCATTACTGGTACAAAAGGCAGATGTATACTATTTTTCAGGGACTGACCAGAATGCACATCTGTGGATCTCCCGGCAGGATTCCCCTCTACTTATGGTACACAAGGACTTTGGACGAGCCGTGGAAGACTCACTTGTTGAAAAGGTCGTTCCCCTTAAAAGCCTGTCTCTTCTTCCCGTATCCATTAAAAAACATAGTGCAAAAATGCCTTGCAGTATCGGGATAGAGATGGATGTCCTGCCAACCAGCCTATACATGATTTACAACAGACTTTTTCCGGGTGCCGAGTTTGTTGACATCTCCCCTCTGATCCGTTCTGTACGCATGATAAAATCCGATTTTGAGATATCTCTTATTTCCAGGGCCGCTATGGTGGCAGATCAAATGATGGAACAGGTACCCGGCTTGCTGAAAGAGGTAAAGACTGAAACAGAACTGGCAATTGAACTGGAAGCCTTTTACAGGAGAAAGGGACATGCAGGATTTATCCGCACAAGGCAATTCAATATGGAATGCGGTTACGGACATGTTATGGCAGGAAAAAACGCAGCTTGCCCAAGCAGTTCCCCAGGACCTACCGGCGGCAAGGGCCTTGGACCTTTTTACTCTCAGGGTGCATCAACAGACCCGATAAGCCCTGGTGTCCCGGTACTTGTTGATTATACCTCAAATATTTGTGGCTACATTTCTGACCAGACAAGGATATTTTCTATTGGAAGGCCGGAAGAAAAATTCATCTATGCCCACCAGGTTATGCTTGAAATACAGGAAGTCATATCTTCTCAGGGACGCACAGGAACAAGCACAGGAAAATTGTATGAAATGGCCATAGAGATTGCAAAAAAGAAGGGGCTTGCAGATGGTTTTATGGGATATCCCGAACCAGTACCTTTTGTTGCTCATGGCATAGGCCTTGAGCTGGACGAATTGCCCGTTATAGGGCATAATAGCAGTATTACGCTTGATCAGGGGATGGTTGTAGCCCTGGAACCAAAATATGTGTTTCCCGGCAAAGGGGTGGTTGGAATTGAAAACACCTTTGTAGTTACAGCCACAGGCATGAAGAAATTAAATCATTTCCCTGAATCAATATATATTGTATGATAAACAGAACCTGTTATTTTTGGATAATACTCTGTTTCAGGACCTGATATCTGACAACAACACGGGCAAAACACCCGCTTATGGATAGCCCGGCCATACAAGGATAAGGTGTTTTTACAGTGAAGAATGAAAAAAGAAATTATGACGTTGAATTTACATCAGATGGTTTTTTGCTTAAAGGGACCTTGCACCTGCCTGAGATTTCACAACCGCCCCTTGTTGTTGGGTCTCACGGTCTTGAAGGGTCAAAGGAATCCGCAAAACAGACGGTTATTGCAGAACTGCTCGTGAAAAACAACATTGCCTTTTTCAGGTTTGATCACAGAGGGTGCGGTGACAGTGAAGGTGATTTTATCAAAGACACCTCTATTGAAAAAAGGACAACAGATCTTATCAATGCAGTCCAATATCTTACAGGCACTAAAAAGACCGGAAAGGATATTGCTGTTTTCGGGGTCAGCATGGGAGGAGCCACTTGCATCAATGCCTGGGACAGACTTTTAAAAATGGATATCAACCTCAAGGGAGCGGTCTTGTGTTCTGCTCTTCTAAAGAGCAGCACTGTAAAAAATCTGCCCATGCAGGCCAGTGACAATCACCCTGCCTTGCCCTTGAGCTTTTTCAGGGAAAATCTCCTCTTTGATATAACGGACAAGGCCCGAAACCTGTTTAATGTGCTTGTTTTTCACGGTGACGCAGATGAGGTTGTTCCTGTCTCCAATGCCCTTGAAATATACAACCTGGCAAAAGAACCAAAGAAATTGATTGTATATGAAAACGGTGATCATCAGATGACTGCAAAGAAGGATCAGGTCCGGTTCGAGAGGGAGAGTATTGCATGGTTTCTAAAATGTTTTCAACACGGTAATTAGGCAATGCAACAGTATAAACGCACAATCCGCAGATCTTTTTTTGGCACCACGGGTTTTTCAGCCCATAAAACAAGATCTTTTCGTAATAGCTCAATAAACAGGGCCCGGAGCGGAAATCCTCCTGTCCCGGTGGTACGTTCGCTGTTATCCCCCTAATTATTGAGCTGATACACCTTTTCACAATATCCATCAGATCAGTGTGTTAATCAAAAAATACAGATGTGCCTTTCTGCGTGTCGGTTTTGCCCGTACATACGGCAGCCAGACACACAGGCAGAACAAGAGATTACAAAAAAAGCCATTTGCAGACAAAACCGGGGCAACGAAACAGCAAATAAACAAGGAGGAATAGATTTGGAAAAAAGAATTCTGGTGGCGGTTGATGATTCAGTATATTCAATAAGGGCTATTGAATATGCCACAATGATGGCATCCTTTATTAAAGATATTCGCTTTCTTGTTTTCAAGGGACAGCCTACCATTTCAGAACATTTAATCAAAGATTCGTATCTTGATAAAAAAACTCGGAGCATACTGAGTTCCCTGATAAGGAAAAACAAGGAAGATGCAGAAAGGGTGCTTGAAGACTGCAAAAGTATGATGATCAACAGAGGAATAGATGAAGATGCCATAGAAACATTTACAATGCCAAGAACCATGGGCACAGCAAAAGATATCCTTAATGTAGCCCGGCAACATGTTTGCGATGCCATCTTGCTGGGAAGACGGGGCCTGTCCAAGATAGGAGAAGCATTTTCTCCAAGTGTTTCAACTACTGTTATTGAAAATTCAACCATGCTGCCTGTATGGGCAGTCTGCGGACATGTCACATCTGAAAAGATTGCCCTGGCAATTGACGGGTCTGCAAGTTCACTAAGGGCTGTTGACCATATATGTTTTATGTTGGAAGGCAATACGAATATGAGAATAACCTTGTTGCACGTAACCCCGAAACTCAGGGATTTTTGCCCCATTGATTTTGATAAAGAGGGTGATGTTGAAGACATAATAATACATGGAGACAAACAGTGTGTGGAGAATTTTTTTGTCCATGCAAAAAAACGGTTTGAAAAGGCAGGAATCAGTATGGGGCAACTGGAAATAAAAAGGGTTCCAAGTGTAATAAGTGTTTCTAAAACGATTATAAATGAAATAAAGGAAGGGGGATATGGCACCCTTGTTATTGGAAGAAGCGGCCTCAATGAATCATTTTTTCTGGGCAGTGTATCCAGTTACTGCCTTAACAATATATCGGACTGTGCTATCTGTATCGTGCCATAACCTGCAAAAGACAGTTTCCGGCAACAGCTTTGGCAAAAAGCAACATGGTGGCGTTTCCGGTGCGACTGCAAACCGGTCTGTTCGTGCAACCTTTGCATGATATGTCGTTTTGTTAAGGGAAGGCAAAAAGATCAATGATTGAAATCTGAGGCCTGTATAGAAACCGGACAAAACATTATATTATGCAAAGGCATCAGACTGTCAACCCTGAAGCACTTCTTTAACCTGTTTGTACAACTGCCTGTGAAAAGTAATATTATCGTTCCTGTTTGTTTGCACTTCAATAATGGATAGCCTGTTTTTTGTTATGGCTTCAGAGTATATTGAGGCAAATTCTGCCATGTTTGACGGTAAATGATAATCAATGTCAAACTGGGCTGCAGCATCTGCAAAGTCCAGATTGTGCGGGGTGGCAAAAAATTTTTCAAAGATATCCTTATGCATTGAAACAGGCAGAAAAGAGAAGATTCCCCCTCCCCTGTTGTTTATAATAATGACAACCACAGGTATGCAGGCGGTTTTAAGAATAAACAGTGAATTAAGATCATGTATAAAAGACAGGTCTCCCATTAACAGGGTAACAGGTCTTCCAAGCCCTGCGGCAAAACCGGCTGCACTTGCCATGGTTCCGTCAATACCGCTGGCCCCACGATTGACGGCAATTGCACATGCCCTGCATCCGTGATATGCAAACATATCCATATCACGGACAGGCATACTGTTTCCCACAAACAATCCTGTACCCTCAGGAATTATCTTTGAAACAGATCGTGCAATACCGGGTTCGTTCAGCTCATATTTGTTTTGTGTGTTTCTGTCTATAATTTTCCCGATGCCTTCGGATTTTGTCTTAAGGATGCGGACAATATCCTTTTTGCCTGGGCTGACCAGATCACAAAGGCATTGGCATGCATGCCTTACGGACATCTGAATGCGTCTTGTTACAATACCGGCGGGATCATGTCTGAAGGGATGATCGTTTATCATTATATATTCTGAAGGCGATATCTCTTCCATAAATTGCAAAAGACGTTTTGATACAGGAACACCTCCCATGTGCACAACAACATCGGGCCTGAAGATTTCTTTGATTTTGTCAGACAAAAGCATCTGGTCATAATAGTCTATGAAATTTTTTTCCGAATGTCCGATTCTCAGGCCTGATCTGATATCAGCAAATACGGGCCAACTGATCCTTCTTGAAAATTCCGCTACAGCCTCCATATCATTTCTTTCTGCAAGATATCCTGCTATAACAAGTCCCTGATCTGCCTGATTTATGACCTCTGCCACACTGTCAATATCCTCTGCAATTGTTGAAGGGCTCATGTATGATGTGTACGGCCTGGAACCTGAATCCCAATCCTTCAAAGCGGTTATGTAATCATCAGGTATCTGTTCGGCCTTGGGTTCAAGAGGTTCTCTGAACATGCAGTTTATATGTACTGGTCCTGACGGCACGGCACATGCCCTGAAAACAGCAAGATCAACCGTATTCAGGACCCTGCTTGGAGGTATGTCAACAGAGGGACACGGCATGTCGAATTCATAACGGATATAACGTCCGAATATGCCTGGCTGATGTATGGTCTGATTTGAGCCTGTTTCACGCAACTCAGAAGGCCTGTCTGCCGTTATTACGATTATTGGCACCATGTCCATGGATGCCTCTATTACAGCGGGAAAACAGTTCCCCGCTGCAGTGCCCGAGGTGGTTATTACCGCAGCCGGCACTCCGGCACCCCGTGCATATCCCAGGGCATGAAAAGATGATCCGCGCTCATCAGGACACACCATGGTCTTTATACGCGTATTGCGTGCTGCTGCAACAGTCAGGGGTGTTGACCTTGAACCAGGCGAGATGCAAAAATATGTCACCCCGTTTCTTGCCAGTTCTTCTACAATCAGCATCCCCCATAGTATGTTCATGTTTTCTGCCTGCGTAATCATAACAGTCCCGTTGCTATAGCTCTTGTATGCCCCTGTGCTCAGGTGGTTTCCAGGATGGTTGAGTCATGTCCATCAAAACCGTAAAATTGGCTATCTTGCTTTCAATTTCCTGCCACTCCATATGAGGATCAGAACCTGGAACAATACCTGCGCCGGCATACAGGAACATCTTGGTGTTGTTTACAAGGCATGATCTTATGGCCACGGCAAATTCAGCAGAATTATATGATATCCAGCCAACAGGACCGGCATACCAACCCCTGTCAAATCTTTCCACATCTGTAATCCTTCTTATGGCCTCATTTCTGGGGTATCCTGCTACGGCCGGACTTGGATGAAGAGATGCAATTATTTCAGCATCAATTATTCCATCCTTAAGTATACCGCAAAACTGTGTCCTAAGATGTTGTATGCGGGCAAGTTTAATGATCTGCTCCCTGGAAAGGGTCTGTACAGATTTGCACAAAAACCGCATCCTTTCTTCCAAGGTGCGGCTTACACATCTATGTTCCTGGAGATCCTTGGGATTTGTTTTCAGTTCATTGCCTATAATTGCATCTTCATCCGATGTCTTTCCTCTCTGTCTTGTTCCGGCCAGGGCCTCTGTCTCTATTTTGTCAGACAGCCTGCGGTACAACCTCTCCGGTGTGGCGCCTAAGAAGGAAACCCCGCAAACAGGTTGAAAATAAAACAGATAGCCGCCTGTCTGTTGTTTCATAAGCCCCTTTAAAAAAAACATGGGATCAGGAAGCATGGAGAAATGAAACTCAGTCTTCCTGGCAAGAACCACCTTTTCAAGCTGCCCGGGCCTTAAAAGCGAAAGAGTTTCCCTTACATTCCTTTCCCATACGCTGTAACCGGGATCATCTTTCCTTGAAATCGGAGTTATCCGGGATGTCTTTTCCCTGTTTACAGTGGTATGCAGAGGGTCATTCCCATTATATGAAAGAAGAGACAGTTCATAAAGTATTTCTTTAACAAGTGCTCTTTCTTTCCTGAAATTACATGCAAAAATTGTTCTGCCATTATGAAAAACCATCTCAAAGCGGGGAATTATAAAGGAGTAGGTATTAAAGGTCTTCCACAGAGACTCATGTCTGTTGGACAGAATGAAACGTGTGCCTCCGTAAAGGCGAACCCCCTTGTCAGCAAAAGAGAGATATGACCTTATCCTTTCAAATATTCCGGTGTAACCTGTTTTGCAAGAATATCCAGATATCTCAAGTATCCTGCCAATTCCTGCCATTGCAAATGTCCCGTCCCTGTTCGCCCAGTAAGTTTTTACTGCATGAGATTGCTGCTCCAACCAGTTCATGAGGGAGATTTCCCTTGTTTCAATCTCAATGCGTTTTATCCTCGTGACAGACAAATCTTCCCTGTCAATCCCGGACAAAGCAAGCTTGATCTTTCTTTCAATGGCCTTTTTTGCCCATTCAAAATCCGCATTGGTATATGAAGATGAAACCATAAAAAATACCCTTAAATGTTTTCCATTCCTAAAAACGGCTTGCGGGACAGGGACAGCCTCCATCCACAGATTGATGCAGATATTGGGAAATGTGGCCATTTACAGATGGAAACAAGATAATGGCCGTATGTCTCTTTTGCGATTTTTGTCACCATGCCCTGTGAAGGACATGGCAAACAGACAGAACCGAATTTGCTGTATCCTGGGCCTTATTCCTTTTTTCCGCAGTATATGGTTGCTATCCCAAAGCTAAGGGGACAGACCGTAACATGAACAAAGCCAGCCTGTTGCAACAAAGATACAAATTTTGCACCATAGGGAAAATCCTCAACTGTCCTGTTGAGATAGAGATATGCCTGTCTTTCTCCTGAAACAATTCCACCTATTACAGGTAATATGTACCGGAAATACACAAGGTACAGGGCACGAATCAATGAATTGTCAGGCAGGGAAAATTCAAGGACTATCATCCTGCCACCGTGCTTAAGCACTCTGTATGAATCCTCAAGGCACATACACGGGTTTTCAAGATTGCGGATACCAAAAGCCATTGTCACAACATCTGCACAATTCTGTTTCAAAGGTATGCTGGCGGCATCAGCACATACAAAACCCACTCTGTTTTCAAGATGATATCCTGCTGTCTTCTGTATGCCGAGATGCAACATTTCACTGGCCATATCAATACCAACTGCAGTTTCAATTCTTCCTGTTGTAGCAAAGGAAACAATAACATCTGCGGTTCCTGTGGCAAGGTCCAGATGAAACAACCCTTTTCTTTGCGGCAAAAAACCTGTCATTCTTTTACGCCAGAGTATATCCTGTCCGCATGAAAGCAGATGATTCAGGATGTCATAGCGGCGGGCAATTGTGTTGAATATTTTCCATGAAGTCTTTTTTGATGGTATCTTGGCTAAGGTCATTTTGTTTTTATATCTCATAAAATCGTAAATGGAAACTATTAACCAGAAATATCGCCGGATATGATCATAGGTTACATTGAGCCTGAAACCGGACAAACAGTCACAGATTGTGGCCTGCTGGTTCTTATGGCTTGACAAGACAAGACATTATAATATAGAAAAATTATTTACACATGAAAATCAACATTAAAAACCACTCAGCATGATATAAGGAACTGTTCAATAATACCCTTTTTTTCAGGTGTCTGTTGCCTGTTATGCGAAACACTTGCATACCGAAAAGTTCTACCTGGTGATTTTTCGCAAACCCTGATCTTGAAACAACTGCTATTTCCGGACAGGTTCCTGAATATGACCATTGAGTGAAGTAATGAAAGGAAAGTTTGATATTATGACAGAACATAACAAAAAAATGAACCCCGAAATGCTATCTATGGTCATTAATACATTGGATAAACTTGAAAAAAACAAGATCACCCTTGAAGCAAGACTGAAAATGGATGAAAAGGGAGATTTCCCTTCCGAGCTTATCCGGTTCATGCTGGGTCCTGAAATTGCCCTTCATCTTATATTCATCCCTGAAGAATATGGCGGTCTTGGCGCCTGTGCTGAAGAAATAGCCATAATATCTGAGAGAATGGCTAAAATGGATCTTGCTGTAGCTACCTCTTTTCTTGCCATTTGTCTTGGGATGGATCCCCTGCGGGTCGGGGCTACTCCGGAACAGAAGAAAAAATATATTGGCAAGATTGCAGAACAGGGCATGATAGTCGCTTACGGAGTTACAGAACCGGATGCAGGTTCCAATGTTCAGGCACTTAAAACAAAGGCAGAACGTGTGCTGGATGAAAACGGCGAAATCAAGGGATATAAACTTAATGGTCAAAAGCAGTTTATCACCAACGGGGGTGTTGCAGACATATATACGGTCCTTGCAAAGGCCCCGGACGGCCCTTCTTTTTTTGTGGTAGAAAAAGGGGCAAAGGGTCTTGTCCCGGGGAAACATGAGGACAAACACGGAATCAGGGCATCAGACACCTGTGCCTTTGCACTTGAAGACCTGTATGTTCCGAAGGAAAATCTTATAGGACTGGTTGAAGGCCAAGGCCTTAAACAGGCCAACGAGGTCTTTGGTTATACCAGGCTTATGGTTGCAACATTTGCACTTGGTGGCGCCATGGCTGCAATGGAAAGAGTTATCTCCTACTCCAGACAGCGTGTCCAGTTTGGTACAACACTGGCTGAAAAGCAGGGATATACACACAGGTTTCTTGCCCCGCATGCCGTTGAACTTGAAGCATCCCGTGCATATATAGAACATACGGCGCGCAGGCTCGATTCAGGAGAAGAGGATCTGGAGGTTGAAGGCTCCATAGCCAAGTACTTTGTCAGTGAAGCTGCAGACTCAATGGCTAATGATGCGATTCAGGCCCTTGGAGGTTATGGTTATATCCGCGAATATGAGGTCGAAAAGATCAAACGTGATGTAAGAATACTGACCATATATGAAGGTACCAGCGAAATCCAGAGGAGCATCATATCCATGTTCCGTATGAAAAAGACCGTCAAGTCAAAAGGATCCTTTTACAGGGAGATGGCAGAGGGGCTTTCTTCCCTTTCCGAAGAAACTGCAGGTCCCATGCTTGCACAGGCAGTATACCCTGTAAATGATATTATACTTGCTGCCCGCAAGAACAAACTTACCAGGTATCAACATGTAATGTTCCTTCTGGCAGATATAATGACATGGATAGAAATCGGAGATGCCTTGTGTCATAAGGCAGCGGTATACAGGGGAGATCAGAAGCCTTCTGCTGATTTTATGATGGCTGCTGCAAGGCTGTTTGCCAGAGACACACTTAGCAGGGTTCATGCAACGGGTATGAAGATAGCCAAGGGGTGCGGCAAAGACATGGACGACATGGTTGAAAAGCTGGGCAGCATTGACCTTGCCGCTTCAATGACAGGCTACATGAAAGATATGGATCTTGTTGCCGATGAAATGGTAAGAAATTTTTAACTTCTGTATTCGCTGGCCTGTTGTATAACATAAAAAACAGTGCACTTTGCTTACAGATTGTAACAAGCGCAATAACCCGGCTTTTTACGAACTTGTCAAGGTTTGCTCAGAATATTATGGAATGACGAACAAAAAATATCACAAGTCACTGCTGACAAGACGCAGGTATGGAAAAAGGAAACCAGGAAAAAACACCCCTTTCAAACCGCGTATAGACTCGTCCCTCAAGTCTGTATTTCAGAAGATAGGCACACCTGAACCCGGTCCGTTTGTACCTGATCTTTTTCAGACAGAGGCATTAAGGCTTATAAAGCACTCTGATGTCCTGGTCAGTGCTCCTACAGGATCAGGCAAGACATGGATTGCATCACAGGCTATACAGATGTACCTTGATCAAGGTAAAACAGTCTGGTATGCTTCTCCCCTCAAGGCCCTTTCAAATTCTATTTACGAGGAATTTTCACGGGAATTCGGCAGTTCAAGTTGTGGAATCCTTACAGGTGACCGCAAGGAAAACCCTGATGCTCCGATTACAGTTGGCACTACGGAAATTCTTCGGAATCAGCTTTATGATGCAATGCATGAAGGAACCAGTATACAGACAGATCTTGTAATACTGGACGAGGCCCATTACCTGAATGATCCGGACAGGGGTGTTGTCTGGGAAGAAACACTCATATATCTTCCTCCCCGCATACGTCTTCTCATGCTTTCCGCTACCATATCAAACGCCGAAGAAATCTGCGAATGGCTCCGGGATATTCGGGATACAGAGGTTGGCCTTGTCCGTTCACAGGATCGGCCAGTACCCCTTGAAACCCTTTTTCTCTTTTCTGATGGCCTTATAGTGCCTCTTGGCACAAAAAAGGGCCTGAGTTCCAAGGTCAAAAAACACCTTGCACGCAGGGCAGGGAAACGAAGACAATGGCGCGAAAAAACAGATTTTGGCAATATTATTGAATCTCTTGGAAAATTAAATCTTCTTCCCACCATCTTTTATCTCAAATCCAGAAAAGAATGTGATCGTGCCCTCAGGACATGTCCTTATGTAAAGCTGTCTTTGAAAGAAGACAGTGAGTTAAGGACGGTTGTAAGATCCTTCCTTGAAAGATATCCTCATCTGAAAAATCACAGGCAGATGTCCTACCTTATAAAATCAAGGGTGGCCTCTCATCATGGAGGACAGTTGCCATACTGGAAGGTATTGGTAGAAAATCTGATGAACAGAGGACTTCTGAATGCCATATTCTCCACATCCACTGTTGCTGCCGGAGTAAATTTTCCTGCAAGGAGTGTGGTTCTTATACAGAGTGATCGCTTTAACGGACATGAATTTGCTGATCTTACTGCAACAGAATTCCATCAGATGGTCGGCCGTGCAGGCAGAAGGGGAAAGGATAAGATCGGGTTTGCCGTGGTTATACCAGGAATCCATCAAAATCCTGACCTTATCCATGAACTTCAGGAATCTCCTCCCGAACCTGTCAACAGCCAGATCCAAATCAACTTTTCCATGGTCCTAAATCTTCTCCTTTCCCACACACCAACAGAAGTCAAGGATCTTATTGACCGTTCATTTGCCTCCTTTCAGGAAACACCTTCAAGACGGGAAAAGATCAGAAACAGACTGTGGCGTGATTTTAAAAGACACCTGCATTTTTTGAAAGAGACGGGATTTGTAAACAATATGGATCAGTTGACCGAGGATGGTTACTGGGCATCAAAGTTAAGAGTGGACCAGCCTCTTCTGATCTCCGAGGCAATCAGGAAAAGTGCCATGGACGATCTTTTGCCGGAAGAACTTGCAGGTGCACTTGCACCCTTTGTGTGGGACAGATCTCAGGAGATAGACCTGAAAATGGCAGATGAAACAGAGCTGGCAAAAATAGAGTCAATATTTCACAGTATATTGAAGAGCATAAAACAGATTATGATAATGAAGGCAAAACAGAAGTTTGATACACCTTTAATCCAGATGTGGCCATGTGCAGCCCTGTATTTCTGGGCTGGAGGCGTTGATTGGAATGAGCTTTTTCACATGGTCAGGGTGGATGAAGGAGACATGGCCTCCCTGATTATGCGTACGGCAGACCACCTGAGACAGATCGTAAACCTCAAAAAGACCCATCCGGATCTGGCAGACACAGCAGAAAAGGCCATTGATCTTATTATGAGAGAACCGGTTTATGTGTAAACAATTACAAAACAGCCGTTTTTTATGTTAACAGAACCTTTTTTTCCGGCAGGGACTGATTCTTTTTTGCAATCTACACAGGAATAGAGCCAAGGGTAATTTTTGATCCTACACTGTTCAGCACAAAAGAAGACGAAAACTCCTTAAAAAAACGTATTGTAGCAACCCATCCTGTACAGTGCATAGGAACCAGGACCTGAGGCGAAAGCCTTTTTATTTCATTTACGGTATCTTCAATAACTGACTCAAAAAATGGGCCTGACAAATGGAATCCTCCTGTTATGGCATAAACATCCCCTATTCCAGTAATCTCTTGCGCATACCTTACCGTGTTTATTATTCCTGAGTGACTGCATCCTGAAACAATCACCAGACCCTTGCCCCTGAGATTTATTATCAGGGACTGATCGTCTTTTATCTCATCTCTTTCTGTTTTTCCATTGCGTTGTGCAAACACATTCGGCATACCCTTTTCAAAATCTGTTGTGCGTTTCACATATCCGGTAACCATTACACTTCTGTCCGCAATCATGGCAGGACCTTTGCTTTCAACTATCTGGATATTTGTCCCATCCAGATCCTCTTTCTTTATGGTCCGCGGAAACAATATCTGTCTGCCATCAACCTCGATGTATCGTGGATACAGAAAGACATCAGGATGAATCACAAGAGGAATAGACCTGTCTATTTTCTTTATGATATCCATAAGTCCACCCGTGTGATCCATATGGGCATGACTGATTACAATGGCCTCGATTTCCCCAACGTCAATTCCTAACAGATCCAGATTGTTAAAAAGGGCAGTACGACTGTATCCGGTATCAAAGAGAACGGTATGTCTTCTGCCATGGCTGTATGTACTTACAAGCAGAGAAAGACCGTGTTCCGCAAGAAGTGTAGTGGATGGAACAATACCGTTCCTGGAAAGAGGTGGCCTGGTAACGACCCTGCTGTCAGGCAAAAGAAGATCTACATAGTTGTCTACAAGGGTTGTTATCTCCACACATTCTGATTCCTCTACGATCATACGAGCTTTTTCCATTTTTTACTCCTCGGCAGGCTTGCTCTCGGGATAAAGACAAACTTGTCGCTACTTTCCGGCCTTACGTTTTTCTTTCTGGATCCTTTTGAGTTCATCCCATATCTTTTCAACCTGTTCCCTTGTTTTTTCTATGGGACCGTCATTGTAAACCACAAAATCAGCATAACCTGTTTTTTCATCAATAGGCAACTGGGCCTTCAATATATTCGCAGCCTCTTCAAGGCTGATGCCATCCCTTTTTGCCAAACGCTTAATCTGTGTTTCAGGGGGTGTATGGACAACAAGTATCTTATGGAACATATACTGCATATTCAATTCAATCAAAAGAGGGACAGCCACCTGAATAATGGCATTCGGATCTTTTGCTGCTATTTCATTTACCTGTCTTACAAACTCCTCATGGATCCGGGGATGAATAAAGCTTTCAAGTTTCTTTCTCTTTTCAATATCATGAAAAACAACATCTGAAAGGGCCTTTCGGTTAATAGTGCCATCCTCATTCAATACCTGTTTCCCGAAATATTCAGAGATCTCTTTCAGGGCCGGTTGCCCTGGCTCGACAACCTTTCTTGCTATAAGATCAAAGTCTACTATGGGTGCGCCGAGTTCCAGAAGCATATTGGATACGGTTGTCTTTCCGCTGGCAATTCCTCCTGTAATCCCAAGAAGAAGACGATTGTCATTACCTCGTATTGCATTTATTTTGTCCGCCCCCCTGTAGGACATGGGAAATTTATCGCTGAGATCCTTTTGCGCACCGGCATAACTTATGGGATACCGAATGCCTCTTCTGTACAGTGATTCAAGACCCCTTAATGCCTTTTCCATCATACCGGCAGGTATACCCATGACCAGATCCTCATCCTGGGCATGACCATAACGTCGTTCTCCATAGCATGGAATGGTAAGAGAGGGCTTGCCCGAGATATAACATCTTGCTATTGCATCAGAACAGGATGTCTCTCCTACACAGTAAAACTGCATGACCTCATAATCTTCAAACTGAAGGGCATTGATCAAAAGCATCATTTGGGCCGGATTTGCATAGATAAGGACTATATCAGGGTCAAAGGGGTTATACACAAGAGGTGCCATTGCCAGGGCCTCATATTTTCCCACAGGCAGCCGGGGAATGGAGCGTTCATATCTTTTGGCCTCTTCCTTTGTTCGTACCCACACGATACTTCTGAAAGTACCGTCCATGTTAATTTCCGGGACCTCTGCAAGACCTATAATTGAAGGGCAGGTGGAATTTATAAAATCGTCTGCAGTAACTCCCACTGTCCAGTCAAATGTTCTTACAAGGGTAATCATCTGGCATAAGGTGACCTTGTAATCGGGGCGTCTCATAAAAGGAATACTGTCAAGCTCTCCCTTATCTTTCAGCAGCTTGAATGCCACAGGAAAGGATTTAAGCCTCATCAACTGCTCCATTCTTCTTGTTATCTTTTCCCATTCAAACGATGTTACATCCTTGTTTTTGTCAACATCCATAATAACTCTCCTTATCCTAAAGACATTTCAGAAAACGTTTAATGAATATTATTCAGGCTGAAGCCTTTGTTTCTGCATACCTTCTGAAAACCACCGGAAAAGACCTGCCCTCTTTTATTGCATAAACAAGATCTCTTTCATCCTCTATCCTGTCAACAAATCCCGTGGCATATACACCTACCCTTGAAACATCATGGGCATCACTTCCGCCGGTCTTTGGTAAACCCAGTTTTTCTGCCACCATGTCTGTAAATCTGTTCTCATTTTCTGTTACACTGCCGTTTAATGTTTCTATTGCATCCACATATCTGAATACCGGACGTTTAACGGCCCTTTCAAGGGTCAGACCAATCTGCTGGATTCCAACGGTCAGAAATCCCCTGAAGGGGTGTGCTGCAATAATAATTGAATCTGATGCAAGCACCTCCTTTCTGAGATCAGGAAGGCCTATAATTCCCTTTATATCCTTTTCCATACCAAAGACCAGCATATCTCCCTGGTCTGTAGTTATCTCATTACCCCTCAGTATCAAAAAACCATATTTCTGCCGGAGATCCTCCACTGCAGAGCTGTCCCAAACATAATTGTGATCTGTAAGGCATATGGCATCTATCCCTATTCTTCTTGCCTCCTGTACCAGTTGATCCACTGACACGGAACTGCATGGAGATGCAGGAAACGAATGCGTATGAAGGTCAATAATCATACTGAAAGAAGGATCTTTATCATGAAAACCACCGGAAAAATGATCAGATTCGTCTGCAAAAGCTGTTGAATCTGTATTTTTATCATTGTTATCTCCATATGTTGCCGTGCAAAGATCATGTTTTTCTTCAAGTTTTTCTTTTAGTGTCTTAGACGCCTCTTTTGCTGTATAGCAACATTCAAGCAGAAGATTTGCAAAATGCCGACATGCCTTTCTCCCTATGATCCTACGGACTGTCTGAGAAAAATCACCCTTTATTCTCAGACCAACTGCCTCTTTCAGAAAAGGGATCCCCCTTTTACATTCTGTGGTTGTCCAACGATTCCACCTTCCATCTATATCACGTATCTCAAGGTGATTGATATCTATAAGCACATCCATCTCAATACTATAAATATCATCATCGAGAAAACCGTGAGCAAGCAAAGTGTTACTGTCTTTTACCTCTATACCAACAATTTTGTTCCTCATAAATTTCAGCAAAACAAGTTACTCCTTCTTATATTTCATGCCTGTCAGAACAACAGGTTTTCCGATCAGATTTCCCCTGTTTTGGGGTTTATGCCTTCAACAATCCTGCTTCCGGGTGCAAATGCCGCACAGCGGTTGTAAAGCCTTATATTATCGAGAACCATCTGCCTGTGGTATCTTATGGATTCTTCTTCATTATCCGGCCTTGGATGAGACAGCAAATCCTCTTTGGTAAATGAAAGGATAACTGCATGACAACATTCTTCAAGCATAAAGGCAAATTGCTTATGTCTTATGCCTTCTGTCAACCCCTTGACAATTTTCAGAATACCCGGGCCTATTCTTGTGCCAATGACCCTTTTGAGAAACTCAAAAGATTCTGTGAATTCATCTTTATAAGGACGAAAGACATTGCCCTGCACTGAAACAATCTCAAGGTCAGGGACAGACACAGTGATTTCAACAAGGGCATCCATGACTGTATCATTGAGACGACAGTATGACCTTAAGGTGTTATTATCTGTCTGTTCCACACATGTAGAGCGATTTCTCGAAAATTCCATAATGTTGTACATGACAAACACCTCAATATTACAAGTTTATTAAAAAAACAGATTCAAAAACAGCCAGTCGAGAGATATTGCTGATTTCTGCAGAAGAATTTCAAGGACATATCGGATAGTTAGTGCCCATCCACAAATCAATTCTGGAACCAGGGAGCTTCCGGTCCAGACATGAGAATCTTTGCGCAAGACAAACAAGATCAAGGAATTACCTGAAAAATTGCTGCCTGTAACAGGGAATACCGCAGATTAACACAGAGATTGCAGAATATGACCATTTATGAATAAAAACCATTTAAATATCAGAGTCAGGATTTGGCACATAATTAGCAGAAGAGAATCTTTTATAAGGGCATTCATGTTTAAGGCCGTATTAAAAAAAGGCATATTGAATAAAGGACCGGACCTACTTGACCGAAAATCATATTATGATGTATCTTTACCGCCTAAAGTTTTTGAGCCGCCTTGTAATGCAATCTTTTTTTAATATGCAGCCAGCCCCATACTTATTCATAAGCGTAATCATCACAATACCCAAAACTGATTGACAGACAAATAATAACCTCATCTGGCAAATTGTATCAAGCAGTTTTCAAACATATTTGTTTTGGGTCTGTCCTTGCAGGTTGCCACTTTCATAAACAAACTGAAAAAACTCATAACAAGGTGGCATTTTATTAAAATAATTCATAAAAACATTTATGGAGATTGAAATGGCTAAGGTTTTGATAGTGGATGATGAGGAGTCTGTCCGCTCTGTCCTCGGCGAAATGCTTGAGATCAACAGTTATCAATGTACCCTTGCAGCTTCTGTTGCAGAGGCACATGCCTTTCTTGAAAAGCATGAATTCGAGCTGGTAATAAGTGATATAAACATGCCGGATCAGTCAGGCCTTGATTTTATAAGAGATATAACGGCCAGTTATCCTGACGTGGCAGTTATCATGGTAACAGGTATGGATGATCCCATGATTGCGGATGTTGCACTCAAGCTTGGCGCCTATGACTATATCACAAAACCTGTCCAGCTGAACAAGCTTCTGATAAGCGTCTCCAACGCATTGAAGCGCAGAAGGCTTGAAATAGACAACAGATTATACCAAAAACAACTTGAAGAAATGGTTTCAAAACAGACCGCTGCCCTTCAGGAAAACGAGGCGCGACTTAAGGCCATCCTGGAGGCGGCAGAACATGTATCCTTTATCATGGTTGACCAGGCAGTAAACAGGGGATGCATTGTTGAATTCAGCCGCGGGGCCGAATGTCTGTTGGGATACAGTCGAAAGGATGTTCTTGGAAGACCTGTAAGTTGTCTGCACCTGCCTGATGAGATAGTAAATTCATGTAATACATATTCGTATGCAAGCAATACCGGAAAAGGATTTTCAAAGAGGTTAACCCTGATAACCAGATCAGGCAGTAGCCTGCCAGTGCTTTCCACTAGATATCCAATATTGGCTGCAGATGGCTCCCTTTCTGCCGTCCTGTTTGTATTCTTGGATATCTCAGAGAGCATAAATGCAAAGGCCAAAACACAGCAAACAGTGGAACAGTTAGAGAATGCCCTGAAAGGAAGCATCAAAGCGATGGCAATGGCTGTTGAGATGAGAGATCCTTATACTTCAGGACATCAACAGCGTGTATCAGACCTTGCGAGTACGATTGCAAAAGAGATGCGTCTTTCTGAAAAACATTCAGAAGGAGTAATGATGGCAGGAATAATACATGATCTTGGCAAGATAGCCATTCCTGCCGAGATACTCAGCAAACCCGGAATAATCACTGAAACAGAATTTGAATTGATCAAGATTCATCCAAGAATTGGTTACAACATATTAAAAAACATAAATTTCCCGTGGCCCATTGCACAAATCGTGCTTCAGCACCATGAAAGAATTAACGGGTCAGGATATCCCCAGGGGCTGTATGGCGATCAAATTCTTTTGGAAGCGCGGATTATAGGGGTAGCAGATGTTGTGGAAGCAATGGCATCACACAGGCCCTATCGTCCTGCAAGGGGAATTGATGCAGCCCTAAAAGAAATTGACAAAAACAAGGGCGTTTTATATGACTCCAATGTGGTAGAGGCCTGTATCAACATATTTGACAAATACAATTATACCTTTAAAAAGGTTTTTTGAACTGTTACTTACAGAGATCCCTGTGCTCTGACTATGCGTTATCCGTGTATCAGCTCAACAACAGGGGGATAACAGCGAACGTACCACCGGAGCAGGAGGATTCCTCGCTTTTTTTACTATCTGGATAAACCTTAATGTTCTGCAAGGGTCTTATAACCCGTGTACAGACAAAGGCAATTGTGAAACAGGAGGCAACATCATCAAAAGAGAACAAAAAAGAGAACAATGGAACAGTCAGCTTGGATTTGTTCTTGCCGCCATAGGTTCGGCAATAGGTCTTGGTAACATCTGGCGATTCAGTTACATGGTATATGAAAACGGAGGAGGCGCCTTTCTTGTACCCTATCTTGTTGCCCTTTTTACTGTAGGCATTCCTCTGTTAATACTTGAATTCGCCATGGGACATGAACGTATGGGTTCTGCTCCGCTGGCATGTCACAAGATAAAATCCAACTGGGAGTGGCTTGGATGGTGGGCTGTGACCTTTGTAATGTTCGGGATAGGACTGTATTATACTGTTATTATATCCTGGTGTCTTAATTATCTCATACTTTCGTTTAAGCTCGCATGGGGAGAAAATCCAAATCAGTTCTTTTTCAAAAAGTTCCTGTGTGTGAGTGGTGGCCCGGGGATCATTGGTCAGATACGGACACCAATATTTATGGGTCTTGTTGTTGTCTGGTTTCTGAACTGGATAATAAGCTACAGGGGAGTGAAAAAGGGACTGGAACTGGCAAATAAAATCTTTATGCCCATGCTTTTTGTGTTTACAGCCATACTGGTTGCATGGGCAGTCACCCTTAAGGGGGCAATGACAGGAATAAGGGCATATCTTAACCCTGATTTCAGCAAACTGGTTAATCCAAAGGTATGGGTGGATGCCTTCAGTCAGATATTTTTTACCTTGAGCCTTGGGTTTGGAATAATGATAACATACGCAAGTTATCTGCCTGCAAAAACCAATATTACAAAAAATGCGTTTGTTACTGCCATAATAAACTGTGGATATTCAATATTTTCAGGATTTGCCGTTTTCTCTGTCCTCGGTTTTATGGCTACATCACAAAATCAGCCCCTGTCAAAGGTCATATCGCAAACTATAGGCCTTGCCTTTGTAGCCTATCCAAAGGCCATATCTCTTATGCCTGGTGGAGAAGTCTTCGGAGCCATATTCTTTTTTTCCCTTTTTGTTGCAGGTATATCATCTTCCATATCCATGGTTGAAACATTCAGTGCAGCCATAATCGACAAATTCGGTTTCAACAGAAAGGCCGTTGTCAGCACCATATGTATCATGGGATTTATAGGCTCCACAGTATTTACCACTCAGGCGGGTCTGTACTGGCTTGACATACTGGATCACTTTATTACCCATTACGGTCTTGTCGTGGTTGGTATATTTGAATGTATTCTGGTGGGATGGTTGTTTCAGCTTGATATAATCAGGAAACACATAAACAGGATTTCCTCCATCAGACTCGGGAAATGGTGGAACGGACTTATAAGATATTTTATTCCTCTGACACTTGGCATAATCCTTGCGGGAGATATTTATGTGGAACTTAGCAAGCCATACAGAGACTACTCATGGGTATCAATCATTATGATAGGCAGGGATTGGGTGATGTTGACCCTTATTGCAGGGCTATGGATATCTTCAAGGCCATGGAAAACCAATAACCACAATATTCCTGGTCGAAGTGAATATCAAAGCAGACAGCAGGAACATAAAAAAGCAGCCAGCAGATATTCAGGTACTCAAAAAAAACAGCGTAACATTCAGTAATTGCAGGAAATCATGGTTGCCGCCTATGGCCTGTATCATTTTGCAGACCATAGGGCATGTATCCAAACACACCGTGCATTTGCTACATGCGAATCTTTGATTCAGTCCTTTCAGGATGTTTTTCAAGATGTTTATAACGTCTGACAGCAGAACTGGCCAGGTCTTGTACAAGACGGGGCAAGTCGGAATTTTCCCATACACTTGTAAAATCAGACCGGGATTTTAATTGATCACTGAACATGTACTGTTGATCTTTATCCGGTACAAGAATAATATCATCGTCAGTTACAGTAATCCTGTCTTTAAAAATATTATCAAAAAGTTCCCTCACGGTATAAGAAAAAGAAGCCCTTACATCTTCAGGGGATTCTGCCTTGTTTATCTTTTCCCTGAACTCCGGGACAATTTGATGCTCATATTTTGTAAAAGAAATCTGTTTTGACATGTCCTTCTCCTGAATTGTGTTAAGATCTTGTCAGATCAAGCAAAAAAACAGTTCTAAAGGGGGAAATCCACAACAATGGTCTCTTCCCTTCCAGGGCCTACCGATACTATTGAAATGGGGGTGCTGGTAATATCCTCAATAGCCTCTATGTATCTGCGGGCTTCCGCTGGAAGCTGGTTCAGGTCTCTTGCCCCTGATATATCTCCGTCCCACCCGGCAAACTCCTCATAAACAGGCCGGCATGTCATCATCTGTTTCGGGTTTGATGGCCTGTGATTTATTTGTTCTGTACCTGTATCATAACCCACACAAATCTTCACAGTTTCAAGGCCGGCAAGCACGTCCAGTTTGGTCAGGGCCAGGCTGTCAAGCCCATTGATCCTTTTGGAATCTTTAACAATAACAAGGTCCAGCCAGCCGCATCGGCGTCTTCTGCCTGTTGTGGCACCAAATTCCATCCCCTTTTTCTGGATGTAATCACCTGTATTGTCTGTCAGTTCTGTAACAAATGGTCCGGCACCTACGCGTGTGGTATATGCCTTTACAATCCCTACAACATGATGAAGCTGTCCTGGTCCGACTCCTGTCCCTGCGCTGGCATTGCCCGCTATTGTATTGGAAGATGTAACAAACGGATATGTTCCATGATCAATATCAAGATGAGTTCCCTGTGCCCCTTCAAAGAGTATGTTCTTTCCGGAGGCAATCTCCCTGTCCAGTTCCATGGATACATCTTTTATAAAAGGAGAAAGCCTTTCAGCAAAGACAAGATAATCATGGAGGACAGAACGCCATTCAACAGGTTCGGCATTTAAAAGTTTGGTGAGATAAAAGTTCTTTTCCCTCAGATTTATCCTTATTTTCTCTTCCAGCAACTCATGATCGACGAGATCTCCTGCCCTTACTCCTGTACGATTAACCTTGTCTTCATAACATGGACCTATCCCTCGTCCTGTTGTTCCTATTTTTCCCTTTCCTTTGGCCTTTTCCCGGGCCAGATCTATTGCCCTGTGGTACGGCATGATTATATGAGCCTTGTCACTCAACACAAGCCTGTCCGGCCCTACATCTACACCAAGGGCGGCAAGCCCGTTTATTTCTTCAATCAGGACCTCAGGGTCAACAACAAGACCATTGCCTATCATACATCTTTTGTTTTCATTAAGAATACCTGATGGAATTATATGGCAAACAAACTGTCTTCCATTCACAACAAGGGTATGTCCGGCATTGTTTCCTCCCTGAAACCTGACTACCACATCTGCCCTTGCTGTTAAAAGATCTACGATCTTACCCTTGCCCTCGTCACCCCATTGAGTTCCTACAACTACTGCATTAGACATGGTTTATATACTCTCCCTTAGTGCCCGGAACTGGTTTGCAGACAGGCACTTCCTAAGAATCTGTTTGGGCCTGTTCAAAAATGCCCATTGTTTTCAAGTTATGATTTCCCAAAAGACAGACAATCTGTAAATCTTACTGTTTCTGCCTGTTTCTGATCTTTTTCCATGAATCTCTCAGGGTAACGATCCGGTTAAAAACAGGATGACCCGGAGATGAGTCCTTATTGTCCACACAAAAATAGCCAATCCTCTCAAACTGAAAGATATCTCCTCCCTTTACTTCCCTTAAACATGGTTCCAGTTTGCACGAATGCAGGGTGATCAATGAATTCTCATTCAGAATCATATCATTGGATTTCCCATCATTATCAGGCCCCTTTTCCTTAAAGAGATGATCATACAGCCGTACTTTTGCATCAAAGGCATGGGCAGCAGACACCCAGTGTATGGTTCCTTTAACCTTGCGTCCGTCAGGAGAACTTCCTCCTCTTGTTTCAGGATCATATGTACAGTGTATTTCAATGATTTCTCCGGTATTGCTATCCTTTATGACATCAACACATCGCACATAATAGGCATATCTCAGGCGAACTTCCCTGCCTAATGCAAGACGAAAAAACTTTTTGGGCGGATTTTCAAGGAAATCATCCTGTTCTATATATATTACCCTTGAAAAAGGAACCTTGCGGGTTCCCATATGGGGATCTTCCGGGTTATTTGTGGCATCAAGCTCTTCTTCCCTGTCATCAGGGTAGTTTACGATAACCACCTTTAACGGGTTTAAAACTCCCATTACACGCATTGCAGTTTTGTTCAAATTCTCCCTGATACAGTGTTCCAGAAGGGCCACATCCACGATGCTGTTCCTTTTTGCCACCCCAATACGATCACAAAAATTCCTCACGGCTTCAGGTGTGTATCCACGTCTTCTCAAACCGGAAAGAGTAGGCATTCTGGGGTCATCCCAGCCTGTAACAATGCCCTGCTCCACCAGGTCATGAAGCTTTCTTTTGCTCATGACGGTATTGGAGAGATTCAGACGGGCAAATTCTATCTGCTGAGGATGATAGATCCCAAGCGTATCAAGCACCCAGTCATACAGAGGTCTGTGATCTTCAAACTCAAGGGTGCAGATTGAATGGGTTATCCCTTCTATGGAATCTGAAATACAATGGGCAAAATCATAGGTGGGATATATGCACCAGGCATCTCCGGTTCTGTGATGGGTTTCATGAAGAATACGGTACAGAACAGGATCCCTCATATTAAGATTGGGTGATGACATATCTATCTTTGCACGCAACACCTTTTCTCCATTCTGAAACTCACCCTCTTTCATACGGATAAAAAGGTCAAGATTTTCATCCACCGAACGTGAACGGAAGGGACTGTTTTTGCCTGGCGTCTTGAATGTTCCCCGATATTGTCTTATCTGATCCGCAGTCAGATCGCACACATAGGCATTCCCGTCCCTTACAAGCTGAATTGCATACTCATAAAGTTTGTCGAAATAGTCAGATGTGTAAAACAGACGATCCCTCCAGTCAAAGCCGAGCCATTTTATATCCGTCTTGATAGACTCAACATATTCGGCTTCTTCCTTAAGAGGATTGGTATCATCAAACCTGAGATTGCAGAAACCATTATACTGTAATGCCAGACCAAAATTCAGACATATGGACTTGGCATGCCCTATATGAAGGTATCCGTTTGGTTCCGGAGGGAACCGGGTATGTACCTTGCCGTTGTATTTGCCGGATTTGAGATCGTTATCTATTATTTCCTGTATAAAATTGGCGGAAGACAGATCATTTTGCTGTGAAGGCATCTTTTTATCCCTTTTGAGACCCGTTGGTTATGGGTATTAACGAATACCGCAATATCAAACAAATTGAAAGGCAGTGTCATATAAGAACACACATGTCCCTGATATGCCGGCTTAAGGGGATCTTTTTGTTCTGTGCCTCTTTTGATAACGGTAAACTGCCTTTCTATGTTCTGAAAAACTTTTTGAAAAATAATGAGATCCGTTGTTTTTTGAAACAAAATAAAGATAATTGGTGTGAGCAGGAAATATAACGGCCTTTATGGATCCTATTCCAGGATTTGCAATAGGTCCTGGTGGCAGTCCCCTGATAATATATGTATTGTATGCTGTAGGTTTGAGCAGGTCCTGTTTTGTAATATTACCGTCAAAATTGCTGATACCATATATCACGGTAGGATCGCTTTCAAGACGCATACCTTTTTTAAGGCGATTAAGGAAAACATTTGCGATAATCGGACGTTCCCTGTCACAGGCACTTTCCTTTTCCACTATGGATGCAAGGGTTACAACCTGTTCCAGGGTCATGCCGGTTTTCTCTATATCTTTTTTGAACGGCGCAACAGTATCAAAAAAATGATGTACCATCACATCTATAACTGTTTGCGGAGATGTTTTTTGATGAAATCTGTATGTATCAGGGTATAAAAAGCCCTCAAGAGAGGGTGCAGACAGATGATAATGCCTTACAACTTCAGGATCATGGGCAATAACATAAAAGTCGTTTCCATTGGTTATTCCCTTTTTTTCGAGCAGCCTGCCTATCTGTCTTACGGTGAATCCCTCAGGCACAGTAACTGAATGAAGAAAAACAGCGCCGGAGGTCAGGATCTTCATGATTGCAACGGGAGACATGCCAGGGCTTAACCTGTATTCTCCGGCCCTTATCTTCTTGTCATACCCCATAAATCTGGCCCAGAGCACAAAGAGGGTTTTCTCTGTAACAACACCCCTTGCCAGAAGCAAATCAACGACGTTGTTAAAGGTTGATCCATGTTTGATTACTATGGTAGTAACCTTGCCCCCTGTTTTTGCAGGAGTTGACAGGTAACGCTCAAACTTCACGGCAAAAAAGGCCACAAAGGCAATTAAGACAAAAAATATACCTGTTTTTTTTATCATTAAACAGTTTCTTCCTGCAAATAAATTCAGGGCAAAGGCAAGGTTTGCAGATCCTTGCCCCTGCCGGCCTATAAACAAACCGGGCAAAACAAGAGATCGTGCAAAGGGCTAAAGGATCAGTATCCCAGCCTCCTTAACGCAGATGTGTTCTTGCTCCAGTTTTTTTCTACCCTGACAAAAAGATCCAGATAAACCCTGAAATCGAAAAGTTTTTCCAGTTCAAGCCTTGCTGCTGTTCCTATGGATTTTATCATCCTGCCCCTTTTTCCAACCAAGATCTTTTTCTGAAACTCGGTTTCAACATGAATACGTGCAGAAACATAAAGCAGATTCTTTTCAGAATCATAATCAAGACGATCTGTTGTTACGGCCGATGAATACGGTATTTCCTCTCTTGTAAGATAGTATATCTTTTCTCTGATAATTTCAGCAATCAAAAATGCCCGTGACTGATCTGTCACCATGTCCTCAGGGAAAAAACGGGGGCCTGGCTGCAACCCCTTTTTAAGTTCTGCCATAAGGAGATTGATCCCGTCAGCCTTCAGGGCGGATATGGGAACAATGGCATCAAAATTCCCCTCCTGCTGCAACCAGCCTATCAGGGGAAGAAGTCTGTCTTTTTTAATCAGATCAATCTTGTTTATTGCAGCAATACATCGCTTTTTTACGGCTTTCAGCTTGTTCATAATCAAGGCCGGAACAGGAGGATGTCTGTGCCTTGGATCCACCATCAACAGAATTGTATCCACTTCCTGTAACGTTGCCATGGCAGATTCCACCATGCTGCGGTGAAGGGCCGTGCCTGTTTTATGGATTCCCGGGGTATCTATAAAAACCATTTGAAACCCCTGGCCATGGTATATGCCAAGCACACGATTTCTCGTAGTCTGTGGCTTGGGGGTCACTATGGCAACCTTTCTGTGAAGAATCTGATTCAACAGTGTAGACTTGCCCACATTGGGCAGACCAATGATGGCAATAAAACCGGATAAAAAAGCCAACTTTATTCAATCCTTATGGTGCCATAATCAAGGGATTCATCAGGTATCAGTCCTGTAATCTTTCTCCCTGTCATGGCCTCTATTCTTTTTATTCCGTAATTTTTGTGTCCTCTCAGCAGCGACATATCTTCGGGTTTTGCAAATATCTTTATGCCGGTTTTTCCTGCCGGCAGGTCAAGATATCTCTCTATTGTCTTATGATAGATAAGTGAACGAACAAGAAAACCAAAGGCCGGGTGCCATGGACCATCCACAATCTGTCCCTCTTCAAGAAGAGAAGGGGAACTCATAAGACCCATCCTGATAACAGGGATACCTGCCGCCTCAAGATCCATGCAGGCCTCTGCACATATCTCAACGGCCCTTTCAAGAGCAAGGGGTGTGTACAATCCCTGTTCATAAAGCTGTAAGAGTCCTGTACCTTTTATAACAAGAGCGGGATAAAGCCTCACCATGTCCGGGGCAAGAGCCTTGACCTTTTCGGTAGTGATACGAAAGGTTTCTTCTGAATCTCCGGGAAGTCCCGGCATCAACTGAATTCCCACATCAAGGCCCAGATCCCTGAGGACATGAACGGCATTTACAGTATCAGCAGATGTATGTCCCCTGCGGGAGAGAGCAAGGATATTATCATCCATGGACTGCACCCCCAGCTCCACGGTTTTTACGCCATAATCTTTCATTGTCAGGAGGGTGTCTTTATCTATGGCATCGGGACGTGTTGAAACCCGTACAGAGGCAAAAAGGCCCTGTTCTATGTACGGCCTTACTGTTTCAAGCAAAAGAGACATAAGATCAAAAGGAAGGTTTGTAAATGTTCCACCGTAAAATGCAATCTCAGGTCTCCTGTCAGGGTCAAAACCTCTTGCATGTATGGCAGTGTCAAGGATATCTTTTACATGATCAGGAGTAATCCCGGTGGATTTTTCCGAGGTTATCCTTTCCTGCTCACAAAAAAGACATCTGTGGGGACAACCTTTATGGGGAATAAAAACAGGGACTATAAGATGTCTTGATTGTTTTGCAGACAAAGAAGTGCCTCCCGTGCTACATTCTGCTCAGCCTCTTTTTTGCTTTTACCCTCTGCCTCAGCAAGGGTTACATCTCTAAGGATCAATGACATCCTGAAAATCTTGTTATGGGGCGGACCAATCTCCTTTATTAGTTTGTATTCTGGCAAGGTTTTAAAGACATGCTGAGTATATTCCTGAAGAATGGATTTGAAATCATGGGTTATGTGTTCTGTTTCCAACTGGTCAATATAATGTGCAAAAAGGCGTCTTACAATCTTCTTTGTCACATCAAAACCCGCATCAAGGTAAATGGCGCCTATAATTGCCTCAACAGTATTGGCCAATATTGACGGCTTTTGCCTGCCCCCGGTCTTTTCTTCACCTTTGCCAAGAAGCAGATAATTGCCAAGGTTCAGTTCAAGTGCAACGGCATAAAGACCTGTTTCATCCACAAGTATGGCCCTGTATTTGGACAGGTCTCCTTCCCTTGCATCTGGAAAACGTTCCATCAGCATATCGCTTATGGCAAGGTCAAGGGCTGCATCTCCAAGAAATTCAAGACGTTCATTGTTTATAAGACTGTTTTCTCCATGCTCGTTTGCATAGGATGAATGTCTGAATGCCTGAACAAGCAGCCGGGAATTCCTGAACCTGTAATCAAGCAGTTTTGAGAGTTCTTCAAAATGAAATTCATTCAATAGTGTATAGGTCATTGCAAAGTAAAATCCTTATCTGTATAATTTCCGGGCAAACATACGCCAATCCTGTCCGGAAACCAGGCTGTATATATACAAGCCCAGCAAAACAAAGGGAAAAACATCACAAAAAAAATCTCCTGCCGCCCTTTCGTTGAGCTGTTGCCTGTATCTTTTATGTGGGATAGCAGGAATGTTTGAAGCCGGCCATGCCGTATTTCAGGACCGGGCATGCCGGTTTTTGCACAAACACCTCTGGCAAGAACCGGATAAGACATAAGACACAGGAAACAACACCTTATGCATAATGTTCAGCTCTGTTCAAGTTCAAGGCAGACGAAAATCTTAACCGCAGAAATGTATCTTAAGAGGGTCCGAACATAACAACATGGACAAAACAGCCGTTTATACATGAGGATTAAATAATATATAACAGATAACGTGACATTTTCAACCTATTCATTGCACTAACAGATGTGCAATACCGCTTGCCATATTTATTTTATTATGTCGCAACCGGGTATGCATATGCCCTGTACAGAAAAGGGGCATATGTTTAACGTAGGGATTGCAGATGGGTATTTATGGGTAAAAGCTGATTTACGGTTTCAAGAACAATCACAGGGCATATCAATGAATTCTTATACAGTACTTATAATAGGGATACTGACTGTTTCATATCTTCTGCAGATTACGGCGGACATTGTAAATGTCCGTCACATGGACACCCGTCTTCCGGACGAATTCAAAGGATACTATGATGAAGAGACTTACAGACAATCCCAGGAATATAACAGGGAAAGCACTCGGTTAAGCATTACAAAACAGACTGTTGCCTTTATTGCCACCATTGTTTTCATTGTTGCAGGCGGGTTTAATATGGCAGATCATATTGCAAGGAGCGCAAAACATGGCAATATTGTTACAGGTCTTGTCTTTACCGGTATCCTGTTGCTTGTTTCAGGACTCATTGAACTCCCATTTTCAATATACAGCACCTTTGTTACAGAGGCCAAATACGGATTTAACAGGACAACCCCAAAAACGTTCATCATGGACATATTTAAAATATGTCTGTTAGTTGCAGTTATAGGATCTCCTGTACTTGCTGCCGTATTATGGTTTTTTGAAAAAACCGGACAATGGGCATGGATTATATGCTGGATCAGCATAACAGTTTTTCAGGTGCTTGTCATGTTTGTGGCTCCTGTTATCATAATGCCGATATTCAATAAATTTGAACCGCTTGAAGATGGTCCTCTTAAAAAAGCCATAAAGGATTACGCTGATTCACAGGGGTTTAGGATGAAAGGAATATTCAAGATGGACGGTTCCAGACGATCTGCAAAGACCAATGCCTTTTTTACCGGATTTGGCAGGTTCAGACGCATTGTCCTTTTTGATACACTTATTGATCAGCACTCTGTTGATGAACTTGTTTCCATACTTGCCCACGAAATGGGGCATTACAGAATGGGACACATAACAAAACACCTTGTTTTGTCCTTTCTTTCCACAGGGCTGATGTTCTTTTTAATGTCCCTGTTTGTTAACAACAGGGAACTGTTCAATGCCTTCAAGATGGATCATACCTCCATATATGCCGGTCTGCTACTGTTCGGCTTTGTGTATATACCTGTAGACAGACTCATTGCAATCATTACAAACATGATTTCACGGGCACATGAATATGCGGCAGATGCCTATGCAGTAAACACCTTTAAAAAACCTGAAACCATGATAAGCGCCCTTAAAAAACTTGCAGTAAAAAATCTTTCAGATCTTTCTCCACACCCTTTTAAGGTTGTCCTGGATTATACTCACCCCCCTGTTATTTACAGGATAAATGCAATCAGAAAACTGATTGATTCCCATTCTTAAAACGGATGTTTTGCACAATATCAAGGCATGGCTGTACAGGACCCGGCAACGAGGTCAAGCTGAGGAATCAAAGACCTGATACCAGGCAGAATCTGTTTGCGGACAGATGCTATATACAAAAACAAATAGAACAACAGGAGACCAATGGAAAAACAAAACACAAAAACACAGGAACTGGAAAAAAGGCTGAAATATATGCCTCTCCATGTCTGGGATTCAATAGACGATGATGAGAAAAAAAGGGCATTTACATTTGCAGAGGCCTACAAGGAATTTCTCAATGAGGTCAAGACAGAAAGAGAGGCTGTAAGATACATCCATAAAAAGGCCCAGGCTGCAGGATTTGTATCTCCGGGCACATCACTGCCCTCCAGGGCCATTGTAATGAGCTTGTATGGCAAAACCATATCTATGGCAAGGATCGGGACAGAGCCTGTATCTGAAGGGATACGTATAATTGTCTGTCACATTGATGCCCCGCGTCTTGATCTGAAACAGAGGCCACTGACAGAAAAAGAGGATATGGCCTTTTTCAAAACCCATTATTATGGCGGTATAAAAAAATTCCAGTGGCTGACACGACCGCTCAGTATTCACGGATGTATCATGAAATCTGATGGCTCTGTTCTCAACATCGAGATAGGAGAAAAGGAAGATGATCCGGTATTCACCATACTGGATCTACTGCCACATCTTGCCCGAAAGGCGCAGTACGAAAAAAAGCTTTTAAATGCAATTGAAGGTGAAAAGCTGAATATAGTTGTTGGAGCTCTCCCTTTTGAAGACAAGGATGCAAGCGAGCGCTTTAAATTATCAGTCCTTTTATATCTCTATAAAAGATATGGAGTACAGGAAGAGGATTTAATCAGCTCAGAACTGGAAGTTGTGCCTGCAGGCAAGGCAAGGGATGTGGGCTGGGACAGAGGACTTGTAGGAGGATACGGACAGGATGACAGGATCTGTGCGTTTTCTTCCATGAATGCCCTTCTTGATGCCAAAGAGCTCAAAAAAACAGGGGTCGTACTTTTTGTAGACAAGGAAGAAACAGGAAGTGACGGGGCAACAGGAGCCAAATCCAGATTTGTTGAACAGGTTGTGGCGGAACTGATAAAGGCATCGGGTCTGACACCCACAGCATTTCAGATAAACTCCATACTTGGCCGCTCCGAGGCACTTTCCGCAGATGTTAATGCAGGTATAGACCCTGACTATACAGATGTCCATGAAAAGCATAATGCTGCCCGTACCGGTTACGGTCTTTGTATGACAAAGTTTACCGGACATGGAGGAAAATATGCAGCCAATGATGCCAATGCAGAGTATGTAGGATGGCTCAGGCAGGTATTTAACCGTCGCAAGGTAGTATGGCAGACAGGGGAGTTGGGAAAGGTGGATGAAGGTGGCGGCGGAACAGTGGCAAAATTTCTTGCATCTTATGGAATGAATATTGTTGACTGTGGCCCCCCCATCCTGTCCATGCATTCTCCGTTTGAAATATCACACAAAGGTGACCTTTATATGACTTACAAGGGATACAGGGCCTTTTTGGAAGAGTAACCCGGCCCCGTCTCTGGCACAAGAGGAGGTTATGCAAGGGATTTAACCTGTTAGCAGGAAGGCAACAACGTATCAAAACAATGTCAAGTACCCTCTCAATACGAAAAAAGAAAATGCCATGTCACTTTACCGCCACATGCGGTTCAGGCATGGAAAATCTTGTCGGGGAAGAAATATCATCCTTTGGCGCCAGAGAAATTGAAACCATGTCCGGAGCTGTAAGCTGGTATGCAGACACCCTGGAATCTGCCTACAGGATGTGTTTATGGTCAAGGTTTGCATCCCGCATTTTCATTACGCTTGCCCGATTTGAAGTCAGCAGTCCGGAAGACCTTTACAGGGGAGCAGAAAAGGTGGCATGGGAAGAACATTTCAGCAATGACAGCAGTTTTGCTGTTTACTGCACCCTGACAAGGTCGACATTAAACAACAGCCACTACGCCTCCCTTAAAATAAAGGATGCCGTTGCAGACCGGTTCCGCCAACATACAGGCAAACGCCCGGATATTGATCTTAAGGCGCCGGATATCAGAATAAACCTGCACATAGAGGGGAACAGGGCAACAGTCTCCATAGATCTTGCAGGAGAAAGCCTGCACAGGCGAGGTTACAGATCAGAGGGCGGAACAGCTCCTCTTAAAGAGACACTTGCCGCAGCTATTGCCCATCTTTCCGGAGTTCGCAAAGATATGCCTGGAGACATCTGTCTTATGGATCCGATGTGCGGTTCCGGAACCCTTCTTATTGAGGCAGCCCTTATATCAAAAGATGTTGCACCAGGGCTTTTGCGCAGCAGATTCGGTTTTATGTCATGGCACAAACACAAGGCAAATATGTGGAATGCCCTGGTACAGGAAGCAGTGTCAAGGGAAGACAGATCAGCAGAAAGGCAGTGGCCGGTAATCATAGGTTATGATGCTGATCCTCAGGCAGTTGCCATAGCACGCAAAAACGTTATAAACGCCGGCTTTAAAGATAAAATCGTTATCAAGCAACGGTATCTGGCCAGTATCAGCCCTCCTTTGTCAAGGGGACTTATCCTTACCAACCCGCCATATGGCAAACGCATGTCAGAAAAAAAACCGGTTATGTATCTGTATCACTGCCTGGGCCGTATATTTAACTCCTTTTTTGCAGATTGGCATATGGGCCTGTTTACATCCAATCCCGACCTTGCCGACATACCTGGCATGCTGTGGCAAAGACGTTACAGGCTGTATAACGGACCCATAAAATGCAAGCTGTTAGTTGCAAAATCAAAGGGAAAAACAGGTGAAAAGTGTCACACATGGCAGATTCAAAAGGGAGACCTGAAACAGGGAGATGTATCCAAAACCTGCGCGTCCAATGCACAGGTTATGGCCGAAGATTTTGGCAACCGTTTATACAAGAATTGCAGAAAGCTGATACCATGGGCAAAAAGGAACAACATAACCTGCTTTCGCATCTATGATGCGGATCTTCCTGACTACAACATGGCCATAGATGTATATGAACGGTGGGTACACGTCCAGGAATATGCCCCTCCGCCATCAGTGCCGAAAGAAAAGGCACAAAAACGTTTCAGACAGGCCCTGCAGGTTATTGTCAAAACACTGTCTGTTGACAAATCAGACCTGTTTATAAAGACACGGCAGAAACAGCGGGGAAAGGCCCAGTACCAGAAAAGACCAGGCGCTGTCAAGCTTTACAATGTTCATGAAGGAGGCTGTTTGTTTCTCGTCAATTTCACCAGTTATTTAAACACGGGGCTGTTCCTTGACCATAGAAAGACAAGGGCCATGATTGCTGATCTCAGTAAAGGCAGAACATTCCTTAACCTGTTTGGATATACCGGCACAGCCACCGTATATGCAGCAATGGGCAAAGCAACTTCCACCACCACGGTTGATCTTTCAGAAACATATCTGGTACGTGCACAGGCAAATATGTATCTGAATGGTTATGGGGGGCCCTTGCACAGGTTTGTAAAAGAGGACTGCATGCAATGGTTGAAGAAAAGCCGGGACAACTATGGTATTATCTTTATTGATCCGCCCACATTTTCAAATGTGCGCCACAAAAACATTGTTTTTTCTGTACAACGGGATCATGTAAAAATGCTGCATCTTGCCATGAACCGTCTGTCTCTGGATGGTATACTGATATTTTCAACCAATTTGCGCAACTTCAAACTGGATCCCGGACTTAAACAGGATTTCAGGGTAAAAGATATAACACAGAAAACCATCCCAAGAGACTTCAGGAACAAGATACCGCCTGTTCACCGTTGCTATGAATTTTCACACAGGGTATGACCGGGGCTTTCATGAAATGTTTTGCAGTAGACAGAATAAAGGCACTGCAAAAACCTTTTCTTGCGTACATTACAGTTCAGGGCTTTACCACCCTGCCGGATTTGATACAGGAAGTGCAAACCTTTATACGTTTTACCTGCCCGTTTTGCACGTGCCTTACCTGTTGAAGATTTGGGTACCAGCGTTTTTTTGTTTTATTGTGTGCATGGCTTACGTTATTTCCAACCATGGGCTTTTTTCCACAGATTTCACAGACTCTAGACATTGAAGATTCTCCTTAATATACAGTTTATGGACAGAAAACTCCCTGGTGTCCGGATTTACAGATGGACACCATAGTGCTGTTACGGTATTTCCTGTCCTCAAGGTTATATGAAAGAAAGATGTTGATGTCAAGCCTGATCAGAATAATATCAGGTATATCTGAAGACATAACCTGCTTGAATTTATCGGTATTTTCTTATGAAAACAAATCACGGCAAACAGGTCGCAATGTATGCATCGGCAACCGAACCGGCAAGGCCCTGATTATCACAATCCAGATTAAGGCACAGGCCGGAAAAGGGAAACTGTTTTGGCCCATAAATGTTCAGCTTCACAAGGATAAAGGAGACAGTATGGGTGCATTGGTAATTATGGCACTTATATTTATCGGTTATATCATTGCCTATCAGTTATACGGAAGATTCATTGCCAAAAAAATCTTCAGGCTGTCCGGTACTGCAAAGGTTCCTGCTGTGGAACTCGAAGACGGTATTGATTATGTGCCCACCAAAAAAGAGGTCATTTTTGGGCATCACTACACATCTATTGCAGGCACCGGTCCCATAGTGGGTCCTGCAATCGCCATTATCTGGGGGTGGGTTCCTGTCATGATATGGATTTTTGTCGGATCCATCATTATGGGTGGTGTTCATGATTTTGGCACACTAATCATCTCCATAAGGAATCAGGGAAAATCCATTGCCGAATATACTTCCAGATATATCAACGGCCGAACCAGGTTTCTTTTCTTCATTATCGTGTCCCTGGAGCTGTGGATCATTATTGCCATCTTCGGGCTTGTAATCGCTATCATATTTGCCATGTTTCCTGCCTCTGTATTACCGGTATGGTGCACAATCCCGATCGCCATGATTCTCGGCCACATGGTTTACAAAAAAGGCAAGGAAATCCGGATCTGCTCCATTATTGCCCTTGTTGTCATGTACGCAACCGTGATTACAGGCTACTGGATCCCTGTAAGCCTTCCCGCCATTGCAGGTATTCCTCCAACCGGTTTATGGACAATAATCCTGCTGATCTATGCCTTTGCTGCCTCTGTACTGCCGGTTACCACCCTGCTCCAACCCCGGGATTTTATTAACTCCCAACAGCTGATTATTGCCCTGAGTCTTTTGGTGCTGGGTGTCTTTTTTGCTGCCTTTGGCGGAGATCTCCACATGGTGGCGCCAGCAGTACAGATGCATCCTGCCAGAGCACCGTCCATGTGGCCATTTCTTTTTGTTACCATTGCCTGCGGTGCCATCTCAGGATTTCATTCACTGGTATCCTCCGGCACTTCCGCAAAACAGATACGTTATGAAGAAGATGCCCTTTTCGTAGGCTATGGATCCATGCTCATGGAAGGTGTTCTTGCCACACTGGTAGTTGTAGCTGTGGCGGCAGGCATTGGAATGGGATATGTTAAAGGAGGAGAAACCCTGACAGGTGTGGCTGCATGGACGAATCATTATTCTTCCTGGACAGCGGCCAAGGGCCTGGGTTCAAAGATCACTGCATTTGTGGTTGGTTCCGCCAATATGATAGAGGCCCTGGGAATCCCGAGCGGAATAGCCATGGTAATTATGGGAGTCTTTCTGGCATCCTTTGCCGGTACTACCCTGGATACCGCCACCCGGATCCAGCGCTACGTTATCGCGGAACTGGCCAGTGACATGGGCCTGAAATTCCTGTCAGGCAGATACACCGCCACATTTATTGCAGTTGCCAGTGCTCTATGGCTGGCCTTTGCAACAGGTGCCAGCGGCAAGGGGGCCTTGACACTCTGGCCCATATTCGGGGCAGTCAACCAGACCCTTGCGGCCCTTGCCCTTGTTATCATCACAGTGTACCTCAGGCTGAAAGGGGGAGCAAAATGGATGATTGCAGGAATACCAGCCATATTCATGTCGGTTACAACTGTATGGGCAGTGATCACAAACCAGATAACCTTTATGCACAGGCACAATTCCCTGCTGACAGTCATTAACATGCTTATCCTTGTCATTGCCCTGTGGATCGTTGTGGAAGGTGTAATCAGGTTCTTCAGTATCAATTCCCGGACCATGAAGGAGGTTTAGCGCAAGATAATGTCTCTTTTAAAACAAATACAGTATAAAATAGAAAGGCTCTGGCAAATCCAGGGTGAAGCAAGCCGCAACAGGGCAGTGGAAGCCCTTGAAAGTGAACTGGAAGAAATGGAAAATATCTTTGGCATCCTTGTCTGCGGTTCCTTTTTGGGAATATCCTCCCCTCCTATGCAGATAACACTCGACCTGATACCTTACATGGAAAAGGAGCTTGTCCTGATGATGGAAAAGGTGGATACAGCCAGTGAGCCCATATCACAGCTCTTTTCAATATTTGACATCAGCTGACCAGGATTGCCGGCTTCAGCAGACAATGATGGCAATGTATCCGGTAATACAGACTCATCTGCATAAAAGAACCTTCATATGAAGACCATACCAAAGGCAACCAGCATCTTTTATATAGGCAAGGGAGGAGCAGGCAAATCCACTTCAGCCGCACTTAACTCCCTTTTTCTGGCTCAGCAGGGTCTTGAAGTCATGATAATCTCCCTTGACCCTGCACACAATCAGTCAGATATCCTCGAAAAAAGGCTCTCGGACAAACCACGGCAAATTGCACCTCACCTGAAGGCAATAGAGATTGACCATAAATACTGGATCAGGCAGTATCTCAAGGATATACATGAGCAGATCAAAAGGACATACAGGTATTTGACCTCTTTTAATCTTGAAAAATACTTCAAGGTCATTAAACACTCTCCCTGCCTTGAAGAATATGCTCTTATACTGGCCTTCAGGGAAATCCGCCGCAAGTTTTCAAAAATGGATTATCTGGTTTTTGATATGGCACCTACTGCCCTGTCTCTCAAGTTTTTCAATCTTCCCACAGTTTCTCTCGTCTGGGTCAATCATCTCCTGTCGCTGCGCAGGGAGATTATCAGGAAAAGGGAAATTGTAACAAGGATAAAACTGATGAACAAGGAGATAGAAACAGACAAGGTGCTTTTAAGGATAAAAACTTCCATACAGGAATATACTGCCCTTAAGGAGCTTTTTGAAGACCCTGACCTGACAAAAATCAATCTGGTAATGAATCCTGATCAGCTGTCCATTGCCGAATCAAGGCGTATTGTGGAGGGCCTGAAAGATATCAATATTCCCCTGAGCCAGGTGATCATCAACAAGTCCCGTCAGGGTTGTTGCATGGCATATATCCATAAGGAATTCAAAGGGTTGTCCATACTCAAACTTCCGTTCTCCGAAACTCCCCTGATTGGACTGGATGTACTTGCACACTTTCTAAAAGAAAATAACGATAAAATGATGGCACAGCCTCTGAAAATACCTGTGTCCTAACCTCAAGCCAAAGGTATGAAAACATTGGATAAGGATATCCTGAAAGACATTCTTGACAGTTTAAGCCATGGCAGAACAACGGTCGATGAAACACTCGACAGACTTAAGACCCTCTTTTTTGAAGACATAAATCTGGCATGCATTGATCATCATCGGAGTCTGAGAAGAGGGACTTCAGAGATCGTATTCGGTGAAGGGAAAAAGACCGAAGAACTTATAATGATTATGGAACACATGATAGATCAGGGGGACGATGTGCTTGTAACACGTCTTTCCAGGCAAAAGGCCCTCAGGATACAGGCAAGGTTTCCTGACTCGGTATATCATCAAAAGGCAAAAGCCCTTACCGTAATCCAAAAGGAAAAAGATCCCTGCGGCAGGGGCCTTATACTTGTCATAAGTGCAGGGACATCCGATATGGCCGTAGCAGAAGAGGCAGTTGTAACTGCCAGATTTATGGGAAACCAGGTTGAGACCATATATGATGTAGGTGTTGCCGGCCTTCACAGGATAATATCCCATATGGACATGATAAAAAAGGCATCTGTAATAGTTGTAGTGGCAGGGATGGAAGGAGCCTTGCCCAGTGTAGTGGCAGGGCTTGTGAGTACCCCTGTCATTGCCGTCCCTACAAGCATTGGTTACGGAGCAAGCTTCAAGGGGCTAAGTGCCCTGCTGGGAATGCTCAACTCCTGCTCTGCCGGCGTTACTGTAGTCAATATTGACAATGGTTTTGGAGCAGGATATGCCGCAGGCCTTATCAACAGACCATAACGCCCTTAAGACCCGGATAACAATCCATAAACAGGCTGCCGGATCAAACCGTGCATACCCTCTTTTTACTGGAGAATATACACAGATCCGAAAAAACCTTTTATCCGGGGAAACCGTCTATTATGTGTAACCCTAAAACCGCAGGGTTGCCTTCAGTCTTTTCGGATTCAGCATAAGATCCAATGCATCTATGGCCCTGTTAACATGAATGTCTGCCGCGGTTAATGCATCTACCGAACACCCCTCCCCTTCTGATACGGCAATTCCGATCCTTGCAGTCTTCAGCATTTTACGGTCATTGTTCCCGTTGCCAAAGGCAATAACCTTGTCCGGGGACAGGCCAAGTACATACTCCCTTTTCTGCTCATCATGTTTTTCACCTTCAAGTATTTTTATGCTGCATCTGACACCTTCCAATTCCTTTTTTACAACTCCGAAGGTATCTGCCGTTAATATCCGGATTTCCATGATATCCGCCACCCTATGCAACCTATCTTTAACACCGGGCAGAAGTTTTCCACCTGAAGAAAGTGTTCCTGTGAAATCTGAGACAAAATATTTTACCTTTACCTGACCAAACCCTGGAATATCTACATCCAACATAACTCCTCCTCCCTGTTCTGCAAGCACTTGCAAACCAAATTCTGGATATCTCTTTTATATCCAAAAAAAACATGCCGGCCATTTGTGAATGAAAACTGTCCATGGAAACCAGAAGTCTGTCCAAATTGGCAGATCAGGAACCGATCGGCCCGAAAAACTGTTCATGGAGACCTCCTCTGGTATTATCTCAATCTGAAAATGTTCAATTTTGCTGGCATTGTCAAGAATTTCGTGTAAGATTATCTGAAAAGGGGATGGGACTGGTTGCAAAATCCTCAAAGACATTCGTCTTTCAGACACTTATAACCTTAAAGGCTGGATAATCATCTTTCCTGCATATTGTATGGTATATGGACAGCAGCCATCCACAGATCATTTTCCCGCTTTCTATACACTCCTTACCTTATGGAAACGGGAATATTTAAAAAAATGTAACAGCTCAATAAATAGGGGCAGGAGGGTTTTTCTGACGCGCCTGCAGGGAGAGCACCAGCCAAGATTTGCAATACTGCACAGCAACAATCAAACTCCGGGATATTTTATGAGGTTATCAGGACAGGGTATGGTATGAAACAGATCGTCTTAGGTACAGCAGGACATATTGACCACGGCAAAACATCTCTTATAAGGGCACTTACAGGCATAGAAACTGACCGGCTCAAGGAAGAAAAAGAACGTGGCATTACTATTGAACTCGGGTTTGCCCATATTGAACTGCCGGACGGAAAACTGATAGGTATTGTAGATGTCCCTGGTCATGAAAAATTCATAAAAAACATGGTGGCAGGTGCAACAGGTATAGATCTGGTAGCTCTTGTAATTGCTGCTGACGAAGGTGTTATGCCTCAAACCAGAGAACATTTAGAAATATGCGAGATCCTTGATATTAAACATGGCCTTGTTGTCTTGACCAAAACAGATATGGTGGATTCTGACTGGATGGAACTTGTCCGTGAGGATGTAACCGAATATCTTTCAGATACATTCCTGGCCCAGGCTCCCATAGTAGAGGTATCATCAGCCACAGGTGAAGGCATTGACAAGCTCTTGAAGGTTATTGGGGACCTTGCGGAAAATATCCCTGAAAAAGAAACAGGACATCTGTTTCGCCTCCCGGTTGACAGGGTGTTTACCATGAAAGGTTTTGGTACAGTCATTACGGGCACGGCCGTTTCCGGACAGATCCATACGGGTGATACTGCCACCATTTATCCACAGGGAACAAATGTGCGGGTCAGGGGCATTCAGGTACATAACAGAAAGGTGGAAGAGGTGCGGGCAGGGTTAAGAACTGCCCTGAACCTGCAGGGAATTGAACGTACCACAATAAAAAGAGGTGATATTGTTGCAACAGAAGGTTCCTTGAGACCCACCTTTATGGTGGATGTGTCTCTTGACCTTCTTAAAAGCTCTCCCCGTAAACTTAAAAACCGGGCAAAGGTGCGTTTTCATACAGGCACATCGGAAATCATTTCTACAGTTGTTCTTCTGAATACTGAAGAACTGCACCCGGGTGAGACCTGTTTTGCGCAGATCAGGCTTGATGAGCCGGTCTCGGTTCTGAGAAACGACAGGTTTGTTCTGAGAAGCTACTCTCCTGTAAGAACAATAGGAGGAGGAGAAATTCTTAATCCATTACCGAACAGAAAGAAAAAACGATTCTCGGACAAGGTGATATCAGAACTCAAAACACTTCTTTCCGGAAACATTGATGAAATTATTGAGCAGAATGTCCTTTCAGGAGGAGTCAAGGGAACAGAAATAGATGATTTGGCCTTTTTATCCAATATAAGCAAAAACAGACTTGCTGTAATCCTGAAAAAGATGATGGCCAAAAAAGTTGTAATTCAGTTTGACAGGGAGAATAACCGGTTTATTCATAGCAGGTATCTTGATATGGCCCGGGATGAACTTATAGAGACCGTATCAAGATACCATAAGGACTTTCCGCTCAAACCCGGTGTGATCAAGGAAGAGCTGAGATCAAGGGTAAGAAGGGCCAATGACCCCAAGCTTTTCAATTATCTTATAAACATCCTTGATCGCAATGGAACCATTGTCCTTGAAAAAGATATTGTTCATATGAAAAACCACCGTGTTACCCTTGAAAAAGATCAGGAAAATGTCAGAAGGATAATAGAAGAAACTTATCTTGCCGCCGGCCTTAAACCACCATATTTCAAGGAAATAAAAGGAAATTTTCCCGGCAGCACAGGAGAAGATGTTCTTCATGTCCTTGTCAGGGAGGGTGTATTAATAAAGGTCAAGGAAGACATGTTTTTCCATACCAGGGTTATGGAAGAACTAAAGTCAGATCTTGTTGCCTTTCTCAGGGAACATGGAGAGATAACAACACCTCAGTTTAAAGAAATGACAGGGGTTTCAAGAAAATATGCAATTCCCCTTATAGAATATATTGACCGTTTGCAATTGACCGTCCGGATAGGAGATGTGAGGGTTCTAAGAAAAAAATAAAACATACAAAAAGGATATGCAATATGTCTGAATATGGCAATGAATGGTTATGGGAAAAACTGGCAGAAATAACCGTCCAGAATTTGAAGAGGCACGATTTTGATGCACATTTCTTTTATACTCGTGAATCAGCGCTTGAATTTATATTTGACATGGTTTACAGGTTTGAAACCTTTGGTATAGGAGGATCAGACACGATACGAAAACTGGGGATTATTGACCGGCTCATAAAGAATCAGAAAGAGGTCTTTGATCACTGGCAGGAGGGACTTACACCGGAAGAAGATCTTGCAATAAGGCTTAAACACGGCAGATGTGACTGTTTTATCTCAAGTGCCAATGCAATATCCGCCACAGGTGAAATAGTTAATGTGGACGGTGTGGGCAACAGGACCTGTGCCATGACTTTTGGTCCGAAACAGGTTATACTTGTCTGCGGTATGAACAAGGTCACGCCTGATCTTGAATCAGCCTTAAGGAGAATACAGGAGGTTGCAGGTCCCTTAAGGGCCAAAAGTCTTGAAATGGATACGCCTTGTGCAAAGACAGGCATATGCACTGACTGCAACTCTCCTCAAAGGATCTGTCGCGTTACCACCATACTGCATCGCAGGCCAATGCTTACGTCTGTTGAAATAGTATTAATAAATGAGGCATTAGGATTTTGAGCAAAAAAAAACATACACATAACTTTGTTGAAGAATATGATGGTCTTGTAGGTTACGGGCTTGATCGTGAAACAGATGAATATACTGTTACATATTATCTGCAAAAGTTTTCTGATGACAGGTTTATGGAACTGATAAGACAAAGGATGAAAAAAGAGGATATGGATGCCCTCTTTGACATGATAGGACATCTTCTTAAGAATTATTTGACAGAAGATGAATATCATAAATATTTTCTTAAAGATCATTGATTCCGGGTATTCCCCATTCAAAAGATCTTTTGATCTGCATCTGTCTGGAATATCTTTCAGGAATGTCTGTTTTATCACAATCCCTGGTTTTGGCAAAATCAGGCACCCGGTATCATTGGCTTATAAGCGGACGCCCGATTTCACAAGATCAGACATTGCCTGCATGATCAAGGAGTTGCCTCCCATAGGGAAATGAATAAAGGCACTGCATCCCGCATGTATCCCTGCCGTTGTAATTAATATGGCAGATACTGAATTTGCAGAAAAAGGCCCTGTTTATCTTCCCGGGGCCTGTTTTTTGCTATACCAAGGTATATTCTGCTTCCTTCAACTTGGCATGAGCCGCGGCAAGCCTTGCTATAGGAACCCTTGGTGCAGAACATGAGACATAACTTATATGGATATGGTGGCAAAATCTGATGGACTCAGGATGTCCCCCCTGTTCTCCGCAGATGCCGATCTTCATGTCTTTCCTGGTTTTTCGTGCCCATTCAACGGTAATCATCATCAGTCTGCCCACCCCTTTTATGTCCAGGATTTCAAAAGGATTGTCCTGAAGTATACCTTTTTCGTTGTAAAGCGGCAAAAACTTGTTTTCCGCATCTTCCCTGGAAAAAGAGAATGTGGCCTGTGTCAGATCATTGGTACCGAACGACATGAATTCTGCCAGTTCAGCAAGGCGGCCTGCCCTCATGCATGCCCTGACTACCTCCACCATACTGCCAAACTTGTACGGCACCTTGATATTATACTTTTTTTCAACCTCTTTCTGGTTCTTGATCACATAACGATGAACCCATTTAAGTTCCTGAAGTGTACAGACCTGGGGAACCATTATTTCGGGAACAATATTTCCTCCGGATCTGATATGTTCGGCTGTGGCCTCAAGGATTGCCCTTATCTGCATTGAATATATTTCCGGATATGTAATCCCAAGCCGTACTCCCCTGTGTCCAAGCATCGGATTTGTTTCAGTAAGGGCCTTTACCTTTGCCAGCATGTTTTCCTTGGCAGCAATAAGGGTTTCATCAAGATGTTTATCCTTGAGTTCTTTCAATCCGAGGATAATGGTCTTGAGACTGTCGGCAAAACGCTCATAGAGTTCCGGATCCATTATTTTCAGGGTATCGGGCAGATTAACCATCCCGTTAACGGTTTCTCTCAGCTCTCTTAGATGAGCTATTTCATGGGTCAGCTCCTCTGCAGAAGGAAGAAATTCATGTATGGGAGGATCAAGAAGCCGAATGGTCACAGGATAACCATCCATTATCCTGAATATCTCCTTAAAATCCTCTTTTTGAAAAGGCATCAACTTCTCCAGGGCTTCTTCACGTTCCTTTATGTTGTCAGTCAGTATCATCTCCTGCACAATCGGCAATCTGTCTGCCTGATTGAACATCCTTTCTGTTCTGCAAAGGCCAATCCCCATGGCCCCGTATTTTTTTGCCTTCTCTGCTGCCTCAGGTGTATCTGCATTTGCCATTACCTGAAGATCGCTGATATCATCCGCCCATTCAAGCAATATAAGAAGATCGTCAACAAATTCCGGTTCAATGGTAGGCACTGCCCCGATATATACATTTCCCGTGGTACCATCTATTGTAATAATGTCTCCTTCTCTCAAGATAATACCGGAGATTACGGCTTCTCTGGCATTATCGTTTATTACAATCGCTTCACATCCCGAAACACATGGCTTGCCCATACTACGTGCTACCACTGCTGCATGAGAAGTCTTGCCCCCTCTGCTTGTAAGTATACCTTGTGAAGCAAAAAAACCATGTATATCTTCCGGTTTGGTTTCCTCCCGTACCAGGATAACCTTTTCACCCAGGTTTGCCTTGGTTTCAGCAATATCTGCATTAAACACTATTTTTCCGGATGCAGCCCCTGGAGATGCCGGCAATCCCTGGGCAATAACCTTTGCCGTGGTGTTGGGATCCAGCTGCGGGTGCAGAAGCTGTTCCAACATATCAGGCTGAATACGAAGGATTGCCTCTTCTTCTGTCAAAAGATCCTCGTTAACCATATCAATGGATGTCTTGATGAATGCAGAGGCATTCATCTTTGCATTTCTTGTCTGAAGACAGTAGAGCCTGCCTTTTTCTATAGTAAATTCAAAATCCTGAACCTCACGGTAGTGACTTTCCAGGGTATGTCTCAGAGACTCAAGCTCCCTGTACGCCTTTGGCATTTCCCTTCTTAGCATTCTGATAGGCTTCGGGGTTCTGATACCTGCTACCACATCCTCTCCCTGAGCATTGATCATGTATTCGCCAAACAGCCTGTTTTCACCGGTACTCGGATCTCTGGTAAAAGCCACCCCTGTAGCACTGTTATTGTCCATGTTGCCAAATACCATCGTGCATATATTAACTGCTGTACCATTGGCCATATCCGGAGTAATCTTGAATTCCTTCCTGTAATCAATTGCCCTCTTTCCCATCCATGAACTGAAAACCGCCGCTACTGCCATTTCCAACTGTACATACGGATCCTGGGGAAAGGATTTGCCGGTTTCCTTTTCAATAATATGCATAAAGGCATCACATACTTCCTTTAATGCCTTGACATCAAGTTGGGTATCGTCCGATGCATTGTACTTGTCTTTTATCTCAGCCAGCTTGCTGTCAAATTTTTCTCCTTCCACTCCCATACTGATAGAGCCGAACAGTTGGATAAAACGACGATAGGAATCATAGGCAAAACGCTCATTGCTTGTCATTTTTCCAAGACCTACAACTGTTTCATTGTTAAGACCAAGATTCAGTATGGTATCCATCATACCGGGCATGGATATGGCCGCTCCCGACCTTACCGAAACCAGCAAGGGGTTTTTGGGGTCACCAAATCCCTTTCCTGTCTTTTGCTCAAGCTGAAGCATTGCATCTCTTATCTGTTTGGCAAGATCAGGAGGCAAGTCCCTTTTCTTAGATGACAGATAGGCAAGGCATGCCTCCGTAGTGATTACAAATCCCGGTGGCACAGGCAGACCTATCTGTGTCATTTCACAGAGGTTGGCCCCCTTGCCGCCAAGCAGCTTTTTGTTGTTTCCGTCGCCTTCCTCAAAAAAATATATGAATTTTTTTTCAGTTCCCATGGTAGCCTCCTTGAATTACTGCAAACAATACAGTTTGATTCCTGCCTGTTCACCTGCAATTGCAGCCACAGGCCCGAAAAATGCAATTGCACAATGCCTATTTGTCATCTTCTTTTCTTGAATATTCAAAAATATATGCCAGGGAAAGCAAAATAGCAGCCAGCCCGCAAACTTTTACAATTGTCGTACCATGAAAAAACATACTGGAAACAATAAAGGCAAAAACTAATGACAAAACAAGACGTATGGCAAATTTATAACAGAATTTCATAATATCCCTGGATTCTGTAAAAAGAAATGATACCGATGTTAAAAGCAATCTTGCAACCTCTTTCATATGTCAGGCACAGGCAGGTGCCGGGACTGCAGAAAAGATATGTTCTACGGATAAGAGCTGACATAGCTTTTTAATGTTATCTCGGATAGTTATATGTATATATCCATGTCAAGGTTTAACTCTTTGTTTTAAAAGAAAAAACAAACTCTGGCAGGTGATTTGGATATTTCAATGAGCAAATTCTGAAGATGATAAAATTGTCTAATGTCAAAATGAGCCGATACAAAAGCCGCCTAAGTTTTAAAATTCACCTAAAAACGTATCAGCTCAATAATTAGGGGGGATAACAGCGAACGTAGCACCGGGGCAGGAGGATTTATTGAGCTATTACCTGAAAACGACTCGGCTTTTGTGGTCAGCTCCATTTTTTTTGTTATATCTTTTCTTTCCTGAAAAATCATTGAAATATGTCTGGTTCATTTTTTAAATCTAAAATAAATTGCTTATATAAACCCCTTAACATCGATGGATAGTTAAAATCATTTGACAAACTGTATATCCATGTAACCTTGCTATACATTGGAGCTGAATACACCTTTGAAAATAACAGATGATTTGTTTTTACATCTGTGCATAACAACTCGATTGATAATTCATTATTAACAGTTCCTGCTGGAAAACCTACAAGCCAAAGCAATGGCCCATAAACACTTAACCCATAAGTTATTAATTTTCCACTATATTTTGTGTCAATAATCTTTCCTGTTATACTTATATCGGCATTTCCTTTTCTGAAGTCAAAATATGTCTCTTGAAAAATATTAGCCTCTGCCAATTCTTGAGCTAATGCTTTAGGAAAATCTTCAGTAGGCTTGTAATTTATCCACATGCCAGAGGTAATATGTACAGGCATCCCTTCCGGAGTGTTATAATCAAGCCAACCAAAAGGCATCAATGGAATCATATAAAGCGCTACCCTGTTTTTATTTGTATTTTTTCTTTGGTCGGAAAATGGTAATATAACGGCAGTTTTCTTTGAAAAAGCAGATAATTGGCTATAAGTATTTGGTTTATAAACCCACGTCTTTTGAGAAGCGCAACCAGAAATAAACATTGAAAAAAGTAAAAGCCCAACAACCACAACAAAACATTTTTTCACAATATCCTCCACTTAACAGGTTTCAAATTACTATTAATTAACCTGTCATTTATCCTGAAAATATAAAACAAAAGGAAAGTATGCAAGATTATATCTGTTGTATGCCGGCTTCAATTCTTTTGCTGCAAGGTGAGCCTGCGGCAGGCTGTTGCCAGCACTGACAGAAAGAAAATCAAACCTCTTTGCTGGTACATAAGGCTATTTTTTCTTGAAAGGTATCACATTGGCCTTTTTATGGGAGACTCCCCTGCCCTGTGTCTTGTCAGCATCAGAAAAATCATCGGCTGGCAGGGACCTTTCCACCTTTTCTATCCTCATTTCAGTACCTCCCATAGTAAACGGCTCTCCATTGATATAGGGCTCCCTCAGGATCCAGGTGACAAGCTGCTTTGGTATGGAAAGCAGTAAAAGCGTAACCCTGTACCAGTCCTTTTTTATGTCCGGCTCAATATTTTCTATACGGGCATATAATGCAGGTTGATCCTGACAGTACACAAGAACCAGGTCTCCTTCCGTATTTGATGTGTTTTTGTGATCGCTCATTAATGTTCCTCTGTATCCGGTTTTTATGCATAAACGGATTTTTTTTGTTCAATATCAAAACAACGCTCTGTATCAGGCCGGTCCAGTAAAAACATACCTTCAAGGTGATTCTGGGAGAGAAATACTGTTTTTAAAGATCGCCGGGGTTCTGTACCCAGAGACGGATGAAGACGGGAGATATCATACACATACTCTTCAGAGTGTCTATTACAGGCATGGCAGACCATAAGGTGCGGCTCCGGGGTGACAAACACCTGGATAAGAAAGGCCTATGAATGGAACAGATTCAGGATCATATGTCCGGGCGGGGATCTGTTCTCTTTACGTGAAGGCTATTCCCATTCAATAGTGCTTGGCGGTTTTGACGAAATGTCATACACTACACGGTTAATACCTTTCACACTGTTTATTATCCTGTTTGAAATCCTGTCCAGTACGGCATAAGGTATCCTGGACCAGTCGGCTGTCATTGCATCTTTACTGTCCACGCTTCGTATTGCCACAACATTTTCATAAGTCCTCTCATCTCCCATGACACCTACTGTCTTTATGGGGAGCAGAACTGCAAATGCTTGCCACACCTTGTTGTACAGCCCGGATTTCTTTATCTCATCAATCAGAATACGGTCTGCGGCCCTTAGAATATCAAGACGTGACCTTGTCACTTCGCCTATAATACGAACGGCCAGACCAGGGCCAGGAAATGGATGCCTCATAATAAGGGCTTCCGGAAGCCCAAGTTCAAAACCTACCTTTCGAACCTCATCCTTGAACAGCTCTCTCAAAGGTTCAACAAGTTTCAAATTCAATTTTTCCGGCAACCCGCCCACATTGTGATGGCTTTTTATTGTGACAGACGGCCCTCCTCTGAAAGAAACGCTTTCAATGACATCCGGATAAAGGGTTCCTTGAGCCAGGTATTTTGCCCCGCCAAGTTCCTTTGCCTTGTTTTCAAAGGCAGCTATAAATTCCCGGCCAATAATCTTTCTCTTCTGTTCAGGATCTGTTATGCCTCTAAGAGAGCTGATAAAACGGTCAGAGGCATCCACCACATGCAATCTTACACCAAAATGCCCCTGAAACATATCAATCACCTCTTCAACTTCACCTGTTCTCATAAGCCCGTTATCTACAAGAATACACAGAAGGTTATCTCCTATGGCCCTGTAAAGGATGGCTGCTGTAACGGATGAATCCACACCACCGGAAAGCCCGCATATAACCCTGTCATTCCCTGTTTTTTCCTTAAGAAGTGCAATTGTCCTCTCGGTAAAAGATTTCATATCCCATGAAGGCGTGCACTTGCATATTCTGAAAAGGAAATTTTTTATGATCAGAAGGCCGTTTTCAGTATGGGCCACTTCAGGGTGGAATTGAACTCCGAAATACCGTTTGGAATCATCTCTGATTGCTGCAAAGGGACTGTTTTTGCTGGCAGCAAGTGAAACAAAGTTTTCTGGTATCTCCTTTATGCTGTCTCCATGACTCATCCATACACTGAAGGGCACACCTGTATCCAGGCCATAAAAAAGATCGGTATTGTCTGTGACGGTCATCACAGATCTGCCGTATTCCCTGTCATAAGCGCTCTGAACAGTGCCCCCGAACAGCGAGGCAAGCAACTGCATTCCGTAACATATTCCAAGAATCGGTATGTTCAGATCAAATATATCCTGAGCTATTCCCGGCGCATCATTATCATGAATACTGGCAGGACCTCCGGAGAGTACTATCCCCTTTGGTCCAAATGATCGTATTTTTTCAATCTCCATATTAAAGGGATGGATTTCACAGTATACCTCGGCTTCTCTTATTCTTCGGGCAATAAGCTGAGTATATTGGGAGCCAAAATCCAGGATCAGTATCTTTTCTTTATACAGACTTGATGACATAACAAACTCTGTGCAACATTAAAACATACAATAATTACCATAAAATATAAAACAAACATAAAGTAACGGTACAATTATTCCACACGATAGTTTGGCGCCTCTTTTGTTATAATAACATCGTGGACATGGCTCTCTCTGAGACCTGCCGGGGTAATTCGTACAAACTCTGTTTTCTCCCTCAATTCCCTGACAGTTCTGCATCCAAGATAACCCATTCCCGACCTTAAACCACCTACAAGCTGATATATGTTGTCTGCAAGAGGACCTCGGTATGGGACCCTTCCCACTATTCCTTCAGGGACCATTTTCTTGCCAATGGCATTACTCTTTTCCTGAAAATATCTGTCCTTGCTGCCTGCCTTCATTGCCTCAACAGAGCCCATCCCCCTGTACACCTTGTAAGACCTTCCCTGAAAGAGAATTGTTTCTCCGGGACTTTCCTCTGTTCCGGCAAAAAGGCTTCCTATCATAACACTGTCAGCTCCTGCAGCCAATGCCTTTGTTATATCCCCTGAGTATTTGATTCCTCCGTCTGCTATAACAGGAATATCTGCCTTTGATGCCTCTTCTGCACAATCCATGATTGCTGTTAACTGAGGGACACCCACACCGGCCACAACCCTGGTTGTACATATGGATCCCGGTCCGACTCCAACCTTGACACAGTCGACCCCGGCTTTTATCAATGCCCTTGTTCCCTCGGCTGTAGCCACATTTCCTGCCGCTATTTCAAGATCGGGATACATGTTCCTGATTTTCTTTACGGCATCAAGAACCGTCTTTGAATGACCATGAGCAGTATCTATTGCCAGAATATCAACATGGGCAGCAACCATGGCGGCAACCCTTTCGTCCATATCAGGCCCTACACCTACGGCTGCACCAACCCTTAAACGTCCCAGTTCATCCTTGCATGAATGCGGGTACTTTTTTATCTTTTCTATGTCCTTGATAGTTATAAGGCCTTTCAGCCGGCCTTTGTCATCTACCACAAGAAGCTTTTCAATACGCCTTTTATGCAGAATGGCCTTGGATTCCTTAAGTGTAATCCCCACTTTTGCAGTAGCAAGATTATCCTTGGTCATCACATCAGCCACCTTTTGGTCTGTATTGGTTTCAAACCTCAGATCCCGGTTTGTAATTATACCAACAAGGGTATCTCCTTTTACTACAGGAACACCGGATATTTTAAACCTATCCATAATCTCCAGGACATCAGATATTTTCTGTTCAGGTTCTATGGTTATTGGATCCACAATCATACCGCTTTCAGATTTTTTTACCCTTTCCACCTCAAGGGTCTGTTGATCAATGCTCATGTTTTTGTGGATAAATCCAATCCCACCCTGTCTTGCTATTGTTATGGCCGTGGCTGATTCAGTAACGGTATCCATTGCAGCGCTTACCACGGGAATATTGATGTCTATGTTTTTCGAAAGTCTTGTCTTTGTTTCAGCCTCTGCCGGCAACACACCGGATTCTCTCGGAACCAGGATGAGATCATCAAATGTAAACGCATAACGAAAGTTGTCATGTTTCATTTCTTTCCTCCATAAACACCCAAGCCCTGCATACCAACCTAATTATACAAATATCCCTTTTGGGAAAACAGAGATATAAAATCAGTCCCCATCCAAAAACAGATCTTTGTCACCATCCGGTTTCCAATATATAAATGATAATCTTTGGACAAGATCAAAGAGTCCCGCAGACTGATATACCGGGATTGTGCAAAGAAGCCAATTTATAAATGGAAACAAAGTATCCTTGAAACACAAGCCCGAAACAGGTTACCTGTTAATAACAGGATACAATACTTCTGCAAAGGTATTTCAAGACATGTAAAAAAGCGCTTTTCCTTTTGAACACGATCTGCAAACTTGCTTTAACAAAAAAGAAAAAGCGCTACGTAAAATGCAACTGGTCTTGGTTTTCCACTATCCATACCCTGATTTTCTCAGAATATATTGGCCTGTCTGTATAAACAGGTCAACGTGCGAATGGGCACACCAACCAGTTGTCCCTGAGTCTTATCCTGGCCCTATGCCTTTTTTATATTAACGGCACACACCTTATATTCAGGTATCCTGGCAACTGGATCAAGGGCATTGTTTGTAAGGATATTTATTGCTGATTCCGAAAAATGAAAACACCCGAAAACAACTCCCTCCGGCAATTTTCCGGAAATCTTTGCATGGGTTGTTATTTCCCCCCTTTTTGATGAAACCATGATTTCATCACCATCGTTAATACCAAGTTTTTTTGCATCTACAGGATTAATTTCAAAGGCAGCAGCAGGATAGTAAGCGTTAAGGACTCTGGATTTCCTTGTCATTGTAGCGGTATGAAACTGCTCATACCGTCTGCCTGTTGTAAGAATAAAAGGATAATTTTTATCCGGAATCTCCTGTGGCTGTCTGTTTTCAAGGGGAGTAAACAAACCCTTGCCTCTAATAATTTTCTCTTTATGCAGGATCCTGGTCCCCGGATGATTTTCATCCGGACACGGCCAGCATATGCCATCTTCATCTTCTATCCTTTTATAGGTAATTCCTGCATATTGAGGTACAAGCTTCCTGATTTCCTGAAAAACCGTTTCTGCACTGTTCGAAAATTCAGCCCCAAACTTTTTTGCAAGATCAGAAAGAACAGTCAAATCGTCCCTGGCATCTCCAGGAGGATCAACTGCCTTTCTGACCCGTTGAACTCTCCTTTCTGTATTGGTAAACGTGCCATTTTTTTCTGCAAAACATGCACCAGGTAAAACCACATCAGCCTTTTGCGCTGTCTGTGTTAAGAATATATCCTGAACAACCATAAAATCCAGTTTGTCAAAGGCATGTTCAGCATGTTTCAGATCCGGATCACTGAGCATTGGATTTTCCCCCATTATATACAGGGCCTTTAATTCATCTTTTTCTACCATTTCCGGTATTTCAGTTAATGGCCGTCCCTTTTTCAGGTTACATGAACATCCCCAGAATTCTGAAAATTTATTGGCGGCCTCTTCATTATCAACAGGCTGATACCCTGGAAATACATTTGGAAGGCCTCCCATATCACATGCTCCCTGAACATTGTTCTGACCTCTTAACGGGTTTACTCCTCCTCCTTCAATTCCAATATTTCCACATGCCAATGCAAGATTAACAAGTGATTTGACATTATCAGTTCCTGATGAATGCTGGGTTATGCCCATTGTATATAAAACAGATGCCTTCCCGGCCTTTCCATACAGCAATGCCGCTTCTTCAAGCCTTTCAGATGAAATGCCTGTGATTTTTTCAACCTCTTTCGGGGTATATTTTTTCACTATTTCTTTGACTTCTTCAAACCCCTCTGTTCTTTCCTTTATATACTCTTCATTATACAGACTGTTCCTGACAATAACATTCAAAAACCCATTAATCCACGCAATGTTGTTACCTGGTTTAGGTTGCAGCCATATATCTGCATAATCTACAAGATCTATCCTTTTTGGATCTACAACTATAAGTTTCGAGTCATGCTTCATCACGGCATCACGAATATAGTTTGCTATGATGGGATGAGTTTCAGATGTGTTTGAGCCCGTAACAAGGATTACATCTGCTTCAAGTGTACAATCTTTTATCGAATTTGTCATTGCACCACTTCCAAGTGTCGCAGCCAGACCGGCTACAGTTGAGCTGTGTCAGAGACGGGCACAATGATCTATATTGTTCGTTCCTATAATACTCCTGAAAAATTTCTGAAAGGTATAATTTTCTTCATTGGTGGTTTTTGCTGAAGTTAATCCATATATTGCATCCGGACCGTATTTCTCTCTTATTTTGCCCAGTCTTTCGGCCACATAATCAAGGGCGTTTTCCCATGATGTTTCCCTGAATTCGCCGTCCTTTTTAACAAGGGGAGTTGTTAATCTGTCATTACTGTGAACAAATTCCCACCCGTAACGTCCTTTTATGCATATGGAACCCTCATTAGGTCCTACACCCTGTTCAGTACTGACCTTCACAATTTTACCGTTCAAGACATTTAAATCAAACTGGCATCCGCAACCACAATAGGTGCAGGTAGTCTTAACCTTCTCTACAGACCATTTTCTGCCCTTGATTTCACTTAACCTGTCCGTTAATGCTCCTGTTGGACAAACATCTATACATTCTCCACATGATCTGCACAATTCAGGTTTTACAACCGAAATCTGTGCATTAAGGCCGTTGCCGACAATATCAATAGCCTGATTGCCGGTAATTTCTCTGCATGCAGTTACACATCTAAGGCACATGACACATCTGTCAGACAACTTGTCTATAAAAGGTGCCGAATATTCCATAATTTCCTGATCAGGCAGCCTGATCGGAATTTCTGCAGGGTCCACATTAAATTCATGAACCAAATCCTGCAGGCTGCATTCTCCTTCCTTGTCGCATACCGTACAGTCAAGCGGATGATCAAGAAGAATAAGTTTGAGGGCATCCCTTCTCATCTCATAAAGGGTATCCGAACTGGTAATGACTTCAATTTGATTATCAACAGGTGTCATACATGCAGGGACAGGATGTTTGTAGCCCTTTACTTCCACTATACATAATCTGCACGAACCAATGGGAGTTAATCTGTCATGGTAACAGAAAGTTGGGATACGAATACCTGCTGATCTTGCAGCCTGTAAAATTGTGGTACCTTCCGGAACTTCAATTTCTTTATTATCTATTTTTAATTCAATAATATTCTCAGACATATATACATTTTCCTCTGATAAAGTTGTTTGATGTTTTATATTCCAAGCATTGCAACTCTATAACATTTTAAACATCTGTCAGCTTCTATTCTTGCCTCTGCAATTGAATAGCCCTGTGTATATTCAACAAAACTTTTTTTCCTTTCCTCCGGTTCCAAATGACGTATGGGAATCCTTTCCCTGCCATCTATAATCCCTATATTTTCTGAAGGATTAAAGACCTTCAATTCAGACAAAAAATCTTCCATCTTTTCTTCAGATGTTCTTTCAAGAGGTTTTCCTTCAAGGTATCTGTCCATCTTGTCGGCCGCCCTTTTCGCTCCTGCACATGCCTTGATCAGTGCATTTGGAGAAGTCACCACATCACCTGCTGAAAACACCCCTTTTTTCGTTGTCATATAATTATTTATATCAACAACAAAAGTTCCTTTTCTCGTTACTTCTATATCCTGAACTCCTTCCAATATGCCAAGATCAACAGCCTGTCCAATGGCTGGAACAACGATATCACATTCGTAGATAAATTCCGAACCCTTAACAGGAACAGGTCTCCTTCTGCCCGATTCATCAGGTTCACCCAACTCCATTTTAATGAGTTCAACACCTGTAACCTTACCGTCTTTAGCGATTATTTTTGTGGGATTTGTCAAATAAAGAAATTTAACACCTTCCTCTTCTGCCTCCATTATTTCTTCAACAGCGGCAGGCATCTCATTTTTTGTGCGTCTGTATACCAGGGTCACTTCCTCTTTTCCTATACGCAACGAGCATCTTACACAGTCCATTGCAACATTGCCACCGCCTACAACAACTACCCTTTTTCCCTCTCGGTATGGATCAATGCCGCTGTTTATATCAAGGAGATATTTAACTCCTGGCAAATACCCCTTATAGCCTTCATCTTCGCCTTCCAGCCGCATTCTGGAACTTGAATGGGCCCCGATAGCTATCAATATCGCATCATATTCCCTTTCCAGGTCAGTCAATTTAACATCTTTACCAACATAACAGTTATACTGGATCTCAACGCCAAGAGACTGGATTGCCTCGGTTTCAAGCCTGATAATATTTCTTGGCAATCTGTAGTCAGGAATCCCAACGGCAGCCATGCCACCACTTTCAGACAATCTTTCAAAGATCCTGACCTTATACCCTTTCAGGCCAAGATGATAGGCGGCTGTAAGACCGGCTGGTCCTGCCCCTATAATTGCCACCTTTTTGTTTTTATTTCCTTCATAAGGTTTAAATCTGGCTACGCCCTTTTTTCGGAGCTCAAAATCAGCAACAAATCTCTTTAAGTGTTTGATTGAAATAGGTCCGTCAAGAAGCATTCTCCTGCAACTGTCTTCGCACGGTTTAACACATACCCTTCCGACAGTTCCGGGCAACGGCAATTTTGTTCTGATCAAATCGAGTGAATCCTGAAATCTTCCCTCCCTGATTGCTTCAATATACTGAGGGATCGGCAGGTGTATAGGGCATGCATCTGTACATGGTGCAGTAAGATGTGAAACATACTCCAATTCCGTTTTTCTTGCTCTCTCGTTAACGGCCTTTCTGAAATCTTCTTCAAAATACCTGAGAGCATCCAGTATGGGCTTTGTTACTGTTTGACCCAGATTGCATCTTGACCCCTCTTTTATGGATATGCTCAGCCTTTTAATGGTATCCAGATCTTTCTCAGTAGAATCGCCATTACAAATTTTATCAAGCATATCAGAGAGAACCTTTGTCCCTATTCTGCAGAAAAAGCATTTGCCACAAGAATGGTTTTGTGCCTCCTGCATATAATTTTTACACAGTTCAACGATATCAACCTCGGGATCTGAAATGACAAATCCATTCCAGCCCATAAAGGCCTTTACTTTTTTACCGTTAAATTCTTGAGGAATATTAAGTCCTTTCAATTCAACAGGCTCTTTACCTCTGTTATCAATCACTTCTTCCGTCCAGCTGCTAAATAGCACTTTTGCCATTTATAGTTCTCCTTAAAAAAGTTTTGATGATTAGTTTTTATCCATAAATCAATATTTGAGCACTGTAAAGTTTTTAGCCTAATGAATGACAGTTATTGTGTAATACCGAACATCCGGTATGTAAGGCCTGCGCCCGGGAAAGGAATCAGGAAATGAAAAAATGCAGAGAACGTACTGCACCGGTCTGCCCAGCAAGACAAACAGGATACAGCAGAAACGGCATGCAAGGACCTTCCAGTTTGCCCAAAAGACCTTTTTCACTAAACCTGTCAGGTTGTATAATCTTTTTTATACGATTGAAGAGAGATATTGCTTCGCTATCCTTCTGTTCTTAATCTCTATCACCCTGAACCGGTGGTCATTGTCAGATTTCTGGGGCACAATAAATCCCAAGGTTGTAATGACTGCCTTGTTATTTATCCTGCTGACATTGTCGCGGTGAATATGGCCGGACAGAGTCATTAAAAGATTGTTGCAGGAGAACAGCCTTTGTTTTACCTGATCAATGTTGTTAAGAACATATTTATGTATCCGTTTTTTATCTGTTTCTCCCCAGAAATTATGATAAACCTGGTGATTCAGAAGTATATAGCTGAACCGAGGATTGTTTTTCAATTCAGTTTCGACAAAATTCAGACTCTGTTCTGAAAACAGTCCGTTTGCGTGTCCCTGTACAGTAGTATCTATACCCAGAATGATATAATTGCCCTTCTGAAGTTTCCAGTCTTTGCCATGCATTTCAAGTTCATTTGTGTAAAACATCTCCGCATAATCTCTTTGGTTCAGAGGATCTCCTGATGGTTTTGGAGATGATTCCTTGTTGCCCCGGACTGAATACCAGGGACAATACAAACCGTTCATAATTGCTCTGAATTTTTCTGCATCTTTTTTTCCAGGCACGTTGTTGTTAAAGTTATCTCCACCGGACAGTACAAGGTCAACATTCGGTATTGAGGAGTTGACTTTGTCCACAAACATTTCCATCCACCTAACTGTTTCAGGCCTGCCAAGATCCATGTGTGAATCCGTTATGTGGATAATCTTCAGGTTGTCTCCATTGTCTGCAGACAGTACCCTGCCTCTGTTCAGACCAGCGGCAAACACACAACCTGCAATGCCCATAGTTCCATTCTTAATAAAATCTCTTCGTGTAATTCTTTTCATAATACCTGCCTCCTGACTGATAAGAACCTGCTTTCTGAAGTTGAATAAGTAAAAAATATTTGAACCAAACTCCATATTTGCAGTAACTAATCAGTCCTTGTTTAAATCAAGGTACAGGCCTGATTGGCATTTTGCAACTGCTTGATGTTGTTTGACCCGGTACCATATCTGTAAAAAACATCTTTTAATATTAAGGCGTTACAGATAACAATCGTTCAGGTTTAATGGGCTTGCCAAGGAAAATAACAGAGTAATAATTTTTTTTCAATATGTAAAAACCCTGCTTGACAAACGTTTCATATCTGCTATAAGGAACTCATTTGAAAAGATCATAAAGATTTTCAAGCATTCAATTCACAGAAAACTAACGTTGGTCACAGGTTCGTTTTCCATCATGAACAACAAGAAAACTCAATGTATCTGAGGCCTTTGAACAATCTTCTTTTTCTCCGGTTTATGTATCAGGCTCAAATTTTAATCTTTGCAGTGTCCGATGTGTTACAGGGTTGATCTTCCTTCTTCCTGATCTGAATAAGATTGAACATCCTGCAAGGATGTTGCCTGTTTCAGTCTGTTGTGGGTATTGTCTTGCAAAAATATCTTCACCCAAAAACCTGCTGCTTTTTCCCGTAATTTTTATACAAACACTATGTTGATTCATGGTGTGCAGTCTGTTTTTTTAATCCAGTTATGTTGATTCACTGAATAAGGAATGAAACAATGAAGGCAAAAACTCAGCGAAACATTGCTTATTGTATTACAGTTGTTTTGTTTGTTGTTGGCGTTGTGTGTTATGCCGGTTTTTCACAAAAGACACCTGCTAATCCTGTCAGGATAATGTATCAAACCAAGGCAGGGAAAGTCCTTTTTGACCATAAAAGACATGCCTCTGCCAATGGATACGGAATAGATTGCAGTGACTGCCATCACAATCTTGAGGACGAGGAAGGAAGCAAGCCTGTGGCCTGCAACACCTGTCACAAACCTGACAATGATGATGAAGCGCCAAAGCTGTCCGAGGCCTTTCATACATTGTGCATTGACTGCCATAAAGATCAGGATGCTGGTCCGGTAAAATGTTCAGAATGTCACGTGCATTAGATTATGACAGTTTAAGCTTGTTTTTCAGGTGCATATCGGATTTGATACATAAATCAGTTTTTCGGGGAAAAGCAAAGTTTTCAGTCCATAAGCAACAGTTTTCACGTAAAATCATGGAAACCAAAAGGTTTATTCACAGGTTGTACAGACGTTTTACCTGTATCTGTCTTCTGTCTTAACACCAGGCAGGCAATGCACATACAGACTGGCCCGTGGCCTGTATACCATGTGTCAGGCACATGTGGACACAGATATTGCGGAAAAAGACCTTATTACAGATGAAAACAAATTAAGGAGGCAAATGGGCATGATAAGAAGACCATTTTTTGGTTTTTTAAAACCTAAGCTCAAGGTCTTGCAGGTTGATGAAAATCTACAAACCATACAGGATATCCCCTTACCACCAAGGATAACCCTTACAGTAAAAAACCCTCATCTTCACCCGGAGAATCTTGCCCTTTCAACTGGAAATAAAGTCAGAACGGGGCAGAAGATCATCTTAACAGATCATGATACTGATTATCTCATATCTACTGCAACAGGAACCATAGCAGAGATATCAGAGGTTACCTCTTACCTCGGCCAAACCTTTACAACCATATCCATAGATACCAAAGATGATGAACCGGATGAGGAGTTTGCAGAATGCATGCAATCGCCTCGCAACAAAACAGCACTTGATTTTTTCAATCAACTTCCTGGCGCTCCTGAATTCTCCTCCATGGTCAGTTTTGATCCGCCAATAAACAAGATTATTGTTACAGGTATTGACAGGGATCTTCTTGTTGCCACAAATCAATATATCCTTGACAGGGAATTTAATACAGCAGCCGAGGGTATTCCCATACTCAAGGATATGACATCAGTAGGGCAGATAAAGATAGTTGTACCTTCCGCTTTTACACATGGATCTGAAAACGGTCTGGACATTGTCCACCTTGATCCCATATATCCTGATACGCTTCCAGGGATGCTTGTCAGAAACGTTTTCAAAGAGACTGTACCTCAGAAAAAAACTCCAAAAGATATTGGAATAGGTTTTGTCACTGCAGAAACAGTCTATTGCCTTGCAAAGGCATACAAGGAAAAAAAGATTCCGACAAACAAACTGATAACAGTGATCAGGCAAAACGGTTCAATATCGATTGCAAGGGCAAGAATAGGCACTCCTGTTGGACACATACTTGACTTCCTCGAAATCAGCGTCAGTACGGGAGACAAGGTTGTTCTCGGTGGTCCGATGACAGGACACACCATACATTCACTGGATGCTCCAATATCATATGATACAGATTCAATAATGGTGCAAAAGGCAGAGGATATTGTTTTATCTTCTGATACATACTGTTTTAACTGTGGAGAGTGTATCAGGGTCTGTCCTGTCAAGATCCCGGTAAACATGCTTATAAGGCTTCTTGAAAATGGTTTTTACGAAGAGGCCGCTGATCAGTATGACCTGCTTTGCTGTATTGAATGTGGACTGTGCAGCTATGTCTGTATGGGGCACATCCCTGTTTTTCATTATATAATGCTTGGAAAACATGAGTTGGCCAAAACACATAATTCATCGGAGGAAACAAATGTCCGATAATCAACGAATCTTACTTGTCAGTTCTCATGCCCCCTTCTGGCACAACATGAGCAGTCTGACAGCAAAAAATTACAATATCATGCTGGCAGCACTTCCTGCCGCACTGTTTGGTATTTGGCAGTATGGCGTTCCTGCTCTCGGGGTTATTTCTTTATCTGTATCCTGTTCCATGCTCTGGGAACTTCTTATGAACCTGGTCATGAAAAGGGAAATATCCGTGGGAGATGGCAGTGCTGCCCTTACAGGCCTTTTGCTATCCATGCTCTTGCCGGCTACCACACCATGGTGGACAGTGCTGGTAGGTACTTTTGTGGCAATTGTGGTAGGAAAGCAGATATACGGCGGCATAGGCTGCAATCCTTTTAATCCTGTTCTTGTTGCCTTTGCCATACTGATGCTTTCATGGAAAGGAATACTTGATTTTGACACGGCACTTGTAAACTATGATTTTGGCTATTGTATGCTGTTTCCCCTTGGAGCCATAAAACATTTCGGTGCAGGAGCTGTTTCCAATTATGATCTTGCTGGCCTGTTCATGGGACATCAGACAGGGGGAATAGGTTCTGTCTTTGGCCTTGGTCTGATCATCGGCGGGGTATATCTTGTACTGAGGGGATATATTCGCTGGGAGATATCTCTTTCATATCTGCTTGCAATCTATATTGCTGAAACCCTGTTTTGTCTTTCAGATCCCGGAAAATATGCAGATCCCATGTTTCATATCCTGACAGGTTATACATTGATAGGTGCTTTTTTTCTTGCAACCGAGGATTCCTCATCTCCTGTCAATTTCATTCCAATGTTACTATATGGTGCAGGTGCGGGGGTACTGACCATTCTAATTCGTAATATTGGCGCTTATCCGGATGGTACTGTACTGGCAATTCTTATTATGAATGTGGCCAATCCTCTTATGGACAAAATCAGACCAGCTGCCATAGGGAGGGAAATCTAATATGCGCAATATGATGAAACTCTTTTTAATTGTTACTCTCTTCAGTGCATTTTCAGGAGGTTTGCTTGCTACTGTCAAGAATGGCACAGAAAAAAGGATTGAATATCAGCAGCTAAAGTTTATAAAAGGCCCTACCATTAAAAAAATCATGAAGGGTTGTTCAAATGACCCCATCACTGACAGGTTCTTCATATCTGAGGGAAAACAGAAAATAAAATTCTTTGTCGGGATCTTTGATGGCAAACCGAAGGTAATAGCCCTGGAATCCTTTGGACAGGGCGTTGACGGGCCAATAGGTGTAATAACAGCTATAGATGTAGACACAGACAAGATAGTTGGAGTCGGGGTAACCACCCTTCATGAAACTCCTGGTTTAGGAACAAAAGTCAAAACAGAACCGTGGTTTGGTGCTCAATTTAAAGGACAGCCTATCAACAATCCATTCAAGGTAAAACCTGATGGTGGTCAAATTGATGCAATAAGCGGCGCCACAATATCTTCACGGGGGGTATGTGCAGGAGTAAATGCATCCATAGAGATATATAAACGTCTTAAGCCTGAAATCCTGAAAAAGATGAAGGCGTACAAGGGGTAAGGAGGTATCTTCATTATGGCAAAGAGTGTTATGCAGGAATTTACCAAGGGGCTCTGGGCTGAGATCCCACCCTTCAGGCTTGTTCTTGGATTGTGTCCTACCCTTGCGGTCACAAAGACGGTGGAAAACGGCATAGGGATGGGGATTGCCGTAACTTTTGTGCTGGTATGTTCAAACATAATCATATCATTGTTGAAAAATGTGATACCTAAGGAAGTAAGGATAGCATGCTTTATAGTGGTTATTGCCACTTTTGTTACTGTGGTGGAATTGCTGATGCAGGCATTTACCTATCCGCTGTTTCTTGCCCTTGGAATTTTTATTCCACTTATTGTGGTAAACTGTATACTTTTGGGTCGTGCAGAAGCCTTTGCATCAAAAAACGGTATAATAGCATCAATGGCCGACGGTCTTGGAATCGGGTTGGGATATACAATGTCACTTGCTTTTCTTGGCATGTTCAGAGAAGTGCTGGGAAGTGGAACTTTTTTCAATATACCGGTATTCGGTCCTTCTTTCAAGCCCTTTGCCTTTATGGTCCAGGCTCCCGGCGCATTTGTATGTCTGGGCCTTATGTTGTGTATCATGAATATGTTTGGAAAAAAATGATTTCCTGTTTCCTGTACTTTTCACTGGTTAAGTAGCTCCCAGGGTCTGTTTATGCGTATAGGCACTAAGTATGTTTTTTAAAAAACCCCATTTTTAAAAATCGAGCTGATTAGGAGTAAACATGGGCGATTACATTCTTCTGGCAATAAGCTGTATATTGATTAACAATATACTTCTGATGCAATACTTGGGCAACTGTCCGTTCCTCGGTGTTTCCAAAAAAATGGAGACAGCTGTAGGTATGGGCATGGCAGTCATATTTGTCCTGGTTATGGCTGCCGCTGCTACCTGGTTTGTTGAATACTATCTCTTAAAGCCCTTTGGTTTTGAGTACCTGAGGACACTCTCTTTTATTTTGATAATTGCCTCACTTGTCCAGTTTGTAGAGATGTTCCTAAAGAAAAGCATTCCTGCCTTGTATGCAGGTCTTGGTATCTTTCTTCCATTAATCACTACCAACTGTGCTGTTCTTGGGGTATGTCTCATAGATATCAAGGAAGGCTATACACTTATGGAGGCCCTGGTTGCCTCGTTCAGCTATGCAGCAGGTTTTGCCCTGGATCTTGTCCTGTTTGCTGCCATCCGGGAGCGTATACTCCTGGCAAGGGTCCCAAAACCATTACAGGACACCTCCATTGGTTTGGTAACAGCAGGAATGCTTTCTTTAGCCTTTTTTGCCTTTAAGGGTATGATTTAAATCCCGGAAGCATGGGTACTTGGCAAATTTTAAAGATTAGCAGATGACTGATGGTTCACAATATAGGTTCCCAATTTTGTGTTCGGAGGAATACTTATGTTAGGCGGATTTTTGGTTATGGGTCTTTTAGGCGCAATATCAGGCTTGGGTTTGGCCATTGCTTCCAAGGTATTTTATGTATATGTGGATCCTAAAATTGAAGAGGTGGATGAACTTCTTCCCGGTGCAAATTGTGGCGGATGCGGATATCCCGGTTGCAGTGCAAATGCTCAGGCCATCGTGGCAGGAGAGTCTGCTCCTTCTTCCTGTGTTGCCTGTGGAGAGGACGTAATTGCCAAAATAGCAGAGGTATTGGGAGTAAAACTGGAGGCAAAAGAACCTGAAGTTGCCAGTCCTGGATGCAAATATGGTCTTTTGGATGCAGAACTGAAGTACATATACGACGGTATAAATGATTGCAGGGCCGCAAACCTTATTGACGGCGGGGCAAAAACATGTCCTGTCGGTTGTCTTGGTCTTGGCACCTGTGTAAAGGCATGTCCTTTTGATGCCCTCTCTATAGGACCTGACAAGCTTCCGGTAGTTGATATGGACAAATGTACTGGGTGTGGAACGTGTGAACGTGTCTGCCCGAAACATATAATTACTCTCAGCTCCAATTCACTTTCCATAATGAAAGAATATACAGCAGATCAATGTACTGCCCCATGTCAAAGGGCGTGTCCCGCAGGTGTTGATATTCCTTCATACATAAGGGCAATTAAAAACAATGACTACGAAACAGCTATCAGGACAATAAAACTGACTAATCCCCTTCCGGCAGTATGTGGCCGTATATGCGTACATCCCTGTGAATATGAATGTCGCAGAAACCTTGTTGATGAACCAGTGGCCATAAATGACCTTAAGCGATTTGTTTCTGATTATGAAAGGAATTCAGGTAAAAGGATTCATGTGCCAAGGGCACCTGAAACAGAGATAAATGCAGCTATCATAGGAGGCGGAGCCGAAGGCCTGACCACAGCCTATCTCCTGAACCGCCTGGGACATAACGCTACGATATATGAAGCATCAGACAGGCTGGGTGGTATTCTGCGTACAGGAATTCCGGAAAACCGGTTGCCGCATGATATCCTTGACTGGGAAATAGACGGAATACTGGATGCCGGGGTAAAGGCTGTAACAGGGAAAAAACTGGGTGAGGATATTACAATAGCATCTTTACTGAAAGATGGTTACTCTGCTGTTTTTGTTGCTACAGGCGGATGGGATACTATTATGCATTCAAGAAAAACAGACGCAAACACCGGTGCTCCACTTCCAGGTATTCATATATTACTCGATTTTATGCTGATGGAAGAAGACAAAATTTCTCTGCAAGAAGATAATATCATGATACTTGGCGGTGGCAAGAGTGCTGTTGATGCAGCAAGAATATGCATAAACAAGGGTGCAAAAACCGTATCTATTATACTGCGTGCCAACATTGAAGCATCTCCCTTTACCGGCGAAGATATTAAACAGCTGGAAGAAGAAGGAATCCGGTTTTACTTCGGCAGTGTGATAACAAAGATGGAAGGAAAGGGAAAAAACCTTAAACATGTATTTATAAAAGATATAGGACAGGATACAGAAAAGGTTATACCAGTGGACACCCTTTTTGTCGGTACAGGGCGTTTTCCTGAACTGATATATGTACCACAAAACCGTGAAGAAGATGCTGCGGACACAAATCCTGAAGATGAAGTTCTTTGGGAAACACTGTCTCCTTATCCTGGTCCATTTGCACAGGAAGATGAAGGAATATTCAGACCCGGAGAGGTAATAAGTGATTACAAGGCAGTAGTGGAGGCAATTGGTTCAGGACGCAGAGCAGCTAATTCTGTTCATAGATTTTTCAAGGGCATGCCGGTAGAGGCACCTGCAAATATGTTACGTGTAAATTCCATGGTACTGAACATCAGGGAACTCAAACCGATAGACATCTCTCCAAGACAACAGGTAAAAGAACTTTCATTGGAGGAACAGTCTGTCAATCCATCGGCAGAGATCTGTCAGGGATTTTCTGAAGAACAGGCCGTAAAAGAAGCTAACCGTTGTCTGGATTGCGGTCTTATATGCTATCGCAGGGTTCGGGAAGAGAAGACTCTGCATTGATGATCCGTGTCATGCATATGGAATACTGGCTTGTAATGTAACCATTGCGGTCCAGGTATCTTATAAGATAAAAGGCAAGACCCATACAGAGGATTCCTCCTATAAAGGATATCAATGAAGTATCCATTCTGCTGTGTTCTGCCAATATCTCCCCAAAACAGGCTCCTGCTATCAGAGCAATAACAGGTATCATATAGACAACAAATGACATCTTTAGCAGTGCCTTTTCAGGGATACTGATCTCGACACGGTCTCCTGCCCTGGCATCAAGGACATTTGGTATTTCAATAAGCACTGTTTGCCCTGCATCATTCTCATCAACACCACACGAACTGCGGGAAGAACAGTGCTTTCATGAAGAACCTCTCTGCACTCTGATCATGGCCTTGTTCCGCACAGTTTTTTCAACAATACCCTCTTCTCTTATCATGATTATCTCCTTAATACAAAAACATTTTCCATGTATTAACTGCCTGACAAATCGAGATCAATGCTACATTGATAATCTTTCACAAATCAGTTTTGTCAACTATGTCAAACTGTATATCTTTATCTATATCATGGATCAGTGGAAAAATTCAAGGTTCCTGAAACAGAAATAAAAACTCGTCTTGACCGTATTCAAAAAAAATTACAGGCCAGTGATGTAGATGCCATGCTTGTTGTTCAGCGGGTAGACCTCTACTATTTTACCGGCACTGCTCAAAATGGATTTCTTTACATACCAGCACATGGTCAACCTCTACTTCTTATAAAAAAATACATGCCAAGGGCATTACAAGAGACATCTATCGACAATGTTGCTGAGATCAAGTCTGTAAAAGAAATACCGGGATTTATCAGGGACTTTTATTCTACCATGCCATATACTCTCGGTTTTGAATTTGATGTTCTCCCTGTCAGGGATTTCAATTTCTACAGACAGCTTTTTCCCAATACAAAATGTGTCGATGTTGCCCCCCTGATCCATGCTACCCGCATGATAAAGTCTGAATGGGAAATTGCCCGGATAAAGGCCTCTGCACAGCTATCCTATAAAACATTCCAGTACATTGAGAAGAATCTGGAACCTGGTATTACCGAGATGGAATTTTCCGGAATGTTTGAAACTTTTGCAAGGAGATTCGGGCATGCCGGCAAACTCCGCGTCAGAAACTATCAGACAGAAGGATATCCATGGCATGTATTAAGTGGCAAAAGCGGGGGCATTATCGGACTGTTGGACTCGCCTTCCAGCGGTGAAGGCACATCTTCTGCATTTCCATGCGGTGCTGGTCATAAAAAGATACTTGCTGATGAACCTGTTATGATAGATTTGGGTTCTGTAATAAATGGATATCATTTTGACGAAACAAGGATGTTTGCCATAAACAGGATGCCGGATAAGGCCCTTGATGCCTGCAAGGCCTCAATCGAGATACATAATGAAGTACTTGAGCATGTCAAACCCGGAGTTGTCCTTAGTGAGCTTTTCAATTTCTCCGTAAAAAAGGCCGCTGCCCTTGGATACGAAAATCAATATCTCGGTTCTGCCAGACACAAAGTAACCTTTATAGGCCATGGAATCGGTCTTGAACTTATAGAACACCCGATAATTGCCAAAAGTAAACATACCATAGCAGAACCAGGAATGATCTTTGCTCTGGAACCAAAGATGGTTTTTAAAGACGAGTTTGCGGCTGGTATTGAAAGTGTATTTGCTGTTACAACAACCGGTCACATGCTCTTAAGTCAAACACCTGTGAAAATTTTTATTGTATAACCCTGTTCTTTTACTGATACTATCCTGATGCCCTGCTGAAAAGTCTGCAGGTTATATTATCTCTTTTATGAACCCATCTTTCTTGACACTGCCTACCTTTTTTTCTATTTTATCATGAACATTACGATAAAGAGGTCTTGCGGCAAGATCTTTTCCATAATCCTGAAGATCTCGGCAAAACAGGACCTCGCTTTATGTAACAGGCATACATGTGCTGTAAAGACCGGCCAGTTACGAATAAAAAAAATATCTGAAAATATCAAGAAAAGGGGGTATTCATATAACAGCAATGCCACAGGCACATATAATAGGCACAGGTTCAGCAGTTCCTGAAAGGATAATCACCAACAAGGATATTGAATCTTTTGTAGATACTGACGAAAAATGGATTGTCAGACGTACCGGAATACATGAAAGACACATTGCAACAAAAGGGAAAGAAGAAAGCACCTCCAACCTTGCTGCAACTGCCTCTATGCGTGCCATGGAGATGGCAGGTGTATCCCCTGATGAGATAGATACTATCATAGTGGCAACCGTATCAGCGGATCGCAATTTTCCTTCAACAGCATGTTTTGTACAGGAAAAGATATGCGCCAGAAATGCTGCATCTTTTGATGTCGGAGCAGCATGTGCCGGATTTCTCTATGCACTTGCAACAGGATACAATGCCATAAAGGGTGGAATGTCTAAAACGTCTCTTGTTATAGGTGCAGAAAGGCTGTCTTCTATAATTAACTGGCAAGACAGAACCACCTGTGTAATCATGGCAGACGGGGCTGGCGCAGCGGTTCTTTCTGCACAACAAGATTCAGACAGCGGGATTCAGTCCATGTATCTCAAGTCTGATGGGACATTGTGGGAGCTTTTATATACTACACGGGGAAACAGATATATTCCTGAGATACTGAGTGGTATGGAACTAAGCGAATCCTACATGAAAATGAATGGAAACAGGCTGTTTAAAAAGGCCATTGAATCAATGTCTATATCTGCCAAAAAGGCATTTGAAGCCACCGGCCTTTCAGGCAAGGACATTTCTCTTGTTATTCCCCATCAGGCCAACATAAGAATAATCCATGCCCTGGCAAAAGATCTGAATATTCCCGTAGAAAAAATTTATACAAATATACATAAATATGGAAATACATCTTCGGCATCAATTCCTATTGCAATGGATGAAGCCAACAGAGAAGGGAGACTGAAAAAGGGAGACAATGTGCTTCTTGTTGCCTTTGGAGCAGGTTTGACATGGGGCTCTTCCATTGTTAAATGGTCGTAATCCTGTATGGAATAAGAGTTGGTTTGCAAGTATTTGACATCCTGACCGTGTATTTACTTGTAGAGGACACCTGATATCACCTCTTCTGAATAATATAAATGTTGCCTTGCCTCCTGTCTGCCTTTATCAGGACCATTATGATTCTATGTGTCCTGAAATAAGGATCAACCATGCATCCTTCTTCTGTATCCTGTAAATTGTCCTGTTTTCCTGATTGCACAAATACAATATCCAGGCACAGCAAATCTGCCTGAACGTAATACAGTTGTTTCAGTAATATATCAGGCAGAAAGATTAAGATACCAGTTCAAGATCTCCTGTCCTGAAAAGAGATATATTACTGCACCCACGGACAAAAATGGGCCAAAAGGTATCTTTACCCCTCTCCCTTTTCCCGACAACAAGATAAAGACTGATCCTATAGTTGCAGCAGACAGAGAAGAGATCATTATAACAGGGAAAACAGCCTTCCATCCCATCCATGCGCATATCATTGAGATAAACTTTATATCTCCCCCGCCCATTCCTGTTTTGCCTGTTAATCGTTCATATGTAACTGCAACAATATAGAAGACCCCTCCCCCAAGAAAAACACCAAGCAACGAGTCCAAAGGAGTGATATCTTTTAGGACAAAAGATGCAAAAAAACCCGAAACAATCCCGGGAAGTGAGATACGGTCAGGAATAATTTTCAGATTAATATCTATAAAACTTATGGTTATAAGGGATGATACAAATAATAGATAAAGAAGGTACTGGTAATTCATGCCAAATTTCATAAAAAGCAACAGGCTTGATATTCCTGTGATCAGTTCTACAACAGGGTATTGGTATGATATATGCTGACCACATGACCTGCACTTGCCCGACAGGATAATATAGCTTATTATAGGTATATTGTCATAAAAATGGATTTTTTCGCCACATGCAGGACAGCTGGAAGGGGGAAACATGATAGATTTTTTGGCAGGAATGCGATAAATACATACATTTAAAAAACTGCCAATAATCATTCCCAACAAAAGAGCAAAAAAATGTAAGACAGGTAAAGGATACATAATAAAAAACCGGATTTAATCAGTACCCGTTCATAAACAGGCCGTGGACAATGAAAACAAATTAACAGCAAGCATCAGAAACTGACAACAGGAAAATATTATACAAAGGGCTTAAACAAATTTTCCGGGTACTATACTGTTTCCAATCATAAACAGAAATCTTTTCAACACCAAAACCCGGGGGTCTTCAAAAAAACCTGTTTCAAGGTCTTTAGAAAGATTTACACAAAAGAGCAAACAGATATGAAAACGAACAAAAAACCTGTTATTTTATCTATAAATCCTTACAATCCTCAGCCGCGTCTGATAAAACAGGTGGTCAGCATATTAGATCAGGGCGGTATTATCGCGTATCCCACAGATACATTTTACGGAATAGGATGTGATCTTTACAACAAAAAAGGGATACAGATGATATACAGGCTTAAAGACCGTCCGTTAACAAAGCCCTTTTCCATTGTTATTTACAGCCTCAGGGAGATAAACAGGTATGCCGTTGTTTCCAACTATGCCTACAAGACCATGCGCCGCCTGTTACCAGGACCATATACCTTTATATTAAAAGGTTCAAGACTTGTCCCAAAAATCATGCTTACCAAAAGAAAAACTGTTGGCATAAGAATCCCTGACAACAAAATCTGTCTTGAATTGTCAAAAATGCTGGGAAGACCAATTATCAGCACAAGTGCAGGACATGAAGATCCTCAATCAATAAAAGATGCCTACGGACACTGTCTGGATATAATAGTAGATGGCGGCTTTCTTGATCAGAGTCCTTCCAGTGTGATTTCACTGATAAATAATGAGCCGGAAGTTATCCGTGAAGGAAAAGGAGATACAAGCATATTTACCTGATACCAGAACCAGGATTGCTACTGCAACATATCCCAAGCCCTGCCCATGTATAGCAGCGCTATGACTTCCAGGTACAATCAGGGGTCAAAGAAACATACGAAGCCACCAGTCAGATTCGTACTTCATGACAAACATAGGAGACAGTGTTTTCGTGTCGCTGTTGTTTATAAAGAGTAGCAGGAGGTTTTTTGATGTGACTGTTGAAAGGAGAGCGTCTTTTTTGAATTTCAAGATATAATCAGAAACCTGCACATTGAAATGATATTGTTGTTTCGTGCATGTTTTTAAAATATCCCATAAAGGATCTGACAGCTGATTCCATAAATATATCCAGCAATCCCCGCCTTTTTCTTGCAGGATAGACCAGTTTGACATTACCTTTTATACCGGATATCCTCTTTGCAAGATCAACCGTATCCTGGAAGTTTCCAAGGACATCAACAAGACCAAGTTTCTGTGCCTGGGATCCCAGTATAATACGGCCGTCTGCCACCTTCATTACATCCGCTATCTTTAAATGCCTTCCCTTGGCAACATCTGCAACAAACTGTCTTTTTATTTCTGCGAGCAATGAATTTAAAAGTTCCCTGTCTTTTGAAGTCAGCTTCCTGTATGGAGAACCTGTATCCTTAAATTCCCCGCTTTTTAATACCTCAAAGCTCACCCCTATCTTGGAAAGCAGGTCATCAATACGTGCAAAATGCATAATAACACCAATACTGCCTGTAATTGTCGCCGGAGAAGCAACAATCTTGTCTGCTGCAGAAGCGATATAATATCCACCTGAAGCAGCTATGCCTCCCATGGATACGATTACCTTCTTGACTTTAACAGTTTTCTGTATCTCTCTGTATATTTCCTGGGTCGGACCTACTGCCCCGCCCGGCGAATTTATCCTGAGTATAATAATTTTTATTGCCCTGTCCTTTCTAAAATCTTCTATCTGTGAACATATAGAAGATGATGCAAATATTTCACCTGTTATAGGGATAACACCTATCCTTTCCCCAAAAGGCAGAGAGAGTGCATTGTCCTGAGTTCGCAACCCTACTACGATTGCAACTCCTCCAAGAAAAACACCTATAAGCACAATTACTGCAACAGTTATCAGTACAGGATGAGTCTTCTTTGACATAATCCTCCAGACCACAATCTCTCTTTTATTAACAAAACAGATTCAGGATGCAAAGGAAGGTTGATCCCTTGATCCTGTCAAACATGTCTTCACACCGGGTTGTAACGTAATAGCTCAATAAACAGGGCCCGGAGCGGAAGAAAAATACTCCTGCTCCGGTGGTACGTTCGCTGTTATCCTCCTAATTATTGAACTGATACGGCTGTAACCATGCCCCGTTTTCAGAAAAGATATGTTCTTGCAGAATCAAAAGAATCAAGGGGTTGGATGAAAACACACAGACAGTATATCCGTGACATAAGTAATCCCTTGAACAGATATGTCTGATATCTCCCGGAACAACAGGAAATGATCATGAACAACATACAGTTATGGACAGGAAGTCATGTAACAGCTCAACAGGAAATGGCAACAGGATGTTTCTGAATTTCAGAAAAAAGGCGCGCCTTTGCCCTCATGGTGTTTCCCCTGAGGCAAAGAAATCTACAAAAAAGACCAGACCAACGCCCTGGAACATAAAAAATCTTCTCCCATGCCCCCCTTGTTGAGCTGCTACAAAATCATCTTATATATGGACACTGTTTTTGCAAAGTTTATTACGGCCCTGCGCATGCATAATAAAACAGATAGAGAAACAGCAAGATTAAGGTGTGTCCACCTCTTCCTTCTGATCCTTATCGTTGTCAGCATTCTGTTCAAGCATTGTCATCTCTTCGCGTAAAAGCTCACCAAGGTTGGATGTTGCCTCCTGACGGTTATTTATATAGTTTTTATAGGAGGTCTTGTTGCTTTTTTCTGTAGCCGAATCCAACTTTTTCAGTGAAAGCCCGATTTTCTTGTCTTCTTTTGAGACATTTATAACCTTTGCCTCAATAATATCATTGACATTAAAACGTGCCATAGGATCTTCCTGCCCGTCTGAAGGCACCTCGGATATGTGTACAAGGCCTTCAATACCTTCTTCCAACTGCAGAAATATCCCAAAATCTGTTACATTGGTAACAGTTCCTGTTACCTTGACACCAGGCTGATATTTGTAGGGAATCTCATCCCAAGGGTCGGATGTCAACTGTTTGATCCCAAGGGAAAACCGTTCATTTTCCTTGTCAATATTAAGCACAATAGCCTGAACTTCCTGACCTTTCTTGTATATTTCTGATGGATGTTTAATCCGTTTTGTCCATGATATATCAGAAATATGTACAAGCCCGTCAATACCTTCATCAATACCAACAAAAACACCAAAGTCTGTAATACTTTTTATCTTGCCCTCAATAATCGTACCAATTGGATATTTCTCTTCAATAGCATCCCAGGGGTTGGGTTCAACCTGTTTCATACCAAGAGAAATTCTTTTCTTTGGAAGGTCAATATCCAAAACAACTGCATTTACTGTGTCACCAACATTCAGCACCTGTGAAGGATGTCTCACCTTCCGGGTCCATGACATCTCTGACACATGAATCAGTCCTTCTATCCCGGGCTCTACCTCTACAAATGCCCCATAATCCTTAAGGTTAACTACACGGCCTGTGATCTTTGTACCAACAGGATATTTTTCTGCTGCCTCATCCCAGGGATCAGGTTTAAGTTGTTTGATTCCAAGAGAGACCCTTTTGTTTTCCTTGTCAAAACTCAGCACCTTAACTGTTATATCATCACCGGGTTTATACAGTTCCGAAGGATGTCCTACCCTGCCCCATGACATATCCGTTATATGAACCAGGCCATCTATACCTCCAAGGTCTATAAACAGCCCATAATTGGTAATATTCTTTACCTTGCCTTCCAGTATGGCACCTTCTTCAAGTGTGCTCAGGGTCTGTTCTCTCTGGGCCTCGCGCTGAGCTTCCAAAAGGACACGTCGGGAAAGAACAATGTTTCCTCTACGTTTGTTATATTTCACAATCTTGAATTCGTGTTCTGTCCCAATCAAGGAATTCATGTCCCTTACCGGCCTCAAATCCACCTGTGACCCCGGCAAAAAGGCCTGCAATCCTACATCTACAGAGAATCCCCCTTTAACACGCGACAGTATCTTTCCTTTGATTGTCTCATCGTTTTCATAAATCTTTTTGATATTATCCCATATCTTGATTTTGGCCGCCTTTTCCTTGGAAAGAACAATTCCTCCTTCTTCATTGTCCTTACGTTCCAGAAGGACATCCACCTTATCTCCCACCTTGACTGAAATATTGCCCTCGGAATCACGAAACTCATCAACAGATATCTGTCCTTCTGACTTGTATCCAATGTCAACAAGAACATAATCCTTGTCAACCTGAACAACTTCACCTGTAAGGACTTCCCCCTCCTGTATGCTTCTCAGGCTCTCCTCATACAGCTTTGTAAAATCCTCTACATCATCCATGCTGTCATCGTCTGAGGAAATATCTTCAGAGTCAGGCGTGGTATCAAGGTTAATATCTTTTTCCTCTGTCTCCAAAATCTTGTTTTCGGTTAATTCATTTTCTGTTGTTGGTTTTTCCATTAAACTGACTACCCCCCTAAACTAAAATAATTTTATCTCTTTTATCAGAGACCCTGATTAACATCAAGATTATTCTGCATGTTTCAGATGTTTTTCATTCCTGAACGGCCTTTTTTTGCAATATCTGCGTCTGCCGTGGCACAACAGCATAAAACATCAGGTCAATCTCTAAGGTTACAAGATTATCCGTGCAATATATCGTGTGTGACAGTCTTGTAAAAGATTTCAAAAATTTTCGAGATACACTATTACCATGCTATTTGCAAACTTTATATAGGGTATTGCAGGATTCAGGTTTGTTCCTCCGACCTTTCACAGGACCATTATATGTATCCAAACCCCTTGTAACCACTTGATTTGTTTGTTCTTGCACAAAAAACCTTGTTTATGAACGGGCAGTATATATAATATCCGAAAACTGATTTACAGACAGAACCTGTCGAACTGTCCATAATACAGAATACAGCAATCTTTTTGCAGATCTTGTCAAAAAGATTACTCTGGGCAACAGATTGACTGTGCATTGATGCCTGTTCCGTATAATTCGGGATTGAAAGAAAAACAGATATTCAAACATTCCCGCAGGAAACATGGCCTGCATCAATATGACGCATCATTTCCTCTACTACCTTTTCAGGGGTTAAGAAACTGGAATCAATAATTTTTGCATCTTTTGCAGGCCGCAGTGGAGCCACACTGCGCATCTGGTCCTGAGCATCCCTTTTTTGCATCTCTTTTTTCACTTCTTCCAGCGAGACGGTTTCTCCCCTGTTCAATCTCTCTGCATATCTCCGCCTGCTTCTTGTTTCTATTGAGGCTGTAAGAAAAAACTTGTATCGGGCAGATGGAAAGACCTCTGTTCCCATATCCCGGCCTTCTGCCACTATGTTTACACCTTTTGCCATTTGCCGCTGCAGTCTGCGCATTTCATGACGTACTATCCTTACGGCAGACACATCTGATGCAAGCATATCTATTTCAGGCGTTCTTATCCTTTTTGATATATCTGCCCCATTATAAAAAAGACCTGGCGGATCCTGATCCAAATCAAACGAAAGATCAACAGACCTGCAAAACCTGCCTATCTTTTTTTCATCATCAACAGGAACATTGTTCTCTTTTGCAGCCAGGGCTACTGCACGATACATAGCTCCTGTATCGAGATATATATAACCCAGTTTCTCGGCTAACAGTCTGCTCACTGTACTTTTTCCTGATCCTGCAGGACCATCTATTGTAATAACACTCACTTTTTCAATACCTTTTTGAAAGTTTCAATAAATCTCTCGTTTTCTTCCGGCAGCCCCACATTGATTCGTATATAATCCGAAAGCCCATAGGAAGACATGGAACGAACTATAACTCCATATTCCAACATCTTGTTATAAACTGAATCTCCTCCACCGGGAACCTTTATAAGAAAGAAATTGGTCTGTGTAGGATGATACTTTATTCCCATAGAATCGAGTTCCCTGAAAAGATACTCAAGGCCACTGTTTGTCAATTCAATAGTTTTGGAAACAAAGTCAGAATCTGCAAGAGCAGCAACAGCAGCGGCCTGCGCAAGGCTGTTTACATTAAAAGGCTGCCTTATACGATTCATATAATCGATCATTTCCTTTGATGCAAAGCCATAGCCTATTCTGAGTCCTGCCAGACCATATAACTTTGAAAATGTCCTTAATACAATCAAAAGGGGATGATGTTTAACAAGTTCAAGTCCATTTGCAATACGTTTATCCCGTGCAAATTCTATGTATGCTTCATCAAGCACAATAACTATATCATCAGGCACCTGCTGTAAAAAATCAAGGAGTTCTTCCCTGAACAGGGCAGAACCTGTAGGATTATTGGGATTATTAATAAAGATCACCTTTGTTTCTGGTGTGATTGCCTTGAGCATTTTTTCAAGATCCACGCCAAAATTTGCAAGAGGCACGGAGGATATATTTCCTCCTGCCCCCATAATGATCTTTTCATATACAAGAAAGGTTGGAAAAGATTGAACGGCATGGTCGCCATATAGAAAAAACGTCCGTATAACCAGTTCAAGTATTTCATCCGAACCATTTCCCACAATGATCTCTTCAGGTGAGATTCCATATTTCCTGCTCAATGCCTCTTTCATGTAATAGGCACTACCGTCAGGGTAACGGTTCAGGGATGATATCCTGTTTTTAATTGCCCTAATTGCTTCAGGAGAGGGGCCAAGGGGATTTTCATTGGATGCAAGTTTGATGGAGCCATGTATTCCGAATTCCCTTTCCAGTTCTTCTATCGGCTTTCCGGGTGGATATGGAACCAGTTTTCTTATTCCCTCATGTACCAGCTTTTTCATGTCCTGTATTCTCCTCAAGGTTTTATATCCATACCCATCCCTATACAGATGATATACTGACGAACCGCCAATCTGGATGGGCAAAAAAACATGTCAAAATCAGCTTTACAGTCCCCCATGTACTCATAAAGTAAATATTATGGCAATGTTTTTTCAGGGCAGCTTAATATTGCTCTTTACAGGATTTGTTCCATATGTTACAGTTTTTAGCAATTAATCATATCCTGCAAGTTATTCTTTATACTGTTTGCACCTTTCCATCCTTAACTTAGCGCCTATCCGAAAACAGATTCTGGTCACTAACTGGTTTTCAATCCATAAATGAGAATTTTCGGATAACATCAAGAAATCCCGCAGATTGACACCAGGATCGTGCAAAAAGACCACCTGTTAATGCAAACTGCCTAAAAAAAACAGATATCCTTATGATTACTGACACAGTATATGTCAGGCAATCACAAATCTTTCATGCAAAAAATCTATCTTGTTTTTATTGTTATCCTGCCCCTTTTTTCCGGTTGTTATGCAACTGACAAACGATTAAAACAGGCCCTTGTTCCTACTGATGTTTTAATAATACGACACCATGTCGCAGAAAATTACAAATCATTAGAAGAACTGGTCAGACGCCTATATTTAAAGAACCCAATCTATGAAAACAATCCGGCAGTTATAAGGAAAAAGCTGCAAGGAATCTTTCATGGAGGCAAATATCATTGTCCTGTTTGCAATACCCTGCCCTCCTATAAGATCCTTGAAGCGGCATTTGATCCCGAGCCGGCATACCATGATCGTGTCTTTCTTCTTGGGCTTGGACTCGTAAAAGGAATACGTGAAACATATAATATTGAAAATGGATTGTATCTGACAAGCCTTGAGATACCAGCAGAAAGGTTAAAAAGATTATATATTAACATTTCCCAGGTTAACTGGCGACTCAAAACATACCGTGACAAAAAAGGAAATCTTCTGTTTTTGACAAATGAAGCAGGAAAAAACGGCTATATAAACATGGGATATGAGGTAATTATGACACGAATCCTGACACGGATTCAAGATGACATATACCTGCGTGGCGGCGCCTTACCAAAATTGACATTCAATTCATTTGCCATGTTTTTACCTGTTCTTTTATTCTGACAGTTTCGCAAAAAAACTGTTTGCTGCCTTGCGTTTTGCCATCATGAAGGAGTTAAGCGTAAAAAAAGCACATGCTCTCTTCATTAAAAGGCCCTGCCGGTTTTTATGATCCTTATATATGCATCCCAGCTATTGGCAACGATTTTCCGGTTCTTTCTGCCTGTTGAATGCAGGTTGCCGCAGACATGAGATTTTTTGTACAAGATCAAAGAGTTATGCATATCAACGCAGATATTGCATAAAAGCTCTTGTTTATTAGGTTGGAAACCAGATACTGACCGGAATCTATTTCCGGATGGGCACTGATAACAAAGTGAACATGATTTAATCCTCTGTTTATTCAAGGTTGGGGAGAAAATCAAGAGTATAACTTCAAACATAAAAAAAAGGAGGAAACCATGTATCTGAAATCAGTATGTTGTAAAAGCAAAGTCGTAACATTCCAGATCGTTGTTTTTTTTGTAAGCCTGTTTTACACGTCCGGTATTACTAACGCTGCACCTAATATATTATTTCCACATGTCAACAGACCCCGGGCAGTCCATATGAAACATGTTATTAGTTTAAAAAAGGCAAAACAACTGCTTATTTCAAAACATTACGCTAAAAGCATCAATAAAGTAGCTCTCTTTGCCAATCCCATACTGAAAAAATCAGGAAGCAAAATTTCCAGCTGGCGGATACCAAACAAGGTAACAGTAAAAAAAGATTCCTGGTTTTTCTTTGTGGATGAACAACCTGGTGCAAATTGGGAACACAGGGCGGCCTTTATACTTGTCAACAGGAAAACTGGTACAGTAAAGAAAATTCCCACAATGAGTCCTCCCCGGGAAATCCTGAGACTAAGACCATTAAATGTCAAGGCAATATCCCAGTTCAAGGCCATTAAAAACAATATTAAAATAATAAGACGCAGAATGGTAATAAAACCATATGTGCGTATTCTCAAAAGGAAAAAATATGCAGTGCTCCTCAGTGGAGGCATGAATTCGACCTATAATTACAAACGTTACTGGAATGACCTTAAATTTATCTACAAGGCCCTTAAAGACAGGTATGGTTACACAGATAATGAGATTATTGTTCTGTACGCCAATGGAACCCACAGTCCAAACGGTGACATGGATGGAAACGGAACCAATGATATTGACTATGCTGCTACCAAGGCAAATTTAACTAAAGTTATTAACAGAATTGCTGCATTTATCGCCAAAGATGGCAAATTCTTCTTCTATTCCACCAACCATGGAGGAAACAATCCCGGAGCAAACAAATCCAATCTGATTTTATGGGGGGAATCCATCAGAGATTCTGAATTTGCATCATTGACCAAAAAGATCAAATGCGCACAGGCAATCTATGTAATGGAACAATGTTTTAGTGGAGGAATGATGGATGACCTTCTCAAGGCCCAGAGTTATCCATGTACAAAACCAAAGGTATGTGTGATGACTGCAGCGAGACATGATGAGTCATCCTGGTCATGTGATACTGAAGGGGAATACGACGAATATATATATCATTGGACATCAGCCATATATGGAAGGACACCATCCGGGGCTCACGTAAATGCGGATACCAATGGCGATGGAATGATCAGTATGGCAGAGGCCCACAATTATGCAAAAAGCAGGGACAGTCGTAATGAACACCCCCAGATAGGATCATGTGTGACCTCAGCATGCAGCGCAACACTTGGATTCCCAAAGCCGATAAAAGAAGATTGTATTGGTTTTAACCCCAAAAGAATTGCCCTGAGATTTATCAATAACAGATGGAAAATTGTTGATGGAAATCACTGGATATTTGATTTCGGCAACAAAAAACAGGAGGCCCGGAAGGCTCTCGAAATTATCAAACATTACAGAATGAATCAGGTATGTTTTGTTGGCCGTCCTCACCCGTCCTTTCAGTATCTTCTTGTAAACAGGAAGGCCCCGAAAGGCAGAACCGGAGGTGAAGACTGTATTTCCTTTAACCTGAAAAATATCATGATTAAACATATAAATGGGCGCTGGAAAATTGTTGACGGAAATCACTGGATATTTGATTTCGGCAACAAAAGAAATGAGGCATACAAGACCTTGAAAATTATAAAGAAATACGGTTTCACACGTACATGCTATGTAGGAAGGCCAGACCCAAGTTTTACATATCTGCGCAAATAGCCTATATCAAAATAAATATTCAGGCATTCAAATAAATATAAACAGTTGAATCTGTCTGTTGTGCGTTGTCTCTCTTATGCAAAAGGGGGCAACACACAGCAGACAAACAATCCTGCAGGTGAATATGATCTCCTTCAAAGAGACATTGTCTGACTGTTTGTGCCATTTTTCTGTTTTCCGAAAGATTACATTTGCTATATTCTTGTGATTTTCTCTTGACTTAGGTCTTATTATCCATTATTTTTCAAGACTGTTGGCGATGATTTGTTAATATCATATACATCAGGGTTCATTTACAGATCAATTCTTGAGCACTATTGCAGTTTGATGCCGCAGACGGATCCTTGCCCTGCAAAACAGACAAAGATATTGAAAAACAACCGCTTACAAGACTTATATCTTGTTGAATCTTAACAATACAGCAGATCCCGGGATATGTGAGGTTGTATGAATCAACAGGATACCGCAAAATAGTACAATCAGCTTTTTGTGTTTTTATCAAATAGTTGTCAGACAAAAAGGGTCATATTATGAACAAATCTCAGCTAATCAATCTGCTTGCTAAAAAAGAGGGTCTTGTTTATGCAAAGGCCGAGGCTGTTGTTAACACGGTTTTTGAAGAAATGGAAAAGGCGCTTATAGCTTCTGAACGGGTAGAAATAAGAGGGTTTGGCAGTTTTAAAGTAAAATATTATGATGGTTATCAGGGCAGAAATCCAAAAACCGGTGAAGTTATCAAAGTGCCACCCAAAAGATTGCCGTTTTTCAAGGTTGGAAAGGAACTGAAAGAGCGGGTAGACATAGTTTAGCCTTGTATCTTTCTGCAGACATTGATTTTTTAAACCTGATATCTTTTGGATAATAATTGCCTTGGCCGTGCTAGACGGGGAGTTAGCGGTGCCCTGTAACCCGAAATCCGCTTATGCGGGGTTGAATTTCCTTCAAGAGGCCCTTAATGTAACCTTACGGCTTTCTGTATCTTGGAAATATATTGGACACCCCATGAGACAAGCGCTTATGAACCTCGTCAGGTCCGGAAGGAAGCAGCGATAAATAAGGCAGCTTGTGCCATGGAAGGAACGATATATTTGCATGGCAGAGCCGTTAAGTTCATTTGGGTCGAAGAAGGATGCACGGCCAAGTTTTTTTATGTTTGCTTACCTGAAAGTTCCATATCAAAAAAAAACCGGACCCTGTAATCAGGTCTGAAAAAACATGCCCTCATACCCTTTATCCATAAAAATGTTCTATTACACAGGGGCCTTTGCACAATGGCCCCTCTTATCCGGTTTCTGCGTCAGGATCAAATCTCCTGATTTCTGAAATGCCTAATGTACTTCTGCGGTTATTTTTTCCCTTACTTGAGCCTGAATAAAGCCGGATCTTCTGTAAAGTTCTTGTAACAAAGACTGGATATGCAGTAAAATTTTTGAATTTACCTTTTTCCCATAAATGACCTTTTTCCATAATATCTGTATATCTCCTGTGAAACTCAGCAGTTTTAACGAGGTTATTGGCAGATTCTCTGTTTGCCGATCATACATGACAGAAAGATATGACAGACAGGCCAAAGGTCCTGCACCTATCCTTCCCCCGTATAATTCCTTGATTTGCCCGCTATTTGCATGTACTCTCCTTCTTGCCGGAGGGGGTTCAGGTTTCCCTGACCTTGCAAGAAGGCCTTTCAGTTCCGGAATTTTGCCTGTCAGACAGATATATCCTGAACAAAACAGAGGACCCGTATGCTTGCCAACAAACAAATTATTACATTAAGGAAGACACCCAAGTGCTTGATATAATACTCGGTAAAGATATTGCCTACTATATAAAGCCTCACCGCAGGATGCTGATATATTCTATACTTTTTGCCGTTGCAGCCTCACTCTTTGTTGTTGTCCCCGCCTATCTGATCCAGCCATTTATAGACGAAGGGATGAAAACCGGCAATGATCCGGTTTCGTGGACAATTCCGTGGGTTGCATTTGATTCATCACATCTGTTTTCCTGGCACAAAACAAAACTGGTCCTGATAAAACAGTGTTCATCCAACAAATTGCTCTTTTTACTCACAGGAATTGCGGTATTATCAGTTATATTTAAATCGATCAGTCTTTACCTGAGCGGGATGACTGCTGCAGCATTTTCAAACAGGGCTGTAAAGTCATTGCGGATCGATCTCTTTAAAAAATTCATATCCCTTCCCCTTGGTTTTTATCATAGGAAAAAGGCAGGAGAACTTATAGCAAGGGCTACAGCAGACATATCTGTAATGCAGGCCAATATCGCAAATATCCTGATAGGGCTTATACAATACCCGTTAACTGTTGCCGTGTTTTTTGTCTATCTTGTTTTCATGAACTACAAACTTACCCTGATTGTTTTTGTTGTAACTCCTCTGATAGTAGGTCTTATCCGTCTGTTTGGAAGAAAGGTAAAGAAACACGCAACAAGGGTGCAGGATACAGTGGCAGAGGTTACATCCATATATCACGAAACACTGATGTGCCTTAGAGTGATACATGGATTTGTCAGAGGAGAGGAGGAAACAAGAAAATTCGCTGAAAAGGCAGAAAAACTATACAAAGAGGTTATGCGCTGGAGACGCTGGGAACTGGGTGTAGGTCCCATGATGGATGCCACGGTCTTTATGGTATTGCCATCTGTACTTATTGTTGGCAAAATTTATTTTCATCACACCCTTGGGGAACTGGTTTCAATGTTATATGCATTTTCCCGTATGTATGCCCCTGTAAAAAAGCTGGCAAAAATAAACAACAAACTGAAATCACTTCAAGGCGCCACAAAACGTATCTTTGAAGTTATGAAAACAGAGCCTGAAATAGCAAATCCTAAAGGGGCAAAGGAACTGAAAAAACATAACAATATGATAGAATTCAGAAATGTTTGTTTTGGCTATACACCTGGAACCAACGTGCTCAAAAACATATCTTTCAAGATAAAGGCCGGTGAAATGGCTGCCTTTGTAGGTTCAACAGGATCAGGCAAAAGCACTATTCTGGATCTTCTGCCCCGTTTCTATGATGTTACCAGCGGATCAATTACAATTGACGGATACGATATAAGAGACGTCACACTTGAATCCTTACGCAGACAGATAGGAATTGTCAGCCAGGACATCATTCTTTTTAACAATACGGTTGCCTATAATATCGGGTATGGATCATCAGCAAAGGATTTTAATGCCATACAATCTGCCGCAAAGGTAGGACATGCTCATGAATTTATTCTTGATCTGCCAGACAAATACGAAACTGTTATCGGAGATCAGGGCGACATGTTGTCTGGTGGACAAAAACAGCGAATAGCTATTGCCAGAGCACTCCTTATTGATCCCGCGATATTGATACTGGATGAAGCGGCATCAGCGCTTGATGCAGAAAGCGAAATGCTGGTACAAAAGGCTATAGAGGACCTTGCAGGCAAACGCACAATCCTTGTGGCCGCACATAGACTGAGCACCATAATGAAGGCAGATCATATCTTTGTCATGGAAAACGGAGAAATTGTCGAATCCGGTACAAGCACAGAACTGCTGTCCATTAATGGAAGATTCAGGAAGTTGTATGAATTGCAGTTTGAGGATCAGACCAATTCACTCTCATCCGCAAACAGATCTTAAGGTATTGACCAAGTGTTCCATGTCCTGCAGTAATTTGTCTGTTTTTACAAATTTACAACAGGTATGGCAGAGATTTACAATGATTTTGCCTTGACAACCCTTGGTTGTGTTAATTATAGTTTCGATAAAATATGAAGTCTGTAAACGGCTATTTTGCCTGCATGTCAAAATCTTGTCATAAAAAGACAACCCCTGTTTTTCATGTATGGGGCCAATTGCAGATATCCTGACCCGGTTATGCTGGTTTGACCTTTGAAATACCGGCATATGTTTATTTTTGTAAAATTACCTTAGTTTGCAGCCAAGAAAACAACTTGCTGATTTTTACAGAAAATTTATCACTATGATAATATGGAAGATTTTTGAAAACTGATATATGTTTGTAATTTGGCACTGTAAATCAATTTAATCAGGAGGAAAGTCGAATGTTTACAAAAGCGTTTATACCTTACAAAGGTTATTATTCAACCCCATTTTTCAGGTGGCAGGGAAAACTGCAAAATGAAAATTCAATTGTTCTCGCTGCCAACACAAGCAAAAGATGGCTTGAAACAAAAAATCTGGATCCCAAGATATTTGATTATCTTTTTCTCGGCATAACAATTGGCCAGCATCACTGGTTTTATGGAAGTCCGTGGGCAGCAGCAATGATGGGCGCCACAGACATACCCGGTGTAACAATAAGCCAGGCCTGCAGCACTTCGGCCACCTGTGTATATCAGGCATCTCTTGGTATAGAGACAGGATTTTACAAACTTCCTTTCTGTCTTATGACTGACAGATGTTCCAATGGCCCTCATACTGTATGGCCAAATCCTTTGGGACCAGGAGGAGAGGTTGAATCTGAAAACTGGTTGATGGATAATTTCGGTAAAGATCCATACGGCGGAGTTGCCATGATTCAGACTGCAGAAAATGTAGCCAAGAAAAACAATCTTAAAAGGGAAGACGCTGACGCAGTAACATTACGGCGTTACGAACAGTACCTTATGTCTCTTGAAAATGACAGGGAATTTCAGAAGAGATATATGTTCCCTGTAGAGGCAAAGATATCCAAGAAAAAGGCTGTGCTTTGCGAAGAAGACGAAGGTGTAACCAAAACCACAAAGGAAGGTCTCGAAAAATTACGGCCAGTACTGCCGGGAGGTATTCACACCTTTGGTTCCCAGACCTTCCCTGCTGACGGCAACTGTGCCATAATAGTGACCACCCGTGATCAGGCCAAGGAACTAAGCGCAGACCCCAATGTTGAAATCCAGGTAGTATCCTATGGTTTTGCAAGGGCTGAAAAGGCACACATGGCCATGGCTGTTGTTCCAGCCGCAAAAATGGCACTTGACCATGCAGGAAAAACTGCAAAGGATATGACAGTGATAAAGACCCATAATCCATTTGCCGCAAATGACCTCTACATGGCCTCTCAACTTGATATTGATGTTATGGGCTTTAACAACTACGGATCTTCACTGATCTTTGGCCATCCCCAGGGACCAACTGTTGGCAGATTGATTATAGAAGGTATTGAAGAAACTGTAATGAAAGGCGGCGGATATATGATGTGTGCAGGATGTGCTGCTGGCGATACTGGAGCTGCCCTTATACTGAAGATTACCTGTTAGGTTTTTCAGACAGATAATCATCTTGCATCTGATGATGTTTTGGCTGCACATGGAACATTTGAAACACCTTCAGCATTGTTCAAATCTTTGACCATATGAATCATGCAAAAAGGGGTGAAAAATGTCTCTTAACAGCAATGTTAATACAAAACTCTACAGATTCACTGCTTGAAGCCGGTTTGGGAGCCCTCGGAGTTGATCTGACTTATGATTTCTATTTCTCTGTAGAAGCAAAAAGGACTGTCCCTTATTAATTAAGGAACAGTCCTTTTTTTATGTCTTTCAGTCTTCCTCGAAACAGTCCCGGAAAGGCTTTCCCTCCAATCGTGAAATATGTTAAAAGACACATGTAAAAGATTAACCTGCGTCATAAGGGCTGTATCAAAAGGATTCATGCATGAGACACTTTTCAATGATCCCGCAGGTTGACCTGGTCTGTATTCATTACAAACAGGCATCAAAATTGTAAAAAAAACAGCCATCTATAGACGGAAAACAGATAAGCTTGCAGGAAAATATATGGAAACAGTTATATTGTTATTAGCTATACTGGTCGGTTTTTATATGGCAGCAAACATAGGGGCCAATGATCTTGCCAATGCCATGGGAACATCTGTAGGCTCCAGGGCAATTACTGTTAAACAGGCTGTTATAATATCAATGATTGCCAACGCCCTTGGTGCAGCACTGGCAGGCGGATATGTAACCAATACAATCAGTAAAGGTATTATTGATCCATCTTTGCTGGCCTCACAACCGGATAAATTCATGATAGGTATGTTCGCAGCCCTGATTGCAGCAGGAATCTGTGTGAATCTGGCAACATACTTTGGTCTTCCGGTTTCCACCACCCATGCCATAGTAGGTGGAATAGTGGGATTTGGAGTTCTAAGTGTTGGAACAGTGTCCATAAACTGGGGCAAGATAATACCAATAGTGCTAAGTTGGGTTACTTCTCCTGTTATGGGAGGAATTATTGCAGGAGGCATGTACCTTTTTATAGAAAAAAAGATACTGTCTGTTAACAATCCTTATGAAGCTGCCGAGCATTACACACCCTTTCTGATTTTTATGCTGGCAATGGTTTTAATCCTGTCCTTTATATTTAAGGGATTAAAGAACCTACATCTGCATGTAAGTTTTTTTCACACGTTCCTGTCAACTATTCCTGTTGCAATAGCAATGGGACTTTTAGGCAGAAAGTGGGCGAGATGGCACACCGGTAAAATCGACAAATCTGCACAAAATTATCAGTACTCCCGGGTAGAGGCATTATTTGCTCAACTGCAGATACTGACTGCCTGTTATGTAGCCTTTGCTCATGGTGCCAATGATGTTGCAAATGCCGTAGGTCCCATTGCTGCAATTTTTTCAGCCATTAAAACAAAGACAATAGCCCTTCAGGTCCATGTCCCGTTCTGGATGCTTTTAACGGGAGGAATTGCAGTAGGAGGGGGGCTTATGGCATTTGGGACCCGTGTTATAGATACCATAGGAAAAAACATAACAGCCATTACACCTGTTCGGGGGTTCAGTGCAGAATTTGGAGCAGCCACTACAATCCTTGTCTGTTCCAGAATAGGGCTTCCTATTTCCACTACCCATGTGCTGGTGGGTTCTGTTGTCGGTGTAGGTATCATGCGAGGTATGGGTACACTTGACCTCAGAATCTTAAAAAACATCGCTCTTTCATGGATTATTACCATTCCTTTTACACTTCTGCTTTCCATGCTTTTATACTGGATTTTAGTATCATGCCTGTTGCAGTAAAAACACAGAAACTGTACCCACTGTTTTTGCAGAAGATCATGTCCTTCATATGGTGCAAAAACATGTTGAATTCTTCTGAAGTACGTTACCACCAATCTTCTGAAAGCAGATAACAAATACTGACAAACTGATACCTGCAGAAATCATGATACAAAAAAATCATCTGTGGATCAGCAGAATATATTTTTTTCAGAACACTTTTTTCAATAATATCGATAATTACCTGAAAAACAGGAAATCAAACAGGCTTAGCCCACTTGGAGGAAAAGTTATGCGATTATCACTTACTTCTTTGTTTTACAGATCTCCCTTTGAAAATCTCCAGAGACATGCTGACAAGGTCAAGGAGTGCGCCAAATTGTTTATGGAGGCATCTGTGTGTCACATTAACGCTGATTATGATAATTTTGAAATCCTTACTGACAGGGTAGCACGTTTGGAAAGTGAAGCGGATGACATAAAAAGGAATATTCGTAATCACCAACCTTACGGGATTCTTATGCCTGTAGATAAGTTTCAGTTTTTTCTGTATGTTAAAGAACAGGATAATGTGATGGATGATGTAGAAGAGGCCCTTTTCTGGCTTTCTTTCAGACACCAAAGTATAGAAAAGGAACTGGCTGTAGACTTTCAACAGTTAGTAGAGGCAGTGATCAAATCTGTTGAAAAACTGCCGGAACTGGTACGCCTTGCCGCAATTTTTTTCAGAACACGCTCTGAAGAAAACCGTAAAAAAGTAAAAAGTATCATATACGATATAAGACAGGGAGAACATGAGGCAGACCTTCTGGAACGTGAACTCAAGGCATTTGTATTTAAAAGTATTAATGATGCCATAAAGGTCTTTTACCTTATAAGACTGATTGAAAAAGTTGGAGAGATAGCAGACCATGCAGAAAATGCCGCGGATCGCATGAGAGGAATGATAGCAAGATAACGTTTGCCCGCAACAGACAGACCTATGAAGTTGGCCTCTGCCGGTTTTTTTCGGTCCTGTGTGCTTCTTGGACACCCTGGCGCATAACACAGGACTGTCATTTTCAGAAACAGGGAAATCTTGCAGGGTCAGGGGAAACCAGAACAACAGGTACCAATATTGTGTAAAACAGCCCCTTTATGGACATAAACAATATAACAGGAGGATCAAAATCCTGCCCTGTGTAAAAAAGCTGAATCTTACATGAAAAACAGGTAACATTGTAAAAAAAACACAAAAAAAAGAGGGCTGTTATGATTTGCAACCCTCTTTTTTCCTATACCACGTTAAAGGAATATCTTAAAACAGACCGGAAACCTTACCGGTCGCGGTGTCTACATCAATCCTCCTGAAGGCAGGATTGGAACCCGTACCAGGCATCAAGCTGATAGTACCCGCGCAAGGACAGAGGAACTTGGCGCCAGAATAGATGAGAACATCACGAATAGGAAGTACCCATCCCTTTGGCACACCCTTAAGGGTTGGATCATGACTCAGGCTGAGATGAGTCTTAACCATCATCGTAGCATAGTCTGCATATTTTGGATCGTTTTCCAGCATCTTGGCCTTTTGTTCAGCCTCAGGGCTCCAGGAAACCCCATCAGCTCCATAAACTTCCCTTGCAATCACATCTACACGGTCACGCAATTTCATTTCAAGAGGATAGAGGAATTTAAAATCATTCTCCTCGTTACATGCATCAATAACTGCATCAGCAAACTCCAGGGCACCTTCACCGCCAAGTTCCCAATGCCTTGATTCGGCACAGCGTGCACCTGCTGCCTCTGCAATCCTCTTAACAACAGCAACTTCCGCATCCGTATCTGTATAGAAACGATTAACACATACAACAGGATTTATACCTGCCTTGCGAATGGTGTTGATGTGATGTACCATGTTTTCACATCCCTTTTCCACCAGTTCAATATTCTCTTTTGTATATTCCTCAGGCAGTGGAATACCTGCAACCACCTTTGGTCCTCCACCATGCATCTTAAGTGCCCTGATAGTGGTTGTAAGAACAGAGACATGGGGTTTAAGACCACTATAGCGACACTTTACATTCCAGAACTTTTCAAACCCGATATCTGCGGCAAAACCACTCTCTGTTACATGATAGTCAAACAGCTTGAGACCAACCCTGTCAGCGATGATGGAAGACTGACCAACAGCTATGTTTGCAAATGGACCGGCATGAACCATACATGGATTATATTCTGCTGTACATAGAAGTGTCGGATTAATGGTATTGCGCATAAATGCGGTCATGGCACCACCAACTTCCAGGTCCCCGGTAGTAACAGGATTTCCTGCTTTATCAAAGGCCACTGTTATATTATCAAGACGCTGTCTCAGGTCTGCCAGATCATTTACAACCGCAAGGATTGCCATACATTCGGAACCAACGGCAATTCCAAATTTGGACTGCATGGTAAAACCGTCATATCTGCCACCCAGACCAATAACTATGTTTCTCAATGCCTGGGCACAGAAATCTATAACCCATCCCAACTCTACACGTGTAGGATCCACATTGAGACGGCGCATACCAGTAAGCCTTTGAAGTTGTTCATCATTGTAGTTTCTTTCATGCTGCATACGTGCAGTAAGGGCCACCATGGCCAGATTGTGGGCGTTCATTATGTCATTAATATCACCGGTCAAACCAAGAGAAAACTCTGTCATTGGAATAAGCAGGGAATTTCCTCCGCCAGCAGCAGTACCTTTTACATTCATGGTAGGGCCACCAGATGGCTGTCTGAGAGCACCGCCAACATTTTTTCCTCGCTTTCCCAGACCTTCCATCAAACCACACGAGGTAGTACTTTTACCTTCACCAAGAGGGGTGGGCGTAATGGCCGTAACCTCTATATACTTTCCATCGGGCCTGTCTTTCAGTCTTTCTATGATTTTCAGAAAATCGAGTTTTGCGAGCCTTCCCATTGGAAGGACCTCTTCTTTTGTAAGACCTAATTTTTCTCTCCATTCATCCGGGGTTGGCATGTTTTTTTCTGCTTCTTCAGAAATCTGCCAATCCTCCATTTCCACTGCATTATAGGGCATTCTATTCTAACCTCCTTAAAATATAAAATTAACGTCCATGTACAAAAAAAAACAAATATCCATGTTTACCCTGCAAATGAACCTGCCTGCATACAGACTGACTACGAACAGGAGATCATAAAAAATTATACCTGAATATCCAGGTTGCTGTTATAATTCTCAGGATAAACACTGATATCAAAAAACTCCATTTGTGAACAGATAATAACACTGTATCTGCAAACATCCTTGAAGCTTTGCAAACCACAGGTTTATATCCTTTGGTATTTTTCTGCCCTGATATGTTTACAGAACATCTTTGTTGAAATTCTGACAGACCTGCAAAAAAACAGCAACCAAAAACAGCCTTCGTTTATCACGTTGTAATATAAAGGTCAAGCAGAGCTGTTCACCGGTTTTTATACACAGTACTCAGAAACTGATTTTTATATGAACACCTTTCTTCCAATTCGAGAAAACACACAAACAAACCGCTTACAAAAGAATCCTTAACATAGGTTCAGGTATGCGGACTATACGAGCATTTTCATCGAGACATACATGAGAGGTATACCCCCTGGCCATGACTGTCCCATCTTTAGACAGTTCATATTCAAATCGCATGCTGGCCTTTTTTACTGCTGAAGGAGTGGTTGCAACCTGTATGTAGTCATCATATATTATGGGTTTAAGATACTTGCAATGCATCTCTGTAATAGGAAGATAATATCCCATTTCTTCAAGGGCCTTGTAAGTCAGTCCCTGCTTACGCATAAGTTCTGCCCTGCCAACTTCAAACCACCGGGCATACGCACCATGATTGGCCCATTTCATTGAATCAACTTCTGAATAACGCACACGTATAGGAGTAGAAACCGTTGCCATATTGAGTTCTCTTAAGGAATGTAAGGACATGAATATCCGCCAGAGACAATCTCAGTCATAATTATTAATAACAGTGTGAGTTTTGCTACTGAATAACAACTTCAGAGCCGGCATGTCTCGGAGTTACCCACAGTTCAAGTTTTGTTCCCCAGAAACCGGAAGTAATCCTGATTACACAGTCCCTGTCAGATTTTTCGTATATAAGTATATATCGCCTGTATTTAAAGTAACTTCTCAGATGCCATCCATTGCTGGCCATGCTGGTTACAAAAAAATCAAACAGAGAGACAGGATCAACCCTGCCCTTGAAACAGATAAGCCCGGTTTTCATATTCCCTGTTTCAATCACTATGGAATCATCATTAATCAGTTTCATTGAATTAGGAACAAGAATATCCTTAAAATCATATGATACATTTGAGGGTTGCGGAGAGGATGCTGCCGTTATATGCTCGGGAGAAGAACCTTGTTTTGTCTTTAATGTTGAACAAGCAGATGTAACTATTAACATGAGAAAAACAACCGTTATTATAATTGATTTTTTCATCTCTTTACCTCATAAATGTTGGGATTTCTAACACTCGCTTATAAACAACTTCAAGGGTACAGGAAAATTTTCAATTTCCTGCCTGTTATTATGTGATCAGTCAAATCACCCTGTGACGAACCCCCGATCTTGGAAATGAAATATTTCTTTTCTTAACACAGCAAACAAATCAAAAAAGCGTAAGATCTTGCGATCCTTATCTTTCAAGGTTAAACAGTACCCGTCAGAAATGGGGTGAAGACAGCAATGAGTTTCCAATCTGTAAATGAGAATTCTTGGACAAGATCAAAAAACCCCCGCAGACTGGCACCGGGATTGTGAAAAAAGGCAATCTGCAGGCAGGAAACTAACAAGTTGATACGCATGTCAGGTATAAACCCATTATTCAAACCGTACAGTAAAGGATGTTTGAGACAAACAAAAACCGGATACAATCCATCCTACCTGTCCTTGTATCCCGTAAATTCATAGATTAAAAGAATTTGTTTGTCAAGCTGAAGTCACTTTCATAATATAATCGGGGTGTTTTATTTATACAGCTCTGGTATCAGTTTCCGGAATCATTATGCTAACATACTGTATTATATACAAGAACAACAATTTTTAAAAAAAACTTGCAAAAAACATATCACAGGTATATAAGGTGATCGTAAAAAGCTGGCAGTACGGGCTTCACTTATTAATATTGAATATTCTATAAGAAATCCATGACCAATACAATATATGCCCTATTGCAAGATTATCGAGGCCTTTTACATGATCATTAAAACTGAATAGAACAATACAAGATATGTTCAGGTGCATAAACGCTTAATAGGGAACTCCGTGCAAATCGGAGACGGGCCCGCCGCTGTGACCCCTGTCTGTTTTTCAGATGACAAACAGACACTATGAGCCTTTTCAGCCCTGTGTGCCACTGTTGGATCTTCAATGTTTCCGGCAACCTGTTTGCCGTTGATTTTCTGATGGGAAGGCCGCTGAAAAGCAGGGGAAGTCAGAAGACCTGCCTGGATATAAAAGGGACGCTTTTCGAGGATAAAAGTCTGTTCCTGCTGATCTTGAGGATAAAAAAGGGAAATCCCGGATTGACGTAATGAGTCAGCCCGGGTTTTTTTTTGAAAAAAGGCAGTGCAATACTTCGCAATGTTTTTGATTAATTATATTTGTGTAATGCACATCCCAAGATCAGTTTCCAGACAATCCTGACTTTTCAGTCCTTAAAAAATGACATTTATCCAAAACAAGGAATAATGGCAATCTCATGCAGGAGGTCTTCCTGTATGTGTGTCTGTCTATTCCCGTCCTGCCGCAGACATGCAGCATAACAGACAGATGATCCTGCACAATCCTGTGCAAGGAGTATATCAAGAAGTATATATTGCGGAAACATATCATTTTATAAAAATGAAAACTGGCTATGTTTCCATTCCTAATTTAAATCTTGAAACACAGGAGGTATTAAAATGAAAACTTTCAAGAAAACTTTTGTGGGTATTACAGCGACAATCTTTTTTTTTATTATTGTCAGTCAGGCCGTTGCCATGAAGCATCCTGCGAACAAAAAGGCCATTGTGCTGGCAGGGTTTGGCACGAGTTATCCTTCTGCCCTGCTTAACATTACCAACATACAAAAGGCAGTTCAAAAGGCGTTTCCAAACATAAAGGTAAGAATAGCATTTACATCCAATATTATCAGAAAGATATGGCATAAAAGACAACATGATACCAGGTTCCTTGCTGCAAACAAAGATATTCCAAAAGAAATACTGTATGTAAAAGGACCTCTTGCAACCATTGCTGAACTTCAGGATGCAGGCTACAGGACAATAATTGTCCAGCCAACCCACATCTATTGCGGTGAGGAGTTTCTGGATCTCTGCTCTTATGTAAGAGGTCTGAACAGTATAAAGACCATAAAGAAAAAATACTCACCTTTTATAAAACTGGTAATAGGCAGACCTGCACTTGGCATGTTTGGCCCGACACACGATTATCATGAGGATATGAAGATTGCTGCCAAAACACTTGCCAAGGATGTTATGCTCGCAGAAAAAAATAATTCTGCTCTGGTCTACATGGGCCACGGAAACGAGTTTTTCAGCACAGGCATTTATGCCGAATTCCAGCAGATAATGAGAAAGACATATCCAAAGGCACATATATTTATAGGTACAGTTGAAGGATATCCCTCTTTAAGCGATACGGTCTTCGCAGTAAAACACAGTAAGATCAGGAAGATTATATTAAAGCCCCTTATGATCGTTGCCGGCGACCATGCAAATAATGACATGGCAGGAAATGATGATGATTCATGGAAAAACACGTTTAAAAAAGAGGGAATTCGTGTTAAATGCATAATCAGGGGCCTGGGTGAAAATCAGAAATGGGACAATATCTATGTAAAGCACATAAAGGATGTCGCAAAAGATAACAACATAACACTGTGATTGTATAAAAACTCCCATTACATATACTCCTTAGTGTTCCACCCGCCAGTGTTTGCACACTAAGGAGTTTTCAATTCCTTTCACTCTCACTGCATGGAAACGGCTCCCATTTCCGGAGACAGGCTTTTTTGCACAAGATCAAAGGGCCCCGCAGATTATAGAACAGGAATTACAGGCCTCAATATATGCAAAAAAAAGATGCAAAAGGAAATCTCACCATCAAAATGTTTTTCCTTATATTTTTGCTTGCAGCTGTCATAGTTGTATCCACCTGCATGGGATATATAAAGATATCGCCCAGGCAGGTATTAATGGTTATTGCTGCTGCAATAACAGGAGACACAACCTCTCTTGCAGAAACGGGCCATGTTATTCCATATGTTATCATGGCCGTAAGATTACCGCGCATACTAACATCTGCAATTGTTGGCGCAGGTCTTTCCATTGCAGGAGTTGTATTTCAGGGTATTCTCATGAACCCTCTTGCAGATCCCTACACACTTGGAATATCTGCTGGTGCAGCCTTTGGGGCAGCTATTGCCCTTCTTTCAGATATGATGTTTTTAGGTTTGTACACCGTGCCGGTATTTGCCTTTGCAGGGGCACTTGTTACTCTTGTTGCCGTTATCTTTATTGCATCATCTGATGGCAACACATCATCAAACAATCTGATACTTTCAGGAATTATAGTAGCCTCCATACTGTCTGCAGGAATCAGTTTTCTCAAGTATCTGGCCGACGAACAGGTTTCAATAATAATATTCTGGTTGATGGGCAGCTTTGGCTCCAAAACATGGTTGGATGTCTTTCTTGTATTGGCATTCGTTTTTGCAGGATTCCTTGTATGCATGTTTTTCAGCAGGGACCTTAACATAATGTCCCTTGGAGACAGGTCTGCACTGTCTCTCGGTATTGAGACCAGACGTGTAAGGATTATTTTGCTGATAACAGCATCCCTTGTTACAGCGGGTTGTGTTTCGGTATCCGGTATCATAGGATTTGTGGGACTTGTTATTCCCCACCTTATGCGTTTCTTTCTCGGACCTGACAACAGGGCGCTGATTCCGACGTCGGCTCTTGCGGGCGCCATTCTGCTCCTCATTGCAGATACGGTTACACGTGCAGTGCTTCCCCATGAAATACCCATAGGTGTACTGACTGCACTTATAGGCGGTCCATTCTTTTGTTACATATTCAGAAAAAAGAGAATTGGTGTAACACGTGGATAAACTCTTTTGCATAAGGGACATTTCCTTTTCCTATGCACAAAAACCGGTTTTCAGCCATCTTGACCTTGATTTTGAAAGAGGTCTTTTCTACGGCATACTTGGCCCCAATGGATGCGGAAAGACCACCCTGCTGGATCTGATCCTGAAAAACAGGAAACCGGACTCGGGGAATATTGTCTACAGAGGTAACAACATAACCTGTATGAGCCGTCGTAATATTGCGCGCGAACTGGCCCTTGTGCCTCAGGATTTTTATATCAACTTTCCCTTTACTGTAAGGGAAGTGGTAATGATGGGCAGACACCCGCACATACCAAGATTTGCCGATCCCTCATCAAAAGACATGGATATTGTTACACATGTTATGGAACAGATGGAAATTGAACAGCTTGCTGAAGAACATGTCACAAACTTGAGTGGAGGAGAAAAGCAGCGTGTTGTGTTTGCAAGGGCACTGGCTCAGGACACCCCTGTTATCATCATGGATGAAGCTACCTCCAATATGGATATCAAACATACCTTGCAGACCCTTGACATAGTCTCAAAAATGGTCAGGGAAAGAGGCAAAAGCGTTATTGCAGCCATGCACAATCTTAACCTTGCCTCTGCTTTTTGTGACAGGCTGGTTTTTATGAAAGCAGGTCACAGAATAATAACCGGAGATACCAGCGATGTTTTTAACGAACAAAACATAAAGGATATATTTGAGGTGGATTCAAAGGTCTACTTTGACATGTATTCAAATTCAAAACAGGTAATATACAGACATGAAAAATAACAGTATCAAAAAACATGCATTTGTCATTGTACTGCTTTTTATATTTGCCGTATCCGGCGCAGATGCAGATGCCAAAAACAGCAGTTTTAAAGACCGTTCAGGACACACCATAACTGTCAGGTCCCCCTTCAAAAGAATAATATCCCTGTATGGGGCCCACACAGAAAATCTGTTTTCCCTTGGTCTTGACAAAGAAATCATCGGGGTATCCAAACATGAGGCGTTTCCTCCTCCTGTGATTCGCAAGCCTGTTTTCAGTTATCATGATGATACTGAGAAATTCATTCTCGCCAATCCGGACTTGATACTGATAAGGCCAATGATAGCCAAGGGCTACCCCAATTTTGTTGCAAAGCTTCAAGATGCAGGAATTGTTGTAGTATCATTGCAGCCAAGAACAGTAACTGAAATGTATTCCTACTGGAAAAAATTAGGGATGCTTACAGGAAGGGAATCCCGTGCCAATGAAATGATAAGGGATTTCAAGGCCGGACTGGAAAGGACAAAAAGGCTTACAGAAGACATTCCTGTGTCCAGGAAAAAGAGGGTATTTTTAGAATCCATTCACAGCAGAATGAAAACCTTTTCTCCCGATTCCATTGCAATATTTGCATTAAGAACAGCAGGAGGCATAAATGTTGCGCAAGATGCAAAGGCACACAGAAATACAAACATTGCATCTTACGGCAAAGAAAAGATACTTTCTCACGCAGACGACATAGATATATACATAGCTCAGACAGGAGCAATGAATCACGTTACTGTAAGACGCATTAAGGAAGAGCCGGGATTTGCGGCCATCAAGGCGGTCAGAAACGGACAAATATACATAGTGGATGAAAAGATAATATCCAGGCCTACCATGAGGCTTCTGGACGGGATATACGAGATTGGCAGGATTCTGTACCCTGCACGTTTTAACGATATCAGCCAGTTCATGAACATACCCGAAATAACAAGGGCAGACTTTGCTGAAATGCTTGTCAAGATAACGAACATGCGCATCAAAACCCCTGACTACAGACATGACATTCAAAAAAGGGCAAATAAAAAACATAAATATGGGGAGTTCAGGGATGTTGACTACATGGGTGGAAGGCGATACAAATTCATAGAAACCGCCGTTTACAGGGGGGTATTCCCCAAAACAAACAAATACAGGTTTTATCCGGACATGCCTCTTAAAAGGCAAACACTTGCATTTGCCATCTTTATCTGCTTTGATCTTCCGGATTCAAAACCTGTAAATATCAAAGACGTTTCCTCAGATTCGCCCTTTTTTGCCCAGATTCAGGCAGTTGTTGGACTTGGCATCATGAATCTTGACAAGAATGGACGCTTTAATCCCGCAAAACCTCTCTCTGGTATTGAGGTCTTTAAGGCAGTCAAACTGGCAAAAGAAAAAAGTCTTAGATGAAACCGGCTGAAAGGCCTGTTTATGGATGGCAATAACACAAATCTTACGGTAAATATGATGCAAACAGGAATATTGTACGGCATAGGTATTGGTCCTGGAGACCCTGAATTCATCACCCTTAAGGCAGTAAACATATTACAAAAGGTATCTGTAGTATTTGCAGCATCATCAACAAAGAACACCTATTCTCTTGCAGAAGAGATTGTATCACCCCATTTAAAAAAAGACACACCGGTTATTCACCTCGGTTTTCCCATGACACTTGATAAAAAGATTCTTGAAACTGCATGGCAGGACAATGCATCAAAGGTAATTTCCACGATAAAAGAAGGAAAGGACGCTGCATTTATTACATTAGGTGACCCCATGACCTACAGTACCTTTGGCTATCTGATGGAGGCAGTACAGAAAAACGACCCCCGCATATCAATAAAAATTATCCCCGGCATCACATCTTATCATGCAGCAGCAGCAAGAGCAGGACAGATTATGGCAAAGGCAGAGGAATCTTTTACAGTCATGTCCGGAGCACTTGGAGAGGGGAATCTGAAAAAGGCAGTTGACACATCAAACACAGTGGTAATCCTTAAGGTGTATCGCAAGTACAGAAAAATACTGGACACCCTCACAAAGTTAGATCTTGCGGACAGATCCGTCCTTGTTTCAAGATGCGGCCTGACCGGAGAAAATATAGTAAAAAACATATCTGAACATCCCGATACAAATCCAGACTATCTGTCAATGCTGCTTATAAGGAAAAAGGACTGACCCGCCTTCTGTTTTTTGCAATACAACCGGTTTGCGGCCTGAATCTAACAGTATTGCCATTCTTGTATACAGAGATGAAAGGTCTTTCTGTTATTTCCCGTTACACTCCTTGACAAAACCTGTATCATGGGTATAGATACAATATGTTGATAGGGACAAAAACCGACAAACCAACAGATCGGGAGGTGTAACATGTGTGAAGCACATGCGTTTATCCTGGATAATGGAAATGAAAAAAAGATCCTTGAAAGCGTTGATGTTGTGGAACTGGAAGATGATAAGGTCAGGCTGATCAGTATCTTTGGCGAACAGAAGATGTTCAGGGGCAGACTCAGGCTCTATGACAATACCAAAGGTAAACTTTTGTTCGAGCCCGTGGAGTAGAGAAAAACACGGGGATGTACAAAACCTTCTGCCGTGTCCGACACGGCAGACGTTCAAAAAAAGATTCTTGCAGAAATGACTGCTGTTCTGTGAAACAGGTTTTTATGTCAAACTGCAGGATTCATCAAAAACAACGCAGTCGCGGCCTGATCTTTTGGCCCTGTACAGGGCGGCATCAGCAGCCTTTACAACACTTTCCTCGCTGCTGCTTTTTGTTGCACAGGCAACTCCAATACTTATTGTAACAGACAGTACCCCTGTGCGAGTCTTAATTTTGCTTTTAGCAATATTTTCACGTAACCGGTTAAACAAAGGGACTGGATCCACCTCTTTGTCTACGGGAATCACTGCAAGAAATTCCTCACCCCCTATACGCCCCAATGAATCATATTCTCTGAGACTGCTCTTCAGAATGCAGGATAATCCGGTCAACACATCATCTCCTGTCTGATGGCCATATCTGTCATTGACATCCTTGAAATAGTCTATATCACATATACCCACCATAACAAAACCATTGTTACGTTTGGCCCGTGACAGTTCCTGGCGTAATTTGTCAAAGATAGCCCTGCGATTCAGCAAACCTGTTAACGGATCATAGGTGGCCTGATAAAGCAATAATTCCCTGCTCTTGATAAGTTCTTCCTGCAGTTTTATCATACGTATTCCAACACCTATACGGGCCTTGAGTTCACCTGGATCAAAAGGCTTGCTGAGGTAATCATTGGCCCCTGCATCAAGCCCTGTTATCACATGGGTCTTGTCTCCTTTTGAGGTCAGCATAATGATGTAGGGAGGATTGTCGGTCTGGATCTTACGAATCTTGCGCAAGACATCCAATCCGTCCATCTCTGGCATCACCCAATCCAGTATGGCAAGTTTCGGCGCATCATCCTGTTTCATTATGTTCCAGGCCTTGGCACCATTAACGGCCTCAACCACATCATACCCGCTTTTTTTCAACACACTGCCAAGAACCATACGGGATGTCAAATCGTCTTCAGCTATCAGTATACGCATTCCTGCATTCTCCCGACCTTACCCGTAAGGGGCGGCATATACCTCATTCAGGTCTTAATGCTCTGTAGCCACCTTCTGAACCATTACAAGAGGTTCTCGCTTACCATTTGCCTGAAAACCTCAAACTCCGTGTTCATTACAGCCATATGTGCCCTGACTGCTTCCATATCCCCCTTTTTCGCTGCCTTTTCTGTCTCAAATGCCGCAAAACGCAACCGCTCTGCTCCCACATTGGCAGATGCCCCCTTGATGGTATGGGCATTACGTTCTGCATCTTTCATGGCCCCTTCATTCAGGTATCTGTCCATATCTTCCAACTTATGCGGTATGTCATCCAAAAAGGCATTTACTACAGTTTTTACAAGTTCTGCATCATCCATCAAACGGGCCAATGTCCCTGCGCTGTCAAAGACTGGAAGCTCACTATTCTCTTCCGATAAAAAATTTTTCTCTGTTTTCTCTCCTCCCTGAGATATTTTGCCGGGAAGCCATTTGTCAAGAATCTCAGCAAGGGTATTCGGGTTGACCGGTTTTGTCAGATAGTCATTCATCCCTGCCTTGATACATGTTTCTCTGTCTCCCTTAAGGGCATTGGCCGTCATGGCAATGATAGGAATATCATGGTCAAGCACATCAGATTCAGGACTGCGAATCTGTTTTGTAGCCTCAACCCCATCCATTTCAGGCATCTGCATATCCATAAGCACAAGATCATAATGCCTTGCTTCAAGTGCCCTGAGGGCCATTACACCGTTATCTGCAACTTCGGCATCCACGCCCAGTTTTTTCAGCAGGGCCTGCGCCACCTGTTGATTGACAATATTGTCTTCAGCAACAAGTACAGACACCTTGCCCCGACGAAGCTTGCCTGAGCTATGCGCCTTGCTGGCCTTTTTTTCTCCTTTGGCGGATTTATCTGCAAGTATCGAAGATATACAGTCAAACAGATCCGATTGTCTGACAGGCTTCAAAAGATATGCATCAAAACCAAGCCCTCTTATATCTTCCAGAGTTCCTATCTTTCCCATAGAACTTGAGAGTACAAGATGTATGTCTTCTAATCTTGCATCCGATTTTATCGCCTGCGCCAGTTCAATACCGTCCATGCGGGGCATCTGCATATCTATAACAGCGGCCCTGAATGGATCCTTCGCCCCATATGCCTTGTACATCAACTGTAATGCAGTATTTCCATCAGGGGCATCCTCTCCCCTGATACCCCAGGCAGCAAACTGTGCCATCAAAACCTCTCGGTTTGTGGCATTGTCGTCAACTACCAGGATATGGGCATTACAAAGGTCTGCCGGAACAAGAGTCTGTGTTTCCCTGTCTTCCTTTCCATAGTGCCTTTTCAGTTTGACAGTAAACCAGAACTCCGACCCCTTCCCTTCTTCACTGATAACACCTATTTCACCGCCCATCATCTCTGCAAGCTGCTTTGATATGGCCAGGCCAAGACCGGTACCGCCATAATTCCGCGTAGTTGATGCATCTGCCTGGGTAAATTTATCAAACAGTACAACCTGTTTTTCCTTTGGAATACCTATCCCCGTATCCTTTACAGAAAAACGGAGCACCACATCATCATTGGTTTCATCATACAGGCTGGCCCGCACAGCGACTTCCCCCTGCTCCGTAAACTTGATGGCATTACCTGCAAGATTTACAAGTATCTGACGCAGACGGACCGGGTCACCTGCAAGATGATCCGGAACATCAGGGTCTGCTGCACATATAAATTCAAGCCCCTTTTCCTCGCTGGGTATGGCCAGCGCTGATGCAAGGTCATCCATCATACCGCGCAGATCAAATACAATGGTTTCCAGATCAAGCTTCCCCGCCTCTATCTTGGAAAAATCCAGAATATCATTAATAATGGACAGCAATGATTCTGCACTGCTTTTGACGGTTTCAGCAAAGTAACGCTGTTCATCACTCAGACTGGTGTCGAGCAAAAGAGATATCATACCAATAACCCCGTTCATCGGGGTTCGTATCTCATGACTCATGTTGGCCAGAAACTCACTTTTTGCAATATTTGCTTCCTCAGCCCGGCTGGCCATACTGTTGGCCATTGCAATGGCATTTTTCAACTCTTCCTGCAACTTGCGCAGATATTCTTCCGTCTCTTTCAGATATGTTATATCCTGCCCTTCTGCAACTATGTATTCAACGGTCTTATCGTTTACAGCGCTGTTAAGAACAGGATTCAATCTGAAGTTTATTTCCATGAATCCATCTTTTATCGCTATCTTCTCCTCTGCACATACAGATTCAAGTCTCGCCGCCCTTAAAACATATTCCTTTACCCTGGCCTGAAGGGCCTTGTCATAATTCCACCATGGGGCATCCCAAAACGGCTTTCCAATGATTTTTTCGGCAGTAGAACAGCATTGCTGCAATGCCGTCCGGTTAACGGCAAGTACGGTTCCGTCAGCAGAGAGCCTTGCCGTGAAGGTGGACAGATGATCTATATAGCGCTGCAGGTCCATTTTTTGGAACTTCAGTTCTTTTTCCACCTCCTTATGCCTTGTTATGTCTATGGCATAATGTAGATACAGGTCTTTTCCCAGGGGAATCCATGCAATATCAAACACAGCATCATTTATTTCCAGTTCCTTGTTAAAGGACTCCTGTTTGTCAAGTGCCTCATCTGCCATGCAAAAGGAACATTTTGTTCCAGGCAGGGGAACGCCTGTTTTCTTGTATGCCTCCCTGCATTCGTCAGAGAGGGCATCAAGATGAATGATCCCTTCCCAGCAATACCCGCCTGTTTTTGACCCAAAAGATTCAGATGCCATGTTCTGCATAACGATATGACGATCCCTTGTTACAAGCCAGGCAGGATTGGGGATTCCATCAAGAAGAAGCTGTGTCCTTTTTTTCATCCGCCTCTGTTTCATGGCAAGAACAAGGGCATATATTGCAAATAAAGTGATTGCAAACATCAACCCCGCGAATGCAAATGTTACATTCCTGTGTTGCTGTATTGCCTGTACAAGAGAGACCTTTGCATAATCCCTGTATGGGCCAATCCGCAGATCAATCAGACAATCATGTACATGCCGGTAATTAAGGGGAATTGTCCAGCCTGCACATTTCGCTGCCCTTGCGGCCTCACAGTCCGGAGGCATCATCAACAAGGCAACGGACACCTTTTTGGCAAGGCCTGTTGGAGTATAGGGTGCTTTTGCAAACGGCCATTCAGGATATAGTGCGGTTGAACAGAGAAAATCCACCTTTGATGCGTCATGCAAGGAACCGTTTATTACACGAAAATCTTCAAGCCTTATCTTGCCCTCATGACTCATCCGCTCGAGTGTGTCTGTACGAACTGTTCCTGCATCGACCTTGCGATCTTTAACTGCATATACAACTGCATCATGAGTTCCCCCAAAGGACAAGGTCCTAAAATCCCTGAACGGATCAATGCCAGCCTTTTTTATCTCTCGCCAGGCAGCCAGCCAGCCTCCAAAAGAATTTTTATCCACTGCCATAAAGGACTTGTTCTCAAGATCATGCAGGGTGTGAATATCATTCCTGTCTTTTCTGCAAAATATAACCCCCCCGAACAGGGTATAAGTACCGGTCACACGACGGTTGTTCAGGGTTGCTATGCGCTCAACAGCGTATTTTTTTTCAAGGCATATGTAAATGTATGGATTTGCAAGGATAAAATCCACCCCTTTTTTTTGAATCGCCATGTCACATTTATCAAAGGCAAGCGGAACAATGGAAAAACGGTATCCCTGTATGTTTTCAGTCAGATATTCGGCGGTCGGCACCCATTTTTTCAGACACAATTGATATCCCCGCTTGGCCAACACACCAATACGTATATCATGCATGTCTCTGTCATGAAAGGAAGGAGGCTGGTCGGCATATACACAGATGTCAAAGACAAGGATAAAGGATATAAGAATCAAAACCGTGCGGCTCATTGTCTGTTTCATAACCCTATCAGTTCCTGTTTATGCCTGTTATCCATACTTTTAGAAAATTATAACATATTGGATAACGGGCATTGCTCCAAAGATATAAAGTACGGGCAATATGGTTAAAGGACAATTTATGCAACAATTGAGCCAACGTAATTGGCAAGATTCAGATTTCAACTTCCTGCTAATCTCCTCCTCCCCCAAGAGCGGCATAAAGTTTTATCCTGTTTGTTATCCTGAGAAGGCGAAGAGAAACAAGCCGCTGCTGTGCTGCATACAGGGAACGCTGTGCATCAAGGACAGAAAGATAGCTGTCTATCCCCAGATCATAACGTTTCATGGACAAGCGGTATATCCGGAGTGCAGCATCAACAAGGGATTGCTGTGCCAACACCTGTCTTTTCGCCGTACCCTGAACTGCAAGGGAATCTGCCACCTCCCTGAATGCATTTTGAATGGTCCGTTCATATTTCACAAGCGCAATTTTCTGTTCTGCCTTGCTAACCCTGTATGCTGCCCAGGTTCTGGCATCAAAGACCGGCATGGCAACATTGGATATGAATTTCCAGCTCTTTGAGCCGGCGCCAAAAAGCCCGGACAGATCACTGCTTGCAGTTCCAATAGCGGTTGTAAGCGATATATGAGGGAAAAAGGCTGCACGGGCTGCACCTATAAATGCATATGATCCTTTAAGTCTGTGTTCAGCCGCCATAATGTCGGGTCTGTTAAGCAACACCTCTGAAGGAATCCCGGAAGATATCTTTTTGATCCCTCCTGCATCATTCAGGTTTTCCGGCAGTAAAAGATGCGGCATTTTATATCCTGTCAACAGATTCAATGCATTTTTATCACTCGCGGTCAGCCGAAGGTAGTAGGCCACATCTCTTTCTGCTGCCTGCACCTGGATTCTGGCCCTGGCAAGATCCAGTTCAGTGGCAAGGGCAAAATCATAACGTTTCTTGAGCAGACCGTAATACGCCTTTTGGGTCTTAAGGGTTGATCGGGCAAGGGCCAGTCTTTCCCTGTCTGCAGCAAGGGTAAAATATATCCTTGCCACCTCGGACACAAGAGATATCTGAACACCCCGTCTTGCCTCTTCTGTTGCAAAATATTCCTCCAGGGCCTGCCTCTCAAGGCTCCTTATACGGCCAAAAAAATCTATCTCCCAGGAAGTGATTCCCAAACCAGCGCTATATTCTGTCAGTATGAGTTTCTGTCCAAAACCGTGTGTATCCGGCATCCGCTGTTTACCTCTTGCTGCTGTAGCATTTACAACCGGAAACAGATCCGCCCGTTTAACGCCATACATGGCACGGGCCTCTTCCACATTAAGAGCAGCCAGTTTCAGATCACGGTTATTATTCAGGGCAGTTTCTATAATCTCTTCAAGTCTCCTGTCAGTAAAAAATTCCTGCCATCCTGTCTCCCGGGCACTCGGTATTTTTAGGGATTTATGCGAAGTCCGGTATGCAGATCCCTCCGGCCATCTGTCAGGTGCAAAGGGACCGGGACGAAGGTATGTCGGGGCCAGGGTGCAGGCAAAAAACAGAAAAGGCATTGCAACGAGGTATGCAAATCTTCCCATGTCAAATCACCTCCCTTGCCTGTTTTTGTTTAATATCCTGTTCAGACTTCTTTCCCTTGATCCATGTATATACAACCACAAAAAACAAGGGGATATAAAAGAGATCTATAAAAGTTGCCGAAATCATTCCCCCACAGACTGCTGTGCCAATGGCGTTTTCCGCTCCTGCCCCGGCACCGGTTGCAACCGCAAGAGGCAGGACACCAAAAAAGAAGGCCAGGGATGTCATAACAACAGGTCTGAATCGCACACGTACAGCGCCAAGGGCAGCCTCTTCAAGGCCCTCTCCGTGACTCAGACGCTCCTTTATGAACTGAATAATGAGTATTGCGTTTTTTGTTGAAAGCCCCATGGTGGTTATAAACCCGATCTGAAAATAGACATCATTGTAAAGACCGCGTGACCATGTGGCCACTGTGGCGCCAAGAACTCCAAGCGGAAGCATCAGCATGTTTGCAATCGGAATAGGCCAGCTTTCGTACAAGGCGGCAAGACAGAGAAATATGACAAAGACAGAAAAGGCATACAGAAGCGGGGCCTGATTTGTAGCCATCCTTTCCTGATAGGAAAGGCCTGTCCAGTCAAAGGCAATTCCGTGAGGAAGCCTTGAGGCAAACTCCTCCATAACAGCCATGGCCTCTCCTGAACTTCTGCCAGGCGCAGGTTCACCCCATATGTTTATGGATGGAAACCCGTTGTATCGCTCAAGCCGTGGAGAGCCACTGGACCAGTGCCCTGATGCAAATGAGGAGTACGGCACCATCTTGCCAGAGGTATTTCTGACATACAGTTTCTTCAGATCATAAGGCAGCATCCGGTATGGAGCATCTGCCTGAAGATAGACCTTTTTTACCCTTCCAGCCCTTACAAAGTCGTTTATATATGCACTGCCGAAAGAGACAGCAACAGTATCATGTATGGAGGTGATAGGCACCCCAAGAGCTCCGGCCTTTTGCCAATCCACATCAACATAGTATTCGGGCACATCCTCCATGCCATTAGGCCTGACACGTATTACCCTCTTATCCATTGCTGCCATCCTGAGGACCTGATTGCGTGCGGCCATAAGCCTTTTATGCCCAAGCCCCCCAAAATCGAGGAGTTCAAAGTCAAAACCCGTGGCATTTCCAAGTTCTATAATAGCAGGGGGCGGAAAGGCAAAGACCCTGGCACCTTTTATACGGGAAAACACCCGCATTGCCCTTCCAACAACTGCTCCTACCTTTAAATCCGGCCGATCACGCAGTTTCCAGTCTTTCAGGTTTACAAAACCAAGGGCTACATTCTGCCCCTGGCCGCTGAAAGAATATCCCGTCAAATAGGCAAAGGATTTTACCGCATCCTTCTCATCGACCAAAAAATGGCGCTCTGCCTGTTTCATTATGTTCTGCGTCTGTTCCAGGGTAGAACCGGAAGGAAGATTGGCCATAACAAGGATGATCCCCTGATCTTCATTGGGAAGATAAGCGGTTGGCAGATGCAAGAAAAAGAAAGACAGTACTCCTACAAGAATAAAATAGATCAGGATATATACTGTTTTCTTTCCCAACACATGCCCCACTCTGCTTATGTATATGTTCCTTAATCCCCTGAACACGCGGTCAAACCATCTGAAAAAAGGCCGCAGGAAAGAAACTGCGCTATCTGCAGGCTCATGTCCGGCAGGCACCGGTTTTAAAAGACTTGCACATAGAACCGGAGTAAGGATTAACGCTACAAGAACAGACAGAAGCATTGAGGCTGCAATGGTAACAGAAAACTGTCTGTATATAATGCCTGTAGAACCCGGGAAAAAGGCCATTGGACCGAATACTGCTGCAAGTACAAGGCCGATTCCTATCAGGGCGCTGGTAATCTGATCCATGGACTTGGCCGTAGCCTCTTTGGCAGAAAGCCCCTCTTCACTCATTATCCTTTCCACATTTTCCACGACCACAATAGCATCGTCTACCAAAAGACCTATGGCCAGAACCATGGCAAACATGGTCAGCACATTTATGGAAAATCCAAGCATTCCAATAATTGCAAAGGTTCCAAGAAGAACAACAGGGACCGTAATAGTCGGAATCAGGGTGGCACGAAGGTTGCCCAGGAAAAGCCATATTACCAGAAAAACCAGAAAAATCGCCTCATACAAGGTCTTGACCACCTCATGAATGGCCACTCTGGTAAAGGTTGTGGTATTGTATGGGTATACCACCTTCATCCCTTGAGGAAAGTAGCGGCTCATACTCTTCAGCTTGGCCTTGATCGCCTCTTCAGTCTTAAGGGCATTGGCACCCGGTTCCTTGCGGATAAGAAGAAAGGCGGAGGGTTTTCCGTTAAATCTTGCCAGTATGTCGTACCGTTCAGTTCCAAGTTCCACACGGCCCACATCCCTGACAAGAACTCTGGAGCCATCTCTGTTTATACGGAGAGGAATGGATGCAAACTGTTCAGGTGTTCTGAGATAATGCTGGACAATAATCGAGGCATTCATACGCTGGCCTCTGACAGCCGGAGCCCCGCCAAACTGTCCTGCTGAAACCTCCACATTATATGACCTAAGGGATCTTGCAACATCTTCTACAGTAAGATGATAGTTGGTCAGTTTGTCAGGATCAATCCATATGCGCATGGCATATTCGGTACCAAAGGCCTCTACCTCCCCTACTCCGGGTATGCGGGCAAGGACCTTTTCCAGATTGGATCTGGCATAGTCTCTCAGGTCATTGCCGTCCATACTGCCATCTTCAGAAACAATCCCCACAACAAGCATATAGTTGCGGGTTGATTTGCTTACCTTGACCCCCTGACGTTGTACCACATCAGGCAGGCTTGCCATGGCAAGCTGAAGTTTATTCTGAACCTTTGACCAGGCAAGATCCGGATCAGTCCCTGGAGCAAAAGTAAGTTCAATGCGTGATGCCCCGGATGAACTGCTGGAACCTGAAAGATATAGCATCTTGTCAAGGCCGGTCATCTTTTGTTCTATAATCTGTGTAACAGTACTTTCCACTGTCTCGGCAGATGCCCCGGGATAAAACGAGTCAACGGCAATAACAGGAGGCGCAAGTTCAGGATAGTGAGATACAGGCAAAAAATGGATGGATAACACACCTGCACTCATTATCGCAATGGCAATAACCCATGCAAAAACAGGGCGGTCCAGAAAAAACCTTGATAGCATCATGCCCCTCCGTTCAGATACCGGTTTCCCTTAAAAGACCCTGTGGATACAGTACGCATTGTATTTTCATCGCCGGCAATAACAGGGAAAGTGTCTTTAAGCCGGGCATGTCTGTCCGGTTCTGTTCTGTCTGACATACCTTTTGCCCCCTTTTTATCCGTATTTTTTGAAGCAACTACCTTAACCGGTATGCCTGGTCTTATGAACTGCAGCCCCGTGACAATTATGCGGTCTTTCGGGGTAATTCCTGAAGAAACAAGCCACCTGCTGCCAACAGCCCTGTCTATCTTAATCATCTTCAGAACAACTGTGTTATCCTTTCCTACTGTAAAAACAAAGGGCTCTCCCTTTGGTGTACGGGAAACCGCCTGTTGGGGAACAAGAATGGCCGCAGGGTTTATCCCCTCCCTGATTACTGCCCTGACAAACATTCCCGGTAAAAGGACACCTTCCGGATTTTTAAACATGATCCTCAGGATAACAGAACCTGTTGTTGAATCCACATTAACCTCATGGAACTGGAGTATTCCCATCAATGGATATATGCTTCCATCTTCAAGCACAAGCCTGACCATATTCCGATTCCTGGCATGATATTTGATGCGGCCCTGTTTGAGTCTCTGTCTCAGACGGAGCAGTTCCGTGGTGGATTGGGGCACATCTACGTAAATGGGGTCAAGGCGTTGTATGGTGGCCATGGCAGCAGGCTGATAAGCTGTAAGGATGGCCCCCTCTGTCACATAAGATCTGCTTATACGTCCTGATATGGGGGCAGTAATATGACAGTAGGCAAGATTTATTTTTGCCCTTTTTACCTGTGCCTCCCAGTATTTTATCTCGGATCTTGCCTGTCCAAGCGCAGCCACGGCATCGTCATATTCCTGCCTGCTGATGGCCTTGAAAGGCAGGAGTTTTTTATAACGTTCAACCCTTGATCTGATTGCCGGCACATTTGATATGGCCTTTGCAAGGGCTGCACCGGCATTGGCAAGGGCCGCCTCAAATTCGGCCGGGTCTATCAGATACAGTGGCTGGCCTGCCTTGACACAGGCACCTTCTTTAAACAGGCGTTTTTTTAAAAGACCGCTTACCTGGGGCCTTATTTCTGCCACACGGAAAGGAACCGTGCGTCCTGGCAATTCAGTACTCAGAAGAACAGGTTCCGGCCTGACCGTACAGACTGTTACCTCCGGTATTCCATGTGGTGGCCCCTTGGGCCGCTGTCTGCATCCTGAGATAAAAAAAGACAGAAACAGGAAGACAAGTCCGGGGATCCATGTAACAGGATTGCATATCACTCTGCGCAAATGCGACATATATCCTCCAAATATCAGTTAAAGTATCAAATCAAATTATATCGGCAACATATCGTTTTTATGATATTTATTCTAAAATATGTTGCCATACGCAAAAGAAAGATCAAAAAATTTCATCTGTGATCAATCAATCCCTGAAAAAAAATATTCAGTATAAGATCGGGATCTTCCGGATATGTATTCAGATCTGGTTCCTCAAGCCAGAGGAAAAGAAAGGCATTACACAGGCTGTCAAGCGCAACTGCCAAATGGTATGGTTCGGCAATCCTGTTGAATATGTTTTTTTCCATACCTCTTTCAAACACCGGGGCAAGCACATTCAAAAGCACATTGTTGTATCTTTCGCGAATATTCTTGTCCAGACCTGCCCTTATATTAAAACTGGCCCCTCTTGTTTCCGTAAAATACAAACGGATAACAGCAATATTATCCCTGAACACCACACATTTTGCCTTTACATAGTTTCTCAGCTGTTCGGTTTCGTCTTCAGATTCTTTTACAGCAGCTATAATGGCATCATGAAACCTGTCAGACTGTTCAATTATAAGTGATGTGTAAAGATCTTCCTTGTTCTTAAAGAACTTGTAAAGTGTACCTACAGCAAATTCAGATTTTTTTGCAATTTCATGCATGGAGACATTATGGTAGCCTTTCTTTGAAAAAAGAGAAAGAGCGGCCTCAAGGATTTCCCTGCGTTGATTGAGTTTTTCCTTTTCCCTGCGGGAAAGCGTATTCTTCGACATCACCAGCATCCTTAATGAATCAGGGTATGAAACGGGATTTTCGTATAACAGACAGTAACCAGAATCTATTTCTGGAGGGGCTGCAACCAGCTTTTCAGCTCTTCATAGCCTTATCATTGGTCTATCAGTGCCTTGCATAAAAAAATCAGTATGAACATGACGTCACGTTATATAATGTGACGTCATGTTCATGCATGAAAGACATTCCTGTCAAGCAAAATTGACAAAAAGCAAGGATTATTTACAAGGGAGGTTGCCTGACGATAAAAACAGATACATCATAGACAGGTTATGACCCGTATAAAAACCGGTCCTATCTCACAAGGAATTGTAACACCGGAGGTATTGTGCCATGTTTTCAAATCCCTGCAGCAAGATCCAGAAGGTCTGAAAAGGTACATGGCCTTATCCTGAAATCAGGTTGGATCAATCATGACAGTTAATACCAAATGTCCTATTGTTCCTGCGCCTTGGAACCTGTTTGTTTAACTATCAATATTGCTGTATTCTCCAACATTCTAACCAGTTTTATACTGATATCACCCATCACGAATTCTTCTGCCTTAGACATATGCTTGCGTCCTATAATAACCATATCGTAGTTACCTCTGTTGAATTCGGCAACAATACCATCAGTTACCGTGGGGTAATGATCCTTAAGCAAGACTATGTGTATCTTGTCAGGATCAAAACCTGCCTCTGCCAAATTGTCTTTTACCCCGTCAAGGAACCTGCTCATTCTTGATTTCTGTTTTTCCACAAAGGATTTCCCCATCAGGTCCTGGCTTGCAGCAGGTTCTTTATAGACATTCAGCAGGGTGATATCTGTATCCTCTGCAGAAATGGGCATATGAGTTATGTAATGCAGTACCGAATGAGAAGTTGGTGAATCACTGAGAGGCACAAGTATGGAGTAGCTCATCTGATTATTCCTCCTTTTTCAAGACCTTTGCGGAAGGTATCTTTTCCGTATTGTACATTGTTGTTAGCGGTTTTTATTCACAAATAAATTCAGGATACAGCAAGGTTTTAGAACAGGGAAAGTGGTGACAGGGGTTGATATTGAGACTGTAAAAAAACACCCATCTGCGGATAAAAACCAAACTTAATCAAAAACAGTGTTAAGACAGCGGGTTAGATCTTCAATTATCTCTTCTGCAGTTTCATAATATATGGAAGCGCCCGCAGAAAAATGCATGAGGATATCATTTAATGCATCAGGAATGTAGGGATAAAGCTTTTTTAAATTCATTAATCTCCATTTGTCCAGGAGGGAAAAATCATTGGGTTCAAGGCGATCTATCAAGTCTCCATAGATCATGGTATCGTTTGATATCATGTGAAGGTTATGAAACCCCTTGCCGATTGTATACAGAAGAATATTTCCCATACCAAAGATATCAAGGCTGAAAGGATTTTCGCCCGGCTCAAAGTCGTAGTCAAAATCTATCCATACATAATTGTTGGTGTTACGTTCTATTATAATGTGGTCATTTCTGATATCGCCATGCCTGAAACCGTGCATATGGAGAAAACGGATTGCCTCAAATGCCTTGACAACATTTTTCAGTACTGAAAAAAGCAGCCTGTCAAAGTATGTCTTGTGTCCCATAGACAGAGACTCAACATATAAAAACAGATTTGGACCTGGAACAATATCCAGCACACGGATACTGTTTCCCTTGACATCCCTGTATGAGACACCCTGCATGAAATGAGGATGTTCTCTGACAAGTTCAAGTATCTCCTCTTCCTTCTGCGGGTTTCTGAAACACCTTATCGGCACTCCGCCCAGGGTTGTTTCAAACGATTCAAAAAAAGTGAGTTTAATGATCTTCTTCTGACCTGTATCAAGATCAATACATCTCTTTACCCAGAACTTCTGATCATCTATACCAAAACGGCGTTCCTTTTCATTCCTGATCACCTCATAACGTTTTTTTCCAATTTGTATGATATCTCCATGTTCAATATCACAAAATTCAGAGGTATCTACAACTATGCGTTTTTTCAATTTTTACAGTTCTCCCCCTATAATCCGTGAAGGTAAATTTGAAAAACCCATTTTAATAATATCAAGGAAATTTTTTAATCCATTCATATCTATAACCATACTGAGGACCTCTGACATAAGGCATAAAGAATCTATATCCTCTTCATGATAGACATAAAGTATTCCATGGTATATTCTTAAAACACCTATTGTAAAATCCTGTCTTTTTATAGGAATGGAAAGCATGGAATGAAAACCTTCCTTGGCAGCAGCCTCCGGATACTGTATCAATGGACTGTTTTGCATATCGTCAATATACACAGGTTCTCCGGTATAAAGGGCACACCCCTTTCCTACGACGACCTTCCCCTTTGCCAGGTATGCCTCGCTTATTCCATAGCTTTTTACATGTATGAGCTGATTTTCCTTTTCATCAAGGAGCATTATACTGCAACCTTTGGCCCCAAATCTTTTTGCGGTTCCTTCAGTGATATGTTCCAATAAAAGATCAAGATCATCGTAATTCACAATGGCATGGATAATTGCCTTTATGTGTTTGATATAAAACTTTCTTTCTGGAGCTTTACCCATCATCCTGCCTCCTTTTAGCAAATATTACAGTAAGATATAAATAAAACTTGATGTATTGCATTATCTGTCAAGGGCAGTAATACTACCCCCTTGCGGATATGAATCAACTCAAGAGATCTCTTTATATCCTATAACACAATCGTCTGTTTTTTACTGTAAAAAAACAGTGGCCAAAAGTTAGTCCTGTGTGCAAAATATGACAGCAGATAAACGCCGCTTGAATGCTGGGAGACAGATCAGATATTTGCGAAAATATTGCAGCAAGTGTGTCCTGTGTCTAATAACAGGGATAACTCTCCTGCCGGTAAAAACTGAAGTGGTTTAATTGAAATGAACATTCTGTTAAGAACAAAAAAGAAAGGAGGGTATCCTGCCTGCTATTAAGCAAAACAAGGAAGTGACCGATTGTACAAAAGGATTCAAACAGGATGCAGTTGATCCGGTTATCAATGAGAGGGGATTACCGCAGCAGTGATGCGGGCCAACGATATAAGCTTATTATTTGAACATAAGAAGGCTGGTTGTATATGGCGGTCATCATAGATCTGTTTTCCCGTCAGGCAGCAGGCTGGATCATGAACCAAGGGTATGGGAAAGCCTGCTCGGTAAAGGATGCCCTTTCAATGGCCTGCCGTACACAAAAACCTTTACCTGACCATTACACTGGTGCCTGGGGCGGGAATTGAACCCGCACAGCCACAAAGAGCCGAGGGATTTTAAGTCCCTTGCGTCTACCAGTTCCGCCACCCAGGCAATGGATAGAGACTTATACATCAATTAACACATGTGATGCAAGAAATAAAAAAAGATATCAAGCAACAGCTCAACACATGGCCTTTTCTGCACGTCTGTCTCAGGCCAGACACGGCAGACAGGTCAATATGCAAAACCGGCCCAAAACCGGCTATGCAATAATACCCCGAGTCTGGCAACCTTGTGCTAAAGACCCCCGGTGATACGTTCGCTGTTATCCCCCTGTTATTGAACTGATACGCAAAAACCTTACAGTAAAAAAATCCATCTGCAGACAAACATGATCTATGAAAAAAGGCCTGTTTTTTTAACGAGAAGCCGAGAATTGGCAAGAAGATCATTCAAAGACCCGGTTGACAAGCCTGCTCCTTCAGCCACCTTGACGGCAAACGATTCTGACATGAGGTCAGAAGGAGAATGGGCATCCGAATCAAGTACAAGACCTGCCCCGGTTTCCTCTGCCATCCTGACAACATGTCCATTTGTAAAACTGTGCCCACCCCTGCCTGAAATCTCCAGAAAGACATTTTTTTGGGAAGCCAGCAATGCATCATCCCGTGTAATCAATCCAGGATGGGCCAGGATATCAACCCCTGCTTCAATAGAGGCCCTGTTGGTTCCTGGTGCTACCGGTTCCACAGGGCTTTCTCCGTGCATTACCACCAGTGCTGCCCCCAGTTCTTTTGCCCTTTTGACTGCAGAAAAAATCATGGCAGGAGGGAGATGTGTCAGTTCAATACCCGGAATTACTTTTACACTCTGATTTCTGTTCAGGTCTTCAGCAACCTTGACGATCCTTGGAATAATAAAGTCAAGTGTAGAGGAATCAGCATGATCTGTCAGCGCAATGGCCTCATATCCCATAGCCTCGACACGTCTGACCAGCTCGGAAGGCACAAGCTCTCCATCACTGAAAAGGGTATGTGTATGAAGATCAATCATTGATTTTCCCCTGTTTGCCCTGATAACAGACAAGATATTTTCATGCAGAGATCACATCTTGTACTTTCCAAAATCATCCGGACTAAAAGACTCCAGGATCTCCTGCCATTTTTTGCCCTGTTTCGACTTGTCCAGGGCCTCTGCTTTCAGATCAATTTCCGTGGACTTTTCAATAACCTTTCCGGCAACAAAAACAGGAATACCAATTCTCAGGGCAAGCGCCATGGCATCACTCGGTCTGGCATCAACAGACAGCTCTTTTCCCATATGTTCAAAATTAATACGTGCAAAGTAGGTGTTATCCTTAAGGTCATTGACCTCTATTCTAACAATCTTCACTTCAAGAAGTTCTATAATATTTTTAATGAGGTCATGGGTCATTGGCCTCGAAAATTTTATATCCTCCAGTTCACTTGCAATTGCTGTGGCCTCCAACAGACCTATCCAAATAGGCAGGGTTTTATCTCCATCAATTTCTTTAAGAATAACAATAGGGCTGCTTGTTATGGGATCAACTGTCAACCCCCTGACATTCATAGCTACATACATGGTTCTCTCCCAAAGTTATGGTCCCTGGTCTGTTTTTTGCCGTAAGAATCACTTAAATACCGTTCGATAATATACAGACAGCATGTTTTCATGATGTATTGATTCTGTAATAACCAAACTGGCACAACCGGTTTGAACAAGACCTGATGTATAATATATTCCCCTGTGCCCCGATTATTTGTGTCAGGATAAGATTTTTATGGATACAGAAAACAAACATGTTCTTTTATTTTTATACATACATGTATCTTTGTCAACATTACAAATAAATATGTGTCTTGTCTCTTGAAAATAAAGCCCCTTGTCTGTAAGCTATGGCAGAAAAAATTCAGAACAGGTATTGGAAACCCTGCAAGATCTTTCATCATAAGACACACAAGACACATCTCCACCACAAACAATTCTGTTCAGCGTGGAAAAGACAGGTTGCAGGAACAAATTATCAAACAGGACAGACAAACTGAACATACTCTGGCATAAAGGATTGTAAATGACCAAAAAACCGCATTTTCCTTTTGTACTGGATCAAAAACCAGGTTTTTTTCTGAACTGGTTTCTTTATCAGCTCTTCAAAAGGGTTAAATTTGATACAAGCATGACAGAACATCTGCGACAGATGCAAAAAGAAGGAACCATTATCTACACAACCAAGTATCATAGTCACCTTGACTATCTTCTGTTACATTACTGCCTTCTCAAAAACCGTCTGCCATCACCAAAAATAGCCTTTGGCATTAACATGTCCATGTTTCTGCCGCTAAAAAAACTGTATAATATCTCCAAATTCTACATAAGTCATTTTCTGAAACACAAAGAATTCCCATCACCATTCAAATCCGGATTTTACAAAAAGGCAATTGAAAAAGGAGAAACCTTTATTCTCTGTCTTGTAAACCCAAAAAGTTTTTACCGGCATTTCATCCATGCAGAGCACGATCAAATACAGTTCATCCTTGAAACCCAGCAAGAAATGGAACGGCCTATATATATGGTGCCCGTACTTATACTTTATAAAAAGGCCCCGGAAAAAGAAAACCCGGGCATTATGGATATACTGTTCGGATTTAAAGACAACCCCGGATGCATAAGAAGAATAGTGCTTTTTTTCAGATACCACCGAAAGGCATTTGTTGATTTTGGGACCTCATTAAACCTGAAAGAATACATGTCCGACCTTCAGCAGGACAGAACAGCAAAGGAGATATCAGAAGATATAACCAAAAAGCTGATTGAAAGCATTGATGTGCAGAAAAGGGTAATTATAGGCCCTGTAGTAAAATCAAGACACCAGATTAAAGAGATAGTGCTAAAGGATGAAGATGTCATAAAAACCATTGAAGATATGGCAGGTGGCGATCTGGCAAAGCTGCAACAGATAAAAAAAAGAGCAACTGCCTATTTTGATGAAATTGCAGCAGACCCCAATATGACATATATGCATTTTTCACATATATTTCTTTCCTGGCTATGGAAAAAAATGTTTCACGGAATAGATGTTGATGAAGAGAGTCTTTCAGTTGTAAGAAAATTCGCAAGAAAGGCACCGCTTGTTTATGTACCCTCCCACAAAAGTCATATAGATTACATGATCCTGAATGATATCCTTTTTACACATCACCTGCCTGCCCCACAAATTGCAGCAGGCAGAAATCTGGCTTTTTGGCCGGTGGGAAATCTGTTCAGAAAAAACGGAGCCTTTTTTATTCGAAGAAGTTTTAAAGGTGCAAGACTGTACGCCACTGTATTTACAAGATACATCAAGGCGATTATACAGGAAGGATATGCCATTGAATTCTTCATAGAGGGAGGCCGCAGCAGAAGCGGAAAGCTGATCTTGCCACAAAAGGGGTTCCTATCCATCCTTGTTGAGGCATATCAGGAAGGTTATTGTCATGATCTGATGTTCGTTCCTTCGTCCATTACCTACGACAGTATTCCGGAACAAAAATCATATCTCAAGGAAATAGAAGGACAGTCAAAAGACAAAGAAAACTTCAAACAGGTTCTTAAAGCAAGACGTATCCTGAAACGCAAACACGGCAAGGTATACATACGTTTTGCCCAACCTGTATCATTGGAACAGTATTTACTGGAAAGCCACGGCAGTAAAAACAACATCGTAAACAAACTGGCCATGCACCTTGTCAGATCCATTAACAAGGTTACTCTTGTAACACCGTTCGCAGTTGTATCCACATCCATACTGACCAGACATCGTATGGGTTTTTATCCCGGGGAACTGCTGAATACTGCCAATATCCTGCTGGATTCAATGAAAAGAAACAATGTTCCTATATCCAGCAGTGCCATTCATTTGAATGAATCCCTTGACGAGATCCTGTCTTTTCTTGCAGACAAAAAAATCATAAGCCTGGCAGAGGAAATAGGAAAAGCAGATGCATTCTACCAAGTTGAAAAAGGGAAAATTCCCGAACTGGAATATTATAAAAACAGTATTATTCACGCATTGGTTTCATATGCCTTTGTTTCAACCAGTCTTTTAACAGAAAAAGAGGAAATCATATCCATAGAGACTGTCAACAATGACTATGATTTTCTCAAGCATCTGTTCAAATACGAATTTGTCTATAACGATGACCACAACTCTAAGGATGAAACAAACAATGTTCTGGACTTTTTTGAGGAAGCCTCATTTATTACAACTGTAAAGGAAGACAGGCTTGAAGGTATCAGGGTGACACGAAAAGGCTTTGAGAATCTGCCAACATGGGCAGCACTTACAAAGACATTTCTGGAATCCTACTGGATAGCAGCAAACATATTGGTTCATCCTGTAAAAGAAGGAAAAAGGATAAAAGACAGTGACCTGCTGAAAGAGATGTCACGACAAGGACACAGATGTCTGGAAATGGGTATCATAAATCATGCAGAGTCCATCTCTTATTTGAGTTTCAGGAATGCCATACGTTTTATTCACAGGGATTTTCTGCATGTCAGAACAAAAAAGGAAGAAAACACCTTTGACCCATTTGACAGATTACACAGCTTTATTCAAAGGCTATATGATCTGTCGCATTTCACGGTATAGGGTATCCCGGAACAGCATTTCCAAAAAAATATGTCCTGAAATTTATAAATGCCCGTTTTGTAAGGAAACAGGGACCTGAAATCTTGAGATATCACAAAAACAATCTGTTTTGGACATCAGGGAGATTTTATGTTTTCTTGATGGCAACGTCTATCAACATTTTTCCGTCACCAACATCACATGGAATTGAAATAATCGGGATTCCGGATGGATAGGTTACCTTGTGTCCACCTATAATCACAGTTGGAACCGAGATCTTCACACCTTCTTCGGAAAAATTGCTCTTTGCATTTCCTGCAATCATATTGGCCACCTCTCCGATTGCATCTGTGCAATCAGAATTAATCTCTGTAATATCTTCATCAAGAAGGCCTGACGCAAGCTGCAAGGCAATTTTATCTGACATGTTTATAACAACTGACCCTGAAACAAGGCCCGACATCCCTATAATACTACTCACCTCATAGAGGCATTCCGGCTTGGTTTTTATGGTAGGCTTTCCCAGTTTGACCGAAAGCTGTATCATTGTTTCAAAAACATTTTGTGTAGCTATTAAAAAAGGATTGATATACCTGACATCCATAATTAAATCACCTCAAGATTTAGTGGGATTATATATTCAGAACAGTGCAAAAACAGTATCTATCCATAAAACAACACAATTTTTCGGGATAAAGGCGTACAAAGAATTTCAAGCGCATAAATGCATTAATGCCTTTATAAGGAACAGCGTCTGCACATAACAATCACAGACAATAGCGAATTGCGGGTGGAAACTACTTAAAACTTGTTTTTGTCTCCTGTACAGTCTTGTAAATCGTCAGGTCACTGGTTTCGGCAAAATTTTTAAGACCTGATTCTATATCACTGCTCCCCACAACACGCATATAAATCCTGGCATCCTGACATTTTTCTTTAAGGGAAGATATAAGTTTTATAAGAGATATATTGACCTTTGAAACCCTGGTCAAATCAAGTACAAGCTTGTTTATACCGGATTTTGACATCTCTGCAGCCTTTGCATTCAACACACTTCCTATCCTTGCAGCAATTCCGTCATCCACATTTTCAGGACAGGAAACAACCTGTATGTCTCCATCAAGGGAAAACAACCCTGCCAAATCATCACCCTTGGCGGCTTCATCCTTTCTCGGCTCAAGATTCACTATCTTTTCCACTCTGTCAATCAACTGTTCTCCCTTGAACGGTTTGACTATATAATCCCTGACACCCATCTTTACAATCTGCAGGACGTTATCCTTGCCGGATTCAGCAGTCAGCATAATCACCGGAATATCTCTAAGTGCAGGCTCGGCCTTCAGCTTTTCCAGCATCTCCACTCCGGTCATTACCGGCATGGTAATATCGAGCACAATCAAATCAGGTCGTTCCTTATTTGCTGCGGCAAGGCCTTCCACACCGTTTTCCGCCTCTATGATTTCACAATCATAAGGCTTGAAGGCCTTCTTCACAATCATACGTATGGTTTTACTATCATCAACACTAAGAACCTTAAGAGACATAATCACTCATCCTCCCTGACTAAAAGAAAACTGTTCGGCTTCCATAACATTTACATAAACACTGTCTATAAACCCTGAAGCATATCAATACATGCCTTTGGTATATCTTTCAATCCTACGACCCTGTCAACAGCCCCAAGTTCAATTGCCTTTTTGGGCATGCCAAAGACAATAGAGCTGTCTTTATCCTGGGCTATTGTTCTGGCGCCGGCCTTTTTCATCTGCAAAAGTCCTGCAGCACCATCGGCACCCATTCCTGTAAGTATCATGCCAATAGCATTTGAACCTGCATACTTGGCAACAGACTTAAACAGCACATCAACAGCAGGTCTTTGATAATGAATCAGCGGACCATTTTTTATCTTTACATAATAACGCGCCCCTCTGCGTATTAAAAGCATATGATAGTTACCAGGCGCAATAAGGACATGCCCCTTTATTACAGAATCTCCATCCCTGGCTTCTTTCACCTTAACCGCACATATGGAATCAAGACGTTCAGCAAAGGCTTTTGTAAATTTTACAGGCATGTGCTGAACAACCACCATGCCCGGCATATTCTCAGGGAACCTTGTAAGTATATCTTTCAGGGCCTCTGTTCCGCCGGTGGATGCTCCAATGGCCACAATTTTGTCTGTTGTGACAGTCAGGGGAGACACTCTTGATTTCACAATGGATCCTGTCTTACCCTTTTTGGGCACCATATTGCGGACATTTACCCTGGCAGCGGCCCTTATTTTCTCAGCGAGTTGAATCCCCATATCTTCAACGGAATAGGAAACAGAAGGTTTTGCAACAACATCTACAGCACCGTATGAAAGGGCGTCCATAGCTGTTTTGCTGCCTTTTTGTGCAAGAGAACTTACAATTATTACAGGAAGAGGAAAAAAATTCATTATCTTCCTTAAAAAGGTCAGCCCATCCATACGCGGCATCTCTATGTCAAGGGTAATAACATCAGGTTTCAACTGAACAATCATATCCCTCGCCACATAAGGATCAGGCGCTGCACCAACCACCTCGATATCCTTTTCACGAGACAGCTCCTTTGTAAAGATCCTTCTGACAACAGCAGAATCATCCACTATCAGCACTTTTATTCTATCTGTTTTCATCCCGTGTTCTCTTGTTTTAACAACCGCCGTTAAAAATGATTTGAATTTCCATGCAGATCAGAACCTGAAACAGACACTTTCTTACATGACCCTCAATTTCAGGGCAAAACGACCGTTAACAGTATCTGCAAGAAGCAAACAAACATCTTCTGACCCACAACAATCACCCTCTGTTTTTCTTTTGTCATTGATGGCCTCAGGAATACCGAGCTGAAAGACTGCACTGTTATCATAATGACTGAAAACCCCACCCGCTGCCATATTGACGATTTCCTTGACTACCTCCTCCGCCTGATTATCAGACACCTCAGAAGGTTCCACCCCCAAGAAATCAGACGCAAGGAATAAGGCAAGGTTCTTTGGCATAAAACAAGACAGATCACCTGAAAAAGGGCCCCTGTATTTCACGCTAACTGCAATTGAATGCTTTTTGTTTTTATCCAAAAACCCTGAAGCGTCCATCTCTTCAGGAAATTCAAGAGGTTCAAAGAACATGGTTTCCAGGACCTCAGAAATCGAGGCCCTCATCGCTTTCATCAAATCCAGGTTCATCGGCTGTCTCTCCCATAACCTTGTTTAATTTTTCCTTGATTGCTTCCGGAGCAAAGGGCTTTTTAACATAACCACATGCACCATTTTCCATAAACCTTTCTATCATTCTTTGACTGCCTTCAGTAGTAACCACAATAACAGGCACATCCCTGTAAAGATCATTTTTTTTAAGCTCTACAAGAAAATCAAGGCCATTCATGACAGGCATATTATAATCTGTCAAAACAATATCGCACCATTTTCTGTTTGCCACATCGAGGGCATCCTTCCCATTGGCAGCCTCGAATATCTCTCCAGCCTTGAAACCTGAAATCCTGATAATCTTCTTTAAAATACCACGCATGGGGAGGGAATCATCAACAATCAGTATATTATATGCCATATCTTTTATCTCTCCTGAGAACCATCTGTTTTTGACATGGCTATGCCAGGCTAAAAAGCCTTTCAACATCACCAAGCTGCACCGCAAATTCAACCATTATCTCCTGAAGATCTGTCTGGGAAAAACCAAGTCCTTCTGTTACTTCCTCATGGAACCTGTATGCAAGGCCGTCTGATCCCCCTCCGATTCCCATCATCATACACAGCATATCTGCAATATAGACTATACAGGTTTCAGTGTCAGACATGGATTTCCTGTCGGGAAGGTGGTGATTCTTGATAATGTATATCATTTTTTCGTTGAATTTCCATTGTTCTGCCACCATTCCCCCTAACTCCGCATGGTCTATTCCTATCACCTCTTTTTCCGCTTCCATGAAACTGTAATTGTTTTCCGAAACCAACGAATTGATCCTATCAAAAGAATTCATCACATACTGGCTCAACAGAATCTTTCCAATATCCTTTAAAAGGGCCGCCGTAAAAACCAGATTGCGTTTTTCCAGGCCTTTCTTATCAGCAAGTTGCCGTGCAATAATAGCGGACGATACAGAATACTTCCAAAGATCTCCCCTGTTAAGATCATATCCCCTGTTCTCCCTTGACATGGTTTTGGCCGATCCTGCCATAAAAACCAGATCAGCCACCTTACTCATTCCCAAAAGAGAAACTGCATGATGCACAGAGGTTATCTCCCTTGCCAAACCAAGGTAGGCCGAATTACATACCTTCAAAAGATTGGCAGTCAGGGCAGGTTCATATTCAACGAGTTTTACAATATCGGCTATGGAACTGTCAGGGTCCTCAACAATACTCATTATTTTTACAGCGGCCTGAGGAATAGGCTCAAATTTGACAATATCTTTCAGTATCCTCTTGATATCTGTCATATTACAACCTCCCCCCTTCCGGATATCTTTAAAATAATCTTGCCGCTACTGATCAAAAGTTTGACTGTCCGGTTGCTGTTTCCACCGACCTCCTCGTAATCCACTATTACCTTGTTCCTCCAGAACATCTTCTTTGCAACCATATAGTTTCGTTTGCCAATATTAAACAACCCCTTCTGATCCATAATCTGTGCGCCTCCGGCTACAACAACCCTGAGCCTCTGCTTCTTTGCCCCCAGTTGATACGAGGATTTGAAAAGACGCGGAATACATGTATCAGCAAACATATACGGATTTTTCCTGGCCTTTTCAGGATCAAGTCCTGAATCAGGCAGCATGTAATGCGCAATGCCCCCTACATGAACAACAGGGTCATAAATTGCTATACCTATACATGACCCAAGGGAATAGGTAACAATCGAAGCGTCTGGATCATTGCTGATCTTCATATCAGAAACACCAACTATCAAATTCATGGAACATCCTTTTCAAGACAAACATCTGCAATTTTCTATGACTGATCATATCTTCATGCCCTGCCAGGATATTGTCTGTGTCCATATCAAAGGTTATTGAACAGCGCAAATCACCAATGCCTTTCGGGAATAAAACTTGACAGAAAAGTATCCAGATCTTTCATACAACATGCAGTTTACCGTAAAAACGGACACAATACCTGACAATCAAAACATGTCAGAAGATAACCGGGACATTTTGCCCACATACCAGTTCGAAAAAAAGGTGCCAGGGACAATAACTGAACAGAAGATTCAATGCACTGACATAAGACCTTCCCTTGCCACATCAAAAAGACCGGCCACATCAAGTATAAGCCCTACCCTGCCATCACCAAGAATTGTACCTCCGGCTATGCCCTTGATCCCCCTGAAGGTCTCACCCAGACTTTTTATGACCACCTCCTCCTTGCCGAGAAGCTCATCGAGCAGAAGACACATCTCTCTGTTTTCATGCTGAAGCGTAAGCACCAGACCATCCCAGGGGTCAATACGGTCAGATTGTATACCAAAGATGTGACCAAGTCTGACAAGGGGGAACAGCCTTCCCTGAAACATGATGAGTTCACCTTTGCCTTCAACCGTGGAATATTGATCCTTTTCTGGTCTGAACGATTTCATAACTGACAGTGTTGGGATAACAAACCGTTCTCCGCCTGTCATTACGACCATGCCATCAATTATGGCAAGTGTCAGGGGGAGACTGATAACAAAGGTGCTGCCCAATCCCGGTTTTGAGTTGATTTCCACCCTGCCACGCAAATCCTCTATGGCCTTTTTTACCACATCCATCCCAACCCCGCGGCCAGATATCTCGGTAATCTCTTTTGCTGTAGAAAAACCGGGCTCAAAGATCAAGTTGAATATCTCGGAATCAGTGAGTTTGTCTTCATCGGTGACAAGACCATTTTCCTTTGCTTTTTCAATTATTTTTTCACGATCAAGACCCCTTCCGTCATCCTGCACTTCAACAACAACATTGCCTCCCTTATGATAGGCCTTTAGATGAACAATCCCCTTTCTGTCCTTGCCCAGCGCCTCCCTTTCATCGGGATTCTCAATACCATGATCCACTGAATTCCTGATCATATGAACCATGGGGTCATAAAGCTCTTCCACCACATTCCTGTCAATTTCAGTTTCCTCACCAGACATGACAAGGCCCACTTCCTTGCCGGAAATCTTACCGAGATCCCTTACAAGCCTTACCATCTTCTGAAAGGTGTTTTTTATCGGAACCATACGCATGGACATTGCAGTATTCTGCAAACCTGATACTATCTGTTTCAGGTGGCCAAGATTGTGCTGTAATTTCTGGTCAGAGACAGACAGGTCCGATATGCTCTGTCTGATCATGGACTGAACAATGGCAAGTTCTCCTGCCATATTCACCAGTTCATCAAGCTTTTTGGTATCCACTTTTACCTGAAGCTCCACATGCTTTTTGCCGAATCTTTTCTGTTCTCTCAGCGCAGACACGATATCTTTGCTCTTTGCCCTGTTTTGCTTCAGCAATATTTCACCGGTCTTCTGGTTTGGCAATTTTTTCTTGATTTCAAGGGCCTCGGCAAGTGCCTTATGGTCTATGACCCCCTTTTGAATCAACATCTCACCAATCGGTTTTTCCTTAAACTCTTCTGTCTGAAGAATAATATCGTCTATCCGTTTTTTAAGAGGATTGATATCAACATCTCCCATATCAAGGATATCCCCTTTCTCAACCCCTGATTTGACACCGGCAACCATTGTCTTGAGCATATCTACCGCTTCAAGAACAATATCGATTATATCTTCATTAACCTTAAGCTCACCGGCTCTGGCCTTGTCGAGAAGATTTTCCGCACTGTGGGCCAGTTTGTTTATACGGTCAAGATTTAAGAAACCCGAGACACCTTTAATGGTATGAAACGGCCTGAAAATCGTGTTTATTATCTCAATATCATCCGGATCTTGTTCAAGATCCATGACACTGATTTCTATGGAATTCAGGTTCTCTTCTGCCTCAACAATAAAGTCTTCAAGAATTGCAAGTTCATCCTCATCCATATTGCCGGCATTCGGAACAGAAGACAGATCTCCATCAGGAATAACTGTTCCCTGTTCACAGGGCATATCTTCAGGCGCATCCTCCTGATTCGTACAAATATCGTCTGTCTTGCCATGAGATTCCGTTATGTTTGCCGCACATTTCTCTTCATGACCCTCTTCAGACACTACAGATGAATCCGCACCTTCCTTACAGGAAAGATGGACCGGTATTTCCTGACCCAGCCTTGCAAAGATATCTTTCACATCCAGATTAACAGGCCGATCATTTACAAGGGAACGATACACAGACTGAAGGCATCTAATCCCGTCCTCAAGAGGACAAAGGTCATCTTTCTCTCTCAGGGCAATCTGTTCAAGATACCTTCGGATAGCGCAGACCAGATCCGTCAGAATCTGTTTTCCTGTCTCATTACACAGTGCTTCAAGCTCAGCAACATGGTTCAGAAGCATCCCGGTAGCAGGAATATCATCTGTATCGAGTGTCACTGCCTCAAGGGCTATCTGTTCAATGTTTTCATTCAGCTTTTCCAGTACATCAGACATAAAACCACCCCTTACGCCACAAATATTCAATGTCCGTCAACAGCCTAAAACCAGAAGTCATGAACGCCAACTAAAAATCCGTAAAAGAGTCATCATCCATTGGTATAACATCCTCAGGGTTTACCTTGTTCCTGACAGCCGTTTCAGTCCTTTTGGATTCCGTAACAGGAGACACATCGTTTTCCGGACCGGACGTCTCCTCCGAAGACCCTCCGGACCTGCCTGTATCATAACCCTGGGGTTCTATCTTGTTTCTTTTCTCACCAACCATTGCCGTCAATATTTCCACACTGGCTTTCATCTCCTGGGCCTGTTTTCTGAGCTCATCAGATGTGGCAGCCGATTCTTCAGCACCTGCGGCGCTTTCCTGAATTATCCTGTCCATATCATTTATCGCCCTGCTGACCTGCTCTATGCCCTGTGCCTGTTCCTCAGAGGCAGCAGCAACCTCATCCAGAAGTTTCCCTACCCTGTCAGCAGAATCGGCTATTTTTGAAAAACCTTCATTTGTCGTATCAACAGCCTTAACTCCCACAGAAACCTTTCTCAGGGTATTTTCTATCATGGAGGCTGTGTTATGAGCCGCTTCAGCAGAACGGAGGGCAAGATTTCTCACCTCTTCTGCCACCACTGCAAATCCTGCACCTGCCTCACCTGCCCTTGCCGCCTCAACAGCAGCATTAAGGGCAAGAAGGTTGGTTTGAAAGGCAATATCATCAATAGTCTTGACAATCTTGGATGTCTCTTCACTGGCAACAGATATCTCCTGCATTGATTTAGCAAGCTCTTGCATCGAGACACTGGCCTCAGAGACCGTATTATTGGCCTCATGCATCAAGGTATTGGCCGCAGATACATTTTCTGCATTCTGTTTTGTCATGGATGATATCTCCTCTATGGATGCAGAAGTCTCTTCAACACTCGCTGCCTGGGTTGATGCCCCGTCAGCCAGTGTTGCACTTGTCCCGGCAATCTGAGTCGAGGCAGAAGCTACCCGTTGTGCCCCTTGGTCAAGCCTTCTCGCAATACGGACCATGGAGGTAACAAGGGACTTGCTGATAAAAAAGGCCATCAAACTTCCAAGCACAAGGGATATGCCTGTAATAACAAGTATTACAAGGTTAAGATGGTTAACCTTGTCTATAAATTCACTTTCTGTAATTGTGTGTTTCTCTATTACCTTGCATGACTTCCTTATCAGACCTCTCAATTTTTTCGCATTTGGGAGAACAACAGAGTTTAATATCCTCGCTGCCCTGACCTGCTTATCCCTGTAGGACATTGCAACAGTGGATACCCCTCTTGCTGCATCTATGATGCTGTCCATTGCAGATGTGCCTTTCTTATTAAAAACAGCCACCGCGGTTTCAAACTTATGCTTTGCTATCAACTTGTCCACCTCGTTGGCAGCGTCTTTAAGGGCCTTGAATCCTTCAGTGAGTCCCTTGACCGCAGGGGCAAAATCAGGAAATTCATGAACAAGGTCCTTTGGACCTGATCCTCTTAACCATTGTCCCAGCTCGGTCTTTTCAAGACGGGCCTCGGCGTTTATTGGCCCCTGTTTCATCCACGAATTAAAGGTGTCATGATCAACAGACTGTCTCCATTTTGTCAACTCTATCAAAAACTCTGAAAAACGCCTTATGATTCTGCCAGTATCCAGCTTGTTCATCTGTTTGGCAATCATGACCGCAGCCACATGCATCTTCCTGTGGGGCTCTTCCATGCTACCTATAAGCCCTGCAAGTTCCGGCACCAGTTCGATCGCCCTGCCTCGTTCTTTTCCGGCAAGCCATTTTCCAAACGGGCACTTGGCTGGATCTGTCTCTGCATCCAGTTTTTTGACCGCATTATTTGCAAGAAACTCGTTGAGCTTTTCCAGAAATTCGTAATGTTCCAGATCAAACTGTTTCAGGGTACCTATCAATCTTCCTGCACAGGACATCTCTACCCCATCTCTTGCAAGGCCCAATACCCCAAAATAACAATAAAAACCAAGAGCAGCCATTAACATGATAGCCACTGCAAAACCTGTTACAACACGTTGACCCACAGTCATCTTTTTCAGGTTCATCATCTTATTCCTCCAAAGCTGTATAATTTGCCAAAAAGGGATTACCAGACATTCTGCTACAGACTGTTCTGCAATGCAGTTATCTCCCTGGGACCCAGAACCTTTTCTATATCGAGAAGTATCTTTACCTTTCCATCTTTTTTGGCTATCCCGAGGATATATTCGGTATTAATGTTTGAACCAAAGGCAGGCGTATCCTCTATTTCATCCTCTTTGATGTTCAGAACCTCAGAAACCTTGTCCACTACCACCCCCATAAGAACAACCCCTTCTGTACCCTCTATTTCCGCAACAACAATGCAGGTGTATTCATCATACTCAACCGCCTGCATGCCAAACCTGATCCTCAGATCCACGACAGGAATAACCTTTCCTCTCAGATTAATAACCCCTTTTACAAAATCAGGCGTTCCAGGCACCGGAGTAATAGGGATAACCCCTATAATCTCTTTTATCTTCAGGATACCGATACCGTACTCCTCCCTGGCAAGATTGAAAGTAAGATATTTCCCCTCCCTGCTGCAAACAGGATCCTGCCCATGATCAACTGCTTCTGCCCCTGCACTCATCTTGTTTACCTCCTTTATGTTCCTGATAAATTCAACAAGACCATGTAATGCCATCAATTCCCGTTATTTTTACAGATGTCTCACTGACCATGAAAAATCAATGTAACAGCCTCATCAGGACCGGTTCACATTATTTTCATATTATTTAATATCGGACACAGGAAGATATTTCATAACAGCCTCATCTAAAAAACAGACACAGAGCATTTGAAACACGGTTTTATGGTATGACCTGTTAATTCTCCTGTCTGACTCTGAACCTGGATATCTGTAAAACCAGGTTTTCCGCGGTAGCAGCATTCTTTTGAACCACCTGATCTATCTCACTCATGCCGCGATTAATCTTGTCAATACCCTCTGCCTGTTCTGAGGAACCAAGGGCAATGCTCGCAAGAAGGCTGCCAGCCTGTAAAACATTGGAAGAGGCCTGGGCAAAGGCATCATTTGTTGAAACAACCATGTCCGAACCCTCCTCTATTTTCCTGACTGTATCCCTGATAAGCTCGGCAGTTCCACTTGCTGCCTCACTGGAACGTATTGCCAGGTTCCTGACCTCTTCTGCCACTACCGCAAAACCAACCCCTGCATCACCGGCCCGGGCCGCCTCAACTGCAGCATTAAGGGCAAGAAGATTGGTTCGAAATGCCACCTCGTCTATGGTCTTTACTATCTTTGATGTCTCTTCGCTTGCCTTTTTGATGTTTTCCATGGAATCAATAAGGGCTTCCATAGATACATTTACCTGCTTCATAACCTTGTTGACCTGTTTCATAAGATCATCAGCCTGTCTGGCACTGTCTGCATTACGTTTCACAGCAGCGGCAATTTCCTCAAGAGAGGCAGAGGCCTTCTCTATGGAACCGGCCTGGTCAGATGCCCCCTCTGAAAGCTGGCGTGCTGCTTTTACAAATTCGGCGATATTCTTTTCCATTTTTTCGGATATGATGTTTATGGACCTTACCATATCCCCTATCTCATCCTCCTGGTTTATATCCATTCTTACAGTAAGATCTCCATCTGCCACCTCCTTTGCCATGGCAGTTGCATCTTCAGCAGACCTGACAATACCTTTTGCAACAAGGCATATAAACAGGATGCTTATAAGAAGGAGTGACAACGCCAGGGTTATCATGATATTACGTATGAAAAGACTCGCCTCATGAACTATAGGGGCAAACCTCTGACCGTTTCCCTTGATCCTTTTTACATAACTCAACGCCTCCTGCCTGAAATCATCGAAAGATATAAGCCTGTTTCTGAACCGATCCAATATTTTATCAAATGCATTACAATCAGCTATCGCCTTGGAAGCACAGGTAAATGCCCTGCCAAAACCAAATACCCTGAGAATAAATTTTTCGATAAAATTGGTATCCGTAAAAACGGCCTTTGGCTTTTTAATGCATTCGTTTACCATCTGCCGAATCTTGTTAGCACCTGCCCTTTGATCCGGATTCAAGGCAGAACCAGATGTCTGAAATGATCTGAAATAATCCTTGACATAATCCTCGAGATTCATGGCAAGTTCAATATGATCCCTTTCAATCTTTTGCAGATGAGTGGTTTTGGCAATCTCCCACATACCAGTCACGGCAAAAATTGCCGCCAGAACTAACATTGCTACACAAACGATAAACCTCTCCTTTATCGAACGTCTTTTCATGATTGACATTCCTGGTCTTCCTCCTTGGCTTTGCCGTTATACACAGGTATAGCGGCTCATCACTGCCGCTCACCGGTTCAAAAAAACAAAAACTGCCTTGATCTTGTGCAATATAAATGCCAACAAAACCAATGATCAGGGCGTTACGGCAAAGGTTATTAATACATGCCGGAAATCAGGGAAGCTCTACTAACGAAGAAGCTGTATGGACAGAGAAGAATCAAGAGGATTAGGGTTGAGGAGTAATACAAAAAGAAGTGCAATATCCTGAACAGTTTTTTTTGAAGAGGGGGGTTATAGATCTTGCAGTTGTCATATCTCTTTAACAGACCTGTTATATTCCGAATTCTTGATCATATCTTCAAGACCGCTAAAGATATCATAAAGCGTTTTTGATGTTTCTGTATCCGGTACCGGAATATCTTCCACACCGTTATGAAAAAGGGCTGCGAGAACAGTGTATATGGTAAGGAGATTTACATCCCTTGCCGGAATATATGCAGTTTCTGTTTCTGAATCTGTCCTGACAGAAACCAACACAGTCACCTGAAGCAAAAGATTAACGAGCTCATGCACAATACTAACCGGAATTTCCAGAAAACGGGATATCTCTTCAGAGGTAACAGGCGGATCACCAGCCAAAAATTTCCTTACCGCAAAACGGACAATTTTAATGCTAAGCAGGGCCTTTAAATACGGGCTTATCCGTTGACAGTCCGGTTCAAATTCATAGGTATCAACATTCTGACATGCAAAGGATATTTCAGCCCCAAACAGCACAATTGTCCAGCTCAACTGTAACCATATCAAAAACAGAGGCAACGCTGCAAAGCTTCCATAGATAGCATTGAGCCTGGCAACACCAACCTGAAATGAGATATAGGCCCATTGGGCTAACTGGTAAACAGCGCCGGCAGTCATTCCCCCTGCAAGACCCGACATGAACTTCACCTGTGTGTTGGGAATAAAAATATAGATAAAGGTAAACATGCCTCCAACCATAAACAGGGGAATGGTCTTAAGAGCAAAAAATATAACGGGCGTAAAATATCCAAGCAGGGAGATATGTTCTGTTATAACAGCCACTCTTGTTGTTATAAATACGGTTGCACTGCCTGCTGTAATCATAAGCAATGGACATATCATCATAATAGAGAGATAGTCGCTGAACTTACGTCCGAGAGATCTGGCCTGTGTTATTCCCCAGATATCATTAAAGGCGTCCTCTATGTTGCCTATTACCTTTATAACCGCCCAAAAAAGAGCGGCAAGGCCGATCCCTGCTACAATACCGCCCTTTGCTGTTGCCAGCATGGAATTTGCGAATTCAATTGCCTTTAACAGGACATCTTTTTGTCCGGACAATTCCTGAAGCAACTGACGTTCCAGTATCTTTTCAAAACCAAACCCCTTGGCTATACCAAAGGCCATTGCAAGCACAGGCACTATTGAAAGCAGGGAATAGAAGGTAAGAGCTGATGCCCTTAAATAAATCCTGTCCTTACCAATCTCTCTGAAAGAAAGAAGCAATATCCTTGCAATCCTGACCAGGGCAGCCTTGGCCACAGGAAGATCCCTGGTTCTTATCCTCCATACATCCCTTTTCAAAAAACTGACAATCCTCGAGAAGATTAAAGCCATTTTGTTCCCCTTACATATCATACAGGCAAGGATCTGTTTTCATAACCGGTTCTTTTGTGTATAACAAACACGGTCTGCCGCCACAGCAATCCGATAGTACGGTCCAGGGCCATAGCACACAGGATCATCTGTTACATATATCCTCACGCCTTATCATAGGCAGCCTTTCCTTTAAACGGATAATCTCCGGTTCATTTTCCAGCCAGCCCCTCATATTTTCCAACAGACTTTTTACGTATGGCGTATCAGCGTCCTTTGCAAGCAAATAATTTACCCACAGCCCATCCTTTTCGTACTCTACAAAACCAGCCTCTTCAAGAATCCTGAGGTGTTTGGAAACAGTTGGCTGGGCTACCCCAAGTGCCTCCTGCATCTCACACACACACATATTTTTGTATTGCAACATCTTGAGTATCTTGACCCTGTTTGGATCAGAAAGAGCCTTCATTACCTTTACAAATTTTTTCATAACAACAAAACCGCCATTTCGAGTGAGTTTTAAAAGATATGATTCCAGCAGTCCTGCCAAACAGCTTTCATTCACAGGCATCAAGAAATCCTCCTGCCCCGGTGGTACGCCACTGTTATACCCCTATTATCGAGCTGATACCAAAAATGTTCCAATCCGGAAACAACAAGCTCTGTGCAAAACCAACAAATCCTGCAAGACAACACAAAAGCTTGGCAGAAAAAAACATCTACGCCCTTTAAACAATATGACACCGGCTGCCCGAACAGGAATCACATCTGCCATCCATACTTACAACAGTGGGAAATTGAACCTCAGGCATCGAGGCTATATCCTTCTTCGTCATTATAACCCTGGTTATCCTGGGAATTCCTCTTCCTGCAAGCTTCTTAATGGAAGCAATGGAAAAACACAGACCAAGAAACAACCCGGTCAGGGGAAACAGAATCCATGACATAATCAAAGGGGAAAAAACAAAGGCAAACAGAGCAGCACATAACATGCCAAGTAACAACCCAGTTGCAGACATACAAAAAAGGGCAACAACCTTTTTCTTGAGCACAGTCTTGTCCCAGCTTATTTTAACCATGTCTCCTGGTCTGGCTTTTGCCCTGTTTTCTGCGTCTATAGTTATAGATCCGGAGTTGCAGTGGCACACCTTGCGGTTTATTTTTTCTGATGCACCAGGAATACCCGGATTATCAGGATGAAAAACAACCTCGGCAAGCCCGTTGTTTTTGATATTGATTACAAAAGCTTCACAAACTGTCATATCAGGTATCTCCATTGCAAGGTAATAAATTCGGAAAAGGCTGTCAAATGATCAACAATATCATTTTGATATAAGGCCCCTGAACAGATCCTTGACAATGTTGTTCAGCAACTTCTTGCGTTTCTTTTTATCAATTCCCCTGTCAAAAACCTTGTTGATCCTGTTCTTGTCCCGAAACGCTTTTTTTATGCCCTTTTCCAGATCATTGGCAATATCAAGACTTAACCTGGGCGACGAAAAAGTTCCGGTAATCAAAACAGGGTTTGTTATCATCAACCCTGTTTTATTTTTTCCAGGGTGCCCTCCACAGATAGCAGTCAGGCGAAGATTCAGATCCTTGTTTACCATATCTGCATCCCCTGTCAGATTTATAACAATATCAGGAAAAACAATTTTTGTATCCTCGGTATGCAGCACTCCCCTTCTGATGGTAAAGACAGAAGAAAATCCGGAAAATTCCGTCTTGCCATCAGCCATGTTTTTTTTAGTGCTGTCAACAGGTATATCAGTGTGTCGTATTATTCTTTTTATATCAATGCCAATAACAGAGCCACCAGAAAGAAGAAACTTGCCTTTTCCGTATATACGACGTCTTATATTTTGCACAGTTCGACCATAAGCCTTGAGAAAAAGGTCGCAATCTGCTCTTCCTTCCATAATATTCTTCCCTGTAATATCCTTTAACAGAGGTCCTGTCCTAACACCCTTTACGTGGAGATTCACAACGTTTATGGGTATTCTGCGGGCCAAATAAAATGCAGCATCAGCCTCTGCATGCCCGTCATACATATCAAAAGATATTGGTTTAAACCTGAATGTTCCCTTGTTGCCATAAACTTTTACAGAGATATTTTTCAGCCTTACCCCATATACCTTCATGTCCTTAACAGCAAAAACACCTTTTAAAGGCACAGTTGAAAACAACGGCAAAAGGGAAGATCCATTACAGGCCTTTTTGCCGGACACTGCCCTTAAAACAGTCGCAGGTCTTTCGTCAGTCCGGCTGTCTGATACTGCACCATGGCTTTTAAGCCCTTGACCTGTAAGCCTGCCACAAGATTCCTTTCCTGAACAGGATACCAATGAAACAGGAAGATAATGGTCCAGATCAAGGTGATCTATCCCGACCTCAAAAGAGATATAGGACATGCCAAGTCCCTTCAGCAAACCAGAAAAATTCAGATTGGCAGAATCAATAACCATATCTCCATTTAATATGTATATCTTTTTATCTTTGGCCCTTGCAGTTGCTTTCAGAGACAAGTTGTTCAGGGCATCAGGGTCCCCTGTCCTGATTTCAAAGCCAATAACCCTTGCCAGTGTTTTCGGCGAAAAAGGAGGAATTGCAACCTGAAAATCAAAAGAGGGATGATAACAAGGATTTGATATCTTTCCTGTCACCCTTGCCGTCAGAACCGAAAAAGCCCTGACTGTCAAAGAAAGGGGAAAACTTCCGTTTACGGTCTTCCTGGCAACAGGCCCTACAGTACCATTGATATGTACAGGACAACTGCCAACAGTGGCGCTGATATCAACGTCCATAGGATGGTCAAATGAAATACCGCTGATATTGATATCTACATCAGAGATACTCCTGTTTGTTTCAGAAGAATGGTCAATAAAGAATAAAGAGGCATTGGTTACAGTGAAATTGTTCACATCCAGATATGACATTGGAATACAGTATTCCAGTATTGCATTTATTCTGCGCCGGTCGTTTATATTGCAAGCAGGTTTATAGCCCTTTTCCGGCATACACAGACCGCTCCAGTTTTTTACTCCATCTTTTCTCTTTTCAAAGATGATCCTTACCCCATCAAGTACAATATGCCTGATCTTGAACTCTTTTGAAAAAAGAGGTAAAAATTCTATCCTGGTATCAAAGGATTTGATATATATAAAATCCTTTCCGGAAAAACCCGGGGAATTACCGATATGAAAGCCGGAAAAATGCAATCCCAATGACGGAACAAATGATAGGGATATCTTGCCGTCTATGGTGCATGGCCGGCCAATGGAAAGAGTTATTTCTCTTTCTATAGCGGATTTATACCTGTTTATATCAATAAAATTTGGAGCAACCAACAGAACTGCAACTGCAAGCATAAACATGCTCACCAGTGCAATCAGAAGCCATTTGATTATATCTTTCATAATATCTGCTTTCCTTCAATATTCTCGTTTGGCTTCCAATCCAGAACCATGATATGTTTGTTCAGGATCAGGGGAATCAAGGGATTATGAGGAAACATACAGCCCATCCATATATCCCTTGCTGAAGGTGTATACCCAAATGTATTGCAAAAAAAGGTTGTTTGTGAACAAAAAGTATATGATACCGCAACCTGACATGTAAACACAACCAGAAATCCGGACCAGGGAGTTAAATATAAGTTGCTACCCCTTGCATGGTCAAGACAGAAGAACCCTTTTCACAGCAATAATACAGGAACTGCCTATGTTTACCTACAATAACATGAAAAACAGAATAAAAAGCCTGATAGACAAGGGAGTCTGTATCCCATGTCCCGAAACCGTGGAATTGTCTGATGATGTTGATCTTGACAGAATATCAAAACACAACGTGACTATCCATGCCGGTACCAGAATAAGCGGCTCAAAAACCCTGATAATGTCTGGTGTGGAAATTGGCCATGAATCACCGGTCATGATACATAACTGTCAGATAGGACGCAATTCCCGACTCTCCGGGGGCGTATTTTACAACTCATGCCTTTTAGAAGGGGTGGTAATGGGAGCCAACGCACATGTACGTGACGGATGTCTTCTCGAGGAACACTCACGAACCGCACACACCGTAGGACTAAAGCAGACAATTCTCTTTCCCTTTGTCACACTGGGCAGTCTGATAAATTTCTGTGACTGTCTCATGGCAGGAGGAACCGATAAACGCAATCACAGCGAGGTAGGAAGCTCCTACATTCATTTCAACTATACACCAAATCAGGACAAGGCAACAGCCTCCCTTATAGGAGACGTGCCAAAAGGGGTAATGCTGAACCAAAGGCCTATATTTCTTGGCGGGCAGGGAGGGATTGCAGGGCCTGTCAGTGTTGCCTATGGAACAGTAGTTGCAGCAGGCACCATACTCAGAAAAGACATTCGTAAAGAAAACCATATTGTTTTTGATTACCCCAACGTTTCGATGAAGATACCATTTTTTCCCGGACTGTACAGAAATATAAACAGAATCATTAAAATGAATGTCACCTATATATCCAATCTTATTGCCCTTAGAAGATGGTACCGTGATGTCCGTTCTGTATTTGCAGCAAAAGATCCGGAAGAAAAAGAATTAATAACGGGTGGAACAGAGAAAATAGAGATGGCAATAGATGAAAGGATCAAAAGAATAAAGGAGGTGGCAGACCGTATGCCCTCCTCCATATCAATTTACAAAAAAAACGGAGGAACTTCCAGGAATACAATAAATCAGCAAAACAGATTTGCCGAAAAATATCCGGCCATGGAAAAGGCAATAAGGGAAGGCATTCACCTGAAAGGCAATCCTTCACTTATGAACCCCTTTCTTGACAAGATCAAACATCTTGCTGAAAAAAAGACAGATTACCTCGCTGCCATAAAGGAGCTTGACAATGAGGAATCAGAGTTAGGCACAAAATGGCTCCAGGAACTGGTATACGATCTAACAAAACGGGTTACAGGCATACTGTAGCAGAACGCTCTTGTTACTCAGGGGCAGGAGAATAAAATGAAAAAGCTGTTTGGAACAGATGGAATAAGAGGGATTGCCGGCAAGGAACCCATAACCTGCGAAACAGGAACCCTGTTCGGGTATGCTGCAACCCTGTTTTGCAAAAACAGGGGACTCAACCCCCTTATAGTCATTGGAAGAGATACCAGAAAATCAGGAAAGGAGCTTGAACAGGCTATATGTTCAGGAGTAATATCCGGGGGTGGAACAGTGTGCTCCTCAGGGATCATCCCGACTCCCGGGGTATCTTTTCTTGCAAAAGATATGGATGCCGGCGCAGGCATTGTAGTTTCTGCCTCTCACAACCCCTGGCAATACAACGGTTTTAAAATCTTCTCCTGTAAGGGTACCAAATTCTCCGAAGCTGATGAAAATGAGATTGAAGAAATAATGCTTTCAGGGAAAATATCATCCCAACAGTCTGCCGGGGATTCCAACAAAAAAAAGATTGCAGAATTAAATGACGGCCTTGATCGTTATGCAGAATTTCTTAAGAGGAGCATACCTGAAAAGCTTGCCTTTCATGGCCTAAAGATAGTCATGGACTGTGCCAATGGAGCCACATATAGAGTAGCCCCCGCAGTATTTGAACAGACCGGCGCGGAACTGAAGACAATATCTGATACCCCTGATGGAACAAATATAAACAGGGATTGCGGATCTCAATATACCAATTCTCTTGCAACACAGGTAACTCTTTCAGGGGCTGATATAGGTCTGGCCTTTGACGGAGACGGTGACAGGCTGGTAGCGGTAGATGAAAAGGGAAAAACAATCAGCGGTGATCAGATCCTGCTGATTTGTGCGCACCACCTGCAAAAACGCGGGGAGCTGACCAACAATGTAGTGGTAAGCACTGTTATGAGCAACATAGGCCTCAAACATGCACTTGAAAAAATGGGGATAAGGCATGTAACCACAGATGTGGGAGACAGAAATGTGTTTGAAGAGATGACAAAAAGACATGCCATACTGGGAGGAGAAAACTCAGGTCATATTATCATGTCCAGGTATCATAGTACGGGAGACGGAATTCTCTCCGCCCTGCAGTTAACAAGGGCAATCAGGGAACTGGGACAACCTCTGTCAACACTGTCCGGAATGATGAAGGTCTTTCCACAGATTACAGTTAATGTAAATATAAGCCGTAAACCCGACCTTGCCAGTATCAACGGACTTTCATCTGTTGTTAAAAAGATAGAACATCAGCTTGGAAAATATGGCCGAGTCCTGATACGTTATTCAGGCACCGAACCGGTATGTCGTATCATGGTGGAAGGAAGAGATATAAACGCAGTAAAACATTATGCACAATCAATATCAGATGTAATCAAAAGAAACATCGGCACATAAAACAAAAAAACAATGCATCTGAAAAGCAAACATCTTTTAACGGTATTAAGATAAGATATATTATCACAACAACAAAGAGGCATGTCTGTCCAATTCCAATATTTCTATGCCGTTTACAGCAAAAAGCGCTGCTGTTACCCCAACACCCGTTCCGGATGATTTATCACGGCATGACACCTTCAAGCCGCATGATGGGCTCCTGGACTTCATTACGGCCAGTTTTGCCCCTCTCAGCCTCGCTATATAAAGGGCATTAAACGCACCCCTTGTAAATGCCTCTGTGACATCCTCTCCTTCAGAATTAACAACCTCGGCCCTGCCCGATATTACATCATATCCGTCCCCATTAAAAACATTTGCAGGAGGCCTTGGAACAGGAAGCCCGCCCATAACCTCAGGACAAACAGGAACAACAGGGATTATTTCAGACAATGCAACAAGATCATGGCACATGGAATCACATCCGTCATACCGGCACCTGTTTCCAAGAAGACAGGCGCTTGCAACAACAGAGAAACATCCTTTCAATATACTTCTACCCTGTAAACCGGACTGCTTCTTCATTGTCATTCCTGGGCTCTATACTCCCGATATGGAATGCGGTTTCATTCATCGCCTTAAGCCTTAACAGTATTTCGTCCACATCCTCTTCTCTTGCTACCATTACCAGACCAATTCCGTTATTAAAGGTTCGTAACATCTCCCTGTCAGATATATTCCCGGCCTTTTGCATATAATCAAATACCGGAGGAACCGTCCAGGATGATCTTCTGATAACTGCCTTGCACCGTTTGGGAAGTATACGTGGAATATTATCAATCAGACCGCCACCCGTTATATGAGATATACCGTAAAGCCTGAAATCCCTTTTGATACTCATAATTGCCTTTGTATATATCTTTGTAGGCTCCAAAAGCTCTTCTCCAAGGGTTCTGCCAAAATCATCAATGTATTGTTCCACAGACATCCTGAGGGTATCAAAAAAAACCTTGCGGACAAGGGAATATCCATTACTGTGAAGTCCTGTTGATGCAACTCCTATAAGCTGGTGATCAACAGCGATTTCCGAGCCATCAGGCATATCAGCATTATCAGCAATTCCCACTGCAAATCCCGCAATATCATACTCCCCATCCTTGTAAAAACCGGCCATCTCTGCAGTCTCGCCTCCCAGCAATGCGCATTTGGCTTCCAGACATCCTGAAACAATACCGGTTACTATATCCCTGACCCTGTTCACATCCAGTTTGCCAATGGATATATAATCAAGCATAAAGAGAGGAGTTGCCCCCTGCACCATTATATCGTTAACACACATTGCCACAAGGTCTATACCTATAGTATCGTGTTTATCGAGCATAAATGCTATCTTTAACTTTGTCCCCACACCGTCAGTAGAACTGATCAGGACAGGTTCTTTAAATCTGTATCTGTCCAGGGAAAACAGTCCTGCAAACCCCCCTATATCGGCAATAACCCCTGGCTGTCTGCTTTTAGTGACAACAGGCTTTAATAAATCCACAAGCCTGTTACCGGCATCTATATCCACTCCGGCATCTGCGTATGTTAAGCCTTTGGCCCCCTGATTAATTTCCATATCCTGATTCATTAAACGCCCCCATTGGCAAAATCTGTAAAAACAATCCAGAGACCCTGAAAAACATTTTTTTCAGAATCCTTTGCATCATAATGTCTCTTTTTGCCCAGTTCCTGTGCCCGCCGTTAAATCTTACCTTTCCTGAACCTGAACAGAATTGAAGATTCTGCAAATATCCCGGATTTTCACGGCAATCAGTTTGTGAACAGACAATTTTTCAGTTTTTACAGTCTGACAAACATGTTATATGTTGTCAATATGTTTGTAAGACCGTAAAAAATATCCTGGCATACATTTATTATCTGTTAAACTGTCAAACAGGATTTTTTTCTTTATATTATAGTGCAGGTTGTTCTATGATGGTTTTGGACAGCTTTCATTCAAAAACTTGTAGTCACGTCAAACCCTGAGGAGATAACGTAATGAAATCAAGCATATTAAAAGGTCTTTATCTGATGATTATACTGACATGTCTTTTGTCTGTTGCCGGAAATCTTATGGCAGAAAATAAAAGTTCAGACAAGAAAAACATCTCTGCAAAGTCATCCGAACAAAACCGGATCGTAGTCAGTGTTAATGGTGACAAGCTTACAAATAAAGGCCTGGACAAACTTATGGAAAGACAGATCAACCTGTTGAGAATCAGACAGATTCCCGACTACCGTATTAACCAGAACAGGGCCATGCTCCGGAAAATGATCATAGATGATTTTATAAATCGATCGCTTATAAAACAGGAGGCCAAAAGAGAAAATATAACCGTTACCGACAAGGAGGTAACCGCTGCCATTGAAAACATGAAAAAAGATGTCCCAAAAGGCATAACCTTTGACATGGTACTTAAGGCCAACGGTTTTACCCCTGAAACAATAAAGGATGAAACAAGATTACGTTTAATGGCTAAGAAGCTGATGAAAAAAAATGTAGATACAGGCCCTGAACCTTCAGAAAAATCAATAGAAAAATATTACACAGACAACAGGACAAGATTCAACGTCCCGGAGATGGTCCATGTACGCCACATACTCATAAAAACAGGCAAGGATTCAGACAAAAAGGCTATGGACAGATTAAAAAGAAAGGCTGTGGAGATACGGAAAAAACTGTTAAAAGGTGCAGATTTTGCGAAAATGGCAAAGGAATATTCTGATTGCCCCAGCAAGGAGAATGGCGGAGACCTGGGAACCTTCAGACGCGGAATAATGGTTAAACCGTTTGAACAAGCTGCTTTCAGCCAGAAAGTCAATGAGATCGGACCTGTTATAAAAACCAGGTTCGGCTACCATATAATACAGGTACTTGAACATAAAAAGGCCCATACAAAATCACTGAAGGAGGTTAAAGATAATATAAAAAACAAGCTTGAGGCAGACCAAAAACTGCAGGCATGGACAAAATATCTTAACAGTCTCAAAGACAAGAGCAAAATTGTCTATGCAAAGGGATACGAACCCAAGACAAAGAATCAGGCAGGCAGCAGATAGGTTATATTAAGCCGTATTGTATCTCTGCAGAAAACGGATGTAAATTCATTTCCGTCCGGAGCAGGTATTTGCGCAACAAACACGTGTATTAAACAGACAGAATACAGGCTCCGGCCCCCTGTGGCCTCGGACTTGCATCATTTTTGCGTAGGCAAGATGGAACCTTCACACTGACTGAAAGGATACAAGATATTTGCAACATAAATCAGCAATACCTAAAAATGACAGAGAGATAAGAGAAACAGAGGAAGGTCAGAAACGTGTCCTGTTTTTTTATGAAGGATACAAAAAACAGGCCTCATGATATGATTGAGAATAAAATCATCGAATCTTCTCTTTGTTTACACAAAACTCTTGACATTACCAACCATTAGGGACTATACAGTGAAGGAAAGAATTTTTTCAATATTTCTTTGTTAACTGCAGTTGTCGGTTTCATCGCATAAACACGCACAGCATTATATTTGATGGCATTCTCTTTCCGCGAAATGATTCTGTTTGCCATTTCTCCTGCCTGATATCCCATATCATACGGAACTGTTGAAACAGAAATCAATGCACCCAACTTCAAGTATTTGGGAGAAAAACTTAATACAGGAATTCTGTATTCCATAAGAGACAAAAACAAAAACTGTATTGTTTTTGGATTAACTACGGTGACATCCGGTAAAAGCCAGAAGACATCTATCTTTCCCTTCAATTCTTTTATTTTCGAGGGGATATGTCTTGGATCATGGATAATCACAGATATCACATCAATTCCCTTTTTCCTGGCTGCAGATTTTATCTTATCTACCAGCCAGCCCGTATTTTCAGGATTATATAGAAATCCGATTTTTGTACACCCCGGAATCTTTTTTAAAAGCAGTTCAATCTGTTTCCGGGGAGAAACAATCATGTGTACGGTGCTTACATTTTTACCTGTGGCATTCATGACCATAATGGATATAACAGGAATATCCGGAAACTCCCTGGCAAAGGCAAGGGCACTGATACCTACTGCAAGTATTAATGCAGGCCTTATTTTTCTGATTTCAGATACCAATCCCCTGTTTTCTCTTTCCTCCGACAGAATATACCTTGTAACACGTGCATGACAAACATGAGTAAAACCATTAAAGGCCAACTCATATGGCCTGATCCTTATCCCCTGTACAACCACAATATCAGGCTCTGCCCATGCAAGGCCAAACATGATAACCGGTAAAAAGCATGTCATTAATGTCAGTATCTTTCTGGCCAAAAACAAACCTCACTATAGGTTGTCAGAGTCATACCAAGTAAATCAAGAATTGAAAAAAAAATCAAGAATTGAAAAAAAATACTATTTAATAACAGATTCTGTTTGTTATAAAAAAAACAAAGCACAAAAGGCACAATACAGGGACTGTTATGAATAGAGACTCTATCAGGATCAACTTGCTTTCCTCTATAAACAGCCTTTTTCAAAATTCTGGTGTCAATCTGCGGAATTCCCTGTGGGATATGTATACGGTTTTGCATAACCCCTTGATTTTTCCTCCGGGATGCACCACAGATCTGATCCTGTACAAACAATCTCATTTAACATACATACAACAAACAAAATCAGGATAGTTATGGTCAAACGCATCAAACATATTATCCATCTTGTCATAAAAGGGACCATTGGGGCAATCTTTAGTGGTGTTTACATCCCGGAAAGATGTGTTTCCCTGCTGACACGACCCTTATATCTTACATGTCTTATCCTTGCATCTTCGATGCTGATATTGATATCAACATCTTGCACACCCTCTCTTGCCTCTGAAATAGACGAGGAAATGGCCACACTCCGCATGTTTTACACCGACAAGGAACTTGTCATATCTCCAACAAGGGCTTCCAAACCGGTCTCAAAAACACCAGAAGATATAACGGTTATCACATCAAAGGATATAGAGAGGATGAATGCCCATACAGTGGCAGAAATCCTTAACAGGGTGCCAGGGGTCTTTGTCAACTTCAGCCAGGACTTCGGCGCATCTTCTCTTATAGGCATTCAGGGGGCATCAGAAAAAGATTCCCTTGTAATGATGGACGGCATCACATGGAATTACCTTTCCAACGGCAGCGCAGAGACCAATTCCATTCCTGTGGGTATTATAAAAAGGATAGAAATAATCAGAGGACCCGGCTCGTCTGCCTGGGGTTCGTCCCTTGGGGGTGTGATCAATATTATCACCAAGGAAACAGGCATGTCCACAACACCACATGGTATGGCACAGGCATCCTATGGACAGCACAGCACAAAGGATGCCAGGGCCGAAATCTATGGCAGGGCAGGATCTGCAGGTTATTATCTCTTTGCAGGGAAACAGCGATCAAACGGTCTTAGATCATCCCGTAACTTTGACAACAACAGCCTTTATTCAAAGTTCCGTATAAACATATCAAAAAAGACTTCTATTGGCCTGACCATGGGTTACAGTGATCCTGATATGGATTTTGGAAATACCAATAACTGGCATTCAACGGGAAAGGGGCGAACATCCTTTGTAACTGCAAACATAGATGCACCCATTACAAAGAACATTCAAATCAGGACATCATTTCACTATCTTAAAAACAGGCTGTCAACAAAATCGACCTGGCTTGGCACATTTTATTCAGGCTACTTATATGATGAAGAGGTCTTTGGAGGAAATATAAGCCTCAGATATAAGGATAGCATTCAAAATGCTACCTTTGGCATAGATGCAGACAAGGGGAACCTAAAATACAGAACAACATATACAGCAAGCATCTTCCGCAGGCCTCACAGGAAAAAATGGGCTGTATACGCCAATGACACCATAACCGTTGGAAGATTTTCCATAACACCCGGTATAAGGTATGATCATGATTCACATGCAGGATCGTTTGTAAGTCCAAGCATAGGGGTAACCTGCCTTGTGTTTAAAGATACCCTGCTGAGGGGATCTGTTGCAAGGGGATTTACCACACCTCCCCTGCTGACAACATTGAACAACTCCCTTGATTATGAAAAGGTCATGTCATATCAGGCAGGTTTTGAAACAGCTATCCTCAGGTATATCTGGCTGAAGACCACATTCTTTCTCCATAACATGGATAACATCATAAAACCAACAGGCAAAAAAACATACAAAAATGATGGCAGCAAAAAACAGAGCGGGCTTGTGTGCGAGGTAGAGACAACCCCCTTTTATAACATCCGCCTCAAAGGCGGCTATTCCTATGTCCACAGTTCCGATAAAACCGAGTACAACGGGGCAACCGACATACGTGAATACACCCTCGGGATTATCTACGATGACAAACGCTGTTTCAGCGCCGAACTGTTTGGACACTATATCTGGTGGGATTACAGCCGCACGTGGAATGCAAGCTATGATGATATAATATGGGACATCAACCTAAGCAAGGAACTGTGGAACTGTTCTTATATCCCCGGTGTATGCGGCAGCATATTTTTTACCTGTCACAACCTTTTTGACTGTTCCCAGTACACCTGGGACAAAAACAAAAACCCTGGCAGGTGGGTAGAGGCAGGGATCAGAATATCTTTCTGAAAATACTGCCTCGCTATTGCCACACCCTGTCTTTACCTGTTAACCTGCAACATTAAAACAGTTTATGGGGCCACATTATGCAACCATCATATTACCTCAAAACGTATCCGGAAGGAAATGAATCAAACCGTATGATTCTCTATTCCACCAAAAGGGGGTCAATAGCCATTGCTGAACAGGAAATGTGGGAAAGATTCAAAAATAACACTCTCCTGCCAGATGAGGCAGATCTCCTGAAAGATCTCGGCATGGCAGTAAAGGACAGGGAAACTGAAAAAGAAGAAGTTTTCCAGAGACTTGACCGTCTTAATGCAAACAACCCTGAGTTGCATATCACTGTTGTGCTCAATATGGACTGCAATTTTGCATGTACATATTGCTATGAAGGGGACATGAAGGGAAATCTTTACATGTCTGAAGACACAAAACAGGGCATAATACACCTTGTGAAAGATATTGTTGAAAGGGAAAAAAAGACTTCTCTTCTTGTAGATTTCTTTGGCGGTGAACCCCTTTTGAGCATGCCACTTCTAAAGGAAATAGCCAGTGAACTGAACGCCATTGATCATATCTCCAAACGGTTCACCATAGTTACCAACGGCTCCCTTATTAAAAAAGAAATAGTGGAAGAGCTCATACCTCTCGGCCTTGAACTTGTGAAGATCACCATAGACGGCCCTGCTGAAGAACACAACCGCACCAGACCATTTAAAAACGGCAGGGGCAGTTTTGATATCATCATAAAAAACCTGAAAAATATCTGCGACATGGTAAATGTACACATAGGGGGTAACTTTACAGAAAAAACCTACACGACCTTTCCCTCTTTAATGGATTACCTGATCAGGGAGGGTATTACACCGGACAGGGCCATTGCAATAAAATTTGATCCGGTGCTTGGCGCATCAAAAGACAGTATCAATCCTCCCAAGCTTCATGGAGCCTGTGCAACCATAAGTGATCCCTGGGTAATAGAGGCCACCTCAATGCTTCGTGAGGAGATACTGAAAAGGGGATACAGAACACAGAAGGTAACACCGTTGTTGTGTGCAGTGGAAAACAGAAGTGCTTTTACCGTAAATTTTGACGGTCTGATATACAAATGCCCTGCTTTCTTAGGTATGAAGGGGTTTGAGGTCGGGGATGTAAAAAATGGCATCAAGGATCATACAGAAACCTACAACCTGGGCCTGTGGAAAAATGACACCTGTATGGCATGTGAATACCTGCCTCTATGTTTCGGGGGCTGCCGTTATGTAAGCCTGATAAGACATGGAAACCTTGACACCCCTGACTGCAAAAAGGCATACCTTGATACAGCGCTTGAAAACATGATCAAACAGGACATAAGGTACAGGTTATAACAAGGGATGCTAAACCAGTCAGGCACAAGAAACCTCGTAATATTCACCATTGTAAGCTCTCTCTGGGGGGTGGTCTTCGGTCTTATCGGCCCGTTTTATGTGGTCCATGTAGAAAAACTGAGCGGCGGCATGGAAAAGCTGGGCATTGCATTCAGCATAATGATCATATGCCAGTCTGCCGCATCATACCTTGCGGGCAGGTTTTCCGACAGGCTGGGGAGACGGCCTTTTCTGCTCCTTACGGCATATATCGATGCCATTGTGCTCTTTCTTTACACTGTGATACATGATACAGCATGTCTATATATGCTTCAGGCACTCCTTGGCATCACAAATGGCGTATCTGAAACCATCAGTGTTTCCCTGCTGGCCGATCTGACCAGCAAGAGCGGCAGAGGAAAAGAAATAGGCAGATTCAGGGCTCTTGTGAGTCTCACATCAGCCATGGGTCTTGCCTTAAGCGGATATATGGCAAAATCTTACGGAATCAACTTTCTCTTTTATATGGCTTCATTTATCGTTGTTCTGTCAACGGCCCTGCTGTTTTTAATAAAAGAAAAAAAAAGATAACACGCCAAGCCGATATGGCCTGATTCCTGATGCAGGTATTCATCAGCAAAAAAGTTTTCAATGTTGAAGACTGGCAGACAAGCTGCCAAAAAAGGCCATGTACAAACAAAAACCATATAAAGACCCGGCACAGGCATGTTATATTTTTGACACAGGGTGTCAAACTTGCCAACAAGATGCAGCAACAGTTATACAGGCTTGTACATACAGGATGATTTAACGTTTCCCCATACATCTTTGAAAACCATACAGTATTTCTTTGGGTCATACAACATACACTGCAACCCAACGTTAATACATCTACATACAGGGTTATGGCAAGAAGAATATGGCAATACAGTTTTTTTGTTTTACAATCTCATTCTTATGGCACATTGATTGCATTACCTAATATCAAAAAGGCCCTTTGATATTAAAACAATAAATTTTCAAGGAGGAACAATCATGAAAAAAGAAACAACGACAACAAAAAAGATTGTAGTGCTTGACAGGGGTATAAAAGACACCAAGGATCAACTCCTGGCCGGATGCTGTTTTGGACCTATATTTCCGGTATGGGCATAATCAATTACAGTATACCTTACAAAGTGTTATCCTGGAGGCAACGTATACATTATCTTGACAAAGAAATTCATCAACACCAAAAAAGGCCGTATTTTTGTGCAGTGTCATCCTCTGCAGACAATTAAAATACGGCCTTTTTATATGGCATCAGCTAAAGATTAAGAGTAACAGCTCAACAAATAGGGGCAGGAGGGTTTTTCTGACGCGACTGCCGGAAAACCCGGAGCAAAAGAAAAATCCTCCTGCCCCGGTGGTACGTCCGTTGTTATCCCCCTGTTATTGAGCTGATACGATTGAGACCTGTATCCCTGCAGGCCTTAGCTTATCAGAAAACAATACATATCAAAACGACCTTACCGGCCTTGCAAATGCATTCTTACCTGCAAAGATGGCTGCATCACCCAAGTGCTCCTCAATCCGCATAAGCTGATTATACTTTTCCACCCTTTCTCCCCTTGCCGGGGCACCTGTTTTCAGATGGCCGGTATCCAAGGCAACAGTCATATCTGCTATAAAGCTGTCAACCGTTTCACCACTTCGATGGGAAACCATTGCTCCCCATCCGGCAAGTCTTGCCATACGTACCGCCGCCATGGTCTCGGTCAGGGTACCTATCTGATTCAGTTTTATAAGAACGCCGTTGGCTACATCTTCCTCAATACCCCGCTCAATACGCTCCACATTGGTAACAAAGAGGTCATCTCCCACCAGTTCGATTATACCGCCAAGACGCTCGTTAAGTATCTTCCATCCCGTCCAGTCATCTTCCGCCAGGCCGTCTTCCAACACAACATAAGGATATTTTTCAGCAAGTGCGGCATGATACTCCACCATCTCCTCAGATGTCAATTCCCTGTTTTCTGTACGAAGGAGATATTTCCCATCCTTGAAGAACTCAGTAGATGCCGGATCCAGGGCAATTCCAATATCTTTCCCGGGACTAAGGCCCACCTCGGTTATGGCCTGCATAATCAGCTCAATGGGTTCTTCGTTGGAACTTACTTCCGGAGCAAAGCCTCCCTCATCGCCTACTCCTACACTATGCCCCTTGGCCTTCAGCACAGACTTAAGGGCATGATACACCTCCGAACCCCATTCAATGGACTGTCTGACATTATCTGCGCCATAAGGCACTATCATGTATTCCTGAAAATCGGCCCCCTGCCAGTTTGCATGAACGCCACCATTAAGTATATTCATCATAGGTACGGGCAAACGTACTGCATTGGCTCCCCCAAGATAATGAAAAAGAGGAATGTCTGTGGCCATAGCAGCCGCCTTTGCAACGGAAAGAGATACGGCAAGAATGGCATTTGCACCAAGTTTTGCCTTGTTTGGCGTCCCGTCAAGTCTGATCATTGCCAGATCTATTTCCCCCTGATTCACAGCTTCCATACCCGAAATTCTTTCAGCAACAGGTCCGTTCACGTTTTTTACGGCATTCAAGACACCTTTGCCAAAAAAGTGTTTTTCATCTCCATCCCTCAATTCCACAGCCTCATGAGTTCCTGTGGATGCCCCTGAAGGCACCCCTGCACGAGCTGTTATTCCGCACTGTAAAGAACATTCCACTTCAACCGTGGGATTGCCCCTGGAATCAAGAATTTGCCTTCCACATACCGTTTTGATGCGTGTATCCATTTTTATATTACTCCTCATGTTCAGGTTTATGTTTGCCGTAAAAACAGCTATAGGCATACCAAAAACAGTTTAAATCCAGACAAACCGGTATTGTAAACCTTACAACAACCGGCAGAAAAACAAATCTGCAAAAAATATGAGCATTATTTCAATTCAGATCAGATTGAATCCACAAAACAGACAGATAATGTCTGAAACACTTATCATTAATTATCGGCCAAGAATAATCTTATGATTAGATTTTAAAAAATAATATCTGAACCCAGGATATCGGTAAGCCATAAGTTCCCGCACAAGACATATGAAAATCTTACAATGGATATCACTTAACACATATAAATTCAACTGCTCTGTTAACCCACAACTCAACATCTATCTTGCTACCACAAAAGACTTTCCATAAAGCCCTGGATGGACAGACACCTTGCCATAAAAGCCTTATCTTTCCCATTCAGGGTCCTGCAAATCCAAAACCCTGTTCTTTTGATTGTGATCTTTCTACCGGCTTTTGAAACAGTCTGCAAAAAGACCATGCAAACGCCTTGTCTTTATTAAATATACGGCAAAAGCAATCTTGATTTTTACAGAAGATATCATTATTGTTGTAACAACACACCAAACTTTCTGCTCTGATTGTAACAGGAAATCCCGGCAGACAGCTATTTCTTTCAATGATGCTACCTTGTGCAATTGCATCAGATCATATTGATTGGAATTTTAGTTTCTTGACACATTACAGATAAAAACCGACCAAAATATACCAGAGAGGTTATCATGACTACATACAAGATAAGATTCTTACCGGACGGAACAGAGATCAATGTTGAAGCCGGCATAACCCTGATGGAGGCTGCAGAAGAGGCAGAAGTCTATATAAACAGTCTTTGTGGCGGAAAAGGCGTATGCGGCAAGTGCAAGGTCCAGATCACAGGAGGCAAAACAAAGGCCAACGCACATTCTATCAGATTTCTGTCAAAGGAAGAGATAGAAAAGGGATATGTTCTTGCCTGCCAGACACGGGTTGAAGAAGATATGGAAGTAGTAATTCCTCCTGAATCCCGTCTTGAGGGTGAACAGATCATGATGGACGAGACCCCGATAGATTACAGCCAGCCGGAAAAAACACAGGAGGATAATTTTTCCCATACCTCATTCCCGTTTGACCCTATTGTCAAAAAGATATATCTTGATCTCCCTGCCCCGACATTGGAAGACAATATAACAGATATTGACAGGGTAAAGCGAGCTCTCAGACAAAAGACCGATTACAGAAGATTTGACGTGTCTTTCAGATGCCTGCAACAACTGGCATCCTCTCTAAGAGATAATGACTGGAAAGTAACTGTAACCATTGCCATACACTACAGTATATGCAAGATACTCCAGGTTGAAGGAGGAGATACAACACAAAACCACTATGGAGTAGCAGTTGACATAGGAACCACTACGGTAGTAGCCAATCTTATAGATATGCAGTCAGGCAGGATTATTGGAGTGGCAGGAAGCCATAATCTGCAGGCACATTATGGTGAAGACGTTATTTCCCGCATTATTTATGTCTGCGGCAAAGAAGAGGGACTAAACCCCCTCCATGAGGCTGTAATAAAAAACATTAACAACCTTATAAAAACCCTGACAGATGAAAACAGGATAGACCGTAATGATATTACCGCAATTGTTGCCGCAGGCAATACTACCATGTCTCACCTCCTCCTGGCCCTCAGACCATGTTATATCCGCCTGGACCCATATGTTCCCACGGCAAACGATTTCCCTCAGATATCAGCAAAGGATCTCGGTATTGATATAAATCCTGAAGGAATACTTGAAGTAATCCCCGGGGTTGCAAGTTATGTAGGGGGAGACATCGTAGCAGGTGTGTTGGCATGCGGTATTGCATCACAACCAAAAATAAGGATTCTGATAGATGTAGGCACAAACGGCGAAATTGCACTCGGAAACAATGAATGGCTGGTATGCTGTTCTGCCTCTGCAGGACCTGCCTTTGAAGGAGGGGGGATGAATTGCGGAATGAGAGCCACAAGAGGAGCTATAGAACAAATTGTTATAGAAGGCAGCGCTGTAACTTACAAAACTATCGGCAAGGCAAAACCAAGAGGGCTGTGTGGTTCAGGCCTTATTGACTGTATATATGAACTGGCAAGAAACAGGATTATTCTTGGAAACGGAAAATTTAATGACAATATAGACAACAGCAGTATTAAAGACAGAATTGTAACACTGGAAGGCGAAAAAGGATTTATTGTGGAATATCCGGAAAAAACAGAAGCAAAAAAACCTATCATTATTACCGAATCAGACATAGGCAATCTGATTCGCTCAAAAGGCGCCATGTTTGCTGCTATCAAATCTCTTGTAGATTATGTCCAGTTGAAGTTTGAAGACATAGACACCTTTTACGTTGCAGGAGGTTTTGGCAACTATCTTAACATCCCACATGCAATAGGTATAGGCCTGTTACCGGATATTAGTCCTGATAGAATAAAATTTGTAGGGAACAGCTCACTCATAGGAGCAAGAATGGCCATTCTTGCTGCCAGCGCCTTTGAAAACACACATCACATAGCAAGAGGAATGACTAATATCGACCTGTCAACATATCAGCCTTTTATGGATGAATATGTGGCAGCCATGTTTCTCCCCCATACAGACAGGTCTCTTTTTCCCTCAGTAACCTACTGACACCTTTGCAGAAGGCAAAAAAATCATAACAGACATATGAAAAATTTTTTCTTATAGAGTATTTCAAGGCAGATATTTGCCTGCAAACTTATTTGCAAACAGAAAAGATGGCACCATATACATATCATGGTACTCATGCCATGCTTACAGCATAATGCGGGAACCGGAACACCGGCTTCGACCTGTTTGAGGATGTTCAAGAACAGGAGAATTTTGCTTTTGAACACTTCTGTTTTTCCAGGGGAATTACCGTTGACCGCCAGTTTGATGTTAAAGGTGCAAACAGGGTATAGAGTGCCGATATTACTTATGTGTGGACCTATGAGAGGGATGGTTGTATCTCGGGATATTATAATGGATCTTTCTTCACGTCAGATTGTGCGATAGGCAATTGATACAGAAACCTTAGAATCAAGCAGTAAAAAAAGAATTTTCAAACACTTGACTCTCAGTCCTTATACAGATATCTTCCAAACAAACGGTTAAAATCAGTCCATGATCCTTCATGCTGATCTTTTTTTATAAACCGTCCCAATCCGTTTATCTTCGCATCCAGATCATCAATCAGATTCAGTGCAAAGGCCTCCAAAAACTTGGGCCTCTTTGGCGAACCAAATTCAACCTGCCCATGGTGACTGAGTATCAGATGTTTTAATTTTAACGTCAGGTCAACAGGAAAATCATCTACAAGAGAAATCCTTTCATCCAGCATGGAAATCCCTGACACTATATGACCTATTAACCTGCCTTCATCAGTATAATCTCCCCCAAGACCTGCATCCAATTCCCTTATTTTTCCTATGTCATGCAAAAATGCCGCAGCAATCAAAAGGTCATGATCCAATTCAGGATAATGAGAGGTAATCATAAGGGCCAGCCGACATACAGACAAGGTATGTTCCAACAGCCCCCCCAAATAGTTATGATGGAACTTTTTGGCAGCAGGGGCCTTTTTAAATCTGTCCATAAACAGAGGATCATCTGTAAAGGCACGAACAAGTTCTGCAAGATGAACGTTTTTAATGACCGACAGACAATCCTTCAGATCAGAAACAAGTATTGCCGGATCTGTGGATGTTGATTCCACAAACATCAAAGGATCTATCTCTTCTTCAGGCACACGTTTAAGCCAGGGAATACTTAACTGCACCTGTCCTTTGTACAGGTTTGCGATACCTGCAACTTCAATGATATCTCCCTCCTCAAACAGAGGAGAGAGACCATTTGCATTATCCCATATCTTCGCATCTATCCGGCCAGTATTGTCAGCAAGAATCATGGCAACAAAAGGTTTCCCGTTTCTTGTCCTTGAAACCCTTTTTTCCTTAACAAGAAAAAGACCCTTTACTCTCTGGCCGTCTTTTATATCCTTTACGTGGACAAAAGAATCTTCCCGGGTGTTCATAATCGCCCCATGCGGTTATCAGTCATCAAAATCCCCACTGGGACCTTTGTCTGTATCCATCTTGCTGGCACGCTCTCTTATCTTTTCAGTGGTCCATTCAGAGGGATCTTCCATACGCTCTGCCTTTGGTCCAAGATCATAGGACCCGGTTTCAAGAATAGCCTCAACACCAAGTGGCGCCGTATCAGTAGCATTAAAAACATCAACAAGGAGTCCGTAAACAAATTCCTCAACACCCTTTGCCATCCTGTCCCTTATTTCTGCCGGCTGACGCAACAGCTTGTTCTCAAAGGGCAGGTTTAATTTTTTGTAGTTTCCGCCTGATATTCCACGTTCTTTTGCATATGCCACCATTTCGGCCCATTGTTCATCGGTCATGCCCTTGTCCGGCAGTTTTATGAAATCTCCATTATCATCCAGTACGGCATTACCATAGTCATTTACCTTTACCCCCCAAGATATCATCTGAAGGGCTGTGGCAACATTGGCCTTGGTGGTATGGGTTTCTTCTGCAATCCTTCTCAACCTGTCTGAATTATTGCCGGAAGTTCCATGCTGTGCACCAGAGACCTTGTATTTTTCCAGGGCCCTGTGTATCTCGGCTGTCAACGGCACCTGAATACCGGCATCACTTTGTTCAATGCCATGGGTAGTCCCATTGTTCAATGCAATCCAGTCCGGGAATATGCCATGGGCATTGAGGCCCTGTATTAAAAAAAGCGCCTCCTCCACAGTGGAAAGACCTGCTTTACCTTTTATCTCCCCTACTTCTGTCTCAAAACCTGCCCATTTTGGTATAAAAGGATTCAATTCCAGATTTGCCAGCAGATTTTCATCGTCAGGCAGGTGGGAAGCATCAATGGCAATGGAAGTAATTCCTGCATCAAAAATGGACGGAATCTCGATCTTTCCTGTCTTTATGTCCTCCTGCCCTTTAATGGCATAATGATCCGCATGGATGGCAACAGGAACAGTTATCCCCAATTCATTCATAATGGTATCTGCCTGCATTGCAAGATTCCAGAAATTTGTAGCACAGTATGCCTCTGCTCCACCCTCAGATTTTGCGATCTCCAAAATAACAGCGGCATTAGCACGCTGAGCTGCCATAAGGACACCACGAATAATAAAATTATTGCGCCCATTGGCTGCAATAGTCATGGCCTTACCTTTTTTTCTCAAGGCCCGGTCTATTACCTTGCCGCTTACAATCAATGCCCTCGAATTGGGAAAACGCTTAACAATATTAGGTGGACGTCCTACTTGAAGAGCCTTTTCAAAATCTGCATAAACCTTGCCTTTTCCTGATGACATGACTAAAGCCTCCTTATATCTAAAATGGTTAATTTTAACCCCAACTGACATAACCAGATTCAGAACATTCCAGCCACCCACGTCCTGAAAATCGCAGCCTGATTTTCATAACAATATACATCTGTTTCTACGGCAAAAAAGACATAAAGCTTAAGAGCATAACAGGACAGTGCCTATCCATAAACAGACCGTAGACACCAGCAAGTTTCCAGCAAAAAAATGAGATATTTTATACAAGATCAAGAAAATCAATGCGTTATACAGAGGCGTATACACGTCCCGTCCCACAAAGTATCCCGTAATTGACACCGGTATTGTGTAAAAGGATCATCCATAGATAAAAACAAACCAGGCAAACCAGAAAAATGTCCGAATCAATGCAAGGGGAAATAAAACCCATCAGAATTCTATTCCACGCTGGGCCTTTACCCCATTGTCCAAGGGATGTTTGAGCATTCTCATCTCAGTAACCAGATCCGCCTGATCTATAATCTCCGGCAAGGCATTACGACCTGTAATAACAATATGCAAATCTTCAGGCCTGCTCCTAAAAACCTCTGTACATTCATCAACATTAACAATTTCATACAACGGCAGGTAGGTAAATTCATCTAAAACCACCATTGCATATTTTCCGGAATTGATGACTTCCACAGCAAAATCCCAGGCCTTGCGTGCTGCAGCCCTGTCTTTTTCAATATCCTTGGATTTCCATGTAAAGCCTCTGCCCATCACGTAAAAGTCGACACAATCAGAAAAACGTTTGATCGCATCTAACTCTCCATACCTCCACGACCCCTTGATAAACTGGATAAAACATATCTTCATACCATGACCAGCGGCCCGCATGGTCATGCCCAAGGCTGCAGTAGTCTTGCCCTTTCCGTGACCGGTAAAAACAATAAAAAGGCCCCTTGTCCTTGAAAATCCTGTTGTATCAGAAGGCAGCATGTCTTCCATAGATCAATATTCCCTTTGCAAAAAGGCATATGAACATCCCGTTATATCCAGAAAATAGAGTTGCAAACGGGCTGTACATAATCGCCAGGCTCGGAAGGGCTTTCCTATTGATAAAGATTAAGTGCCCCCCCCTTCAATATTATGGTTCTCTCTCTTTCAGACAACACAATTCCGGCCCTGTATTCCACATCATTGACAGTAAAGACAACTTCATCTGAGCTGGATACCGCTGCAACAAGGTTCTCAAACCTGATCTTATCACCTTCCCTTACAAATGCATAGGTTTCAGAATCAATGATTATGGGCAACACCCCGAAGTTTATCAGATTTGCCCTGTGGAGCCTTGCAAATGACAGTGCCAGCACCGCCTTAAGGCCCAGGTAACGCGGAGCAAGAGCTGCATGTTCCCTACTTGACCCCTGACCGTAGTTTTCTCCACCAACAATGGCAAAGGAACCGGACTGTTTTGCCCTTTTTGCAAAACCAGGCGAAAGCAGGGCGTAAACATATTCTGATATTGCAGGAAGATTTGAACGCAGAGGCAAAACCCTGGCGCCGCCCGGCAAAATATCATCTGTTGTTATGTTGTTGCCTGCCTTGAGTAAAACTTCTATATCCATCGAGTCCGCAAGAGGAGAAAATTCTGGAAGAGGTTTTATATTGGGTCCCATGCGTACAACAATATCCCCGGTGCTGGCCGGAGGCGGTATAATCATGGAATCATCTGTAAAAAAGGTGTCAGGCTCTTTAACCTCAGGAATGTCGGCAAATATGGACGGATGACAGAGATGCCCTGTTATTGCGGTAGCAACAGCTACCTGCGGCCCTGCAAGATACAGTTTTGCATCCGGGGTGCCACTCCTGCCTTCAAAGTTTCTGTTAAACGTGCGGACACTGACCCCTCCTGACGGAGGCGCCTGTCCCATACCAATACACGGCCCGCATGCCACCTCAAGCATCCTTGCCCCTGCATTAATCATATCTGACAGGCTGCCATCTTCTGCAAGCATTGCCAAAACCTGCCGTGAACCCGGTGAGATCACAAGACTTACATCAGGATGCACCTTACGGCCCTTTAAAAGTCCTGCAACAAGCCTCATATCCCTGTAGGAGGAATTGGTACAGCTTCCTATAGCCACCTGATCCACCTTGACATTCTCAAGAGAGGAAACCCTCTTTACATTGTCAGGGCTTGACGGGCAGGCAACCAGGGGTTCAAGAGAGGAAAGATCTATCTCTATTTCATCATCATACCTGGCATTATCCCTTGCCTCTATTTTAACCCAGTCTGTCTCCCGTCCCTGCGCAGCAAGAAATGACCTGGTGATTTCATCAGAAGGAAAAACAGAAGTCCACGCTCCAAGCTCTGCACCCATGTTTGTAATTGTAGCCCTTTCAGGAACAGTTAATGACTTTACCCCAGGCCCGCCATATTCAATAATTTTCCCAAGGCCTCCTTTTACGCCAAGCCGTTTGAGCAGATCAAGGATTACATCCTTGGCTCCGACAAATGGAGACAGTTTCCCTGTCAACCTGACCAGCGTAACTGAAGGTACCGTCATATAAAACAGGCCTCCTGCCATGGACAGGGCCACATCCATGCCACCTGCGCCCATGGCAAGCATCCCCAAACCTCCACCGGTAGGGGTGTGGCTATCCGAGCCGAGAAGCGTTTTTGATGGTTTGCCAAACCGTTCCAGATGAACCTGATGGCATATCCCGTTTCCTGGTCTGGAAAAATATGCCCCGTACTTTGCAGCCGCTGTTCTCAGGAACTGATGATCATCAGCATTTTCCCATGCTGCCTGCAAAGTATTGTGGTCAACATAGGAAACTGATCTCTCTGTCCTTATCTTCCCAACCCCCATGGAAATAAATTCCAGGTAAACCATGGTACCTGTTGCATCCTGGGTAAGAGTCTGATCAATCCTTATCCCTATCTCTTCTCCCGGAACAAGGTTCCCTTCTTCAAGATGAGACGCAAGAATCTGGCCTGCTATGTGATCTTTATAACCCATTTGTTTTGAACTCCTTTATTTCTGTTCGCAAGCTTGCTGCAAGATAAGAGCATCTAAAAACAGAGGCTTAAGGGCCCTTAAAAAACAAGGCGCCTGAATCTACAGAGAATGTTTCACAAAGATGAACCTTGATAAAACATTCAAGGTCTGATGTTAAAATCCTTACCATCCTCCCTAAACAAAACTTGAACAAAATTCAACATTATGCAAAGGTCTAACAACCTCATGTTTTCGTCTTTCTGCAAGCCTGTCAAGCGATAATCTGTCATGAAAAACAGTAAAAAAGGTAACACAGAAAACAAAATAATGCAAAACGGAGTAGTCCTGATGATGTGTGCAAGTTTCGTATTCAGTGTACTGGGCGCACTGGTAAAAGATCTTGGTCAGGAAATTCCGGCAATGGAAATAGTCTTTTTAAGAAGCCTTTTTTCTCTTGTAATAATCTTACCTGCCGCCTTTCATCATGACACGTGTCTTGCAACAGATCAAAAACATTTTCTGGTTTTGAGGGGGCTGAGCGGATTTTGCGCATTTTCCCTTTTTTACTATGCCATTACAAAGGTGCATCTTACAAAGGTATCGGTTATAATGCAAACAAGACCTTTTGTTGTCATGATACTTGCTCACTTTTTCCTAAAAGAAAGACTGACATCAAAAGAGTTGCGTCTTGTACTAATATCCTTTATAGGAATACTGCTCTTAATGAAGCCTAACAGAACAATGGCAGAAATGAATATAGACACAGTTTCCCTTTCATGTGTCATGGGAGTGTTTTTTGCCGCAACAAGTGCGGTTTTGATTAAACATACTACAAAATCAGTCTCCTCTGTATGTATAATATTCTATTTTATGCTGGTCTCAACAATATGTTCAACTCCATTTGTAATTCCGTCTTTTATTTTTCCTGCAAAAGAACAGATATTCATCATTACTGTCATTACTCTTCTTTCCCTGCTTGCACAATGGCTCATGACCGAGGCAATAAGATTTTCCAAAACAACAATAGTGATGGTGGCAGGTTACACAAGCGTAATCTTTTCTACTGCGTGGGAACTGTTATTCTGGCATGCACCTCCCGACATGTTCACTGTAGGAGGCGCTGCGCTTGTTGGCATATCAGTTATCCTTATGGCACGCAGTCATTCCTGACAGCCTCACAGGACAAAACTTTCATGACAATCTTTATAGCAGTTTTCCACAGCCAATGATACAACCGTTTATAATGATCGACTGTCAAATTTATCAGGTCTGAATCTATGGATAAAATAGTTATTGAAGGAGGCAAGCCCCTGAAAGGGCAGATCGCTGCAGGAGGCGCAAAAAATGCCGCCCTCCCTGATATTGCCGCATGCCTTTTGACAGGTGGCATACATCATATCTCCAATGTTCCAAAGCTGAGAGATATAGAAACCATAAAAGGGATTATGGCCAGACTGGGCGTGCTGTTTAAAGATACAGAAAACGGCCTGTATGTAGATTCCTCTGACATAAGATGCCATGAGGCACCGTATGATATGGTAAAAACCATGAGGGCATCCATCCTGTTACTTGGGCCCCTGCTGGCCCGATACGGCATGGCAAGGATATCCCTTCCTGGCGGATGTGCAATAGGCGCACGGCCTGTCAATCTGCATCTCAAGGCCCTGTCTGCCATGGGTGCAGATATAACACTGGAACATGGTTATATCAATGCACGAGCTGACTGCCTGAAGGGCACCGAGGTGTTTTTTGATACCCCCACAGTAACCGGCACGGAAAACATCATGATGGCAGCAACAAAGGCAGAAGGACTTACCATTCTGAAAAACGCAGCAAAAGAGCCGGAAATCACAGACCTTGCCGACATGTTACGCAGTATGGGCGCCCATATAGAGGGAGATGGCACAGATATCATAACAATTGAAGGGGTAAAGGAACTGTCCCCATCTGAGCACACTGTTATCCCTGACCGGATTGAGACCGGAACATTCATGATCGCAACAGTCATAACCAAAGGGGATGTAAAGATTACAGAATGCCGTCCCGAACACCTTGGAGCACTCATTGAGAAACTTGAATCCGTTGGCGCAGAAATCAAGGTCTCGGATCATGATATACATGTTAAAGGTTCCGCAACCGTTGAAAGCGTGGATATAAGGACATTGCCGTATCCGGGCTTTCCAACAGACCTGCAGGCACAGTTTATGGCCCTTATGTGCATAGCAAAAGGCTGGAGCATGGTAAGGGAGACTGTTTTTGAGAACAGGTTCATGCACGTAAGTGAACTGAAAAGAATGGGGGCAGACATTGAAATAAACGGTGCCCAGGCACTTGTCCGGGGAAAGAAACACCTTGTTGCCGCTCCGGTTATGGCTACAGACCTCAGGGCCAGCGCCTGCCTCGTTCTTGCAGGACTTGCAGCAGAAGGAGGACTCACAGATGTCCACCGCATATATCATCTTGACAGGGGATATGAATCCTTAGAAAAAAAATTTGCAAGTCTTGGGGCCTCCATATGGAGGGAAAAGGTACCCGCCAAATAAAAAGAAAAGGGTGCTCCTGACGCAAGTGCTGATTAATGCACTATATTTCAGGGCCTACCCTGGAGGGACACCACTGTTTTTCCCATTCATTGAATGATACGGAAATAATCTGACACAGGCATGCACCGCATAAATTGCATTTGAACCGGCAGAATCAAGGTTTTCAGGAGCATTGTATGCCTACAACAAAAGATACGCCTATCATATACAAAAGACCGCTTATATGGTTTCTCCTGTCCTTTACTGCAGGCATACTTGCTGATCGCAGCCTTCTTCTGCCAAACCACTATCCTGTTTGCCTGACAGTTGTATCCGGCATCTTGCTTCTTTTTCTTCTTGCACACCGAAACCCGCAACTTTATTTTCTGTCAGCCGTATTTTTTCTGTCAGCCATACTGTTGGATCAGATGCACCGCGCCCCTTCCCTCCTGTCAGACCTCTCTGCAAACCACCAACGTGTTATAATTGAAGGGACAGTTGTCCGCCCTGTTCAACGTATGCAAAACATGATACGTATGGCAGTCAGAACAGACAAGATAAAGGTGGCCAACAAATGGTTTAAGGAAAAAAAGACTGTTTATGTAAAGGTCTGCAACAACCTGCCCAAAATAGATATTGGTGACAGAATACGTTTTTCCGCCTACCTGAAACCATTTGCAAATCCCAAAACTCCAGGGGCATACAATTACAGGGCTGCAATGAAGGCAAAGGGTTACTTCTGTGCCGCATACGTATATAATGGAAGGCATATCATTTTCACAGGACAAGGCGACCTCTCTTTCTTGTCTGTTATAACAAAACACCTAAGAACCCCTATTGCAAGACTCATAACAGAAAATCTTGACAAAAAAGACGCCCCTCTTTTTTATGCCCTGATCCTCGGAGAACAGCAACATATTCCCCGTGATATAAGGAAAAATTTCAACAGAACCGGCCTTGGGCATCTGCTTGCAATTTCAGGCCTGCATATCGGCCTTGTTGCCTGGACGTGTTTTTTTGTCTTCAAGAAACTCCTCTCCCTTTCATACACCCTGATGCTCGCCTGGAACATAAAAAAGGCAGCTGCTATCATGACCTCTGTCCCGGTAGCAATATACAGCCTGATCGCCGGATTTGGCATATCAACCGAGAGGGCCATGATAATGGTCATGGTTTTTCTCTTGTCCATAATCCTGGGCAGAGAAAAAGATATTGCCTCCAATGTTGCCCTTGCAGGAATCATAATCCTTGCAACAAATCCCGGAGCCCTGTTCAATATATCGTTTCAGCTGTCATTCTGCGCCGTGATTGGAATCCTGTGGTTGGTACCGCCTTTTGTAAAGAAGATATCTGTTTTCAGGGAAAAAGAGGGACAATTTCATTCTGTACACAAATGGCTTGCAGGAGTATTATACTATGTAACAGGGCTCTTTGCTGCAAGTCTGTGCGCCACCTTTTTCCTGCTCCCACTGACAGCTTTTTATTTTCATCGCATATCCCTGGTCTCAATCCCGGCCAACCTCTGTGCCGTGCCGATTTTAGGCCTGTGGATTCTGCCTTTTGCCCTGTTAGGCACAACCACACTCCTGTTCTCTCATTACGCCGCATCCTATCTTTTTCACCTGAGTGCGGCAGGCCTGCATTTAATGATACGGCTGATAAATTTCTGGGCACATTTTTCATGGGCAAGCCTATGGGTTATTACACCTGACATCTTTGAAATACTGCTATTTTATATGCTTGTATCTTCAGTTTTTTTCTTCAGGAAACATATTTGGGCACAAATATTATTTTTAATTGTCATAGGCCTTTCTATTGCAGATATCTCTTACTGGATTAACAGAACACAATTCAATCGTGATCTTTTTGTAACCTTCATAAATGCAGGGCATCAAAATATTGCACTGGTGGAATTTCCATTCGGCAAGAGGATGATAATAAATGAAACAACGCATCGAAAACGATCCTTTAACACAGAAAGGATGGTTGTCGCCCCCTTTCTCTGGCATTCAAAGATACTGAGGATTGATTATATACTGACAGACTGCACCAAAGCCGGAAATCAAAACAGTCCGGATTTTATTGCAAGGACCTTTCATGCCCGGAAATTTTTATGTAATGGTAAAAACAGTAACCTGTCGCCCTTTTCAAAAGAGACAGAATTACATACAATCAAAAAAGACAATTCAGGGTATTTGTACTGTACCAGAGAAATAAACGGTGTTAAAATTGAACAGATATATTATCTTAAAAAAACTGGAAAATCGGGATCAACAAATCCTGCGCCTGCTCTGTTTGCCTCAAGATTGTCTTTTATGGGCATATCCTTTCTTTTCCCTGCAAGACATCCGGGGACCAGCCGTAAAGCAAGAACTTTTCTTCACAAATGCAGACACATGCTTACAAGTTCTGTTCTGTCTCTACCCTGCGCCAAAAACAGCCTGTTTAACAGAGCAGACTTTCTACGTCTGGTAAACCCCAGGATATGTATTATTGGCTATGGGCAAAAAAACCCCTGCACATATCAATCAGACACAACGGTCAAGCAGACAAGCAACCGATCATGCAGAACAGTTCGGCTTGACAGAGTCAAAGCAGCAATGTTCAGTGTCGGCAAAAACGGTTTGCAGTCAGAAATAATGACAAGGAGGACAATATTATGACAGAAGCATCCATCAAAAAACCGACAATTGCAATACTGACCGGCGGTGGAGACGTCCCTGGCTTGAATGCCTGTATAAAGACACTGGTATGCAGGGCACATGAAGAGGGGATAAGGTGTCTTGGAATAAGACGGGGATGGGCAGGCATCCTGGATTACAACAGTGATGATCCGGAAAAATCCCAAGGCCTTGTCGAGGAACTGAATCCTGCTGTTGTCCGTACCATTGACCGTTATGGAGGGACATATCTCCATACCTCAAGAACAAATCCGAGTTCAGTAACAATCAAATACGCCCCTGATTTCCTAAAAGACTCTTTTAAAGACAAGGATGAGGTCAAGGACTTTACACCCCATGTTCTTAAAAATCTGGAGGCGTTGAACATTGATACCATCATTCCAATAGGAGGAGATGATACCCTGAGTTTTGCAGACAGATTACACAGAGAGGGCTTTCCGGTAATTGCAATACCAAAGACCATGGATAATGATGTATTCGGTACAGACTACTGTATTGGCTTTTCTACTGCAGTAACAAGGGGTGTTGGTTTCATACATGCACTTAGAACATGCACCGGTTCCCACGAACGTATCGCTGTTATAGAACTGTTTGGCCGTTACTGCGGTGAAACATCGCTTATTTCTGCATATCTTGCTGGCGCAGACAGGGCTGTAATATCCGAGGTGCCTTTTGATCCACAGAGACTTGCAGACCTGATTATGAAAGACAAAAAATCGAACCCGAAAAATTATGCCATGATTACCATATCTGAGGGGGCAAAAATGGTCGGAGGGGAGATGATAATGTCAGGTGAAAGAGATGCCTTCGGCCACAGACGGCTTGGAGGTATAGGAGAAGAGACCGGTTTGATTCTGAAAGAGTTGACAGGGGAAAATGTCCTGATCCAGAGGATATCCTATCTTATGAGAAGTGGCGCCCCTGACTCCCTTGATCTCATGGTGGCATTCAACTATGCAAATATGGCCATTGATCTTTTTGTAAAAGATACCTTTGGCCGTCTTGTCGCTCTAAATGGCGGCAAATATACCGACATACCTGTCAGCACAGTAACTACAGGACAAAAGCGTGTTGATATAAGGGAACTGTACGATATAGAAGAGTACCGCCCAAAGGTCATGCATGTGGGCGGGAAACCGATGTTTTTGTATTAGCCACTTCCAATAAAAAAATGATCGGCTGCACAAGATATCACAGATCACAATATTGTCATCAAATCAATTTTCATTGCAGAATATACACGGAAGCATATCCTGAACCCTGACCGTATTTTTATGTCCAAAGGCAGACAGAACATCCTGGATCCGGCCATGCCGGTCTGCACAATGCCAGGTTTCCGGTCAGGCAATAACAATAAGGATATTACAATACCTTGTTTTTTATGGAGATTGTCAAAACATGTTCAGCTTGCATAAAAGAAGAGTCACACGCAGAATATATATAGGCAAAGTACCAATAGGAGATGGAGCACCTGTTGCCGTACAGTCAATGACCAATACAGATACCAGGGATATTCAATCGACTGTTAACCAGATCAAAAGCCTTGCAAGATACGGTTGTGAAATAGTGCGTCTTGCCATTCCTGATGAAGATGCCGCAAATGCCTTTAAGAAGATAAGGGCCCGGGTAGAGGTTCCTCTTGTAGCTGATATCCATTTTGATCACCGTCTTGCACTGAAGGTCCTGGAAGGAAATGCAGATGGGCTGAGGATTAATCCCGGCAATATCGGCAGTCAACAGGCAGTCGAAAAGGTTGTCAGGGCCGCTTCAGACAGGGGAGTACCCATTCGAATAGGCGTTAACGCAGGTTCCCTGCAAAAGGACATACTTGCAAAATATGGGTACCCATCCCCTGAGGCAATGGTGGAAAGCGCATTGATTCATGTAGGGATACTGGAGTCCAAAGGCTTTGACAAGATCAAGATATCCTTAAAGTCATCCAATGTAATAAATACAATAAGGGCCTATGAACTGTTAAGTGAAAAGGTGGACTATCCCTTGCACCTTGGAGTCACAGAGGCAGGCACCCTGATTCCCGGTACTGTAAAAAATACCCTCGGTATAGGTTTCCTTCTTGCCAAGGGTATTGGAGACACCTTTCGGGTCTCCCTTACAAGAGATCCTGTTGAAGAGGTCAAGGTTGCCTATGAAATACTGAGGGCACTGGATATCAGACACAGGGGGGTTGAAATAATATCCTGCCCCACATGCGGAAGATGCCAGATAGACCTTTTCAGTCTCGTAGACAGTGTCGATAAGGCCCTGTCCGACATTACGGAATCACCAAAGGTGGCAATCATGGGTTGCGTTGTTAACGGGCCCGGAGAAGCAAAAGAGGCCGACCTTGGCATTGCAGGCGGAAAAGGCAAGGGAATATTTTTCCGTAACGGCAGGGTTGTGAAAAAGGTGCCGGAAAAGGACCTTGAAAAGGTCATTGTAGAAGAGGTAAAAAAATTCATTCACCCGGATACCAGAACCTGACACCCAAAAGGCGGAACATGTTGTTTTCTAAAAAACATGATTTTAAATTATATCTTTGGAGAACTTTAACCTATGAAATTTTCAGAATTTTTTATACCTACACATAAGGAAATCCCATCAGAAGCAGAGATAGTAAGCCATCAACTTATGTTAAGAGCCGGAATGATAAGAAAGCTGACCTCGGGAATATATACCATTTTGCCTATAGGTCTCAGGTGTATAAGAAAGATAGAGAAAATCATAAGAGAGGAAATGAATCGTGCCGGTGCCATAGAACTCCTTATGCCCGCGGTTCAGCCGGCAGAGCTATGGAAGGAAAGCGGAAGATGGGATTATTACGGACGGGAACTGTTAAGATTCAGGGATCGACATGACCATGAAGCATGTCTTGGCCCAACCCATGAAGAGATTATAACAGATCTTGTACGAAATGAAATCCACTCTTACAGACAACTGCCTGTAAACTTTTATCAGATACAGACCAAGTTCAGGGATGAAACACGTCCCAGATTCGGCATGATGCGATGCCGTGAGTTTATCATGAAAGACGCATACAGTTTCGATACAGATGAGAATGGCGCCAATCATAGTTACGAGCAGATGAAAAGGGCCTATTGCAGAATATTTGAACGTTGCGGCCTTGATTTCAGGGCAGTAGAGGCAGATTCCGGCACTATCGGAGGAAGCTATTCCCATGAATTTATGGTCCTCGCAGATACAGGTGAAGATCAGATCATAGCCTGCTGTTCATGCAACTATGCTGCAAATCTTGAAAAAGCGGAAATAAAAACAGAAGATACAATCCCTGTGCCAGACATCGGGATGGCTCCCATAGAAGAAATAGCAACACCGGATGCAAAAACAATTGAAGAGGTAACAGCCCTTTTAGATATACCTCCAGACAGACTTGTAAAAACCCTGATTGTCAAATCAGACCAAGAAACAGTCGCTGTCCTGATCAGGGGAGATCATGACCTTAATGAGATCAAGCTCAAAAACCTTCTTGGCGCCAGGTCAGTAGAATTTGCAAATGAAAAAACGGTCATGGATATAACCAATGCTCCTGTGGGTTTTGCCGGGCCGGTGAACCTGAAGATCAGGATAGTGGCTGACATGGCAGTCAAAAATATGGTTAATTTTGTCACAGGCGGCAACAAAAAGGATCTCCACCTTAAAAACGTAAACCTTGACAGAGACTTTCATGTAGACAGGTTTGGAGATCTGCGTTTCATTACCCCAAAGGACAAATGCCCAAAATGTGGGGACAGCATTCGTTTTTTGAGGGGTATTGAAGTTGGTCATATATTCAAGCTGGGCACAAAATACAGCAAGGCAATGAAAGCATTGTTTCTTGATGAAAAGGGCAATGAAAGACCCTGTATCATGGGGTGCTATGGCATAGGTGTGGGGAGGTGCCTTGCAGCGGCAATCGAACAGAATAATGACAAAGACGGCATTATCCTGCCTGTTTCCATTGCCCCCTTTGAGGTGATTATTCTGCCATTGCAGATACATGATCCGTCTGTCAGCAAGGCAGCACAGACAATTTATGAGGATTTGATTGAACAGGGGATTGACGTTATTTTAGACGACAGGGATGAACGGCCAGGTGTAAAGTTCAAAGATGCTGATCTTATTGGTATTCCTGTCCGTATCACTGTGGGAGTCAAGGGAATAAAAAAAGGAACAGTAGAGATTAAATTACGTAACAAGAAAGAGGTAAAAACACTTTCTGTCAACATGTGCCCTTCTTTTATACAAGAGACTGTCAAAGATCTATATCATAAAACATCTTCTGCAGATCCTGAATTGTTATGATCAGACTGAACGACATAACCTCAAAAGTATGTGAATATCATCCCAATGCCAATGTGGAACTGATAGAAAAGGCCTATGTCTATTCTGCAAGAGCACATAAGGGGCAGATACGACTCTCCGGGGAACCGTACCTGTCACATCCCCTTGAAGTGGCCAACATACTTGCCCGTATGAAGATGGATGTAGTATGCATTGCTGCGGGACTTCTCCATGATACAATAGAGGACACCTATGCCACCAACGATGAAATAACACGGCTGTTTGGAGAAGAAACCGCCAATATTGTAGAAGGTGTTACAAAAATAGGCCGGATAGAATTTGCCAGCCACGAACAGAGACAGGCAGAAAACATCCGCAAAATGATCCTTGCCATGGCCTCGGATATACGGGTTATCATGGTAAAACTGGCGGATCGTTTACACAATATGAGGACATTGGGCTTTCAGTCTGAAGAAAAACAGAAGCGTATTGCCAAGGAAACACTCGATATCTATGCCCCTATTGCCGGCCGAATGGGTATTTTCTGGCTAAGATCAAACCTGGAAGATCTATGTTTTTACTACCTTGATCCGGAATCCTACAAAAAAGTCAATGCAGAGGTTGCACAAAGACGAAGTGAAAGAGCAGAGTTCATAAAAAATGTGACCGATATGCTTTCCCGGAAATTGGGGGAGGCAGGAATAGAGGCCACAATAAAAGGACGACACAAACATCTTTACAGTATTTACAAAAAAATGATCACACAAAACCTGTCTCCCGGTCAGGTATACGATGTCCTTGCCTTCCGTGTCATAGTGCAGAGTGTAAAAGAATGCTACGCTGCCCTTGGAATCATACATTCAATGTGGAAACAGGTCCCTTTAAGATTCAAGGACTACATATCCGTCCCTAAAGAGAACATGTACCAGTCACTACATACGACCGTTATTGGTCCTGTTGGACAACGTATGGAGGTTCAGATACGGACATGGGAGATGGACAAAATTGCGGAAGAGGGAATTGCCGCACACTGGAAATACAAGGAAGGAGGGATTGCAAGCAAGACAGAAGCAGAACAGTTCTCATGGCTGAGGCAGCTTCTGGAATGGCAGAGAAACCTTAAAGACCCAACGGAGTTTATGGAAAGTGTTCGCCTGGATCTTTTTCCCAACCACGTTTACATCTTTACACCAACAGGAGAGGTAAAATCCCTGCCAAAGGGAGCCACGCCCATTGATTTTGCATACAGTATTCATTCAGAAGTGGGGAAAAGGTGTATGGGTGCAAAGGTAAACGGAAAGATAGTCCCGTTACATTATGAACTGAAGAATGGAGAAACTGTAGAGATCATCACTTCTCCAAAACAGCATCCCAGTGCAGACTGGCTAACTTATGTCTGTACACCAAGGGCAAAGAACCGCATAAGACAATGGCTGAGAACACAGGAACGGGAAGAATCCATAAAACTTGGAAAAGAACTGCTTGCAAAGACATTGAAACAGGATCATTTAAATCTTGAAAGTATCATAAAAAAGGATACACTCCTGTCTGTGGCAAAGGAATTCTCCATCAATTCCACAGAAGACCTGATGGCCCAGATTGGGCTGGGAACAATCTCTTTACGCCACGTTGTCGGACAGATAAAAGTACATCTCGGTATCAGGAAAAAAAAGAGGCCGGGATTAGTCGGAAAGGCAGTTGATCGCATAAAATGGAGAAAAAAAGACAGAGGGATCAGAATCAGGGGAGTAAGTGATGTGCTGATACATTTCCCAAAGTGCTGTCATCCCGTACCGGGCGATCCTGTAGTAGGATATATAACAAGAGGCCGGGGAGTAACAATACATAATCCCGACTGTCCGCATGTACTTGGCACTGACCCGGACAGACTGATAGAGGTATCGTGGGATCCCGAGGAAACAGAGACTTATCCTGCCAAACTTAAGGTCATAGGTTCTGATGGCAAAGGGGTATTGGCAGAAATAAGCTCCATAATGGCGCAAAAAGACATAAACATCATACAGGCAAGCGTAAAAACAACAATAGACAACAAGGGGATAGGACTGTTTACAGTTGGCGTACAAAACAACAGACAGATTCAGGATCTCATAAACAACATCAAGAAACTTAAAAATATTATCACAGCAGAACGTATTTAGTCCATCCACAAATCAATCTTTGGGTACTGAATAAGGCCTGTCAGCCTGCACACAGGCCTTGCAAAACATGCCGTAAATTTCAAAAAGCATTCATGCAAGATATTTCAACAATAAAAAAAGAGGTTATATGCAAAAAAGGATTTGTATTATAGATGGACAGGGAGGCGGTATAGGGGCTACACTTATCAAGTATATGAAACAGGCATTCGGTGAAACTGTGGAATTAATCGCCCTTGGAACAAACGGTATAGCTACCTCCCGCATGCTCAAGGCTGGTGCAAACAGGGGCGCAAGCGGAGAAAATGCAATCTGTCATACGGTATTTATGACAGATTGTATTGTAGGCCCAATATCTGTAACCTGGGCCAATGCAATGCTTGGAGAGGTAACAGCAAAGATGGCAGAATCAATTATATCAAGCCCTGCCCAAAAAATACTTATTCCCCTGAGTCAGGAAAGGGTCGAAATTGTAGGAATACTGGACGAGCCTTTGCCGCACCTTGTGCAAAAGGCAGTAGAAAGGACAAAGGAGGTGATCAGAAATGTGTGAAGCAAATGTCTATACCATTAAAGGAGATAAGGAAGAACTGTTCATGGAATCCATAGAAACTGCAAAATACATGGGAAACGACTCCTGGATGTTTATCAATCTGTTCGGAGAGCAAAAGGAAATAAAGGGCAAGATAAAGAGGATGAATCTTGTAGACCACAAGATCCTGTTTGAACCACACATGATATAAACCGGAACAGCTTCAAAATATCCTGTTGCCATCCCCGGACGTACAAGGCCTGTTTCAACGGATATCAGCATACAGAAGATCTTATCCGCCATTCAGACGGATAACTCAAACACACCATATATATACGGCCTTTTTCATAATCTTCTGATTCCCTCCCCAAAACACAGGCCTTGTCATCCAGAAAAGCTAAGGAACAGCCGGCCTTGTAAAACCTCCCTAATGACTTGTTGCAAATCCATCAGGCCTTCTGTTTTCTCCAAGCGGAATTACTGGCCTCCATTCAAGCCATTTATCTTCAGGTTTTTCATACAAAACAAAATGATATCCATTGGAAACACTGTGGCCTGAAACCTTGCCCCCTTCTGTTTCAGGGGTTGCCATCGCAATTCCGCCTGCAACAACTGACTCAAGGGACTCCATATTGATCCTGACGCCTGAAAAAAGACCTGCATCCACTCTGATTCCACTGACATTCCAGAACCTGCTTACATCTCTTACAAGTGGCAAATACCGTGGAAAGATATTCACATGAACCCATACATTCCGTGCTGTAGGAGAAAGCTCATAACCTGTTACCCTTCCAATCCTGATCTGACGATAATAAACACATGAACCCTTTTTTAATGAACCAAGGCTCGGAGTCTCCAGAATAATGTTCAGACCATCTTTTACATCCTCTACATCAGGAGGAAAATTCATGGCCAGGATCTCATTACACAGGGGACCTTTACCAGGAACAACCTCAAAATATGATCCTCCAACAACTGTATCAATATGCTTTATACCAGAGATACTGACTTCAGGCATTACCATCCATACCCTTGTACCTCTGCAAAACAGTTTTCTGTATTGCCTGTCAACCAATGCATTGCCCAAAAAAACTCCTTTTTCCGGACTGTATCTCAAATTCTTCACCCTGCCTATATCCATACCCCGATAGCGTATTCTCATATCCTTTTTAAAATGATCTGCACTGTTCAACCGGATAGTCAAATTCAACTTCTCTGTATCAATAGCTGCCTGGTAGTCATCATACAGGTAAAACATGTGTCCTGCGCCTATTCTCCTGCCCCCTTCAGGCGTAAAAAATGCAACCCCACCTTCAATGACACTTTTAAGGGAACCGGTTTTAATGCGTATCCCGGACAGATCTCCTTTCATGTCTATACCGCTTATATTGTAAAATCTGGTTGCACTATTAATAAGATGGAAATACTTCTCCTTGATAAATACATCAATAACAACTCCCCTTCCCTTTTCTGCAATCCTGTATCCAAGTATCTCTCCTACTGCTACTTTCTTGTAAAGCACAGGAGAACCAATTCTTATGCTTTTAAGGTCTGACGCCCTGAAATGCAACAAACGTCCCTGTGATTGCAGTGCAGGAACTGCCTTTATGGCATCCTCATAGCTTTCATAGAGAATAAAGTTATACCTTTTATTATGCAACCGGCCTGATTTCCTTGACTTTCCAGGATTAACAAATGCCACACCGCCATTCAGTATTGAGGTGATCGTCCCTGCCTTGACACTGATTCCTTTCAGATTTGCATTGACCGTTATCCCACCCACCTTAAAAAACACTGATTCTGGAGTCAGGAAACGAGCATACCTTTGATAGACAAGGATATTGGCCACAATACCATTGCCCTTGGAATCAAGGTCAAAACCGGTTATCTCTCCTACCCTGAACCTCCTGTAAAGAACAGGGGCCCCAACAGACAGAGACGTTGAATCAGATGCCCGTAACCTTAAAACAGTACCCGGTTCCATGGGCTCTTCAGAATTGGGCTGATCCTTGGCCGTAAAATGATTGCAAAAAACACCTGTGCCGGGCTTTAATGTAATGTACGCGCCCTTAATAAGTGTTTCGGCATGTTCAATACCGGTAATCGAAAATCTCGGCTTGACAACCCAGAATTTTGTATGCTTTCTAAGTATAAAATCTGCCATCGGATCTATCACAATAGTTGCCGTAACCGTATGTCTTTCATTCTTATCAAGCATAAGATCCGTTACTGTGCCGAGCTCAATCCCTCTGTATATCAGCTTTGAAATACCGGCTTTCAGTCCCTTGGCAGAAGGCAGTCTTAAAAACATAGTCAGACCAAACCTGGCATTATCAATGCTTGAATGCAGTATAAAAATATCTCCATTTTTGGCCAGGGGGCTGTTCTGGTCAGGAGTATAAAGACCTATTCCTCCATAAACAAGGCTTGCCAGCGTCTCCATATGAAGTCTGAATCCGGACAGATCACCAGTCAGGGTCAATCCGCTTGCATTCCAGAACAGGGAAGATTCCCTTACAAGATAGACATATTCTGGCTTAATGTAGGCACTAATAAAAACAGTCCCGTCTCTTTCCAGAATATAATCCTGTACAGAACCTATAGATATGCTTTTAAAATATATCCGGGACCCCTTCTGTAGAGAGCCAAGAGAATCAGCCTTAAGTTTTATATGGAGTCCCGGTGCATCTGCAGGAACAGAAGGAGGCTCCATAAGGCCATAAAATTCAACACAGGTCACATTTGAACTTCCTGGCCTCATTCCAATATAGGTTCCTGAAAAGAGTGTCTCCAAACCCTTTATCCTGCCCGCTGAAATCTCCGGTTTTACAAGCCAGAACAGGGTGTCTTTTACAAGACCATGTTTGGCCTTGCTGTTTATCTCTATGGTAAGGCTGACACTTTTAACATCAGAATCAATATTGATTTTTCTGACAATGCCAACAGGAATACCCTTGTAAACGACCCTGGTCTTGCCTGGTACAACTCCTTCAGCATTTTCAAAATGCACTGTTATAGGGATAGCGGCATCACGAACAGCCTTGTAAAGAAGCCATCCACCAATAATAAGGGCAAGGACAGGCAAAATCCATACAGGTGATGGTAAATGTTCCTTTTTTACAACTGGTTTACGCATAAATCCTTTCCTGGTAAAAACAGATAAAACATACAGAACACAAACAAATATGCCTGAAGGGGGCAGCATCTATATGCAAGACAGTTTACATGCATTCACAAGGTATGCATACTGTCAAAAGGAATTTCCGTGCAAGATCAAAAGACCAAACACAGGAGATACATACACTTCTCATCTGTCTGTATGCAACACCTGTCTCACATTAAAAGCAGGCATACAGCGCACGGCAAATGTGAAAACTGCAAAAAAAAGCAAAGCCGTTTACAGATTTAAACATCCCAAATCAGACGCAAATCAAAACTAACCGTAGCAAACAGGGTAAACAGAACAACACCTGCAAAGTATCTCGCTCCTGGCCCAACCTCTACAGATGTCAAGGGAGCAAAATCAACAATCGCCTGGAGCAAGGTTACAACAAAGATATCAAGCATTGACCATCGTCCTACAAATTCTATACACCGGAACATCAATGTCTTATGTCTGGACCAGCTCTTCCATCTGAAATGAACAGACAGCAATACCATGCCGATACCAATGATTTTAAATGCAGGCACAAATATACTCGCAACAAGGATAATCAGGCCTATGCCATAAGAACCATTTTGAAAAAAGTATATGATACCATTCAATATGGTAGATGATTCATATACTCCAAAGCTGTTTACCGTCATAACAGGCAGAATATTGGCGGGAAACAGCAAAACAGCCGCCGTTATAAGAAATGCCCATGTCCTTGCCATGCTGTCAGTCTTGCGAAGATGTATCCTTGCCCCGCATCTTGGACAAAGAAGTTTTCCTTGTTCTTCAAAAGGGCAAACCTTTTTACATACATGACAGAGAGCAAGGCCTGCCGATATTGCAGTGTCAGGACAGATCGGTTCTTTCCTGACCGTCTTGTCATGTTCAGTCTCTGTCATTGTCATCCCCTGCTTTCCCGGCATAACTGATGGGTATGAAGGCATTATTACATGGCCACTGCCATGTACAGCCCAATATCTGTCCGTCAATCAATAAAGGCAACAGACAACTATGTATGCGCTACCTGTTGCCTGTTTGCAGCTTCTCTATGGAATCCCAGTAAAAACGTTCATCCATGGAAGTTGATGCAAATACAGTTGAAATAATCAATCCTGCAAAACAAAAAAACCCGGCATCATATTTGATATATGCCATATGGTATACCTTGATAACCGTAACAAAAACACCAAGCATATATATTTCAGCCATACACCACTCGCCGAGGTAATGGCAACAGCGCATCAGAAGATGTGTCTTGAAAACCCTCTTTCTGCATTTAAGGCTCACTGAAACACAGAAAAGAAGCAACAGCCTTAAAAGAGGAAAGATAAAAACAGTAAACAGCACCGTAGCAGATACAAAGATGTATCCCTTTTCAAACAGCCTGAATATACTGTCCACAATAGAGGCGTTTTCTTCCATACCAAAGACATACAGTGTCATAATGGGCATGACCATGGCAGGATAAAAAAGAAGCAGCGCTGTAATAGTAAATGCAAGGGTTCTGGTGCAGGAATCCTTTTTGGGAGCATACAGCTTAGTACCACACCTTGGGCAAACAGCCGTATATCCCGGTTTCACATCAATGCCCTCAAGCAGCATATCACATGAATCACAGACAACAGCCCGGATACAGGGGTTTAAGGTGTTTTTTCTGTCTTTCATACATAGACCGGTTTCAGGATATCAACCCTGACAAGATCGTAACAAACCTGCAGGTGCCAATGTAAAAGGCCATTTGTATATGGAAACAAAATCAACTTTCTGTATAATAATCTTGCATGAAATGATAACATGTCAAGAAATATTGATATAAAAACAAAAACCTTGGACCCACATAAACTGACCGCATCCTGCAACAATATCGGCCAAGCCCCTGTATTTCTGTAATATATGATCATTTCATCCAATTTCATATTCACAAATGATCATGCAGATTGACCCTGATATTGCAAGGAACACTCGTTTATGGATAAAAACCAGATATTCACCGGCCAATCAAACTTGCACTTATAAATTGGATTCAAGCACAACAACAGAGCCTTTCAACTGGATTATCATGAACAATATAAAAACGGGTCTTGACATCCTTAGAGATGGATACTGGAAAAATCTGAGAGGATTCAGAATAGGTCTGCTGGCCAACCAGGCATCCCTGGACAGCAGACTGACCCCTGCAAAAGAGATCATTATTTCACGTCTTCCCGGCCAGTTAACTGCCCTGTTTGGCCCACAGCACGGTTTTGGAGGAGAAGACCAGGACAACATGATAGAAACCGGCCATGGTCATGATGAGGATATGAATATCCCCATATTCAGCCTGTACAGTTCAACAAGACAGCCTCAGAACAACATGCTTGACATGATAGACCTGCTTGTAATCGACCTGCAGGATGTAGGAACAAGGGTGTATACCTTTGCTTCCACCATGCTTAACTGCATGAAAAGCGCTGCAAGAAAGAAAAAAAAGGTAATTGTTCTCGACAGGCCTAACCCCCTTGGGGGTGAAATTGTAGAAGGAAATATCCTTAAGGCCGGATTTTTTTCCTTTGTAGGACCATACCATCTTCCCATGAGGCACGGACTTACCATGGGAGAGATGGCCGTGCTGTTCAACAGGGTTTTTAACCTAAGGTGCGATCTTGAAATAGTAAAAATGCAGGGATGGCAAAGAAGAATGCTGTGGCATGATACCGGTCTGAGATGGGTAATGCCGTCTCCCAACATGCCTGTTCCTGAAACTGCATATGTATATCCCGGCCAGGTTATATGGGAAGGAACAAACATCTCGGAAGGAAGGGGAACATGTCGGCCCTTTGAGATTTTTGGTGCCCCGTACATTGACTCCAGGGCAGTCCTTGAAAAACTTGACCCTGATGCCACAACAGGCTGTCATATCAGAAAATATACATTCCGTCCAACTTTCAATAAATGGAAAAATCAATTATGCCACGGGCTTATGATACATATACTCGATCCTGTCACATACCGCCCGTTTTACACATCAATGGCTATTCTAAAGGTGATAATGGAACTGTACCCTGATTCCTTTGAATGGAAATCTCCACCATATGAATATGAATACAAAAAAATGCCTATCGATATCATAATGGGAGACTCATCTGTCAGGCTTCATCTCGAGGCGGGATCAGGCTTAACAGGCTTAAGGGAAAGATGGCTGCCTGAACTTGAAGAATTCCGGAAATGGAAATATAAGTATCATCTGTACTGAGACAGGGTTGAGGTGATCCTTGAAAAGGCAAAAACTTACCGTAAAACCCATTGTTAAAGAGACAGAGTCTATTGTCATGTTAACAAGCAGGGACGCCTTTTGACCATAACCGGCCAAGATGCAGCAGACATTATCAATCCCCGGTTTTATACCTCTGTTCGCTCAACTCATATCTGAAAGATCCTGTTCGCTTTTTGTATTGTTCCTGCCGGAATTTTTGGCCAGATACAATGCCTTATCAGCCCTTTTTAAAAGATCATCGGCATCATCAGCAGCACAAATTTGTGCCACTCCAAGGCTTATCGTAATCCGTGGTATATTCTCGCCCGTTTCCTTGATTTTCAGCCTCTTCCCGGAGACAGCCTTTCTTATCTGTTCTGCAACCATGCAGGCATTGACAAGTTCCGTATCCGGCAGCAATACGGTAAACTCCTCACCTCCATACCTTGAAACAAAATCCCTTCCTTTAAGAAGATCCAGAAGGGTCGTCCCTACAATTTGCAGCACTTCATCGCCTACCCTGTGACCATATTTGTCATTGAAGGACTTGAAATGATCTATGTCCATCATTATGAGGGAAAATACACTGCCCTCTTGCCTGAATTCCTGACAAAGCTCATACAGCATGTCATCAAAGGCCTTACGGTTGTGAAGGCCTGTCAGTCCGTCAATCAGGGCCTCATGAGAAACTTTCTTAAGTTCCTTTCGTAATTTTTCCGCACTGCTTGTAGCCTCTTTAAGTTTTTTCTGGAGTATGCTTGTAGACCTGATCATAATGGCAGTATCCTTTTTCATGCTCTCCAGTACGTCCTGAATCTCTGAAAAATACTTTGCCTTATCCAGTCTGATGGAATACTGTCTTAATTTGTCTGCATACCCGCTGCTTGAACTGGTAGTAGCTGCCACCTGTTCAATGAAATCTTTCAAAACAGTCTTGGTCTGTTCCTGAATCTGCTTCAGATACTTGTTATGTCCTTCCCCCTCAAAAAATTTCTCATAAAGCTTACGATTGACCTTTGGAGTAAATCTCTGTCCTGAATTAATAATCCCTTCTACCTCCTCTACAAGATTTTTATCTGTTCCCAGATAATACTCAAACCATACCCTGTAATTCTGAGGGGTCAGAGGGACTTCAAACTTACCCATTTTGGGCAAAACCTTTTTTGCGATTTCAGCAGCCGTTCTCATCTCCAGGTGCATCTGCGGTTAGCCTCCAAGAACAACACGTTATTGGATATACAATCAGGGAATACAAAGAAGAGCGTTTCCCAGTGGAATTGCAAAAAAGCCATCTGCAGTGCAGAAGAAGATCTTTACTCAGCCCTGACAGATGATATCAGATGTTCAAGTGTTTCGGTATACACATCAAAAACCGTTTTTCCAAAACATACAAATACGACTTTTTCAAGATTTCGGTCTGTTTCAAGAAACAATGCTGTTTCATTCAGGGCTATCTTTACAGCCTCTTTCAGGGGGAAACCATACGCACCCGTACTGATCGAGGGAAATGCAACAGTTTTGATACCAAGGTCAGTTGCCGCTCCAAAACAGTTCCTGTAGCATCTTGCAAGCAACTCCTTTTCATTACTGTTTCCTCCCTGCCATATCGGCCCTACCGTATGAATCACCCATTTTGCCGGTAACCGGTAACCCTTGCTTACCCTGACCTCACCGGTCGGACACCCGCCAAGGGTTCTTGTCTCCTTTAACAGATCAGGTCCGGCAGCGCGATGTATGGCCCCATCCACACCACCTCCACCCAAAAGAGAGTTGTTTGCAGCATTGACTATGGCATCTACCTCTTGTTTCGTGATGTCTCCCTGTACAATTTCTATCTTTTCTCTCATGGATCATACCCTTGATTAACGGCACACCTGGATTTCAGTTTCCAGCCATAAACAGGACAGGCCCTTCGAAATATCTATAAGGTATGCAAAAATGTTTGCCACAAACACAAGATATCTCAAAGAGTAAAGCCTGAACATAACAATACGGTCAAAACAAAAACTTACGAATGTGCACCAACTATACTTACTATCGCATATGCGGCAATACCTTCTTCGTTTCCGCAAAAACCGAGACCTTCAGTGGTTTTTGCCTTTATGTTTGTGTGTCGTTCATCCACCCTCAACACGGTTGACAGAGTTTTACGCATTGCAGGAATATAGGGGGCAAATCTGGGACGTTGTGCAACAATAGTGGAATCAAGATTGTTAATCCTGAAATCTGCCTCAACAACTTTTTCCACAATGCTCTCAAGCAGTTTAAGACTGGATATATCCTTGTAGGCAGAATCTGTATCAGGAAAATGCTGTCCTATATCTCCCCTGCCAAGTGCCCCTATAACTGCATCTATTATGGCATGCGTCAGGACATCCGCATCTGAATGACCCAAAAGGCCCCGATTATACGGCACTGCCACACCACCAATTATCAATGAACAATCTTCGGTCAATCTGTGTACATCATATCCAAAACCTACATAAACTGTTTTTGTCATCAATATTACCTCATGCAACAGATGCATCTATCCTGCTGTGCACAACAATCAACTCCGGGCACCATTTTTTTTAATGACAGGAACTGCAATTTGTACCTGAACATGAGGAACATCCTGACGATCCTGCTGCAGAAGCAAACCCTCCTTCACTTTTAAAGGCACACCTGGACACAAGATGTTCAAGATTGTTACTTTTACAGTAAGGACATGAAACATTTTCATCCCTGCCAAGAACCAGGGCCTCAAATTCCTTTTTGCAGTCAACACATTTAAACTCATAAATCGGCATATGTTTTCCCCTTTGGTTTACAGTACGTAAGGTAAGATAATGATTCAATGATACCCGGCCAGACCCCAATAAAACATTTTAACATTTTATAATAGAAAAACTCAAGAAAAAGTGCTAAACAGTATCTTATAACTGATACAGTTTACTGAACATAACCTGTACTATGCACCCTTCACATTAAGGCACAGGAATTATAAAACAACAGGCATGTCGCTTCATGTCTGAAAGAAAACAAATGGATACAGCAGGCAGGAACAACACACACCCCTGGCAGGCACTTGACAGATCCTACAAGGGTAAATTTCCCTTCAGAATATCTACCACTTCATATATCTACCCTGACAACATCATTCCAAATGTAAGGATGTTATCAACCTGCCTTGATGAAATAGAACTGGTACTCTTTGAAAGCTCCCATGAAGACAACCTGCCCACAGAAAATGACATAACCTGTCTGAACGAGATCGGGACAAAGCAGGGACTGAGATACAATATTCACCTGCCCGTAGATATCTATCTTGGAGACAGGGATCCCTTAACAAGAAACCATGCCGTTGCCACGATAAAAAAGATCATAAATCTGACATGCCCTCTAAATCCAACCACATACACACTGCATTTTTCATTAAGGGATAAAACCGGTCAAGATGCCGAGGACAAAGGCAGATGGAAAAATGCCATCAGTAACAGCATGGAAAATCTGCTGAAAATGGATATTTCCCCCGCCTGTATCTCCATTGAAACACTCGATTATCCCTTCACCCTTATATCAGACATAGTTGAAAGCTTCGGCCTGTCCATATGTTTAGATATCGGACACCTCATTCTTTATGGCTATCCTGTTGAAATATATGCGGAGAAATTTCTTGATAAAACCACTATCATTCATCTTCACGGGGTCAGGGATAAAAAAGACCATATTGCACTTAACAACCTGACCCCTGAGCAACAACTAAAGATTGCATCTGTCATAACAGGATTCAAAGGCACAGTTTCTCTTGAAGTCTTTTCCTTCAAAGATCTATACAACTCCCTGCACTGTCTTGAAAACCTGTTCCCCATACAAAACCAGCAGGCCATTAAAAAGCTGCGCCAGGGCCGGTATCACATGGGCCTGTCATCCCCGAAAAAAGGGACAGTCTCACAGAAAAACATGCAATGCCTCTCTGACTGCAGGAATAACAAAACACAAAAAGACTGCAAATAAAGGGTTCCTTTTCTCAAACAGTTGAGTTATAATATCTGTCCAACAAGAAAACAATCAGATTCCATTGACTACAACCTGATCTTCATCCATAAAATCACCTTTTTTCTGCAACCGCAAAAAGTCCTAATGCACCGCACATAACAACAGACACTGTCAAGTGTTTATTGGTAAAAACAAAACCAAATCATACCCTGATTACACAAAAAATCATCCCGAGGAAAACCGCTATGAAAAAGCTGCTGAGTTTCTTTTTGGCAATAACCGTGATTTTAATTATCACGCTCGGAATCATTTATTACATGCTGGGAAGTATTATATCCACAGGGATTGAAACCGTGGGGCCAAAGGCCACCGGCGGCGATGTCAAACTGGCCCACGTTAACATAGATCTTTTGAATGGAGAGGCAGGCTTGAAGGGCCTTACCATTGGCAACCCTCCAGGATTTACTGCAAAAGATGCATTTACGCTTGGAGCTGTCAGCATAAAAATAGACAAAAACACAGTAATGGGAAACCCTGTAGTAATAAAAGATATTCTTATTGACGGTGCCAATATAACATGGGAAGGACTTACAGGCGACAATCTAAAAAAAATAATGCAGAACATCAAAAATTTTGCCAATAAAACTATTGGGACTGCAAAAGCCAGCACAAAGACTGTCAAACCCGAAAAAAAGACTGCCCCAAAAAAGGTTATTATAAACAATTTCAGTTTTCAAAACAGCTTTATTCATATCGTCCTGGGCAACAAACAGGTTGCACAAATAAAACTGCCGGACATACACCTTAGCGATATAGGCAAGGCTGAAGGCGGATTATCTGTTGAAAAAGCAATAGAACGTTCTTATAATGAAATAATAAAAAGTCTCCAAAACTGTATCAATGACAACCAGAGACTGTTACTCAAAAAGATTACAGAATACAAGGATCAGGGGCAAAAAATTATCGAAGAAGGGAAACAGTCTATGGAACAGATCCAGGAAAACATTAAAAAAGGAGATATTGACAGCACAATAAAAGGTGTTCTCAAAAATACGGACAACTTAAAAGGTTTGTTTAACGATTGACATATCATACGCAAACATGTATCAAGAGAAAATAAGGCAGATGTCTTCTGACACCAGGGCAGGGTTTTTTCAGATCAGGCCGTAGCAGGATTTTCTGCCTGCACCCATGTATAAAACACAGTCCAATGTTTTATACATGGATGGAGATTGGAATGTTTGACAACAAAACATATAACTATTTATAATTTAAGGAGGAAACCATGAAAGCAAAGATTGCGGTTATAATGATGTGCCTATCTATGTTATGGTGTTTATCTGTAACAAGGGTCAGGGCTGAGCAGAGGGCAGGAGCGATTACAGTCAGTCCCATGGTAGGTGGATACCTGTTCGAGGGTGATCAGGATCTTAAAAACAGCCCTACTTACGGTCTTGGCCTCGGATACAATTTTGATGAGAACTGGAGCACTGAAGTCATGTTTAACTTCATTGACTCAAAACAACGCAAAAGGCCGAACGATAATGACGTGGATGGATACATGTACCATTTTGATCTTCTCTATCATCTTTTTCCGTCACACAGTCTTGTGCCATATTTTGCTGCTGGTATCGGCGGGCGAACCCTGGATTATAAAGGCAGGGGCTCTGATTCTGATTTTATGTTGAATTACGGAGGAGGACTTAAATATTTTGTAACCGAAAACATTGCTCTGCGCGGTGATGTAAGGCATGTTATGACCCTGCCGGAAAACAATCTTGTATACACTGCAGGACTGACATATTATTTCGGAGGAGAAAAAAAGGTAGAGGAAAAAAGGCCTGAACAGCCCAAAGACAGCGACGGTGATGGTGTATATGACAACATGGACAGATGTCCCAATACGCCAAAAGGTGTAAAGGTAGATGGCATGGGTTGTCCCCTTGACACTGATGGCGACGGCGTATATGACTACCTTGACAAATGCCCTGGCACACCAGAAGGCGTAAAGGTGGATGAGGCAGGCTGTCCCCTTGACACTGATGGCGACGGCGTATATGACTACCTTGACAAATGCCCTGACACACCAAAAGGCGCCAAGGTCAACAAGGTCGGATGCTGGACTATCAAAAATCTGACTTTTGACACAAACAAGTGGAATATCAAATCCAAATTCTTCAAAGACCTGGATGAAGTTGTAACTGTGCTGAAAAAAAATCCCAATCTTAAGATTGAGATTCAGGGCCATACAGACAATATTGGTTCTGCAAAATACAATCAGATTCTTTCAGCAAAACGGGCCAAGGCCGTTATGGAATATCTGGTTAAAAAAGGTGTAGACCCCAGCCGGTTAACTTATGCGGGATACGGTTTCTCAATGCCTATTGCCTCCAATAAAACCGCAGAAGGACGTGCACAAAACAGAAGAGTGGAGTTGCATATAATCAAATAATAACTGAAAACAACAATGCCCATTCATAACCTGAATGGGCATTGTTGTTTTATCTGTAAACATTTAATCTGCAGGATTGGACTTGATCTCGCTCTCTATGATGTTCCTTACCATTTCCGCAATATCTTCAAGACTCATATGTTCAATCTTTTCATAAGGAATCTCATCAAGGACTTTCAGATTTATTTTATGTCTGCCTGTAAAAGAAATTGTATGTTTTGGCAGGGCCTCTCTGGTACCCTGTATGACTATGGGCAGTATTGGGACTTTCATTTTTTTTGCCATGATAAAGGCACCGGGTTTGAACCTTCTCAGTGTTTCTGTTTTTGATCTTGTTCCTTCCGGAAAAATAAAGATCGAACAACCCTGCTGAAGTGCCTCTGTACAATCCTTCATCATACGTCTGATACTGTTTTTCTCTCCACGTTTCAAGGCAATGTATCTGTTTAACCTCATATTCCATCCAATAAACGGCAACTTGAACACCTCTGATTTGGATACCCATTTAAAAGGAAAAAACAGACTGAACGCTACAAGTATATCCAATTGGGATTGATGGTTGGCTACAATGATGTATGTCTTTTTTCTGTCCATTTTTTCTCTTCCATACACCTTAAGAGACCACGCTGGCATACACCATATATATAAAGATGCCCACAATGATGTAAAAAGATGAAGAATAACAAGTTTTTTATCAAAAAAACCCGTGAAAATTCGTATGAACAGGGCTATAATGAACATAAAAACAGATGTTACAGCAATAAAACACACATAGGATATGCCAATAACTTTATTTATCATTGGATTGTTCCTCTGTTATATGAAACCATAAACAAGGATTTGGTTTGTTCCTGTTCAGCATTGTTGAATTTGTTTTGCCAGCCGCAACGAACAATAAAGCCATTGTCCCTTGCGATCAGACCCGTATGCATGAAAAACTTTCATATAAACATACAGAGATCTATAACCAGAAACAGACTGTATTTACATAACAAACCTGTGATCTTCATGACTACAGCTTGAACAAAAAAATCAGATTGTTTCCCTCTATACTTTCTGTTATATACCAGACACATATTATGAATAAAAAAACAGACATCAATTGACTTTTACAATTCAAGCTGGTACTTAAGGCTATTCTGGCAAATCATGTGTCTGAATTTATACCCAAACACCGGAATCGTCAAGCTTGTACCATGCAGAGCCTTTGAAGAATGCCCCGTCCCTGTCAGACTCCAGGGAAGGTAAAGCGCTTGATATACCTTGATTTTATCAACAACAAGAGGCCAACAGTCAACATTGGATAAATCATCAGCAACAATATTTCCCCATGGCTGCATTGAACAATCCCTGCTGGACAGGGTTCTTGCATCCTTTGATCCGGTTTCCATCTGTCTTCCGTGGTACATAGACACACCTCCCTTTCTGTCAGACACTCACTACAAATCTCATGTTTATATTCACAGGCCCGATTATAAACCACCAGAAGATTTTGAACGGCTTTTAAATGAGTACAGACTATGGATCAGACAACATACGGACAAGGGATTCACCAAATTTCTCGCTGCAAGGCATGAAACCGGGCAAGACAAGGAGACAATACGACAGATCAGACAAACAATACTTCGTATGGAACGAGGTGAAGGCCAGGACATGGAAGACACCTCTGCACTTAAGAGTCATGTTATACTGCATCTTGCTATGGAGAATGAACAAACTGTTCGTGAGACAGATCAAATGCTTAACAGGATCAAAGCACAAAAATCTCCTATTGCAGATGCACTTGAAGATGATGTCAGGTCATCAGTTACCATTTTTGACGATTTTCCTGTATCTACAACCTGGCCATCAATCCCGGACCACTTGATAAAACCGGTTCTTGAAGCATGGATATGTCTTTTCAGAAACATGGTTCCGGAAAATGAACCATTGCTTACCTTTGATCCGGATATATTTCAATACATCAAGGGATTGTTCAAAGACAATGAAGAAACCATGATTACATCCCTCAAAACAGACAGAGACCCTGAAACAGAGACAGAGACAAATGCCCTTGTCTTAAAAAAACAACTCCTGCCCTTAATAGAAAAGGACAGGCCGCATGAAAAGACGATAATATCCTTTTTGCAGGGCAAGACTGTTATTCTGGGAAAAATTGCATCCTGATTTTTTTAAAGACAATATCCTGAAATTGTGCTCCGGTATGGCCGGATCAAAAAAACCCATTTTCCAAACATGAAAACAGATATTCAACAGGATCTCAAGGAATCCTTTATGACAGGTTTTGTATCCCCTGTCTCCGAAAGGACCATAACACAGTGTTTTTGCGGAGTAGAAACGGTTTTTTACTCCGTTGTTTAATAGCAGAAGGAATTAACATGAATCTGAATTTTTTTCATATTATGTTCATGTCGCAAGATCGACACTGAACCTGCAAAAAAATCTTTTCAGACAAAGATTTCTTTGAGAAATGTCTGGTTTTGTTTGAAACCAGGAAGGAAGCATTTTAATTCTGGCAACAAGTTGCCTTTGAGAATTAAAATCCGAGTCTGATCCGGGAATCAGACAAAAAGGATGTTTTGAAATGATCTATCATTGTTAAGGACTTCTGCTGGTTTGCATATAACAGTTAAGGAGGAGTAGTTATGTCAGAGCGTGAGACCGGAACGGTCAAATGGTTTAACAACAGCAAAGGTTACGGTTTTATAACACGGGATGAGGGCGATGATGTCTTTGTGCATTACAGCAGTATTTCCGGTTCCGGATTTCGTTCATTAGAAGAGGGGCAACGGGTTGAATTTACCGTGGGAGAAGGTCAAAAAGGCCTTCAGGCACAAGATGTTACACCTGTAGACTAAAAATCCAGCAAAAAAACCAATGGAGATGGTTGAAACAACATATATACTGCAACCATCTCCTGTATATTTTATTGCAAACATTACAAACCTATGGACAAATAATTAGTGATAGTAATCATAGACTACAATGCCGGAAATTTGACAAGTGTTCAAAGGGCCCTTGGCAGTCTGGGAATAGGATCCAAAATCACCAGTGATCCTGAACAGGTCATTAAGGCAGAAAGAATTATATTTCCAGGGGTAGGTGCATGTGGAAAAGCAATGGCCAATCTAAAGGCACAAGGACTGGATATGGCCATCAAAGAGGCCTTTGAAGACGGGGTTCCCATACTTGGTATCTGTCTTGGAACACAGATAATCATGGAACACAGTGATGAAAATGACTGTCAATGTCTTGGCCTGATAAAAGGAAAGGTAACAGAATTTCCTGACAATCTTGTTGATTCTTATGGAAAGAGACTGAAGATTCCTCATATGGGGTGGAACAGTGTAACATTAAAACGTAACCATCCCCTTTTTGAAGGAGTTGATACAGGTAGCGAGTTTTATTTTGTTCACGGATATTATCCATCTCCATCTGATCCAGAATGCATTATAGGTGAAACAGATTATGGCATACAGTTTGTTTCTGTTCTTGCAAAATCCAACCTGTTCGCAGTCCAGTTTCATCCTGAAAAAAGCGGCAGACCTGGATTAAGAATACTGAACAACTTTTCTCAATGGAAAGGGCAACCTTAACAATGCTTAGCAAAAGGATCATTCCATGTCTTGATGTCAGGGCAGGAAGGCTTACCAAAGGAATTAAATTCAGGAATAATGTAGATATTGGTGATCCGGTAGAAACTGCGGCACGTTATTATGATGAGGGCGCAGATGAGATTGTTTTTTATGATATTACAGCGTCAAATGAAAGCAGGGATATAATGATAGATACCGTACGCCACGTTGCAGAAACCATCTTTATCCCCTTTTCCGTTGGCGGTGGTATCAGAACAGTTGAAGATATGCGCAATGTGCTGTTGGCGGGTGCAGAAAAGGTAAGTGTTAACTCGGCGGCAATCCAAAACCCTGACATTATTTCTGAGGGAGCAGAATCCTTTGGGAAACAATGTATTGTTGTTGGTATGGATGTTAAAAGGGTTAGCAGGTCAGAAAAGATTCCAACCGGATATGAGATGGTTATTAACGGAGGAAGAACCTTTACCGGTATAGATGCACTTAATTGGGCAAAGCAGGTGGAATCATTGGGAGCAGGAGAGATATGCCTTAACTCCATAGATGCAGACGGAACAAAACAGGGTTACGAACTTGACCTGACCCGAATGATATCCTCAAACGTAACCATTCCTGTAATAGCCTCTGGCGGAGCCGGTACACCGGAACATCTTAAAGAGGTCCTTACCAGTGGCATGGCCGATGCCGCCCTTATTGCGTCTATGACTCACTATGGCAATTACACCATTTCTGAAATAAAATCCTATTTGCACAAAAATGGAATAAAAGTGAGGATGATGTGGTAAAAGGAGAAAGTATATATGGCAAAGATACTAATAGTAGATGACGAAGAACACATCCGTCAGTTATACTCTGAAGAACTGATGGAGGCCGGGTACGAAGTAGCAACAGCAGAAAACGGATTTAAGATACTTGAGAGAATTGAAAAGGAAAAACCTGATCTGGTCATACTGGACATAAAGATGGCGGAAGAAAGCGGACTAGACGTATTGCAGGAGATAAGGAACAAGTATTACAATCTTCCTGTGGTACTATGCACCGCATATGACACATTCAAAGAAGACATGAAATCCATTGCTGCTGATTTCTATGTAATCAAGTCTTTTGATCTTACCGAACTGAAAAACAGGATTGCCATGGCACTTGAGACAAGAAATAATATTGAAAACAATGATGATGACAAATAACCCATAATGCATGGTATAAAACAACATAACCAACACAGACAATAAACAGAGGGAAGTTGTACCAACTCCCTGAAACAGCTATGTTGTTTTCTTTAACTGTAATTTCCGTGCCACCTCTTCCGCCACTCTGTCAACAAACCTGTTCAATGCATCATTTTCAAGGGGTTTTCCCGGAAGGGGACATTCGCCTTCAGGGCTTATCTGTACAGGCACATTTGAAAATTCTTTTTTGGGGGTGACATTGTATTCCGATGTAAACTTATCGTTAAAATACATATTCTGGAACATGGCAAATTTTAATATATGAGCAGTAGAATCCAGTATGCTTACCTCATCAGGCATAACTGTTCTTTCCTCCATGGCCCGTATCAGACCTGCCAGTGATTCCCCTCCCTGCGTGCATGCTATGTTTCCGTTTCTGTTTGCCACTATCATGGCATCCATAATTTCCTGCTCAGTAACCTGAACCACAAACACCTTCTGCTCTCCGGCAGACAGGTTATATTCATTCACCAGCTCAATCACCCTTGGCATGGAAACAGGGTTGCCTATCATGGCCGCCTGGGCAACACTTGATTTTACAGCAACAGGGACAAATTTTCTTTTATCAGGATCTGTTTCGCGATAATACTGAAATACAGGGTCTGCATGTTCAGACTGAACACCAATAATTTTTGGAAGACTGTTGATCACTCCTGCATGGAAAAACTTCAAAAACCCGCTCAAAACCGCACTTATATTGCCGGCATTGCCTATTGGCACAAAAACAGCCTTGCCTTCCACATCATAATCCAGGCCCTGTGCAATTTCATATGCAAATGATTCCTGTCCAAGAATCCGCCAGCTGTTTTTGGAATTCAGCAAAACAACATTATATTTACAGGACAGGGCCTCAACCACTTTCATACAATCATCAAACACACCCGGTATTTCAATAACCTTGGCACCACTACCAAGAGGCTGTGCCAACTGTTGCGGAGTCACCTTGCCTGCCGGCAAAATAACAGCTGATTTTATTTTATCCCCCATATAAGATGCATACAGGGCTGCCGACGCAGAAGTATCCCCTGTTGATGCACATATTGCAATAATGTCCTGCATACCCTTCTGTCTGGCAAGATAATTAACAAAACTCAAGGCACAAGCCATACCCCTGTCTTTAAAGGATGCACTTGGATTAAGACCGTCATGCTTAAAGTAGAAATCTGCCCCAACATAATCTCTTAAACATTTGTTCGCCTTTACCAAGGGCGTATGCCCCTCTCCAAGATATATAATATCCCTCAAGGGAATAACAGGAGCAATAAACTCGTAAAAGAGAAACACCCCTTTAAGCGCTTGATGGTTCAGCATCTTTCTGTAGTCAAAGAGCCTTTGCCAGAACTTTCCTCCAACTTTGTTAAGACGTTCGGCATCCTTGTCTCTCAGCAACAGTATTCCTCCACATTCAGGGCATGTATAAAGCAGGTTTAATATATCAAACTCCCTGTGACACCCAAGACAGTAATATAACATCTTGTCATGTGGTTCGGGTTCGGGCAGCAGACAGGGCTGTATATCTTCAGGAAACTCGTTTTTTTTCATTTCATACTCCAAAAAATTCTCAGAACACCTCTGAAGCACCTTTTTATCCAAGACAACCGCAATATGATGCAATCAGTATTTTGCAACACTGCTGGACATTCTCCAGGACAAAAACGATAATATATTTGTCTGTTTATTACAAATTAACAAAAAATACAAGGCTCCCTCTGTTTCCCATGGGAGAAAAAAAGTCCACATGACTTGACTTTTTTAAACTTCAAGCTGATATTAGTTCTGTTTCTGTCCACAGGTTTTCTGCTAAAAATTTTCACTCTATAAATCATATCTGACATTAACATGCAAAAAGGAGGTTTTATTATGTCTTGCAAGGTTCTGATTATTGGCGGAGTCGCAGCTGGAGCAAAAACAGCTTCACGTATAAAAAGACGTGATCCCAAGGCAGATGTTACCATTATAGAACAGGGAGAAATCCTTTCCTACGCTGCCTGTGGCCTTCCTTTTTTTATTGAAGATCTCTTTGAAGATTACAAAGAATTAACAAAAACACCGGTCGGGGTTATCAGGGATATCAATTTTTTTAAAAATGTCAAGGGGGTCAATGTATACACAAAGACAAAGGCAGAAAAGATTGACAGAACAAACAAGACCGTTCTGGCCACAAATACGGAAACCGGTGCACAGCAGGAATTCAAATATGACAAACTGGTTCTCGCGACAGGAAGCTATCCTTTTATCCCTCCCATTGAAGGGGCAGATCTGAACAATATCTTCAAGTTGAGCACAATAGAGGACGGGCTGGCAATAAAGGAAAAAACAGCAAACAGTGGCATTAAAAAGGTAGTCATAGTAGGTGCAGGCCTGATCGGGATCGAGATGATTGAGGCATTTAAAAAACATGATATAGATGTAAGTGTCGTGGAGATGCAAGGATGGCCTCTGCCTGCCCTTCTCGATCCTGAAATGGGATATCTTGTAAGCGCCTTTTTAAAAAGCAAGGGCGTTAATCTGCTGACATCCGAAACAGTAGTCAAATTTGAAGGGGACAGCTCCGGTAACGTCAAAAAGGTTATAACCGGCAACAATGAACTCGACGCTGATATGGTGCTTATGTCCATTGGAGTAAGACCATCAACGGATCTGGCAAAAGAAGCAAACCTCAAGATCGGAACAACAGGAGCAATTGAAGTTAATGAATACATGCAGACAAGTGACCCTGATATTTATGCCGGCGGCGACTGTGCAGAAAATGTTCATCGTCTTACAGGGGTCAAATTTTTTTCGCCAATGGGCTCAACTGCGAACAAACATGGCAGGACCATTGCGGACCATATTACAGGCCTGAACACACCGTTCCCCGGAGTACTCGGAACAGGTATATGCCAGGTCTTCGGATATAAAATCGGCCGTACAGGATTATCAGAAACAGATGCCATCAACCAGGGATATGATGTTGAAACCGTTATAACCCCTGCCCCTGACAAACCTCATTTTTATCCCGGAAGTGCTCCCATAATTATCAAACTGGTGGCAGACAAACGGACAGCCAAGATTATAGGCACACAAATCCTTGGTATGGGAGACGTCGCCAAACGTGTGGACGTGGTTGTTACGGCAATGAGTTTCGGGGCAACAGCAGAAGATGTCTTTAATCTTGATCTGGCATATGCACCCCCCTTCAGCCCTGCCTTGGACAATATTATTACTGCCGCCCATGTAATGGACAACAAATTAAAGGGCCTTGCACGAGGCATATCTCCCCTGTCAGTCAAGAAAAAGATTGATAACAATGAAGACTTTTTGTTTTTGGACGTGCGCACGCCACAGGAATATGAAGAGACAAGAATACCATATCCAAATGTCAAACTAATTCCTCTCGGAAAACTCCGGGGAGAGCTTGAATCCCTTCCAAAAAACAGGGAAATTATAACCTTTTGCAAGATCAGTCTGAGAGGATATGAGGCCCAGCGCATCCTTGATGCCAACGGCTTCAAGGATGTAAGATTTATGGATGGGGGCATCCTGGCCTGGCCATTTGAAAAGGAATCTGGACGCTAAGCCTTTATATCGTAATTCCAGACCCTGAACAGGACTGATGCTTTTGCAGGAACCGGATCAAAAGGGGTGTTTTATTCCCGTTGCGGCGTACTGCATGTACGCCGCATTTTTTAACATAATGTGAGCTATGTATCCTGAAAAAACATAAGGCTTCTCCACTCATAAACCGGCAACCTACCATGACTTCCGTAAAACTGACAAAAGAGTATTTAAACCTGGATCTTTTAGATGCAGAAGATATCCTTACAGATGACAACTGTGATTTTACCGCAAGATATATGTCAGTAGCTCATATACAGACCATTGCTGAAACACATCCGGAGATTATCACCAACCGTACGGTAAACACCCTTGAACAGATGCTGCTTACATACGATCTGTCCCACCGGACCCGTTCCTATTTCATGTGTAAACAGGTGGCCGCCACACTATGCTCCATTATCCTTTATTCAAGAGGTATGGCCCAATATGCCCACAATGTCCTGAAAAGGCTTCTTTCCATTACCGAAGGGCAGCCGCACAGGGCAGTTGCAGAGGCTGTTGGCTCTCTTCCTGTCTCTGTATGCGGGCCTGTTCTTGTTGATACGATTGAAGGCAATCCTCCACGTCTCAGCATGGAAGATTTCATGAACAGATCCGGACTTAAATCTGACAGTCCTTTTTATTTTATTGGACGAAGCCTTGTCTGCAAACTGAAAAAAGATCACTCCATACTTGTTATCAAACTGGCCAGATCAAACGAAACACCTGACACACTCCGTACCGAGGCCATGTGGATAAATTACATGGGCAGGCATTTGGCAAGATTCCCTGCAAGATTTGATATTCCAAAGATCATAAAGATAAGTAACAGTTATCTTTTAAGACTCTCAAACCTGCCTGTTCCACCTCCCTCTGACATACATTTGCACCCTGAAGGCCATGCCATTGCCTTTATTGCCAATGAGCAATACTTTCATTATCCAAATGACAGGATCAAAGGCAAACTGCCTGACCATGAGATATTCACAGAGATAATTACAAGGAATGCCTTTATAATGGGCAAAATGACATCCATGGGTATAGTTCACAAGGCCCCGGTTCCCCTGTTTCATAACAGGGTACAGATGGAACGCAGGAGAGATAACGGCATCTATGAATGGCAAAGAGGCGGACGTCTGGACAGATGGATAGACACATGTCAATATCCTAACATAGGTGTTACCGGTCCAAGAGATTTCGAACACCTTGCAAGCATAAGATCAAACACCAAGAATAATATCTACCGTTACATAGGCATGCATCTTTTGAGCCTTTTGCTGATAACCGGCAGTTATTTTCGTAACAGGGAACCTTGCAAACGCGGATTTGATTCAAAAGGCAAACCCGTAGATGCAAGACACCTCTTTGACAAAACCATTGTAAAAAAAATTATCAATGAGGTGTTCAGACATTATTACAAAGGGTTTGTAGGAAAAAATCTTGAGGGCAACATACCTGTTGACATAGAACAGCTTGCAACAAGAATGATAGATGAAATGGGGATAGATCGCCATATGGAAGAGATATTAAGGCCTGCAGATCAAAACGAGATGACAGATCACGAATTCAGATCCTTTCTAAGGAGCAGAGGGCTTTCAGATGAACAGATAAAGACTTTTACAAAGGGCAAGGAAGATATTATTATTTATACAGGACCTCATCTCGGAGAATTCAATCACGGGATATCCCTGCCAGAACTTATAGGTGCAATCGAAACAATATCATGTCTCTGCATTTCAGGAAAATACAGCTCCTCCCTGGAATAATATCAAAAACCAGGATCCTTTCACGGCCTTGACAGACTCGCCTTTATGAACTCACGGTTCAGTCTGGCAATATTAACAATTGATATCTTTTTCGGACACTGTACCTCACATTCCCTGTGATTGCTGCAATTTCCAAAACCCTGTCTGTCCATCTCCCTGACCATGGCCAAAACCCTTTTACCCGCCTCTACCCTTCCCTGCGGGATAAGGGCAAGATGGGATATCTTTGCCCCTGTAAAAAGCATGGCAGAGGCATTGGGACAGGCTGCAACACAGGCGCCGCAACCAATACAGGCTGCTGCATCCATGGCAAGTTCCGTATCTTCTGCTGACACAGGTATGGAATTGGCATCAGGAGCCTGACCGGTATTTACCGAAACATAACCTCCAGCGCCAATGATTTTGTCAAGGGCGCTTCTGTCTACTACAAGATCTTTGATGATCCTGAAAGGCCGTGCCCGAAACGGCTCTATAACGATGGTATCTCCATCACGAAAATGTCGCAGATAAAGCTGACAAAGGGTTGTTCCCCTTTCAGGGCCATGGGCATAACCGTTTACAACAACTCCACATGATCCGCAAATACCTTCTCTGCAATCATGGTCAAAGGCAATGGGCGCCCTACCTTCAAGGGTGAGTTTTTCATTCAGGATATCAAGCATCTCCAAAAAAGACATATTAACAGAGAGATCTTTTAATTCATGGGTCTCTATATACCCTTTGTCTTTTGCGTTTTTCTGACGCCATACCTTCAAAGTAAGATGGATATTGCCGTTCACCTGTAGCTCCTCTCGGTCAAATGCACATTTTCAAACTCAAGATATTCCTTATGCATAACAGGCGGACTGTCATCTCCTGTATATTCCCAGGCCGACACATAACAGGATGTATCATCCTGCCGCAGTGCCTCATGATCTTCTGTCTGATAGGCAACATTGAAATGACAACCGCATGACTCTTTTCTGGAAAGGGCATCTTCCACAAGCAACTCGGCAAATTCCAGAAAATCTGCCACACGCCCTGCCCTTTCAAGGGCCTGATTCATATCATTATCTACACCCGGAACAATTGCATTTTCCCAAAATTCCTGCCTAAGTTCAGGAATCAGTTTTTTTGCCTTTAAAAGCCCCTCCCATGACCTTGCCATTCCGCAATATTCCCACAAGATACTGCCAAGCTCCCTGTGTATGTCATTTATAGTCCGTTTTCCATTCAACATCAACAGTCTTTTGATCCTATCACGTGCCATCTTTTCCGCATCATCAAATGCAGAATCCTCTGCTGTAACATCTTTAAAAGAGGCGCCTGCAAGGTAATTTCCAACAGTGCATGGAAGAATAAAGTATCCATCCGCAAGCCCCTGCATGAGTGAACTGGCTCCCAAACGATTGGCTCCGTGATCTGAAAAATTTGCCTCTCCCACAACGAACAAGCCTGGAATAGTACTCATCAGATTATAATCCACCCACAATCCACCCATAACATAGTGTACTGCAGGATATATCATCATTGGTGTTTCATACGGATTCTGGCCGGTAATACGCTCATACATCTCCAGCAGATTCCCGTATTTTTTTCTTATCACATCCTTGCCGTAACGCAATATGGCATCTTTCAGATCCAGATAAACAGCATAACCGGTAGGCCCTACACCTTTGCCCATATCACACTGTTCCTTGGCGTTTCTCGATGCAACATCACGTGGTACAAGATTGCCAAAGGAAGGATACTTGTTCTCCAGATAATAATCACGTTCATCCTCCGGTATTTCATTGGGATGCCGTTTGTCTCCTGTTTTCTTAGGCACCCATACACGACCATCATTTCTAAGACTCTCACTCATAAGGGTTAATTTGGATTGATAGTCGCCCTGCGCGGGTATACATGTAGGATGAATCTGCACAAAACACGGATTGGCAAAGAATGCCCCTTTTTTGTATGCCTTGAAGATAGCAGAGACATTGGAATTCATGCCGTTGGTAGAAAGATAGTAGACATTGCCATATCCCCCTGTAGCCATAACCACTGCATGGGCAGTGTGTCTTTCTATCTCGCCTGTAACAAGGTTGCGGGATACAATCCCGCGTGCAAGGCCGTCCACCACTACCAGATCCAGCATCTCTCTTCTCGGAAACATCTGTATACGGCCTGCTGCTACCTGGCGCATCATGGCCCCATAACATCCCAACAAAAGCTGCTGACCCGTCTGTCCCCTGGCGTAAAAGGTACGGGACACCTGCGCCCCGCCAAAAGACCGGTTTGCAAGAAAACCGCCGTACTCCCTTGCAAATGGAATCCCCTGCGCAGTACACTGGTCAATTATCTCGTTGCTTATCTGTGCCAGCCGATAGACATTCGCCTCTCTTGAACGAAAATCTCCTCCCTTAACAGTATCGTAAAAAAGTCTCCATATGCTGTCGCCATCACCAGCATAGTTTTTTGCCGCATTAATACCTCCCTGGGCAGCAATACTGTGGGCACGCCGCGGTGTATCCTGCAGGCAGAATGTCTTCACCTTGTAACCCAGCTCTGCAAGCGTGGCCGAAGCAGAACCGCCAGACAGACCCGTGCCTATCACAATAACATCAAATTTTGCCTTGTTGGCAGGGCTGACAAGTTTCATGTCTCTTTTGTACCTGTCCCATTTGCCTTCAAGAGGTCCTGGCGGAATATTGGAATTCAGTTTCATCAACAACTCCCAAGTCTTATATAAAAACCATATAAAATCCGTTTCAAGGATTTGAATTTTGTTCAGGTTCAAAAAAGGCGAAATTCAATCCTCAGGATACATCTTGAGGATTAACGATGTAAAAACCGGACAAAAGAGGCCGTTACCCAAATATGTTCAGAGATTTCAGGACAAATAAACCCAAAGGGGAATTGAAGCAAGGGCAAGGCCTATAATAACAGCATACAGCATACTTGCACTCACGATGAGTGGCATATATCTGGGGTGATTGGCACCAAGGGTCTGAAAGGCGCTCCAAAAACCATGACTGACATGTAACCCAACCACTGCTACAGAAAAGACATAAAATGCAACATAAAAAGGATTGTGAAAGGCTGAGTATACCATGTGATACAATCCTCCGGCAGACGCCCTGCCTGAAAAGGTGAAAGCAAAGATATGATCAAAAAGGAACAGAAGTATATAAAATCCTGTATAGGGCATAAGCCTTGATGCAACAGTCTGCCCCCCATTCACATTCTTGCGGATTACACTCTTTTTTACAATGTAGCCTGTTGGCCTGGCCATCATGTTCTGCACATAAAGGATGGCTCCAAAGACAACATGCAAACCTGCAAATACAACAAGACATACTTGCACAGCTCCAAGCAAAAGCATATGTCCATGCAAATGGGCAGAATATGATTCAAAACCTGTCTTTCCGGTGTAATAAAAGAGATTTCCCACAACATGAACCAGAATAAAAAGGGAAAGCACAAGGCCAGTCAATGCCATTACCACTTTTTTGCCGACAGATGAGGCAAGTGTTGAAACAAACCAGTTCATAACAGTCTCCGGATGTATCAGATCATTTTTTTGCCTTTATGACCTCTCTGATCTTTGCCGCCAATATTTCTGCTGTAAAGGGTTTTTGTATGAAAGAGATTCCATCCTGCAGCATATCAACATCATCGACGATATTCCTGCTGTAGCCGGACATGCAAATGACACGAATACAGGGAAACTTGCGACGTACATGCTCAGCCAACTGATAACCATTCATGCCGGGCATCACCATATCAGTTAAGACAAGATCCACATCTCCCGAAGATATCTCCAGCAATTCTACCGCTTTCCTGCCACTTCCGGCATATATCACATTGTAGCCATAGGTCTGTAATATTGCAGATATGGCATCTCCAACCTGCTGATTGTCTTCTACAAGAAGGACAGTTGCATCTCCATGCAAAGTTTCGGGACCTTTATCTGCTGACGAGTCTTTTAAAGAGACACCCATGTCAATTACAGGAAAATACAGGGTAAAGGTTGAGCCTGTGCCAACTTCGCTGTCAACATTGATACTGCCTTTGTGCTGCTTAACAATGCCATAGGCGGTGGCAAGGCCAAAACCAACACCCTTTGTATCCTTTGTGGTAAAAAACGGCTCAAATATATGATTTACTATCTCATGATCCATGCCACAACCTGTATCGCTTATCCTCAATACAACAAAATTATCAGACCGGGAAGCTAAACAGCCATGTCCGCCTTCAGTAATCCCTGCAGTATCCTGATCCGCCGACAGCATCTTCCCACAGAGATTTTTGTCTTTGACAACAGATGTTTCAATGGTTATTGTACCGGTATCAGATATGGAATCCCGGGCATTTATAACAAGATTCATTATTACCTGTTCCAACTGGCCTCTGTTTCCCATAATTTTCGGGACTGAGGGGCCCAGAACAAGCTTCAAGGCTATGTCTTCCCTCACAACATGCCTGAGCAGCGGTTCAAACTCCCCTATTATCCTGTTTATGTTCACAGGCTTCATCTCAACAGTCTGTCTGCAACTAAAGGTCAAGAGCTGCCGAACTATATCCCTGGCCCGTTTTCCCGCTTCAGAAATCTGTTTCACAAAAGACTTGCAGGAATCATCCATTGCAACGCCATTCATAAGCATATCCGAATATCCAAGAATCGGGACCAGCATATTATTCAGATCATGTGCCACACCCCCTGCCAATTTCCCTACTGATTCAAGCTTGCTAACCTGTATTAACTGGTTTTCAAGACGTTTTCTTTCTGTTTCTGCAATCCTGACATATTCGGCATTGGCATATATCTCAGCAAGAATCCTCAAAAGGGCTATCTCATTTTCAGTCCAGGTCTTTTTGGTTCTGACAGAATCAAATCCTACAAAACCAAGGCATTGTCCGTTACTTATCATAGGCAACACAATAAGAGACTGTATTGCCTGTTCCTCCAAAAGTTGTTTTACTGAACTGTCTGCAGGCAAATCAGCAACAGAAGGAATATGAACAAGCCTGCCCTGCTTGTGGTCTTTCACCCACGCAGAAGCTATGTCAAGGGAAAGATTCTGAAGATTCTGAATCTGGGGATCTACATCCTTGGCACACCATTCATGGGTATTTGATGTGGTACCTTTTTCAAAATCATAAATAAATATGTATGCCCTATCGACATTCAACCATTTCCCAATCATATTCAACGAGGTGTTAATGACTTTATCCATATCCTTAAAAGGGATATTTATAAAATCAGTGGCTACTTTTATCACCATATCATAAAATTCAAGGTTTTCTTTAACAACAGCCTCATCACGCTTCATATCAGTAATATCCCTGGCTGCAAAAATCATTACGCATCTGCCGTTATCATTACAAACAGGGCTTATGAAGACATCAAAGACCTTCTTTGTACCGTCAGGCAACAAAACAGTTTTTTCAGTACGATCCGAGGGAGGATCTTTCCATATATCTTCTGTATTGGGAAAAAACAAATCAGGGGTTTCCCTGTCCTGGAGGGCAGGAAACACTTTGGAGACAAGGTTTGTATAAGGAGGATTTGCATAGAGCAAACGGCCGTGTTCATCCCAGAAACAGATAAGGTCAGACACGGAATTCATAAACATTCCAAAAAGCTCGTCCCGTTTTCCAGCATCCTTCATACACTTCCTATATCTTCCCTCCAAAAAAAGCATGATCAGTATACCAAAGGCAGCAAGGATAACAGAAACTACTGTCAACACAACTCCCTGCCCCTGAAACAGATTAAAAAGGCAGAGGGATAAAACAAGAAAAATCCATCCCGTTACAACAAGATTCCGGATAAATATGCCTTTTTTCCACTCTGTATCCAAATTCTTATCCCCGTTTTCCTTGTGTTTTCAACCCTCATGACATGAACCATGCCCGAAAAAACAGAACATATCATTAAGACGCACATCACAAACAGTCATACAGACTGTGACCTTGTCTCTCCGCCACATCAAGACAGCAATAGCGCAATATATGGGCATTGATAGATAAGGATTCTAAGGATCTTTTTCAAAAGATGCCCTGGCCTGCTCTATCATCTCCACAAGAGAAACAATTTTTGGCTTGACCGGAGCAGCAAACACCTTTTTCCATTCATCATCTGCAAGTTTTTCCCTCAGAAATGACTCCACATCAAAATACTGATACCAGCAATCCAGTATTTTTGTACATGGAAGGCCATTGTTTTCAGTGAAACAGTAGGAGAAAGATATCAGATCCCCCAGCCTGGGGCATCTGATCTGAAAATTATCCGCAGGCGGCTCAGTTGTTTTTTTCATTTTTTCATCCAAGGCAACATGTCCTGTTCAGTCCCTTCCGGGATACGGTTTAAGATAACAAACTGATCTTTTTAAAAAAAACGTAAAAAAAAGCATAATGACTGAATACACAAAGAAGTCAAGTCAGGCAAGTCTATAATAACCCTAAAATCCTGCAGAAAACTGCTTTGCAGACAATCAGACACGATACTGTCTTGGTTTTGGCAGATCATCAAGTTCAGCAAGAGAATCCTTTATTTCTTCATCATCAATGGCGTAGTCAGAAAGCTCTCCAGCAAGATATGCCTCATAGGCCGCCATATCAACAAGGCCATGTCCGCTCCAATTCATCAATATAACCTTTTCCTTGCCCTCTTGCTTTGCCTTCATGGCCTCCTGTATGAGAACAGCTATGGCGTGATTGGTTTCAGGGGCACTTATAAAGCCCTCTGTCCTCGCAAAAACAATACCTGCCTTGAAGGTCTCAAGCTGATGTACGGAAACCGAACGGATAAGACCACTAACAATAAGCTGGCTTATTATAGGGGCCATACCGTGATATCTCAGTCCTCCGGCATGCAATGGCTTAGGGACAAAACTGTGTCCCAGTGTGTGCATTGGTAAAAGAGGCGTCATTTTTACTGCATCCCCAAAATCGTAAGCAAAAGGCCCCTTTGTCAGGGTAGGGCATGCTGCAGGTTCTACAGCAATGATATCTATATCTTTACCATTAATCTTGTCACGAACAAAGGGAAGACAGTTTCCGGCAAGATTGCTGCCACCGCCTGCACAGCCTATGATCACATCAGGATAATCCCCTGCAAGGGCCATCTGTTTCTGACATTCAAGGCCATTTACGGTCTGATGAAGCATAACATGGTTCAGCACACTGCCCAACGAGTATTTGTTGTGCTCATCTGCCACTGCAGACTCCACTGCCTCACTTATTGCTATACCAAGACTGCCTGGTGAATCAGGCTCCTTTTCAAGTATTGACCGTCCTGCATTGGTCTTATTGCTTGGACTGGCAACACAGGTTCCGCCCCAGGTCTCCATCATTATACGACGGTATGGTTTATGATCATAGCTTACCCTGACCATAAAGACATTACATTCCAGGCCAAAAAGTGCACAACTAAAAGACAGGGCGCTGCCCCACTGACCTGCTCCGGTCTCTGTATATAACCGTTTTGTCCCGGATATCTTGTTATAGTATGCCTGGGGCACAGCAGTGTTGGGCTTATGACTGCCGGCCGGACTCACGCCCTCATTCTTGTAATATATCCTGGCCGGAGTATCAAGCCACGCCTCAAGTCCACGTGCCCTGTATAGTGGAGTAGGACGCCATATAAGATACTTTTCCAGGACCTCATCCGGTATATCCACATATGTATCCTGAGTCATTTCCTGCTCTATCAATGACATGGGAAATATGGGCAGAAGATCATCCGGACAAAGAGGTTTGCCTGTTACCGGATGAAGAGGGGGTTCCATAGGTGTAGGTAATTCAGGCAATATGTTGTACCACTGACGCGGCAATTCTGTTTCAGGTAAAACAATCTTTTTTATATTCATAATTACCTCCTGTTAAGGGTAAATGGATATACCATAATTTGCCTGGCGCCCAATCTGCAGGATCAATCCCTGGGCACTGACAAAGTTCAATGCATAAGATACAGATATCCGAGAGACAAGAAAACAGATGAACACAAGACTGTTTTATGATAAATATAAAAACTTGATCATGGAACAGTTGCTGTTTTCAGACAATCTCCCGGGATTGTTCATTTCAAAAGTTATTCTCAGAAATACTGTTATTCCCCTGTAACATATTCTGATAACAAAGTACATCTTGAAACCTCTTTATCCATACCCCCTTACAGCAGTTACAGAGGCCTGATCACGCAAAAAATCTTTTGTTTCAATATACAATCAGCGTGTTTTTTCACGCTGAAAACTGCTCTCAAATACTACTTTTATGATATTAAAAAAGGTAAAACAAACCATTTTCAAACATGCCATGATAGAAAAAGGGGACCTAATAGTGACCGCTGTTTCCGGAGGCCCTGACTCTGTCTGCCTTTTACACATCATGTATACACTGATGGATGAGTTTAAGACACAAATTGTTGTGGCCCACTTCAACCATGGACTCAGACCCGATGACGATGACAAAGAAACAATGTTTGTAAAGAAACTGGCAGAGAAATATGGCCTTTTCTTTGTCTCGGAAAAGGACAGGGGTACAATCAGCAATCACAAGGGATGCACAGAGGAACTGGCAAGAAAGGCCAGATACAATTTTCTGTACAAGGTAAAGGAATCCTATGGCGCAAACAAAATTGCCTTGGGACACAACCGGAATGACCAGGCAGAAACAGTACTAATGAGGCTGTTAAGGGGAAGTGGAACATCCGGATTGTCCGGCATACCACCGTGCAGGGACAAACTAATCATAAGGCCTCTTATTGATATTACCCGTACGGAAATAGAACAATATCTTGACCGGACAGGGCTTGAATACATTACAGACACCTCAAATCTTGATACAGGATATCTCAGAAACAAAATAAGACTTCAGCTTATGCCACTGCTCAGGCAGTATCAGCAGGGTCTTGAAAAGATTCTGGCACAAACAGCCGAAATATTGAGAGATGAAGACAGGTTCCTGGATGGAATGGCCATGAACTGGCTGACAAAGTACGCTGAAACAACCCATGATGGTGAAATCAGGCTGCCCTTATCTCCCTTTTCCGGTCTTCACCCTGCATTGCAGAAAAGGATACTAAGGGCAGGCATACGCAAGACTGCAGGCAATCTTAACAGGATCACCCTGCATCATATAAAAAGGGCAGAAGCCATTGCAGCCGAAAACAGGCCCAATACACAGATTACCTTGCCCGGAAAGATATCTGTAAGACGAAGCTACCATCATCTTGTAATTACCCGTACAAACCGTTTATACAAAATAACAGATACATCCTTTTGCATAAACGGTCCGGGACAATACAGTCCAAAGGGGTTTCCCTGTGACATCTCTCTGTCAGAGATACCAGGAAACACAATAGACAAAAACTGCATTTTTAACAGGACCAGGGTTCATGCTGATAACACAGTTACAACGCCAGAACAGCAGTCCCTGGGAATTTCAAATATCAAGAGGGCAGAGGCCTTTTTTGATGCAGACACCCTTTCCTATCCATTGAAACTGAGATTTTTCCGTCCGGGAGACCGTTTTATCCCTCTTGGCATGCATGGCCACAAAAAACTTAAGGATTTTTTCATTGATCTCAAGATCCCGCTATCTGAAAGAAAAAGAATTCCTATCTTGACATTTAAGGAAATTCCGGTATGGATTTGTGGTATAAGGATTGATGATCGTTTCAAGGTTACACAGACAACAAGAAAGGTTCTCAGGGTTACAATCAATAAAAAAAACCGGACACTGTCCATCCCCAAGTGAGATAATTTTATATGAAAACCCTTTATACATACGTGCCTGTATCAACGGACACAGTGCTTTCATTGTTTGTTGCGGATAGCAAAACATATCCGGCAAACCGGTCAGGAACAAAGCGCAAAAAACTTCAGGCACAGCAACACACTGAAGTATCTTAGGTAATATCTGGGCACAAGGGCGATATCAGGCAAAACAACTATTTACAGATGGGAAATGAACAGGAGGAACAGTAATGAATGACTGCATATTCTGCAAATTCGCAAGCGGTGAAATACCTACAGACAGGGTCTTTGAATCTGATACGGTTTTTGCGTTTAATGACATTAATCCAAAGGCACCACACCATATCCTGATCATACCAAAAAAACATATTGCCACACTGAATGATATCAACGAAAAAAACATATCGATCATTGCCGATATTTTTCTTGCAGTAAAAGATATTGCACTTCAGCTTGATATGGCAGATTCAGGCTACCGGACAGTATTTAACTGCAACAAAGACGGAGGACAGGAGGTATATCATCTTCACCTGCATCTTCTTGGAGGACGAACCATGACCTGGCCTCCTGGTTAAACCTTGTCATGTAATACTGTACTGCAATATTCCAGACAGATTATTCATGGTCTATATATTTTAAACGGAGATTTCAGATGGATTTTACCCTTACAAAAGAACAGCGAGATATTGTAATGGCTGCAAGGGAATTTGCCGAAGGGGAATTCCCGGACAGGGCAATGGAATTTGATAAAGACGAGACATTTGATCTTGATTTGTGGAAAAAGGCATGCGAGCTTGGTTTTGTGGGCGTGTTTATTGACGAAGCCTACGGTGGAGCAGGCATGGGTTTTTTTGAGCACTGCCTTATCGCTGAAGAATTCTGGGCAGTAGACCCCGGTATTGGTCAGGCAATCCTTTCGGCCACATTCGGTTCCGAACTGCTGGGCCTGTTCGGAACTGAAGAACAAAAGAAGTCAGTACTGCCTCAACTGGTATCCGGACAGGCCATGATGGGGACAGCAATCACAGAGCCTGATGCAGGTTGTGACGTTACGTCAGCAACAACAACAGCCATAAGGGACAATGATAAATGGATCATAAACGGATCAAAGATGTTTACCACAAATGGCAACATAGCCAGGTACATACTTGTCTTTTGCCTGACTGATCCTGATGCCCCGTCAAGACACAAACGGCATAGCTTCATACTGGTCCCAACAGATACCCATGGCTATGAATCAACAAAGATCAGAGGGAAATTAGGTGTGCGCGCCTCTGATACGGCAGAGCTGTCCTTAAACGATGTCCAGGTCCCTATTGACAATCTCGTTGGAAAGCAAGGAGAAGGTTTTCATGAGCTTATGGCCTTTTTCAACAGAACCAGACCACATGTATGCGCACAGGCAGTTGGTCTTGCAAGGGCTGCACTTGATGAATCCGTAAAGTACACAAAAAAACGGAAACAGTTCGGGGCGCCTCTTGCATCCTTTCAGGTAACACAATTCAAGATAGCAGAGATGGCCACTATGGTCAGGGCTGCAAGGAACCTGTATTATGAAGCTGCCTGGTCGCTTGATAACGGCAAGATTGACCATGCACTGATAGCAATGGCCAAATGGTTCTGTGGTGAAACAGCAGTAAAATGTGCCAACGAAGCGCTCCAGATGCACGGAGGTTACGGATACATAGATGAATACAAGGTGCAACGTCTTTACAGGGATGCAAAGATACTGGAGATATATGAGGGCTCCAAAGAAATGGAAAAAACCATTGTTTCAAGATCAATCCTGAAGCAGATATAAAATTATGTCAGTTTTCATACTTTTGCCAAACAGTTCAACCCTTTGATAAAAAATGTTTTCAGCAAACATCTCCATACAATAAAACATACGGGTTCATACACAGGAAGGAGCATTTTTTACAGCAATGAAAAAGATAATATCAATGCGCGAGATGTTAAACAACCAGAAGGGTATCATAAAAAAGGTATCCGCTATGGGAGAAATGGGGAGAAGGATAAGAGAGATGGGTCTTGTTCCTGAGACAAAGATACATGTTCAGGGACGTGCGCCACTAAAAGACCCGGTAGCCATAAAGGTAAGAGACTGCATCCTCACGCTGAGAAATAATGAGGCAAACTTCATTCAGGTTGAGATAGAGGTGCCTGACGCTCCGGAGAAAAATACCAAATGAAAACCATCACCATAGCACTTGCGGGCAATCCAAATGCAGGGAAAAGCACTGTTTTTAATGCAATAACAGGCGGCAGACAACATATTGCAAACTATCCGGGAGTAACTGTCGAAAAAAAGTACGGTTCTGTCAATCACAAGGGATACAGGATAGAGGTAGTTGACTTGCCGGGCACATATTCTCTGACTGCCTATTCCCTCGAAGAGATTGTGGCAAGAGATTTCCTGATCAACAACAGACCGGACCTTGTAGTGGATATAGTAGATGCATCCAACCTTGACAGGAATCTTTACCTCACCATACAGCTAAAGGAGATGGGAGTCCCTTTATTGATAGGCCTCAACATGATAGACATAGCAAAATCAAGAGGCCTTGACATAGACCATGAACAGTTATCCTCACTCTTATGTGTCCCTGTGGTCCCAATGGTGGCAAGATCAAACAGGGGAACTGACTATCTTCTTGACAAGATAGTCGAACTGGCTGCTGAACCAAAGGAATGGCAGCCTGCAAAGATATCCTATGGTTTGGACATTGACAAGGCCATTGATGAAATAGAATCCAGTATCAAGGCATCCGGTATTACAAACGAAAAATATCCGGCAAGATGGCTTGCCCTGAAATGTCTTGAGGGAGACAAACAGGTATTTGCCTCATTGGAAAAGGATCCTGATCTTAGCAAAAAGATCCATGCCATAACTCAAAGGGTTATCAAACACACACTAAGCACACTTGAAGAGGATCCTGAAGGCATTATAGCAGATCACCGTTATGGATATTTGACAGGAATAACAAAAAAGGCATTAAAGAGACAGATCCAGTCACGACTTAACATGTCAGACAAAATAGACAAGGTAATGACAAACCGTGTCCTTGGTCCTATATTAATGATCATGATTCTTTACGGAATGTATCTTTTTACCTTTTCTGCCAGTGAAGCGCCCATTAACTGGTTAGACATGTTTTTTTCAAAGCTGAAGGTAGTTATCTGCACTGTTGTTCCAAAAGGACATATCCAGTCCCTCATAATATCCGGAATTGTTGATGGAGTTGGTGGTGTTTTGGGTTTTGTTCCTATCATTATGTTCATGTTTTTTGCCATCGCCATAATCGAAGATTCCGGCTATATGGCAAGAATAGCATTTATGCTGGATCGGGTACTGCGATGGTTCGGCCTTCATGGCAATTCGGTCATATCCCTGATAATAAGCGGAGGAATATCTGGCGGATGTGCTGTTCCTGGAATAATGGCAACCAGGACACTAAGGGATCCCAAAGAGAGAATAGCAACCCTTTTGGTAATTCCTTTTATGAACTGTGGGGCCAAGTTGCCAGTATATACAGTTCTTATAGCAGCCTTTTTTTCCGAAAACCGGACAACAATGATGTTTCTGCTTACTATAACATCATGGATATTTGCACTGTTTGCAGCAAAACTGCTCAGGCTAACCGTATTAAAGGGTTCACAAACCCCATTTGTAATGGAACTGCCACCTTACAGGCTCCCTACACTGAAAGGGGCATGTATCCATACATGGGAAAGAACATTTCAGTACATTAAAAAGGCCGGCACAATAATTCTGGGACTCTCTGTACTGCTGTGGGGTATGATGAGTTTTCCACAGCTTTCTGCCGATCAGATCAGGGTGTTTGAAAACCGGAAAAACAGCATAGAAAACATAACCTTGAATTCTCCTGCATTAAAAAAATATATTAAAAACAAAAAAGACCTGAGGGAACTGGACAAGTTATACCTGACATATGCCCAAGCAGTTGCAAATAAAGACGAAAACATCACAAAGAAACTCAGAAAAAGCCGTTTTTTCCCCCTGTTAAATGCAGCATACAAAACATATCTGAATAAAACTGATAACACGGATGGTTACGACAAGTATTCCCAGGCACCTGTCCCTGAATCCGACACCGGCCATACTGAAAACAGCCTGGCCGAGGCAGCGCATGAGTACATTCAATACAGACAGATAAAAGAAAAAATCGATGCAGAACAACGACAGACGGCATTAAAACATACTGTAGCCGGCTGGCTGGGACAAAAACTGGAAATTCTCACAAGGCCTCTTGGTTTTGATTACAGAACAGACATCGCCCTTGTGGGAGGTTTTGCAGCCAAAGAGATAATTCTGTCTACAATGGGAACGGCATACTCCCTGAGTGATTCAACTGCGAACCGTTCCAAATCTCTCGCTGAAAGACTTGCAAACGATCCGTCCTGGAACCCGCTAAAAGCCTTTACCCTGATTGTTTTTACCATGCTTTATGTTCCTTGCATAGCAACCCTGGCCTGTATCAGAAAAGAGACATCCTGGAAATGGGTATGGTTTTCCATTTGTTTTAATATAATCCTTGCCTATGCTGTGTCATTCATTATAGGCCAGGGAGGCAGAATACTGGGTCTGTAAGACAACTGATTTCACAACTATGCAAAGAGAGGTATTAACAATAAAAAGAATCAGTGTCTATTCACAAACGGACATAAGATAAACAGGAGTAGCAATATATATGGAAAAAATTCCGATAACAAAAGAAGGTCTTGAGAAACTGAGGCAGGAGCTCAAACATCTTGAAACCGTGGAACGGCCAAAAAATATCAAAGACATAAGTGAGGCCAGGGCCCACGGTGATTTAAGCGAAAATGCAGAATATGATGCTGCCAAGGAAAAACAGTCTCTTATTGCAGCAAGAATTAATGAGTTGAAAAATGCAATAGCAAAGGCAGATGTTATTGAGATTGGCGATGATCCCGCTGATCGCGTGGTATTTGGCTCCACTGTTCTGCTTTGCAATCTGAAAACAGATGAAGAGATAACCTATCAACTGTTGGGAAGCTATGAATCTGATCCTGAAAATGGCAAGATATCAGTAACATCTCCGCTTGGACAGGCATTGATTGGAAAGGAAGAGGGAGATGAGGTAAAAATCAGGACACCAGGCGGGATACAGGAATATGAAATACTTGAAATCAGATAAGATCTTTCCATAAATGTTCACTGTAAAAACATATAGAATCATGCTTGAAAACCAGAATATATTTCCATGCCCGGCAGGCACCAGGATATCCGGAATCCGGGCATGGCAATCCCGGACACTGATCACAGGCTGGCAAGAAATGCCGTAACCCGGCCTTTTATTGTACTGTCTGAATAATGCCTGCGGAACCATACATATTGGATAAAGCCGATAAAACTTCCGGCAACAAAAATGACAATCCTTCAAAATGTGTAAGGGTTGCCATAATGCTGCCTGTAAAAAAGACCTTTTTATATAAAACCGATGATTATCTCATTAACAAGATTCAGGTCGGAAGCAGGGTAACGGTACCATTTAAAAACAGAAAGATTACAGGTTATGTCCTTGAAAAGGGACTACCCCATCCTTCGGACTTCCAGTTAAAACCCATTGCCGAATTAGTGGATCCAACACCTTTTTTTGATAAAGACATGGCCATATTTTTTGAGTGGGTTGCGAATTACTACATGCAACCCATAGGCAAGATCATTGAATGTGCCCTGCCTGCCGGCCTTAACATCACCCCTTACAAAACCGCATCCATAACAGATGAAGGATTAAGGGCCATAGAAAACCTGGACCATGAATCAAAGGCATACAGCCTTTTAAAATGGATACGGGAAAATCCCGGAAAACGATTCACCTTCCCGGCCAATGACATCTCTTCCCTTCAAAAAAAAGGCTGGGTATCTACAAATTACAGGGAACCTGAAAAAACAAAGCCTCTTACCCTCAAATTTGTAAGACCTGTCAAAGGCAACAATGCAAACCATCTGCTGTCTCAAAATCCAACCGTTGCAAGGGCAAAAGGGGAAAAAGATTTTTTAGAGTATGTACTTACATCCACCTCTGTATCCTTGAGGGATTTAACCCGCAGCTTCAAAAATGCAAGATACCTCGTTAACAAGTGGAAAGACAAAGGTATCATTGAAACATATACACGTGAGGTATACAGAGACCCTGCAGGTTCAATCATAACCCCTGCGCCCTTGCCTGCGCAACTGCACTGTCAGCAAAAAGATGCCCTGAAGTTCTTAAAACAACTTATTGATAAAGGAACATATGCATCCTGTTTACTGTTCGGAGTAACAGGAAGCGGAAAAACAGAAGTCTATATCAGGGCAGCAGAGTATGCCCTCTCTTTTAACAGAAAAACCATTGTACTCGTTCCTGAAATTGCTCTTTCCATTTACATGGAAAGCATATTCAGGGACAGGATGGGAAACAGGGTTATCATCTATCACAGCAAACTAAGCAGGGGAGAAAGACTTGATCAGTGGCAACGTATAGCAAGAGGGGAAGCAGATGTGGTAATTGGCACAAGGTCAGCCATATTTGCACCCATGCCAAACCTGGGATTAATAATTGTCGATGAAGAACATGACCTGTCCTATAAACAGGAAACACCTCCCCATTACAATGCTCGCGATATGGCCGTTGTCCGGGCCAGTATACAGGATGCCGTTACAGTTCTCGGCTCAGGCACGCCTTCTGTTCAGTCATATCATAACTGCATCAATGGAAAATTTTCCCTGATATCAATGACGGACAGGGTAACAGCCCGTCCACTCCCTGAAATACAGATCATAGACCTTAAAAAGGCAAAAAACAAAACAGAAAAAGAGATGATACTGACGCCCCAACTGAAAAGAGAGATAGAAAACACCCTGGAAAACGGGAACCAGTCCATACTCTTTTTAAACCGCAGGGGATTTCACAGAATCCACCTGTGCCGTTTCTGCGGCAAAACCCTTAAGTGCCCGAACTGTGATGTAGCCCTGACCCATCATATCACAGACAATATACTGAGATGTCATTATTGCGGTTTTTACACAACCGAGAATTCAAGGTGCCCATCATGCGGACGATCTGTATTCAAACCCTATGGTTTTGGAACGCAAAAACTGGAACAGGAGGTAAAAAGGCTGTTTCCTCGGGCAAGGATATTAAGAATAGACACTGACAGCATACGAAAAAAAAATGAAGCATTCCGTATTCTTAAAAGCTTCAGTGATCACAAGACAGACATTCTTATTGGAACACAGTTAATTGCAAAGGGATATGATTTTCCAGGAGTAACCCTGGTGGGAATTGTTGCTGCAGATATGTCCCTCGGTTTTCCAGATTTCAGAGCAGGAGAAAGGACATTCCAGATAATATCCCAGGTGGCAGGAAGATCAGGAAGAGGGAATCAGAAAGGAAAGGTAATTGTTCAGACCTTTAATCCCAAACACTATGCAATCAGCGCTGCTGCTTCTCACAATTACAGACTGTTTTTTGAACAGGAAACAGGATTAAGGAAGCAGCTTGGTTATCCTCCCTTTTCACATCTTGCCTGTATCAGAGTGGAGGGGAACAGCAAAAAACAGACGGCAAGTATGGCATCCCTTCTATGTGCAACCATAACAGATCTCCTTGACAAATGGCCTGCACCAAAAAGAGATACACAGGTACTCGGACCTGTTGAGTTTCCAATAGCCAGGATAAAAGGAAGATATCGTTGGCAGATATTGCTCAAATCAAAAAACACATCCTTGCAGAAACATCTCCTTAATGAGGCAGAAAAACTATTGAGAAACAGCTTTCAATCAAACGGAGTCAATTTTGTCATAGATATAGATCCATACCACATGATCTGAACCGGTATGCCCAGATTCAATAACCTGTCCACAGATACAGTGTTACAGCATCAGAATCCGGACAATGGCCTCAAGGCATTCAAACAGGCATGTAAATCGCCATACAAATCAGCTGTAAAACAACAGGAGACTGATACTGCTTTTCAGTTTGCTGAAGAAAGCGTTTTATGCAACACCTCACTTAAATCTCCAATCTGGTAAGGTTTGGCAATAACATCGTTGAATCCGTATTTTCTAAAATTAAGCATAACAGGGTCATTTGTATAACCGCTGGAAACAATTGCCTTTGATTCAGGGGAAATCTTACGGAGTTCCTTTACCACATCTTTTCCTCCAATCCCTCCGGGTACCGTCAGATCCAGAATCACGGCATCAAAAGGGTTATCCGACTTGCTTGCAAAACGTATTGATTCTATGGCCTCCTCTCCATCTTTCGCAAGACTTACCTTGTAACCCATTGATTCAAGCATTTCTCCCACAAGTACCCTGAGATTTTCCTCGTCATCCATGATAAGGATTTTCTCTTTGCCCTCTATGGTCTTTTTGCTACGGAAGGTTTTTTCAGTAACAGTTTTTTCAGATGCAGGCAAGAAAACGGAAAATACTGAGCCTTCATTGACCCTTGAGTCCACAGTAATAGTTCCGCCATGTTTTTTCACAATTGAATATGCTGTTGGAAGGCCAAGCCCATTTCCTTCGGCCTTGGTAGTAAAGTATGGGTCAAATATCTTTAACAGGTTCTTTTCAAGTATTCCGACTCCCTGATCCTGTACGCTTATTTTTACATATTCTCCCGGTTCAAGATGCAACCCATTACCCTCTTTAAGCGCCACATTTTCAGCCTTGACCATGACAGTTCCACCATCAGGCATGGCCTGTTTGGCATTTATAAGCAGGTTGTTTATTACCTGGTTAATCTGGCCATGATCTGCATACACCTGCATCAGATTGTCCGGTATAACAGTTTCACATTTCACCTTCGATCCTGTAAGGGCAAATTCACATGCATCCTTTATCACTTCGGTAAGCTCAAGATTTTTCTTCAGGGGAGCATTGCCCTTTTTTGAAAATGTCAGGAATTGCTGTGTCAGCTCTTTTGCCTGTAAAAAGGCTTTATCTGCCTGTTCCAGCTTTTGGAAGGCCTTATCCTCTGGTTTCAGGTACATTTTGGCAAGAGATATGGAGCCCGAAATTGCTGTAAGTATGTTATTGAAATCATGTGCTATACCACCTACCATAACCCCGAGAGACTCCAGCTTCTGCCCCCTGATAAGCTCCAGTTCCATACGATCCCTGTCTGCCTTATTTGCTTCAACAATTGCAGCCCGGGTAAGCGCTGATTCAAGTATATCCCCTATCAAACTTCTTGCGAGAAGATAATTGCGGGACTTTGTCTCTCTGTTAACAAAGGCTATCTCTCCGGCAAATGCCTTGTTTATCATCAAGGGAAAGACAACAAACCTGCCTGATAAAAAAAACTGCGGATCTTCGGATGCATGTTTTGTCCTGCCAAGAAAATCTTCCATAAGCCTGCGGACATCCTTACCCATATCGCCGAAAAGTTCCATATCGGCTGAAACATCCTTTTTGTTCAAATCAAAGGAAAATTCCTTAACATGGAAATTATGATGCCAAAAGCACCCTACAAGCTGATTGGAAAGTGGATTGATGGAATATATCATTCCTCCATACTCTTCCGTTTCAGACACTATAAACTGCGCGGCAACAGATATTATATCCTGCATACTGTTCCTGTTAACAAGCCTCCTATGCAGATCATGTATTGCGCTGAACACCTTGCAGTTGTTTCCAGATTCTTCACCCTGGTCCATACAAAACAGGCAAACCCCCTGTGACATTTTACTCTCCATTCATACGGTACAGTTTTGAAAGTAAAAAATGATTTCTTTCATAATACCTTATCGGCAAATATGTACTGGAGCTTTACTGTGGAAACAGACACGTTGCCCATAACACACCAATTCAGACCATGGCAAAGATTTTGATTTTTCTTCCGCTTGAACACTCGGTATTATTGTACAGAAACAAATTTCCACTTACAGAAACAGGATATTGGTATCAGCTCAATAACAGGGGGATAACAGAGAACGTACCACCGGGGCACCAGGGTCTTTCTTCCGCTCCTGTCCCTATTTATTGAGCTATTACGTATATTTTTTACAGAATCAAAAAAGGCAGGTTATCAGGAAGGATTTAAGGTATCAAGGATGGTTTGGCAGGCTTGCAGGGTTCCGCCCTGTCTCTCTTTTATATAAGAGGCCACACTGTCCATAATGGCATATCTGTCCAAAGGCAGGGTCAATTTTTCAAGCAATATCTGAAAAAGTTCATTGCGGTTGTTTACCCTTATCACCAAATTATTCTGAAATATATCTTCTCCAACCCAGGCAAAGTTGTCAAAAAAGGGGCCAATGCATGGAACCACTCCATTGCTGAGGGGCTCCAGAAAATTTTGTCCGCCACAGGGTCTGAGGCTTCCACCAACAAAAACTGCCTGTGCCAAAGAATAGGCCATGTTCAATTCGCCGAATGTATCCCACAGGATGACTGTTCCGCGGTCAACCGGTTTTGACTGCAAAGAACGCAGGACCCATTTTACACCAAGGCGGTCAAGCATCTGCTTCCAGACTTTTATCCTGTGGATATGACGGGGAAAAAGCCCTGTTACAATATCAGGTTCAACAGACAATATCTTCTTTATGACCCATGCAATATCCTTTTCCTCTTCCTTGCGCACAGAGCCCATAACCATAAAGGGGAGATCACGGGGGATCAAAGGCAGCACAGAACTGTCCCGAGTGCACAGGCAGGAGGTTATAGCAACACGGTCAAATTTGATATTGTGCATAATCTCCACACTGTTCATTCCAAACAATCTGGCAAATCTTTTGGCATCAGATAGTGATATGGCACATATCCTTTCAGGGCATACCTCTTTCCAGAATGACTGCAACTTCATATAGGCATTCAGACTCCTTTTTGACAACCGCCCATTCAGGATAACAACAGGAATGCCTGTTTTACGGCAGGCTGCCATCATGCCGGGCCACAACTCTGTCTCAAGCAAAACAACAAGCCTTGGCCGCCATATCTCAAGCACATGCTGCATAAGCCATGGCACATCAAAAGGTAAACAGGAGGTTTCAAACATATCTCCTGCATCAGACAATTTGCCTATACCATCTTTCAAAACAGACAGACCCTGAGAGGTACAGGATGTAATAATGGCTGAAAGCGAACCGGACAAGGAAAGCTGTGTTATCAATTCAAGGGCAAGATATGCCTCCCCTGCGGATGACGCCTGTATCCATAGATCAAATGGCTGTTTGCAGCATTTTATAAACAACCTTTGATGAATACCCTGACGTATCCTTGGAGACACAGACAGCAATGGAACAATGCCTGCCCATGCCAGACCGTAAAATTCAAGTACAAGCCTGTTTAATATGTTCATAGACGTTTCTTGTATCAGATCAATAAACGGAAGGAAAAGGCGGCATGATTTGATCTGCTGAAAACCTCGGGCAACTGGACATTTCAGCCCTGTACTCTTAAGACAGACCTATATTGCTCAAGATCCACATCAATCAGGATGAAGCACACCTCCTGCCGACATTTATTCCACCTTTTTAAAGCTGCTCCGGGCCGCTCCGCACACCGGACATTTTTCAGGCGCTGACCCATCGCTGACATACCCGCATACCTGACATACATAGTAGTTTGTATGGCGATCGCTGAACATCGCGTTTATGGCATTTTTGTAAAGCTCGGCATGCCCTGCTTCAACATCCCTGGCATATGAAAAGACCTTTACAGCAGCTTCCATCTCTTCTTCAATTGCATCCCTGACAAGGGCTGGATACTCATCCACATTGGCTTTGATTTCATTGTTAAACGCTGTTTCAAGGTTCTCTTCAGTGCTTCCGATCTTTCCTTGCATCAAATCAAGGAAACGCTTGGCATGAACCAGTTCAGCCTCTGATATTGCCCTGAAAAGATGGGCGATTTGCGACAAGTTTTCCTTTTCGGCCTTTTGAGCAAAAGCCGCATTTCTCACAGCAGCCTTTGACTCGGCCGCAAAGGCATAGGCAAGGTTTTTCTCGGTCTTTTTTGGCACAATCACAATCTCCCTTTCAAGATATATCCATTCAACAAACCTTTTTGTTTTCCATCCATATGGTAAAGCAAAACCTGTTTCAGGACGAGCACTTTCATATTACATGCACAGGCATTAATGAGGTTTTTTTTTGCAATTCCTTATCCCATGGACAAGGATTACAACAACAGACAGAAAAACGAGGAAAACAGGAAAACGATAGCCGTAACGCACATAAAAGGTCGGTTTATGACAACAAAGCCCTATGGAATGCAGGATAATCTCTTTCCTGAACAGTCCTGTTCTGGCAACAATCTTGCCGTCCCACTGTATTATGGCACTGATCCCTGTATTTGCCGCACGTATCAAAGGTATCCTGTTTTCCACAGCCCGGAAAACCGCCATTGAAAGATGCTGATAAGGAGCGCCTGTCTTCCCAAACCAGGCATCATTGGTAAGGTTTATCAATATATTGGCCCCTGCCTGCGAATAAAGACGAGCAAGGTTTGGAAATATGGCCTCAAAACAGATCAAAACACCTATATCAAGGCCATCTGAACTCAGAATACGGTTTCTGCCGCCTGACTCAAAGTCTCCTGCTGCCGGCACAAGCCGGTTAATAAAGCCAAGTATTGTCTTAAAAGGGACATATTCACCAAATGGGACGAGATGAACCTTGTCATAATACTGGATATCACCCCTGCATGGAGACAGAAGATAGGCACGGTTATAATATTTTATCATGCCGTTCTTTTTGATATAGGCAGGGCTTCCAAAAACAAGTATACCTCTATTCTTTACAAGCCCGACAAGCATTTTCCGAATTTTTCTGCTATCCTGAAAAAAGCATGGAAGGGCTGTTTCCGGCCATACAACAAGGTCGGCTCCGGAAAGAATGCCCTTCCTTGTAAGATCCATATAGGTTGCAATGGTTTTTGCCTGAAAATCAGGATTCCATTTTACAGATTGATCAATATTTCCCTGCACAATCAGAACACTTACGGTCCTAAACTGTTTTTGAGAGCCATAAGAGCGTGACAAGCAATGGTATCCATAAACAACCGTAGCAGATATGATAACCACTGTCATTACGGCCTCCATCCATACCTTTTTTCCATGTCTTCTGAATATAACAGACCATAAAGAGATATTTGCCAGGACAATCAAAAATGACAGGCCATACACACCAAACAGGTCTGCACTCTGAACAAGACAGGGGTTATTGTACTGGGTATAGCCAAGAAGGCACCATGGAAAACCGGTCATAAGGTGTGCCCTTGCATATTCCAGACTCACCCAGCAGCCTGATAGAGCCACTCCATAACACCGGCAGTCTTTCAAAAACAAAAACAGACAGGAGAAAATTGCGGGAAACAACGCAAGATAGGATACAAACAACAAGAGTATTCCGACACTTGCAAATATGTTCAGACCTCCGTAATGAGCAAGGGCCTCAACGATCCAATAAACAAGGGTTATAAAATGGATAAATCCTGCAATAAACCCCAGGTAAAGACCTTCTTTAACAGATGCTCCCTCCAGGGCAACAAAAAGCGGAACAATGGCAATCCATGACAGAAAAGACATATTAAACGGAGCAAATGAAGCAGTCATCATCAGACCTGCAGACACACTCAAAAACAGGTCTTTATATCGGAAAGGAGATGTCAGGTCAGTTTTTATCATCTGCTGATTTGGAAGGAGTATGGGTTTTGGGGCTCTTTACAATAAGGACCTTGTCAATCTTCCGGCAATCCGCCTTTTTGATAACCATATCAATATCATTAAATACTATCTTTTCATTCACCTCAGGTATCTTCCCTTTAAGGGATATAATAAAACCTCCCACAGATTCAAAATTACCATCAGGCAAATCTATACCAAGCAATCTTTCCAGTTTTTCAATCTCAAGCCTGGCATCCACAAGAAGATTTCCGTCACTCAATGTTTTAACAAGATATTCATCATTGTCATACTCATCCATAATCTCGCCGACAATCTCTTCAATGATATCCTCTATGGTTATTATACCGGCAGTTCCTCCATATTCATCCGTAACAATGGCAAGGTGGGTCTTTTTCTTCCTCAGATCTTTCAGCAAATCGCCCACATTCTGGTTCCATGGAACAAAATATGGTTTTCTCAGGATTTCAGGGGAAGGAGGCAAGGAAAGGTCATGATCCAGAAGCTTGAGAAGGTCTTTGGCATGCAGAATACCTACGATTTCATCAAGACTGTTTTTGCTTATGGGGATACGTGTATGCCCGCACTCTATTATAAGATTTATTATATCTTTTATACTTGACTCTGTTGTGGCAGAAGATATCTCTGTACGGGGAACCATTATGGAACTTGCAATAGTATCCTTGAGATCCAAAACACCGCAGACCATGTCAGACTCTTCACCGGTTATAAGTCCTTTTGCCTGTCCATGATCCATAATATCATGAATTTCTTCTGTAAGGTCCTCACTGTTATCAAGGTGATATCTTTTTTTCAAAAAGGATTTTATGAAATCAAAAGCCCCTTTTCCGGATTCATTGTCCAAGACGATATTAATCTCCTTTTATTACTGCCTGACCTGTTAAACCGGATTCTTTCAAGTCAGAACAGCATAACTTTTACCTTTTGTCCTTCATACAGGCCCTCTGTATTCATATCCACACACACAAGCCCATCTGCATCAACAAGGGGAGAGATGAGCCCTGATTTTCCAAATATCGGATCAGCAACAAGTCTTTCGCCCTCCTGAACAAGCCTTACCCGTACATATTCTTCACGCCCGCTGGCAGAATCTATGTTCTTTCCAAGTATTGCATCTACCCGATTCTTCAGGTTAATAAAAGGAGGCCTGTTTTCCCCGGAAAGGCGGCAAAGCAAAGGCAACATAAATATATACGCTACTATCATTGCAGATGAAACATGGCCAGGTAAACCAACAACAGGTTTTGTCCCCGCCCTTGCCATGATTGTGGGTTTTCCAGGACTTACAGACACACCATGCATCAGGAGCTTGAAATCAGGAAGTGTCTCAAGGACATCAAGCGTTATATCCCTTGTACCAACAGAACTTCCTCCGCTTATCCAAATGGTATCTGCCTTGCCAAGGGCATCTGTCACCATCTTTTGCAGTGCATCAAAGCTGTCAGTACATATCCCCATGTGCAGAGGCACTGCCCCACAGGTTTCACACAAGGCAGAAAAGGTATACCGGTTCATATCTCTGACCTGCCCGGGAAGCGGTGTCTGATCTGCAGGCACCACTTCATTTCCTGTCGAGATTATAGCTACCACAGGTTTTTTATGAACCGCAACAGAAACAAAACCCATACCTGCCAGGGCGCCAAGGTCCTGGGGTCGAAGTCTGTGTCCCTTTTTAAGTACACATTGCCCCGTTTTGTAATCATCATCCGCAAGTATAATATTCTCCAGTGGGGCCACACTACGCTGAACTTCCAATGTAGTCTCATCGAGGAGGCTGCAATATTCGAGCATAACAACGCTGTCTGCTCCATCCGGAAGCATTCCTCCTGTATGAATCTTTACGGCTTTGCCCTTCTCCACCGTAATATTCGGAACCTCACCCATATATACTTCACCCGCAAGCTCAAGCAGGGCAGGCATTGACTCTGTAGCGCCAAATGTATCCCTTGCCTTTACAGCATAACCATCCATAGTGGACCTGGCAAAACCGGGCAGATCCTGCAAAGAAACAATATCCTGGCTCAAAACCCTGCCAAGGGCTGATTCAAGTGCGACCCCCTCCTGTTCAAGAGGAGGAAAACCATCAATAATATCAAAGACTTCTTGCGGCTTTTTCACATTAAAAAAAGCTTTCATGTTTTCTCCAATCCAAAGGCACTGCCATCTGTATCCTGTCTGTATCAGGCAGGTTTCATTCTTAAATTGCTGTTTTTAACAATCCCGGCGCCTGCCCATGCCGGACACATAATACAGGTATAAATTGGAAAATCATTTATTGAGGTGGCGGTTTACGAACAGAGAGACTGCCTATCAGTATCAGAATAATAACGAATAATAGCCATGACAAGGTCATCCACGGTGTATCTTTCAGGAACCAGATCCACAGACAAGCCTGCATTTCCTGCTGTTTCTGCTGTTACAGGTCCTATACAGGCTACTGATACATCCGCCATCTTCTCCTGTATTCCATTTTTACCAAGCATGGCCATAAAATTGGTTACAGTAGAAGAACTGGTAAAAGTGACCATATCTATCTTTCCGGATGCAATCATCTGTGAAACTCTTTCTGTATCATTGTCAGGCATAACAGTCTGGTAAGCAGGCACGACATCAACCTTTGCTCCCATTTTTCTCAGTTCATCGGGAAGGATTTTTCTTGCCTTTAGCGCCCTGGGGATCAGTATCCTTACATTCTTATCCATATCCCTGAAGGCATCCACAATAGCCTCTGCCCTGTATTTATCGGGCACAAGCTCAGGTTTTATTCCCATGTTTTCCCATACAGAGGCTGTCTTTGATCCTATTGCCCCTATCCTGATTCCCTTAAGATCTCTTACATCCCTGTTTAAGGCAAAGAGCCGCTCCATGAAAAACCTGACACCGTTTACAGAAGTAAAAATCAGCCAGTCATATGTTTCTATGGTTCTTATTGCATCATCCAACGGAGTCCAGCTTGAAGGAGGGATCACTTCAATGGTTGGAAATTCGATACAGTCAGCACCTGAACAGGCAAGTTTTTCCATCAACTCACTGGCCTGTTCCCTTGCCCTGGTTACAATAATCTTTCTGCCAAAAAGGGGCCTTGTTTCATACCAGTTCAGGTCATTCCGAAGGTTCACCACATCACCAACCACAATAATTGCCGGAGGCCGGATATCTTCTGTCTCCGCAAGTCTTCTGGTTTCTCCAAGGGTAGAAACCAGGGTTCTTTGATCCGGTCTTGTGCCGTTCATTATGACAGCAATCGGGGTATCAGGATCCCTGCCATTGGCCATCAATGTCTCGGCAATATGCACCAGATTGGCCACACCCATAAGAAAAACAATAGTTCCGACACCTGTTGCTATCTTATCCCACCTTATGGATGACTGTTTCTTCAGAGGGTTTTCATGACCTGTAACAAAGGCAACAGTAGATGTATGGTCCCTGTGTGTTAAAGGAATTCCCGCATATGCAGGGACAGAAACAGCAGAAGTAATACCCGGAATCACTTCAAATGGAATATCTGCCGCTATAAGCTCCTGCGCCTCTTCACCACCCCTCCCGAATATAAACGGATCTCCGCCCTTAAGCCGTACTACATCCTTGCCCTGACGTGCCTTATCAACAATCAGGGCATTTATATCATTCTGATTCATGGTGTGACAGGCAGCCTTTTTGCCCACATATATAATCTCAGCATCTTTGGCCGCATAAGAAAGGAAAAGGGGATTTGCAAGATTGTCATAAACAATAACATCCGCCCTTGATATACAATCTCTTGCCTTGACAGTCAAAAGTCCTGGATCTCCAGGGCCTGATCCAATCAGGTAAACCTTGCCGTTGCTGTTTCTGTTCATCCCCTTCCTCATATCTCATCAAGAATCTGTTTTGCACCTGAATCAAGTAGCCTTTTTGCAAGCCTGACACCTGCTTCTTCAGGATCATATGTTTTACCCACTGTATTGTCTCTTATGATTATGCTTCCATCAACAGATGCTACAAGGGCGTCAAGATCAATGTCCTCCCCCCTTACCTGTGCATAAGCAGCAATGGGAACCTGGCAACCCCCTCCCAGTTCCTTTAAAAGGGCCCTCTCTGCCCTCACAGCAAGTTCGGTATCCTTGTGGTTTATAAAAGACAGCAACTCCTCTGTCCTTCTGTCACCCTTTCTTATCTCGAGTCCAAGAGCACCCTGACCCACGGCAGGCAGCATATGTTCAGAAGGAATATAATCCGTAATCCTGTCCGCAAGGCCCAGTCTTGCAAGACCAGCGGCTGCCAGTATTATTCCGTCAACTTCTCCGGATTCGAGTTTTTTCAAACGGGTATCCACATTTCCCCTCAGGGGAACAATATTAAGGTCAGGCCGAAAGGCAAGAGCCTGGGCCGATCTTCTCAGACTGCTCGTTCCAAGTCGTGCTCCCACAGAAAGCCTGCTTATCTCCCTGCTTTTAAGAGAAACAAAGGCATCCTGAGGTATTTCCCTCTCCGGAAATGAAGCCAGACAAAGCTGTTCCGGCAGCTCGGCCGGCACATCTTTCATGCTGTGAACCGCCAGATCAATCGATTCTTTAATAAGCGCCTCTTCTATTTCCTTAACAAACAGGCCCTTGCCTCCAATTTTGCTCAGGGGGGAATCAAGAATCCTGTCGCCAGTAGTCCTTATCTTGACCAGCTCCACCTTCAGACCAGGATAACGGTTCTCTATCTTGTCCTTTACCCATACAGCCTGGGCAAGTGCCAGCCTGCTCGCCCTTGTTCCTATCCTTAAAGACATTGAAAACTCTTTTATAAACGGTATCCCTACAGTGACACATCACTGTATCTTCATAAAAAAACGGGCCAGATTCAAATCATGAGGAGTAGTCACCTTGATATTGTCTTCCGCTCCCGTTACAACCTTTACCGGTATGCCGATCTTTTCCATCAGGGCCGCATCATCAGTTGATTCTTCCCAGTTATCTTCTATCGCCCTCTGGTGAGCCATAATAAGATCTCTATAGTAAAAGGCCTGTGGTGTCTGTATAAGCCAGACATGCTTTCTGTCATGTGTACGAACCACATAACCGGAATCATTCACCTCTTTGACCGTATCCTTGGAAGGAAGCCCTGTTACAACTGCTCTGCTTACCTTTGCCTCTTTTATTACTGTATCGATCAACATGGGAGACACAAGAGGACGAACAGCGTCATGAATGACAACCATATCATATCTTCCTTCTGTCGCCTCAAGACCATGCCGCACAGAATCCTGCCGTCTTTTGCCTCCTGGAACTATCTTTATTACCTTGGACAGAGAATACTTTTCAACTATCTTGTCCCGACATAAATCCACACTCCTTGCCGGAACAACAAGAATAATCCCGTTAACAAAATCAGATTCCTGAAAGGCCCTGAGGGTGATAACCATAATGGGAGTATCATCTATGCCCAGAAACTGCTTGGGAACATCAGCTCCCATGCGAAGGCCCAGACCCGCTGCAGGAATTATAGCCACCGTCTTGTTATCTGAAGATATCTTTTGCATTTCACGCCGCAGAAACAGCCTTTCTTGTCATTTTTTTTATGCGGTTTATACGGCGGCGAAGTATATTTATCCTGTTTTTATCCCGGGATTTGAGGGCCATTTGCTTTTCCTGTTTCAATATCAAAAGTTTCTGTTTCAATTCCTTGATATTATATCTATTTTTACCTGTTCTTTTTATAGGCCTTTCATCCTTAATCCCCCTGAATTCCTTTATGATGGATAGCAGCTCCGGTTTTTTCATGGCATGCACTCCCGTAACACCAGGAATCTCCTTTGCAATTTCCCTGAGTTCCGGAGCCGTCATTTTATCCAGGTTCTTGCCATCCTCTTTCAATTCCTGTTCTGTTTTTTCCTCTGTTATCACCTTTTTTTCTTCCTCTGTCATTATATTCCATTCCTCCATCTTTCTGTTTTTAACAAATACATGTTCATCTTATGGTACCTTGCACCAACCTCTATATAACAGGAAAATCCATTGGTTTCCAGTCAATGGCTAAATAAAGAAGCATTAATATATATTAAAACAAAATCCGTTCAAATCCAGCAACACTGCTATTTTTTGATAAAAGGAGACAACAAATCAATGGGTATGGGGAAAAAGGTGGTTGAACTGCTTTCAGATGATATTTCCCTGATTGTCTGCAAATACCTTAACTGCAGGGCTTCCGGATACTTTTCAATAATCTGCGCGGCATCTGCCAGCCTTGTAGCGGCCTGATATTCGCCTTCCGCATTGATTATCTTTGCCCTCCTCTCTCTTTCTGCCTCGGCCTGACGAGCCATTGACCTTTGCATCTCCTCAGGGAGATCAATATGTTTGACCTCTACAGTCGTAACCTTTATTCCCCATGGATCAGTATGCTTGTCCAGAATGGACTGAAGCTGGAGATTGATTTTGTCTCTTGCAGAAAGCAGTTCATCCATCTCCACCTGTCCGCATACACTCCGCAATGTAGTCTGCGCCAACTGGGACGTGGCAAAAAGATAATTTTCCACTTCCACCGTGGCATTTGTAGGATCAACGACCCTGAAATATACAACAGCATTTACCTTTATAGAAACATTGTCCTTTGTAATAACATCCTGGGCAGGGACATCCATTGTAATCAATCTGAGGCTTACCCTTACCATCTTGTCAATAAACGGAATCAGAATAATCAAACCCGGGCCTTTGGTTGCTATAACACGACCAAGACGGAAAACAACACCCCGCTCATACTCCTTTAAAATCCTTATGGCAGAGGCAAAAAACATGACAATCAATACAAGAACAAATATATAAGGCATATGTAAGACCTCCTGTCTGTTTTTTCATTAATCAATGACTGTTTCTCAGTTTTTTACATCTGCCGTATCAAACCCGCAGAAGAAAAAGCTGTTCATAGATACAACAAATTGTTTAACAGACCTTTACCAAACATAACGGTATAGGTTAATATGGACTCATACCTGTATTGCAAGACACAATCAGGAGCAGCAACATGATCGCCAAAACCGTTTCAGACAGCCTCCTTTACAGGGACTGTCAGGGCATTACAAAAAACTCAAAAAAGGTTACTTCAAAGCATATCTGCTGTCAACAAAAAGGCTACCATATCTCCCTGTTATTGTTACCTGAATCAGTTGTATTTTATAAATGGCTATTGTGGCCGTAACGTTATGATCAAAAGCCCGATCCTGCGACCAAACCTTTTAAAAAAACATCATCTTTTAATTGCAGAGAAAATGCAACAGTACTTATTATCAACCCGCATAAGGAGAATCAAGATCATGGATTTCACTGAAAAGACCAGGGTAAGACTTGAACATTGGATTTCACACAACGAACATCATCTCGAAGAGTATGAAAAGCTTGCCGAACAACTGGAAGAGGCAGATCAAAAAGAGAGTGCAAAACATATCAGGGAGATGGCAAAATTAACGGCAAAAACCACTGAGAGCCTTAAAAAGGCTTTAGAAACCTTACATTAACCCGCCACAGGCAACTCCAACACAAAAAACAAGGGTGGGACAGAGGCGTACAGGACAAATTATCTGTCCATACGTCTGCCTGCCCCGTCCGGGATACAAATATCAAAAAATCCCCTTATGGATAAAAACTATCCGGCTTCCATCTGCGCCTGCCTGTCCCTGAAACCAAAGGGTTTTATCAAAATAATAAGCTCCGGTAACAGTGTCATAGCGCCAACCCACGCAATGGCCATGGCTAAACCTGTCAGTATGCCAAAATTTATAGTGGGGATAAAGTTGGACAGAACAAGGATGGAAAATCCGATAATAATAGTTATAGAGGTATAAAACATGGCATATCCAATACTGGAATGGCATCTGTGCATAGCGGCGATATAATCTCCATCCACTTTAATTTCACGTTTAAACCTGTGAATATAATGAATGGTATCATCCACAGCTATACCCACACTTATGGACGCAATAGTTATGGTCATAATATCAAGAGGGATGCAAGCCCAGCCCATAAATCCCAATACCACTCCTATGGACAGCAAATTGGGAAAGATGGCTATAACAGACAGAGTAAAAGATCTGAAGAGAATCATGAACATCCCCATAAGAGCAAGCAGCACAATACCAATAGTAAGTATCTGAGATCTGAAAAGTCGTTGGAGGATGTCATTGTACAGAACCAGCATATTGGTAAGATGTATGTTTTCTTTTTTAAAACCCAGTTTATGAGTCAAATCATACCTGATTTTCTTAAGCAGAAGATTCCTGCGCAGGGTCTTGTCCGAATCCCGAACACGCAAAGAGATACGCGCTTCATTATCCTTTGGAGATGCATAGGGATAGACAAGAACATCCTTGTACTCCTTGGGGATGCTATTAAAGATCAGAGACAGTTCAAGAATTCCGAGATCATGTCCCCCGTTCAGGTCCCTTGCCAGCTTGACCAATGTCGCCAGGGACAAGACCTTGCCTACATGCTTTAATCCTGACAAATAATCATGTACCCCTTCAATTCTTGATATACGATACGGGGTAAACCAATATTTACCAGAATCCTTTTCTGTATTAAATGCATCAAATTCATCAAAACCATCAAATTCATCATCATTTCCAACAGAACTGTTCTGTTTGTCTGAACAGGCCGGGGCAGTAGCCGGATCATCAAAATCAATAATAACATCCAAGGGCGTAGTTCCTCCAAGTTTACGGTCAATAACCGTAAGGCCCTTATATATCTCGCTTGAAGACTTGAAGTAATTGATAAAGGAGTTTTCAACAACAAGCCGGGACATACCTGCCACACTGAGTCCAAACAAGACAATGGTCACCAAAATAACAGCTTTCCCGTGACGTTCGGTAATATCAGATGTTAGCCTGGTCAACATATAACCAAGCCTTAACTCCGCCGGATCAGGGGTCTTCTCAAAAAGAACCAGCGTAACAGGGAAAAATATAAAGGTTACAATCATTGAAACAACCATACCAATAGACATCATCCAGCCAAATGTAATTACAGGCTTTATACCCGCATAAATAAGAGAGGCAAAGCCGGCGATTGTAGTCAGACCGGAATAGAGGATCGGAATCATAACAGAATCGATGGTTGCAAACACGAGGTAACGATGCTCCGCATCAGGGTTCTGCAGGGCAAGCTCCCTGTAGCGAACAATCAGATGGATAGACATGGCAAGCGTCATAATCAACTGAAGAGACACAAAATTTGAAGAAACCACCGTAACCGGCCAATCAAACATCCCCAATATTCCTATCATTGCAAGAGCAGAAAAGGCACAGCAGAACATAGGTAAAATCACCCACCTGATCTTCCTGAAGATAATCCAGAGACTGATCACAAGGAACAGAAAGACACCAATTCCAAACATCTTAAGATCGTTTTTAACGTACTCCATCATATCATCGGCAATCATGCCCACACCGCCCATAAACAGATCCGCATTGTCAGAATATTTATTAATAACATGACGAATTCTGAGAATGTTCTCATGTCTTTCCTTGTCAAGTTTTTCCCGAAGACTCTCTATCTGTTTAATTACATGCCTGTATTCCTCTGCCTCTGACAAGGTCAATGTTCCTTTGGCCTCTTTCTCCCTTAAGATAAGCCGTCGGTTCCACAGCTTTTCATATCTTTTGTTCTGATAAAACAGGATCTGTATAGCGGTAGTTTCAAGATCCGGACTTACAATGAGATCACTGTACAAGGGACTTGTCCTGAATTCCTTTCGAACAAGATTCTTATCAACATGACTGTCAGACAGCGTTTTTATGTTGCCTGAAAGATCCTTTAAGGGTACAGGTGGGCACTCCATAAGAGGGACATCAAGGATAGAGACAACGGTTTTCACCCTGGGAAGAGCCTTTAAATCATCCCGTAACCTTGCTATCCGCGACAAGACTGTATCTGAAAACAGGTCTTCTGTCTTGGGCGTATAGGTAACTATCAGATAATCATTATCGCCATAACGCTTCAGAGTCTCCTCAAAATATAAAAAATCTTTATTGTTATGCATTACAAGGGTGTCTGATGAGGCATCTATCCTGAAATTTCTGGCATATACAGTCAGAATGGCAAGGATAATAAAAAACATCACAAGAACAAAAAGAGGCCGCTCAAGCACTATACGATCATAAAACCATTGTATTGCAGAACGCAGCAACTTTCGCATAAATTATAGCTCCTTTATTTCTAAAAACACCAATGGAATCATTTACATTGCATGGCTTTCATCCACAAAAACATATAAGACATACCAGAAAAATCAGACTGTAACCTTTATGTTCAGTAACGGCCAGAACATTCTGGATCTGACAGCGCAGACTTAACAGAATCAAAGGTTTTAGAACCGGACAGTCTGTCCAGATATTCATTCCACTCCACCGGCAACATACCCTTTTTCTTGTTATTGCATCTCTTGCATGCAGGAACAAGGTTTCCCTTTTTGCTTTTCCCTCCGCGACTCAAGGGAACAACATGATCCATAGTCAATTTGTCCCGCCCCACATTTGAATTGCAGTAATAACATATACCCTGACTTATCTTTCTGTCCCACCAGCTCGTATGACGTAACCTGCGGGCTTTTTCCTTCTCTTTTTTTATTTCCCCATCAGTAACTGAACAGAAACCATGGAATACCATACGAATAAAACTCCTCCGAAAAAATCATGTTATTTCATAAAAGGCAATGTTATTTCATAAAAGGCATATGTCTTGTAATCATCCACAAACCGACTTTTAAAAACCATACGGATTTGCATGCCCTTACAGTGAGTTCAACAGACGAGACATCAGAATCTTGCAACAAATGCAGTAAACCATGTCATATTATAATCCCACTCCCTGATGACATGGAATCCTTTTGAAACGAGTTTTGTCTGAATTTCTGCCCATTGACTTCTCAAAAGTCCTGAAAAAACAGCTCCTTGTTTGCGGCAAAACCCTTCCTCTTCAATCAGCCTGCAAATCACATCATAATGTATGTTGGCTACAACCAGGTCAGCCTCCTCATTCAAAAAATCCTCCGCCCTTCCCTCTTTTACCTTTACGATCCCATCAAGTTTATTTAATTCAACATTTTTACTGGCAGTCTTTACACTCAAAGGATTCAAGTCAACAGCAAGGACACGATATGCGCCCAAACAGGCCCCTGCTATGGCAAGGACTCCTGTACCAGTCCCAAGATCAATCATGCTTTTAAACGGCTTTTGGACATTGGCAAAAGAAATGGCCTTAAGGCAGTCTCTTGTAGTAGGATGCAGGCAGTTACCAAAAACCACACCCGGATCAAGCTGAATAGTAAGCATTCCTTCTTCATTACAAGGTCTCATCCACGGAGGAGTGACAAGAAAAATACCGACACGTACCGGTTCAACATTTCCTCCCTGCCACTCTTCATAGGTAAACTGAAATTTGTCTGCCAATTCAAGATCAGGAGACGAGAGAAGCAACCGATCAATTTTTGAATCATCAGGCTCGCTAAAAAAGAGGAAAGACGAATCTTCCTCTATCCAGGTTCCTATAAAATTCTGGCCGAACAGGGATTCCTCAGTTTTATCTACCCGTCCATTTATCAAATAAATGTACAGTTTCTCGTAAGGTCTTTTTATTTCCATGACATTCTTGCTCTACTGAATATAAATTACAAAATCCCGTTTCATATATTCCTGTTATCCAGCATGTAAAGTGTCCCTCCTACCGGTGCAAAGGATAAAAACACTATATTAAGACCGGGAATGAGAAAAGGCAGACCAAATCCCAGGTGAAAAACAAACTTATCAACAAGAAATCTGAAACGTTTTTTAAATGGCTCAAGACGTCTGGCAGGCAGAAGATCAGTATTGTCCCATGCAAAAAATATCACAGCAATGGCAGAAGAAATAATGGCAACCAAAGGCCCCAAGGGGGTAATCCAGCCAAAAGCCATTAAAACAAAGGAAAACACTACAGGGAGAACAGTCCTTGGAATTTCCTGTCTGACAAGATACAGGAACTTTTTTATAATGGAGAGGTTAAGGTTTGCTGTTTCCACCTTTCCTGTAACAAGGCGTTCTGTAATTACTGACATAAGATCCATTATCAAAACACTGAAAAGCAACTGTGATACAAGGTATGAAAACAGCACAGAGACCCCGACAAGCACTAAGGACAAAAACCATGACAGGACATACCACAACCAAACAATCCATACGCTGTCAGGCTTGGTCCAGAGCATGGATAAAATTGTTTCATGATATTTAAGCACTATAGTCGCACACAATATGGTAGGTATAACAATAAGCGCAAAACGCAAGATACCAAGTAAAAGCAACTTGGGTGACTTAATACCAAACACAAGACCTTTCAAGTTATATGAAATTCCATCGGCAAAATCCTTTAACATGTTTTAATCTCCAGCTTAATCTGTAAATTTAAATCCTGTTTTTCTGAAACAAACAATCACAAACCCCAAAAAACACCTATTGTCAATCCTTATGATAAGGACATAAGTTTTTAATATACAAAAAAGATAATAATGCTGCCACTTTTTTTTACACACAGCGCCAATCCACAAACAGATTTTACTATAACAGCAGACTTCCAGGTTATTGTATCTGTCAGGTGTTCTGTTCCATTGTATAAAAAAAGCTACCGTTTTTCATAAACCGGAAAACCTTCTGCAGAATGGAAGACCCTGATACGGCAAGAACAGATAAGGGGTTTGCAACAATCCGGAATGGTTGTCCTGTCAGCATATCAAGGCGCCGATATCAATATAAAAGGCCATACTGCGGACAGGGATTCAACTATGAGGTCTTTTCATTATTGTTTTGACAATTGAATGTGCCATTGATATTACTTTTGCCATGATTATGTAGTATCATGATTTTTTATCAGGGATATTTTAAATCCTGTCATGCCGGTTTACGTGTATATATCAGGTACACTAATCACAGAATGTAATATAACATAAACATGCGGCTGTCTGAGGATAGAATCGTTTTCAGATCAAGGGATTTCTCTCAAACAAGCGGCAGGTATCTGCCTGATATTCAGAGTACTATTTTCAAGGAAACAACTATGAGCCATGAAAAAGAAAACCTCTCAGACAGTTCCCTGATGCCCATCCACAAATTTGGCAACAGAAAGTCTCAAATCCAGAGATGAAATCCTTTGCGCAAAATCAATAAAATCAAGGGCACAGAGACGTACTTTAATTCCGCACAGACTGCAAAATGTGACCATTTATGGATGGAAACCAACTACAATTCAGGATAATCAGATTTATTATGGCAGAACGATTAAGAATAGTATTTTATGTTTTTGTTACCTGTCTTGCCCTGTTGCTGGCAGGATGCGGATACCGCATGCCTACCATGGGAGAACCCGTAGGAATTGAAATCAGGAGCATGGCAATTCCTATGGTAAAGAGTCCTTCATCCTATCTCGGTTTTGAACCCGTATTTACTGCTGCCATTCGACGGGAATTTATAAGCCACGCCAAAATTCCTCTGGTATCAGAAAAAAATGCAGCAATGGTTCTTATAGTAAATGTGCGCAAGATCTGGACACAACCTCTCACTTACAGGGTTACAAAAACCAATGTCAGCGGAAACAACACCTACTATGAAGTAACAAATTCACGATGGATCAGGGCCAAGGTAAAAGCCAGACTCGTGGACAGAACTACAGGGAAGGTCATATGGAAAGATAACAGCATAAATGAAAGGACAACATATTCTCTGACGTCTAATCCGCCGGATCCTATTGCAGACAGATACAACAAAAAAGAGGCCGTACGCAGAATAGCTGAACAGATTGCAAAACGTCTCTACCTCAGAACCATGGAACGATTCTGATGCCAGTCAAAGAACTCTCTCCGGGTTATGTGCTTGCTCAAGCAGAAAAAGATTCTCTTTTTCCCTTCTATCTTTTTTATGGAGAAAATCAATTTCTGCTTGAAAAAACCATAAACAGAATAAAAAGAATTATCCCTGACAATGTAAAAGACCTGAATCAGCATGTATTTTATGGAGATGAAATAAAATCGGATTCTGGCATAATAACAGACGTTGCAAGATCAATCCCCTTTATGTGCAAACACAGGCTGATTATCGTAAGAAGGGCAGACAGTCTTTCAGCCGTTGCTCAAAAAGGCCTGGTCTCTTACATAGACAATCCTTCATCATCTACCTGTATAATATTTGCAGCCTTTAAACCAGACTTCAAGAGGAAGCTCTATTCCGCAATCAAAAACAAAGGGAAGGCTGTTCATTTCAAAGAAATATATGACAATCAGATACCCGCATGGATAAAAAAAACAGCAAGGGAAACCGGTTTTGACATAACAGACGATGCCTGTATATTTTTGCAGCAAATGGCAGGGAACAACTTGTCGGAGCTGGCAAATGAACTGGACAAACTCTTTGTCCGTTATGGAAATAACATGATAGGTGTTAAAGAGATACAAGAGACTGTTGCCTCAAGCCGCAATTTTACAATATTCGAACTGGTTGACGAGGTATCATCAAAACGCAGCAACAGAGCAATGGCTATATTGGACCGGTTCTTGCAACAAGAAGGTACAGAGGGGAGTTTACAGGTGCTTGGAATGTTAATCAGACAAATAAAATTGATAGGACAGGCCAAGGCTCTTATCAGCGAAGGCCTGCCTGCAGATGCCAAACATCTTAAGCTGCATCCATTTGTGGCAAAAAAGATTGTTCAGCAATCAAAAAAATGGCAGCCTGAAGAAATCGAACAGGCGCTAAGCCTCCTGTACCTGGCAGATAAAACCATAAAATCCGGCTCCAGCGGAGACACAGTAATTGAAAACGCAGTCAACATACTGTGCAGCAGTTATTACCCCCAAACAACAGGCTGTCAATAAAAAATTATGCTCAGAGACATACTTTCATTCAACAGACCACAAAACAGGATTGAATCAACTGTTCCTGATCCTTATTTCATGTACATTTATACCCGGCATGTACGAACCTAATATATGGACCATATATATAAATGCACACATACCAGGCACATACAAGCTTCTATGCGTTCAAAGATCTGTTAACATAACGTGTCAATCTGGAAACTATTCTTGCTCCCTTGTTTTTATGAATAATACCTTTACTGACACTGCGCTGAATCACAGAAACTGCCCTGTTAAGATCATTATGAACCGCATCTGATTTGTTCATTATATCCATTCTGACCTTATTTATGGCATTTTTCACCCTTGTTTTATAACTTTTGTTTCTCATCCTTCTTACTTTGTTTTGCTGTGCTCTCTTTATTGCTGACTTGTGATTCGCCAAGAAAAAATACCTCCTTATAAAATTTAATCGGAATGACCACCCATAAATGCCAGATCACGACATATCAAAACTTTAACCACAGGAATATATTGCAAGGACTAAATTCTGAACACAGTCAAGATGTCAGGCAAAATATCATTTATGAATGGATACTGACTTGCTAAAAAGATCATTACAGTTGATCTTGTCGAACAGGCATCAAATATAATCTGTATCTGCCTGATTCTTCCGGTTTTGCAAAAAATCGTCTATAAACATGAATCCGTAGCCTTTGAAAAATTGACTTATGGATGGGCCTTAATTATAACATAAAGATTGAATAGTCAAGTCCATTTCCCCATAATATAAATGTCTTAAATGCTGCAGTTATCTTCACCGCAAACGGGTCAAACATATCGGTCTTGAAAAACTGCTGTCCCCATCAAACAAGTACCTAAGGAAAAACCAATGATTTTATACCATAATATTTTTAAAACAAGATCCTTTCATAATGTTGAATTTCCTTCAGTTCCAAGGATACTGACAATTTTAGCGCCAGCAATATTCCGGATGTTTCAGGGATCAAAACTTGAACCTGATTTCTCTGCATGTCTACCCCTCCCGCCTGAATGCCATACAGGAAAGATGTATACAAACACAGAAATCAGGCAACATAAAACATCATACAACATACTGAAAACAATCTCAATATTACTTGCGCTATCTTTCTGCACAGCCTGTGCCACTTCCAGCATTTCAAAAACCGGGACATCCTTTACCAAACCAACAGATTCCAGAGAGACCCTTGACAACACATATGCCAACCATTTATCGCACATTGCAAAAAGCACAGACATGAGAAACAACAAGACAGATCCTGCCACACTTACCGACCCTGATGACATCACAGATCAGGACATGTTGGACTCGGCGCTCGATCTTTGTCAAACCTCAAATGATTCCTGGGAACATGGTAATCTTGATAATGCATTAAACACACTGGACAATGCATTTTCACTCATACTCAGGGTAAGATCTGAAAATCCTGACATACTGCAACAAAAAGATGACCTGAGATTTACCATTGCCAAACGTATAGTTGAGGTCTATTCATCCAGATTTACAACTGCCAATGGTTTTCAAAAGGCTATCCCTCTTGATATGAATAACCATGTAAAAAAAGCACTCTCTTTATTTACAGGTCAGGAAAAATCCTTTTTCATAGCAGCATATAAAAGGTCAGGAAGATATCGCCCCTTTATTGTCACTGCACTTAAAAAGGCAGGGCTTCCTGAGGAATTATCATGGCTGCCGCTGATTGAAAGCGGATTCAAGGTTCACGCCTTTTCCAAGGCAAGGGCACTTGGTCTATGGCAGTTTATTGCATCAACCGGATACAAGTTTGGCCTAAAAAGGGACCTGTGGGTTGATGAAAGAATGGATCCTGAAAAATCCACTTATGCAGCCATCGCCTACCTTAAGGAACTCCATCGTATATTTGGTGACTGGACAACAGCACTTGCCGCATATAACTGCGGAGAAGGCACGGTTCTTAAATGCATCAGAAAACAGAAGATAAACTATCTGGACAACTTCTGGGATTTGTACACAATCCTTCCTGTAGAGACATCTTTCTATGTACCAAAATTTCTCGCTGTCCTCCACATATTAAAAAACCCAAAGGCCTATGGTATTGAACTGCCTCCAACAGACAAACCAATACAAGCCGAAACTGTTTCTGTTAACAAACAGGTTTCTCTCAAACTCATGGCAAAAAAGATCGGTGTGCAATACAGTCTCCTTAAAAAATTAAATCCCCAACTAAGGTATAATTGCACTCCAAACAGGCCATTCAGCCTAAGAGTTCCGGCAGGAAAAGGCCAGGTGCTGCTTGCAAAAATCAAGGATATTCCCATATGGCATCCTCCTGTCCCTGTTTATATAAGACACCGGATAAAAAGAGGAGAGTCCTTATCCACTCTTGCCCGCAGATACCATACCAATGTCAGATCCATCATGGTCATGAACAGGCTCAGAAGCAGCCATATAAGAGCAGGACACACATTGAAGATTCCCGTAGGCAAGCGTTATTACCGCTTTTCAAAAACACGGAGACGGTTCCCAAGAAGAGGCATGAAAAAAAGGCTTGTAAAATATGTAGTCAAACGGGGAGACTCGCTGTGGAAAATAGCTGCAAAATTTGGTACTACCACAAAAACAATCCGAAGACTAAACTATCTGAAAAGCAACTATCTGAAAGCAGGGCAGACACTACTGGTTCCCAAGGCAGCAAAAGAAAGAAAGGCATAAAAAAACACAGATTCTCTCTATAACAGCATGACACAATATCTGCACCTGCATATGCGCATTACCTGCCTGTCACATCCTGATCCTGATGGCATGTCAAGGAGCGGATATTGCCAAAAGGGCTGTTCATGACTGAACAGATGCCCTGTTTATATCATCCTCGGAATCATATTCCCCAATCTTTTTATCTTCTGAAAAATTTGGATCTGCCAGCATATATATTTTTTCTGTCTGTCCCGGCAAGACATTTCGGGTGTTTTTTGCTTGTGAGGCCGTGCATGATATCTTCACAAGCCCACCCATAACAGAAATATCCACATCCTTGCCAGATTTTATGGCCATTTTGAGTATCTCTTCCAACTGTTTACTGCCCCTATGCAATGCCTGCTTGTATTTTTTTCTGCGTCTGTACAAAACAAACAGCAAGATACAAACAGACAGAATTATCCCCCCCGTTATCCAGTATCGCCATGCAAACAATGTTTTAAGACCCAACACAATAAACATAGCAATAACTGGTATACCAAGCATTGCAAGTATAATGATATAAAATATGGCAAAGTTGCCTAACCAGCCAAAAAATGATAATTTCATAACACAAACACCCCCAAGATTCAGTTAGATCACATATGCAGTTCAGTTTCCGGACACTATAAAGTTTCAATCCCCTGCAGACTGATCTTGTACAAAATCAGGTCTGCGGCCCCATAGGTCACGCACCACAGAAAGCAAATCATCGAGGAGAACACAGATGAATCAAAACCTGATCAGCAAAGGCAGAGATATGATCCGGTCTGCCAAAGCAATACTGGTATTTTCAGGTGCTGGATTAAGTACCGAATCAGGCATCCCGGATTTCAGAAGCCCTGGAGGAATATGGGATAGATACGATCCCTCAGACTTCTATTTTCAAAGGCTCATTTCTGATGAAAAAGCAAGAGAAAAATATTGGGCAATGAGCAGAGAGTTTTATGCAACCATGAAAAATGCCGTTCCCAACAGGGCACACCTGTCCATAAAGACCTTGGAAGATGCAGGGAAACTTTTGTGTATTGTGACACAAAACATAGACCGTCTTCATCACAAGGCAGGAAATTCCAAAGAAAAAATCATTGAAATCCATGGTACAGCATTCACTGTATCATGCCTGAGGTGCGGAAAAAGCTATAACAGAGATGAAATAGAAAGACGTCTTGACTCCGGTATCAAGGTTCCATATTGCGATGCATGTTCAGGGTTCCTGAAACCGGATACAATCTCCTTTGGACAGGCAATGCCCCAGGATAAAATGGACAGGGCATATGCATGTGCATCAGAATGTGATCTGTGTATAGTATTAGGTTCTTCACTGGTAGTATATCCTGCAGCTTCCATACCAGCTCAGGCAGTTGATACAGGCTCAAGCCTTATTATAATCAACAGGGATACCACTCCGCTTGATCACAAGGCCGACCTTGTAATCCATGAATCAGTATCAGATACATTAAGTGAAATGGTACAGGATCTTTAACTCCTTTTACAGAAACAGTTCATTTCATAATATCGGACCTTGTTGCATTTCATAATCAAATCAACATGCCAATTCTTTAAAGATCCAATACATGTGGTTACATCTCCCCCTGGATCCGGACAAAACCGTGCAAGGATCGTAAAAGGCCCAGAAATAAGGACGGAACGTGTATGAATTTGTCAGAATCAGGGTTGTTTCAAAATCACGGGCAACCCTGCCACAAGCATTACTACCACATCAGAAGCCCTGGCAATACGTTGATTTGCCAATCCAAGCAGATCACGATATCTTCTGGAAAGAGGATTGTCAGGGACAATGCCCATACCCACGTCATTACTTACAACAACAACTGTACCTGAAACACCTTCCAGGCAGACCGCAAGTCTTTCCACTTCATGACTTACGTATCTGTCCTCCTGTTTGCATTTCATAAGCAGATTACTTATCCAAAGAGTTACACAGTCCAGCAGAATCACAGAATCTTCATTATCATACTCTTGTATTACTTCGGTAATATTCAAAGATTCCTCAACTGTCTTCCAACGGCTTCCCCGTTCTGCCTTATGACGTTCTATCCGCTGGTACATCTCATCATCAAGGGCCTGTGCTGTAGCAACAAAAATGCGCTTTTCCCCTGTCATATTACAAAGATCAAGGGCATAACGGCTTTTACCGCTTTTGGCCCCGCCAAGCACCATTAACACCCCTTTTTTAAAAACATTCCCTATCATAACAATATATCCACAACTCAACGTTTACCGTAGAAACATACAAAACCCGTACCTGGTGCCAGAACAACAGGCTCATCTCTATAACACCCATGACCAACCAGTAACCGCAATCATACTGGGACCCATAAAGGCATATGCAGCAAATAACAGCATGGTAAGCATTTCATTGGCAGTACCAATAAGATCTCCTGTTATTCCGCCAAAACTATATTTGCATCGTTCAGCAAAAATCTTCGTTATAATCAGTGACACAATCATTGAGACAATTCCTGCAGGACCAAAAGGGAGACAGATACAGAGGCATACAAAATGTGCGACAAACCTGTGCCGCAATGACGCATTTTCTACAAATGCCCTGCCTGTCCCATTTCCCTGCCTTGCGTAGGGAACAGTTGCACACAACTCCACCATCATGGTTCTTGGTATGGACATGACAGGAACAAGCCATATAAAGGAAGATGATGTTATAAGGCGAACTACTGATGCCCACCTGACAGAAAAATCTGTAATAAGGGCAAGCACCCCAAATACGCCAACTGATGTGTCTTTCATGATTGCAAGACGTCTGTCTCTGCCAACCCCACCTATGGAATCCGCCCAATCAGCCAAGCCATCCATATGCAGACCTCGTGTTATCCATGCCTCGCCCACAACAATAAAAAGGGCCAGGCCTGATGGCCATATGATCCGGGGCAATAACTCCACAATCTTCAAAACCCCAAACATCCCTCCACCTATTAAAAGCCCAACTACAGGGAACCAGTAAAGAGCAGCTCTCAGGTCCTGGCTGATATCACCTGAACATCTCAGAATGGTCAAGCTGTTTATTGCCAATTTTAGCCCCTTCATCACTCCTCCTTTATATTTGAACATACATGTTTCACATCACTCTATCCATATACAGCCCAGATATATTTCCCAACAGGGTATCTTTAATAAACAGAAACATTATCCACCCACAAATACATTTTAGCGCAAAGACACACAACAAACATTGTATTGTCATGCTCTGGAAAAATCAGGGACTTCTTGAATTGCACCTTCAGTGCAGACACCAAACAGTTTCCATACATAAAATGATATCAGCGTCAGGATGACACATCATCCTGTTTTATAGCAAATATCAGGGATTCCGCAACAGTGAAAGTCCCATATTGGCATGGTTCACAACTGACATATCCACACCATGGAGATAAAACAGCATGCATAACAAAAATATTGGCTGTTTTTTTGAATTATCGGCGGAACATTAATCGCACTCCATCTATATATAAATGAACCTCTGCAGCGCTCCCTGTTTGATAAAACCAAAACCCTGGCAATATCTGGCACACATACTGCATTACACTTAAGCAAAATAATAGCTCGAAAAAGGCAAACCGTTCGAAAGATCGGGACGCAAAGCCATTGGCCTAAATCCCAAAAAGGGACATGGCAGCAGGTTGCCGAGCGGGGCTGGACCCGAAACCGGGCAGTTTCGCACGGAACAAGTGAGAACACATGCACACAGGAGGTTCAGCCATGAAAAAAACTCCTACAATCTTTTCATACCATGTCAGAATTTTGCTTCTGTTTACAGTTGCATCCCTTCTGTCTTTGTATCCAAATCCCGAAAATCTTCACGCATCAACATCTGATGTCACTGTAAGCTGGCAGGCAAACACAGACGGCAGCCCGGTAAACGGCTACAAACTCTATTACGGGATTGAAAGCAAGCATTATTCTGAAAGTATTGACGTGGGAAACAGCACAAATTATACCCTGTCCAACCTGCCACCAGGCACCTACTATATGGCCCTGACAGCTTACAATGATCTTGGTGAAAGCCCTTATTCAGAGGAAACAAGCTTTACAATAAATGATTTGCCCAACAATTCCCCATTTATTGAAACAGGAGAAATATACCTTAAACATATATGGAAAAGGGTCTCATTTAAGAAACCTTTTACAGATCCAGTAGTCATTGCAAAGGGAATCAGCTACAATGGCCCTGATCCCGCAATAATAAGAATCAAAAACGTGGACAAGAACGGATTTGATATAAAAATCCAGGAATGGGAATATCTTGATGGTTGGCATACGTGGGAAAAGGTAGATTATTTTGTTATAGAGGCCGGTTCATACACACTTGAAGATGGAACCATGATAGAGGCCGGAAAATTCCGGACCAATAAAACAGACAGATTTGGAAGCATCTCATTTAATTCAAGATTTAACAAGGTCCCTGTCCTTGTAACTTCAATCACATCCTTTAACGGACAGGACACTGTTACAGGAAGGGTTAAGGACTTGAATACCAGCGGTTTCAAATTCTGCATGCAGGAACAGGAGGCCAATATACAGAGTCACACAACTGAACAGATTTCATACATAGCATGGGAACCTTCTTCAGGTGTATTTGGCAGCCTGCACTTTGAAATAGGCAATGCTGTTCAAGGCATAGACCATCACTTTCAAACAGTCCCTTTCAAGCAGCCCTTTGATGGTCCCCCCGTACTGCTTGTTGACATGCAAACAGGGAACGGCGGCAACACTGCATCCCTACGCTGGGATAACAAAAACGCATATGAATTTGATGTCAAGATAGAAGAAGAAAGATCTCTTGACTACGAGATTTGGCATGTAAAGGAAACAGTTGGATATATAGCATTTTATAATGACATTTCACATTAACAAACAAAACCCTTGAATATAACGTTTTCGGTCCAGGTTCTGTACACCTGTATGCCGCCTTAAACCTGATACAGGTGTATAGACAGACAGAGCAAAAATCTCACCACATCAAGCCCGCAAAAAAGATCAGACAGGTTGAGATAAACAGAAGAAAGACTTTCTTGATGCTAAGTCACTATATTTACAAGTTTGTTTTGGACTACTATAACCTTCTTGACCTGTTTCCCGCCTATAAAACGCTGTATCCTTTCATCTGACAATGCTGCCTTTTCTATCTCTTCTTTTCCTGATTCAGCAGAAAGCTCTATCCTGCTTCTTACCTTGCCATTAACCTGTAGCACGACCAGTATTTTTTCCGCAATCAGGGCATCCTGTCTGAATGAGGGCCACCGGACAAACAAAAGACTCTTTTCATGACCAAGCATATGCCATAACTCTTCTGTAATATGAGGTACTATAGGATAAAGCAGAACAAGAGCGGCCTCAACAGCTTCCCTTATCACAGACCAGAAGATATCATCCCTGGGAACCTTGCCATGTATCAACTGATTTGTCTCGTTTACCAATTCCATTACCGCTGCAATTGCAGTGTTAAAATGAAAATTGTTTTCAATATCAGAGGTAACCTTTTTTATGGTCTGATGTGTCTTGCGATGAAGAGACGCAAGAGGAGATAAAACGGGATTATCCCCTCTGTAAGGTTGAGCCCCACAAATATCGTCAAGATGCTCTGCAACAAGATGCCATACACGATTTAAAAACCTCGATGCCCCGTCCACCCCCTTAGCGCTCCACTCCAGATCTCTTTCAGGAGGCGCTGCAAACAGGCAAAACATCCTGACGGTATCAGCGCCATAACGGTCTATCAACTCCTGAGGATCAACCACGTTCTTTTTTGATTTCGACATCTTGACAATACTTCCCCGAACCACATCCTCTTTGCAGTGCACACACCGTCCATTCTTAACCTCATGGGGAAACAGGAAACCATGAACAGGGCATCTTTCGGTCTCCTTGCAAACCATCCCCTGGGTCAACAGTTTTTTAAATGGTTCCCTGACATTCATATAACCCAATTCATTCAGGACACGGGCAAAAAAACGGGAATACAGAAGATGCAGTACAGCATGTTCAATACCGCCTATATACTGATCCACAGGCATCCAGTAGTTGACCTTTTCCGGATCAAGAGGCCCTTTATCGTAATCAGGGCAGGCATAACGTGCAAAATACCAGGATGATTCAACAAAGGTATCCATTGTGTCTGTCTCTCTTCTGGCCTTTGCACCACACCTTGGACAAACAGTTTCATAAAAAGAGGGTTCAAACGGCAAGGGAGAAACACCATTGGGCTTCATATTGAGATCAAGAGGGAGAAGTACAGGAAGCTCGTGTTCAGGGACAGGGACTGTTCCGCATTTGTCACAGTAAATGACAGGGATAGGTGTTCCCCAATAACGCTGACGTGATATACCCCAGTCCCTCAGTCTGTAATTAACGGTCTTATATCCAAATCCCTCCGACTCCAGATAATCCGCTATACTGTCCAAGGCTTCATAGTTCCACTGTCCGTCAAAACGACCGGAATTAACAAGAATTCCCTTGTCAACATAGGCCTCGTTCATGGTTTCCGGATCAATATCACGATCTGGCGGTTTTATGACCACCTTCAGTTTAAGACCATATTTTTTGGCAAATTCAAAATCGCGCTGATCATGGGCAGGAACTGACATTATGGCACCTGTACCGTAATCAAACAGGACAAAGTTTGCCACATATATCGGTATCTTCTCTTTGTTTACCGGATTAATGCAATACCTGCCGGTAAAAACACCTTCCTTGGCAGTAAAATCAGCGGTTCTCACATGAGTATCCATTTTCATGGTTTTCTCAATAAATGCCAAAACCTCATTTTCCTGCGCAAGGCCCTTGATCATCTCTCTGACAAGAGGATGCTCAGGAGCAAAACATAAAAAAGTAGCGCCATACAGGGTATCCTGGCGGGTAGTAAACACCTCAATCACCTTGTCAGAATCAACAAGGGGAAAGAAAATTGCCGCACCATGACTCTTGCCAATCCAGTTTTTCTGCATAGCCAAGACCCTATCAGGCCATCCAGAAAGCTTGTCACAGTAATCCAGGATATCATCAGCATAGTCTGTTATCCTGAAAAACCAGGAATCCATCTCTACAATCTTTACTTCCTGATCTGTGTGACGCCAGCAACATCCATCCTCCACCTGTTCATTGGCAAGCACACTGTGACACTTTTCACACCAGTTCACAAAGGTCTTTTTTTTGTAAACCAGTCCGCGCTCAAACATCTTCAAAAACAACATTTGCTCCCACCTGTAGTACTCAGGATCACAGGTGGTTAATTCACGGCTCCAGTCATAGCTGAAACCCATTCTCTTGAGCTGCAAACGCATAGCAGCAATATTATCGTAAGTCCATTTTGCCGGATGTGTATTGTTCTCTATTGCAGCATTCTCTGCAGGCAGACCGAATGCATCCCAACCCATGGGGTGGAGAACATTCATCCCGTTCATCATCTTGTACCGTGCAATCACATCACCAATAGTGTAATTTCGCACATGCCCCATATGTATCTTCCCTGAGGGATAGGGAAACATTTCAAGAAGATAGAACTTGTTTTTCTCAGAATCCTCTGATACCTTAAAAAGGTTATGTTTCTGCCAGTAGTCCTGCCAGCGCTTTTCCACTTTTTCAGGTTTATATTGCATGTCCATAAGTTCAACCATATTTACGGCTCAATTAAAAATCCTCCAACATCCAAAGGCTGACCCATGAATGAAGGCTAACTTAAGACAATATCCTTGTAAACACGGTCCAAAACCCCATTCAAAAAAGGAACCGATTTTTCACCGCCAAATCTCTTCCCTATCTCCAACGCTTCATCAATGGCAACCTTGGGAGGGACATCATCCACAAAAATCATTTCAAAAACAGCCAACCTTAATATAGATAGATCCACAAGAGGCATTCGTTCAATCCGCCAATTTCTGGACGCAGCAGCTATCAGTTCATCAATCCTGCCCTTCCTACTGCAAACACCAAGAAACAACTGTTTGGAAAAAAGTCTTGTATCCTTCCCCGCAATAAAATTATCACATACTAAATCAAATGTATCATCCGGCTTGCCCTTGCATATTTCCAGTGCAAAAAGGGCCTGTACAGCCAACTCCCGAATTTTTCGTCTCTTAACCATTGCTGCCTTAGATCATTCCAGATTGAATATTTTGGAATTCTTGACAATATCCCTCAAATTCAGACACCATTCATCCATTAATGAGTTTTTTGACACTGTAAAATTTCCAGTTCATAAACAAGAGTTGCTGTATGCGACATACAGGGTCTACAATCCGGAAGGAAATTACGTATAAGGCATACCGCGCCACATATGGATGGAAATACGGCAGGCAATTGATTTTTTGAGAATACCTTTTTTGGTAATAGCTCAATAAATAGGAGCAGGAGAGTTTTGCTGACGCGACTGCCGGGAGGCGCCCGGAGCAGAAGAAAAATCCTCCTGCGCCGGTGGTACGTTCACTGTTATCCCCCTAATTATTGAGCTGATACCTTTTTTGCATAACACAGAAAAAAGAACAAACAGTTCCTTTAATCAAAGGTCGGCCTGAATATCCTTACATTGATACAAGGAAAGAAATTTGTCCCATTTAACAATCTATAACTGAGACAAGAGATTTACCATCTCAATAGCTGCCATGGCTGCCTCATATCCCTTGTTTCCTGCCTTTGAACCTGCCCTTTCAATAGCCTGTTCCAGATTGTCTGTAGTCAAGACCCCAAAGGTAACAGGCAAACCACTGTCCAGGCCAACAGAGGCAAGCCCTTTGGCAACCTCTGATGCAATATAATCAAAATGCGGCGTTGCACCCCTGATAACAGCGCCAATGCATATAAGAGCATCGTATTTGTTATTGTTTGCAATCTTTTTTGCAACAACAGGAAGTTCAAATGCTCCAGGCACCCTTACTATACAAATATCAGTTTCAACTGCACCATGTCTGCTAAGTGCATCAACAGCTCCGTCCACCAGTCTGGAAGAGATGAAATCATTAAACCGGCTTACAATAATGGCAAATCTGAATCCTTTCGCAGTAAGATTCCCTTCAATCAGCTCAGGCATATTGTTTCTCCTTAAAGACATATCCGCAATCAACATCTATTTTCTTTCTGGCTGCGTTTTAATACATTCCATAATATGACCTAATTTTTCACACTTTGTTGTCAGATATCTTATATTTTCCGGCCTCGGTTCAATTTCAATGGGAACTCTCCCTTTTACTTCCAGGCCATAACCCTCAACTCCCACTATCTTTTTGGGATTGTTGGTAATAATACGCATTTTTCTGACCCCGAGGGCCACAAGAATCTGAGCACCAACACCATAGTTCCTCAAATCGGCCTTAAAACCTAACCGCTCATTAGCCTCAACCGTATCAAAGCCCTCATCCTGAAGGGCATAGGCCTTGATTTTATTGGCAAGACCAATGCCCCTTCCTTCTTGCTGAAGATAGAGAATAACACCAGAGCCCTCTTTCTCTATCATCTGCATTGCCCTGTGGAGCTGATCACCACAGTCACAGCGATAGGAACCCAACACATCTCCCGTCAAACACTGGGAATGAACACGCACCAAAACATCTTTTTCAGGATCAATCTCCCCCTTGACCAGTGCAAGATGCTCATAGTCATCCACATCGTTAACAAAGGCTACTGCCTTGAAATCTCCGTATGCAGTAGGCAAATTGGCTTCAGCTACCTTGTGTACAAATGACTCATTTTTCATCCTGTAGGCAATAATATCTGCGACAGTAGCTATCTTGATATCATGTTTTTCAGCAAAAACTTCAAGATCAGGCATCCTGGCCATTGAACCATCTTCATTCATGATCTCACAGATTACTGCAGCAGGTTTAAGACCTGCAATTCGGGTAAGATCCACAGATCCTTCTGTCTGGCCAGTTCTGAAAAGAACACCTCCTCTCCGTGCCCGCAAAGGAAAGACATGACCAGGCTGTACAAGATCATCAGGTTTTGCATCATCTGCAATGGCTGTCAGGATCGTATGAGCCCTGTCTGCGGCAGATATACCTGTTGTCACACCCTTTCTTGCTTCAATAGAAACCGTAAAGGCTGTTTTGAAGGCAGAACAATTATCATAGACCATCAAAGGCAAATGCAGTCTGTCCACAATTTCAGGGCTAAGGGCAAGGCAGATAAGCCCTCTGCCATATTTTGCCATAAAATTAATTGCCTCAGGAGTAACCTTCTCTGCTGCAAGGGTAAGATCCCCCTCATTTTCTCTGTTTTCATCATCAACAAGAATAATCATCTTGCCCTGTCTTAGATCTTCAACAACATCTTCAATCTTTGATACCGGCATAATCAATCACCAAAACCATGTTTTTTAATAAAATCCAGATTTATCCTTGAGTCCATCCCCTTGTCAGAGCAACGAATTCCACCCAAAAGACTTTCCACATATTTTCCGATAATATCTGTTTCAATATTCACAACATCCCCAACCTTTTTTTCCAGCAAGGTGGTCTCCTGTCCTGTCTGTGGAATAATATTTACATCAAAAGAATCAGCATCACATCTGTTAACAGTCAGGCTGATACCATCTACCGCCACAGAACCTTTTTCAATAATATATCTTGTCAGTCGCTTGCTTACAGAGATACGTATCAACCACGATTTATCCCTTTGTTCCCTGTATTGCAGTGTTCCAGGCCCATCTACATGACCGGACACAATATGTCCCCCGAGCCGGTCAGAAAGAAGTAATGCCCTTTCAACATTCACCCTCTGCTTTCGGGCAGCATAACGCAGTGTGGTACGGGACAGGGTTTCTCCCGATACATACAGGCTGAAGGAATTTCCAAACAGCTCTGTAACAGTGAGACAAACCCCATTAATAGCCACACTGTCTCCCACCTGACATTCAAACACATCAAAGGGTGGCATAACAGTGATAGTCATGTCATTATGTCCGTGATGGATACGTTCTATAGTGCCAACACCTTCAACAAGACCTGTAAACATTCAATTCACCCTGTCCGGATATCCTTCTATCATGATATCATTGTCAAAACGCCTTAAACTTATATCCCTGAGATTAATACAATCCTTCATTGTTCTTGGCCCAGGGCCAGATGCCATGGGAAAGCCGTCATCTCCTCCCAATATTTTAGGCGCCTTGAATATATAAAACTTATCCGGTATGCGTTCCCGCAAAAGAGATCCAACAAGAGATGCCCCTCCCTCTACAAGCACACTCATTATATCCATATCTGCCAAAAGGCCCATCATTGCATTCAAATCGATTCTGCCATCCTTGACAGGGCAAAAAAGAAGAGACACATCCTTTTTTTGTGCAAACAGAGAGCATTTTTCCTCTGAAACCTCACCATCGCCTACCACAATCACCGTCCTTGCAGTAGAGACATGGTTTACTATTTTTGAATCAGGAGGAGTTCTTAAACGGGTATCAACAATAATACGAACAGGATCTTTTACTTCGCCATTAACAGATCTTACAGTAAGCATGGGGTCATCAGAAATAACTGTGCCAACCCCTACCATAACTGCATCTGCAATGTTTCTCAGATAATGAACAAAGGCCCTGGATTTTTCATTGGTTATCCACCTGGAATGTCCTGTGGAAGTGGCTGTCCATCCGTCTATGGTAAGAGCTGATTTAACTGTAACAAAGGGATGTTTTGAGGTAACAAATTTAATGAAGGCCTCGTTAAGTCTTCGGCATTCTTTTTCAAGTACACCCTCTGTGACAGATACCCCATGTTTCTTTAAAAATTCTGAACCGCCCCCTTTAACCGTGGGATTAGGGTCTTTCATTCCCACTACTACCCTGCCAATCCCGCTTTTGAGAATAGCTTCTGTGCATGGCGGCTGCTTGCCATGGTGATTGCAAGGTTCAAGTGTTACATACAGTATATCATGCACAGCAGGATTCTTTAACCTGTTTAAGGCCTCAATCTCAGCATGCAAAGAACCCGCCTTGTGATGGAAACCTCTTGCCACAATCCTGCCGTTCCTTACAATAACAGCGCCTACAGCAGGATTGGGTGATGTCAAACCAAGTCCTTTACTGGCCTCTTTCAAGGCCTCCCTCATAAAAACATCATCTCTGGAGTCAAGATCCATAAAAAATCCCCTGATACAGACAGTCTTGCAAAATGTTTGATTTTGTTCAATCTCAGAGGAGGTAAAAGCTTTAAAAACAGGAATTGAACATCAACAACAGCTCAATAAAGAGCAGAAGGAAGGTTTTTCTGACGTGACTATCACAAGGGCACTCTCTTTCCCGTTTCCCAAAAAAACAGAAGGAGTATAAAATCCGGGTCTTGACCGGCATCTTTACATGAAAAGTCCTTCATACAGATGAATCTGCATCCAGGAGGCAATGCTTTCATTGTTCGCTGCAACTGGCAAAACAAATCCTGCAATACCGGTTAATTCAAGAGACATCCATTTCTTTTTTTGCCTCCAAAATATTTTCCAGCTCTAACATAAACTCCTTTATATCCTTAAACTGTCTGTACACAGAGGCAAAGCGTACATAGGCAACATCATCCCATTCCTTAAGCTTGTCAATAATTATCTCTCCAATCTGTGAACTCTCAATCTCCTTTTTCCCCAATTCCTGAAAATGACTCTCAATGGAATCCACAAAATCTTCTATAGAGGAAGTACTGACAGGACGTTTCTGACATGCCTTCTGTATGCCCAGTATTATCTTTTTACGATCAAAGGTCTCACGCCTGCCATCTTTTTTAACGACCATAAACACGGTATTTTCCATTTTCTCATACGTGGTAAACCTGCGGCCACATTCAAGACACTCCCTTCTTCTCCTTATTGTTTTTGCATCTCTGCTTAGACGTGAATCAACAACCTTGTCATTTACTTTGGCACAATAAGGACATTTCATAATACAAGCCTCTGAAGTTCAACTCCGGCTTCTAAAAGCATTTGCTTAGCCAGAAGATCATTATAGCCGTTTTCATAATATACTGTTCTGATACCGGCATTTATAAGCATCTTGGAACAGATAACACATGGAAAATTGGTACAGTAAAGTACCGCTCCGGCAATGGGAATACCGTAATAGGCCGCCTGAATAATTGCATTCTGCTCCGCATGAAGACCTCGGCAGAGTTCATGTCTTTCACCAGAAGGAATGGATTCATCTTCCCTCATGCACCCTGTTTCCTCACAATGCATAAGACCTGCCGGCGCACCATTATAACCAGTCGTAAGAATCCTTTTATCCTTTACCAGAATAGCACCTACATGACGCCTCATACATGTGGACCTTTTGGCAACCTCTTTGGTAATAGCCATAAAATATTTATCCCACGATGGCCTGACCAATCACCTCTCCTCACTCAAGAATTCCACAAAAAAAGATCATGAAACTGTCAAATAGGGATATATAGGAAAATCCTTACAGATATCTGAAACAGTTTCTCTAACCCGTGTTATTACATCCTGTGAATCGAAATTATTTAAAACCTTTATAATCAACTGTGCAATGATTCGAATTTCCGGCTCTTTTATTCCTCTTGTAGTCAGGGCAGGGGTACCAAGTCTTATCCCACTTGTAACAGATGGAGATCTTCTGTCAAACGGCACGGCATTCTTGTTTACTACAATTCCAGCCTTGCCAAGGGCAATCTCCGCATCTTTGCCGGTTATCCCCTTTTCCGTCAGATCCATTAAAACAAGATGATTGTCCGTACCTCCTGAAACCAGATCAAGACCATTTCTTGCAAACTCATCTGCAAGGGCCCTTGCATTGATAATTGTCTGCTTCTGATAGTCAGAAAATTCAGGACTCAATGCCTCCTTGAAGGCAACAGCCTTGGAAGCTATTATATGCATAAGCGGACCACCCTGAACACCTGGAAAAACCGATTTATCCAATTTTCTTGCATGTTCTTTCCGGGACAGAATCAAACCACCCCTCGGACCTCTCAGCGTCTTATGAGTAGTGCTTGTTACAAAATCAGCCACCCCTACAGGAGACGGATGCAGCCCTGTAGCCACCAAACCTGCTATATGGGCCATATCTGCCATCAGATAGGCCCCGGCCTCTTCTGCAATATCTTTAAAACGGCTAAAATCAATAGTCCTGGGATAGGCACTGGCACCTGCTATGATCAGTTTAGGCCTGTGTTGCAGTGCCAATCTTTTTAGAACATCAAAATCTATCTGCCCGGTACTATGATCAACACCATAAAAAACCGTCTTATAGAGCTTGCCGGAAAAACTGACATGACTTCCATGGGTAAGATGACCTCCATGGGATAAATCCATTCCCATGATAAGATCACCCGGTTCAAGGACAGAAAAACAGACCGCCATATTCGCCTGAGATCCAGAATGAGGCTGAACATTTACATATTCTGCATCAAACAGTTGTTTGCAGCGTTTTATTGCGATATTTTCCACAATATCAACATATTCACATCCACCATAATACCTGGCACCCGGATACCCCTCGGCATACTTGTTTGTCATCAGGTTAGCCTGCACATCTATAACGGCACGGCTGGCATAATTTTCAGATGCTATCATTAACAGGTTGTTTTTTTCCCTGTTAATTTCTCCGCAAATAGCATCATAAATTTCTCTGTCCTGTTGTTTAAGAATTTCCTGTTCCAATATAAGTCCTCAATCTACTTTATCCAATCGTATCTGATGACGGCCTCCCTCAAAGGCGGTCTTAAAAAAGACATCCAACATCTCCAGAGCAATTCCCTCCCCTATAACTCTTGCCCCCAATACAAGGATATTTGCATCATTATGAAGTCGGCCCATTTTTGCCGTATAGAGATTATGACACAGAGCGGCCCTTATCCCTTTATGGCGATTGGCGGTTATACTCATGCCAAGACCTGTCCCACATATCAGAATACCACGTGAGTATTCCCCTGAGGATACCTTTTGGGCAACTTTATGGGCAATATCCGGATAATCAGACGATTCCCGTGTAAAAACCCCCGCATCAAACAGAACAGTAATATCCGGGTTTCCCTCTAAATACGTCTTGCAGGTGTTTTTCAAATCAAAACCTGCATGATCTGAACCTATTATCACTTTCATAAATCGTCATTCCAATACATCAAACACACAAATCATACCAGGAAAACAATCAGCAGAAATCAAGTCTTCTCTTGATAAACACATGCCTCTTCCCTGTTTTCATAAATAATCCAAAGGCCCTGAACAAGGCATGGTTAACAGCCTTGAAAAAAACTGAATTCAAAAAAACATTCATTGAAAGGCAACAGTTTCAAGGCCTGAACTGTTTCAAGGAAACAGACAGACCTTCCAGGCAAACATCATTACCCTTCATACTTTCTGAAAACAAGGCTGGCATTGGTCCCCCCAAACCCAAAAGAATTGGACATGGCCACTCTAATATCAGCCTTTCTCGCCGTATTGGGAACATAGTCCAGGTCACACTCAGGATCCGGGGTTTCATAGTTAATAGTGGGAGGGATAATACCATCCTTTATCGAAAGAACAGTAAAAATGGCCTCAACACCGCCTCCTCCTCCAAGCAGATGACCGGTCATAGACTTTGTAGAACTTATGGCAAGCTTATACGCATGATCACCAAAAACTGCTTTCACTGCCTTGGTCTCTGACAGATCGTTCAGTTTTGTAGATGTGCCATGGGCATTTATATAGTCAACATCTTCAGGACTCAAATTCCCATACTCAAGAGCCATTTTCATACAGCTTACCGCACCTGCACCTTCAGGATCCGGCGCTGACACATGATATGCATCTCCGCTCAGGCCATAACCGACAATTTCAGCATAAATATCTGCTCCCCGTTTAAGGGCATGATTCAACTCTTCAAAAATCAGTATTCCCGAGCCCTCTCCCATAATAAAGCCATTGCGATTCATATCAAAGGGTCTGGAGGCCTTTTGAGGTTCATCATTTCTTGTAGACAAAGACTTCATGGCACAAAACCCGCAAAAGGCCAAAGGGGTAATTACAGCCTCTGCTCCACCCGTAATCATGGCATCGGCAATTCCCTCCCTGATAAACCTGAAGGCCTCTCCTATTGCATGTGACCCTGCCGCACATGCAGTAGTAACAGATATGTTGGGCCCCTTTGCCCCAAATTCTATTGCAAGTTCTCCGGGGACCATATTGGCAATAATGCCGGGGATAAAAAACGGGCTGATTCGCCGTAGGCCACTCTTTAAAAAGATCTTGTGATAATGCTCGATCATATGCAACCCACCTATGCCTGTGCCAGTCACACAGCCAATCCTGTCCCTGTTGGCAGAATTGATTACAAGACCCGAATCCTCAACAGCCATCCTCGCACTGGCAACTGCATAATGGATAAAGGTATCAAGCCTGCGCATATTCTGTTTATCCATGAAATCCAATGCATTAAAGCCCTTTACTTCCCCAGCTATCCGAGAGGGAAATTCTGATGCATCAAATTTTGTAACAGTGTCAATGCCGGATACCCCTGAACATGCAGACCGCCAGCTTTCTTCAATACCAATACCCAAGGGGGAAACCATTCCCAGACCTGTAACCACAACCCTTCTAACCATATATTTCTCCCGTTCTTGAAATTATGGGGATATATCAGGAGACCTTTTTGATATAATCTATAACATCCTGAACAGTAGCAATCTTTTCTGCATCCTCATCAGGAATGGATATATCGAACTCCTCTTCCACTGCCATAATAAGTTCAACCTGATCCAATGAATCAGCACCCAGGTCATCAACAAAAGAGGCCTCAGGGACAACTTCCTTTTCATCTACATCCAACTGTTCACATATAATTTTTTTAACTTTTGCATCAATATCAGACATCTTGATTATTTCCTCCTTATAAAAGCCATAATCCATTCAGTACCCATTCACAAATCAACCTCGGGTACTCCCGTGAGTTCCCAATCCATAAATGAGATTTCTTGCACAAGATTATGGATAAAAACCCCTCCGGTACAAACAGCTACATCTCTGCTTTCAAAAGACTCCCTTTCGGAGCCTGTACAGATTCCATTTTTTTATTCCACATTAATGAGAACATCCACAGTAACAGCAAATCCAGATTACATAAACAGACCACCATTAACATGTATAACCTGCCCTGTAATATAGTCTGCAGCATCAGAACATAACCAGCAAACCGCCTCTGCCACATCTTCAGGCCTTCCAAACCTGCCAAGAGGGATCTGCTTTACAAATCCATCCTTGACCTGTTCGGAAAGCACTGCTGTCATCTCTGTATCTATAAAACCGGGTGCAACGGCATTTACATTGATACCTCTCGGAGCAACCTCCTTTGCAACAGTCTTTGTAAACCCCATAATTCCCGCTTTGGATGCCGAATAGTTGGCCTGACCGACATTTCCCACCTGCCCCACCACTGAAGATATATTGACAATCCGCCCGGATCTCTGCTTCATCATCTTTCTGATAACAGCCTGTGTACAGTTAAAGACACCCTTCAGGTTAACAGCCATAACCATATCCCAGTCACTGACATTCATCCGCATTAAAAGACTGTCCCTTGTAATTCCCGCATTGTTGACAAGGACATCTATTCTGCCATACTTTTTTATTATATCAGCGAACAGAGACATGACACTGTCGTGAGACGAAACATCAACCTTATAACTTTCCGCCTCAACCCCCCTTTCAGCCAGCATTGACAGAGTCTCATCCGAAGCCGTTTCATCAGGATCATAGTGCAGAATAACAATCTTTGCATCTTCCAGGGCAAACCTCAAGGCAACAGACCTGCCTATACCTCTTGAGCCACCTGTAATAGCCACAACCTTAGAATTATCCATAATAATCTCTCCAAACAACTTGTTCTCACTCTTCAAAAAACGTATTTTTCAAACCTGTTGTTGAGCATCCCACCCAAAACCGGTTTTCAAGGTTTTAAGGAGCTCAACCCATACTGAGACATGCATATGTCAAGACAGGATCAGCTACCCTTCAGACAGTACCCACCCATAAACAGACCCTGAACATTAAGTGGGTTTCCAGTCTATAAATGAAAAATCTTTGAACAGGGCCAGGAAAATCAAGAAGTTGCGCGGAGACACACAGACATTCCACAAGAAATCCCGCAGATTGACACCGGGATTGTGCAAAAAGACCATTTATGGATGGAAACAAGGTAAAGCTCCGGTAAATGCAGAACCAGCAACCTCATACGGCAATTCAGAAGACAACGGCCCTGCTTGCCTGTCCTGCCTCTGAACTACTATCCCTTACAACTGCATTACAACAAAGAGACAGGCCTGTATTTTCTGCAACAAATCCGGGCAAGATCAGAAATATCAACCCGACCTATTATGCCTTGCCTACAATTGTTCTGCCCCTGTAAGTACCACATTCAAGACATACATGATGCGGCAACACAGGCTCGTGACAACGGGGACAATGGATAACATTCGGAACATGAACAGTATCATGGGAGCGGCGTGACCCCCTCTTTGATCTGGATCTTCGTTTTTTAGGTACAGCCATAATACAACCCTTTTTCCTTTAAAAAATACAATAAAAGTCTATCCCTTTTCTCTCGTGTAAAAGGTATTTAAGAGCCTTTAGCACACAACAAGAAAATATCTCTGGATAGCTACTATAAACGGAGACTTAATATATATAACCTTGTGATATTGTCAAGGACAATATACACAGCAAAGAAAAACATAGAACGATATATCTTCTTGTACAGTACCCGCCAGGAAACAGATTCCGGTCACTGTCCGGTTTTCAAGCCGTAAACGATAGTTTCTGTACAAGATCAGGAAAATCAATGGATTATGCGGAGGCGTATTACAAGTACACTGTACAATAAATCCCGCAGATTAACACCGGGATTATGCAAAAAGACCATTTATAGATGGAAACTGCACAACAGCATCTGCAACATCCTGCGGAATCCCTTGCCCATACAGCAAAAAATAATGAGCATATGACTAAAATATGCCTTGACATCAAAACAAGCAAAATATATCTTTTTTGTCCAAAGGTCAAAACAAGGAAAGAGACAATGCCAAGACCACCAAAACTGAGATTTATATCAAACTATCCTGTTGTACATACATTTACCCCTGAAGGGAAACCATCAGGCGAAATCAATCTTCCAATGGAAGGCATTGAAGCGATCCGGCTCAGTGATTTTGAAGGGCTCGATCAAAGTACAGCGGCACAGATGATGAAGGTGTCCCGCCAGACATACGGAAGAATACTTGCCGAGGCAAGAGGCATTGTTGCAGATGCCCTGATCACAGGAAAGAGATTAAGGATAGGCGGCGGCACATATAAATTCCGCAGTCGGCACAGACACGGTCGATGCAACAAAGGCAGCAGATGATACCCGCCTACAGATTCATGAAAGCGCAAAAAACCATACTTGAAAACCAGGCCATATTTTTATATCTGCAGGCAGCCATAATATCCTGGACCCGGCTATGCAAGACAAACAGCACATAATCTGCAATCCCTTTTGCACCCGCGTCGGGTACCCACTGGTTCCTGTTTTCGGCAATGCGGTACCTTCAAGGGACAGGGAAACCACAGGACATTAAGGGGCCATTATAAAGAACAGCCATTGGAGCCTATAAAAAACGTTCGTGATTGTTCAAAAAAGGCAGAAAACTCAAGCGCAAAAGATGTTTCAACAAACCCGGAAGCTGACACAAAAATCATACAAAACAGGATGTTATCCAAGTATCCCCATTGGCAGATAAAACCGGATAAAAACAAAACAACATGAACAAAAAGGAGGTGTTTAAAACCAGGATTGTTATGGGACAAGGACCCATGACAGAGGGCTCTGCAAAAAGTAGAAACATGGGAAGCTGGA
>CAYWEN010000009.1:0-16345 GCA_964457545.1 uncultured Desulfobacterales bacterium | reverse complement strand
TGGTACGTTCGCTGTTATCCCCCTATTATTGAGCTGACACGTTTTCCGTAATATCTGTATCAGCATGTGCCAGATACGGCAGACAGGTCAGGATGCGGGATTCCCTGGTATCTGAGATTGTTTTTCGGACAAAGGCTACTATTCTCGTTAAAGGAAACTGAAACAGGTGACATATGAATGATTCTATCTTGAAACAGTTAAGGTCTGATGCAAAAAAGATATTCCAGGCCTCTTTGGATGCAGTTGATCCATACAAGGCAGTAAAAGGATTTCTAAGGATTGACAATGACACACTGATCCTGGGAGATATATCTCCCGTTAAGCTTGATCTGTCTGCCTACAATCGTATTTTGATAGTTGGCGGGGGCAAGGCTACAGCACCTATGGCAAGGGCTGCTGAAGAAGTTCTTGGGACAAGAATATCTAAAGGCATTATCAATGTAAAATACGGCTTTGGTGAAAAATTAGAGACAACCGAAGTCAATGAAGCAGGACATCCATTACCAGATCACAACAGTGTTGAAGGTACTGCAAAGATACTTGCCCTTCTTGAAGATGCCGGAGAAAAAGATTTTGTAATCTCTCTTGTGTCTGGCGGTGGTTCAGCATTGCTTACACGGCCGGCAGACGGTATCAGCCTGGCCGACAAACAGGAGATCACATCTCAACTGCTTGAATGTGGAGCAAGTATTGATGAAATAAACATTGTCAGGAAACATATCTCTGCATCAAAGGGTGGCCAAATGGCAAAAATCGCTTACCCTGCCACTACCGTAAATTTCATGCTTTCCGATGTGGTTGGAGACAGAAAGGATATAATTGCCTCAGGGCCATTTGTTCCGGACACTTCTACATTCCGGGATGCGCAAAAAATCATAGATAAATATGCACTGTCAAATGTTCCGGATACTATCAAGGAATATCTAAAGGCCGGTATGGCAGGGAAGGTTCCTGAAACACCAAAAGAGGGGGACCAAATATTCACACATGTATTTAACTACATAGTGGGAAGTAATATACTGGCCCTGATTGCAGCGGAAAAGAAAGCAAGGTCATTGGGGTACAAAACAACAATTCTGTCTTCAATGGTGGAAGGGGAAACAAGAGAAGTAGCTCATGTTCACAGTGCTATTGCCAAAGAGATAGTCAAAACCGGCAGACCGGTATCTCCGCCTGCATGTGTTATTTCAGGGGGAGAAACTACCGTTACCATTCATGGAGACGGCCTTGGCGGCAGAAACCAGGAATTCTGCCTTGCATCAGCACTGGATATCAGGAACTCCCCTCCACGGATGATTGTAATGAGCGGAGGGACAGATGGGAATGACGGGCCTACTGATGCAGCAGGTGCAATCATAGATCCTTTGACAGTACACAGGGGAGAAGATGCAGGTATGGATGCATCGGATTTTCTAAAACGCAATGACTCATATAACTATTTCAAAAAAACAGGTGAACTGCTGATTACAGGTCCTACAAAAACCAATGTTATGGATATACGGCTGATTCTTGTAAAATAGGCCCATGACTTTTCCATCATTCAGGTCGTCTGGTTTCTTTCCAGCGTTTTATCAGATAAGGCTTTGTTGTCTCAAAAGTCATGCAGTCATCCTCAATTGCCTGCTCAGCCTGACTGATAGACATGCTTTTTGTTGCCTTTACAAAAGACAGTGTCCTTCCAAAATACAGCGGAATAACAGAGTCAAGCATCAAATCCCGGTCAATCAAGGCATCCCTATATGAAACAGCCACATCAAAGAGCAACCTTGCCCAGAGATCTGTTGGAAGATTAAATACCCGTTCCCCCATATCCTGGATCTCAAGAAGTTTGAGGTAAACATTCTTTGACAGTATCTCCTTCCATATATCTTTATACTCAGAAAATCCGGCATGGAACTTGTTCCAGAGGTTTTCTGTATTCACATCTACGCTTGGAGGCATTTCAATCTCACCCAGACCAAATCCAAATATTGCTGTTGGTCTGCTATATTTTATCCTGAGCCAGCTCGACTCAAAATAACTCATCATGGAAAAGATAGTCCCCACCACCTGACGAAACATAGGACCCAATTGAGCTCCGGGATCCTTGGTACGGTGTATCTTGGGGCGTCCCATAAAAGATTGGCATATACGAACTCTCTGGGTTATGGCAATGGTAGTCATCCATATATCTATCCCAAAATTTGCAACTGCATCATTCCAAAGCTCGTGAGACAAGTACACCTTGGCCAGCTTGCCATTAAAGCCGAAATCTCCCCCAATAGGCTGCCTTACCCTTCGCCCGTATAATGATCTGGTCACAGGATATGCAATGCCATTGGTAATTGTTCCGTCATATTTGTGCCTGACATACAGGGGCGCCACATAGGAAAATCCGTTATATAGAGGCTCCCCAAGATGTTTTATCCATTCCGGTGTAATACTTTTAAGGTCAGCATCTACTACTACTATTGCCTTTGCCTTCAGATCAACAACCTTTTGAAACATGTTTTTAAAGTTGTTGCCTTTGCCCTTGATTCCCGGCGGTGTTGATATATATATCTTTGGAGTTTTGGTCTCTGTTCGCAGGAAAACATCTCTGGTATTGTCAGGTGAGTTGTTATCACAGTTTATGATAACGCAGGACTTGTCGGAAAAATATTTGCAAATCCCTGCATCTGCCTGTTTAACTGGATAACTTATGGAATCTGCCTCATTATAAGAAGGTATGCATACCGCCATTTCTACCTTTTTTATATTTTGGGGGTTTATTTCCGCTTTGAATGCTGCTGACATTTAAAATCCTCCCTGAGCATAAGCTCATATATCTTAAAACTGCATGAGACCCGGCATAATTACAGACAATCTCTTTTTTCCAAGGTGCCAAGGATATTCAGAATTGCTGTTTTCCATCCTGATGGCCCTGCTTCATCTGTAGTTTTCAGATTGGGCAACTGTCTGTTCAATTCAGGAAATGTACGTTCTGATCTGACGAGCACAGGACAATCAACCTGACTGAGCATAGAAAAATCATTGGGACTATCACCAAGGCCCACAGAAAGGATATTTCCTTTAATCTTGCGGTACCACTGTATAAGTATTTTGACAGTCTCTCCCTTGCTGTTTTGTCCCTGCAGATGAAAAAAACGGCCTCCCTCTACAATGGTCATACCTCTTTTCTGAGCAGATGCATGCAATTTGTTTATATCAAAAGAACTGTCCTGAATAATAAACGGCTCATCGTATTCTCGTTTGGCAGCCAGTTTTGCCCTGAAGGTATCAAGACCTGTCAAACGGGATATCTCCCCGATATCCATATCTGAAAAACCCCTGAGGTTGATTCCCGATTCCTCACGAATTTCACACAGCCCCTTAACCAGGGTGTTATATGGAAGACCAAAAGAGCATTTTTTAAAACCATTGTCAAGATCAGTATCCGGGGGAGCCGGAACAGTATCTGAAAGCAGGGGAAAAAATATTCCACCGCCATTTTCGGAAACAAAAGGGTCTGACAGTGCAATATCTTTGTGTATACACTCTATTTCAGCCCTTGTCTTACTGGAAACTATAACAATAGGAATATTCTTTTCCCTGCAAATCCTTATGGCTGGCAAGGCCTTGTCCCACCTGTATGTTTTTGCGTCCAGCAATGTTCCGTCCAGATCGGTGAAGATTACTATTTTGGGCATGTTTTTTTAGAGTTGCACACAGCATTATGAGTTGTTAATGTCATCACATAAAAACATCTTGTTTTATGGTCCTTTTACAATGCCTGCACTGCATGAAAATGTTTCCGGAAACACCAAAGTTGAAATCCGGTCTGTCTGCATACATTGCCGCCACTGTCCGGACGGCAAGACAGACAATGCACACCAGACACAGAAACCGGCAAAAATTTTGTGCGCAAGGGTCATGAATTGTCTTTTCAGCTATTGGTCATTTACAGATCTTGAAAACACCTGTTCACAAAAGGCCTCACAAACACACCAAATAAAATGGTAAAGATCATGATTCCATCTATTGAAGAGTGTTTTAACCTCATGGAAAAATATAACATGCTCACAAACATCAAAGAGCATTCCATAGTAGTGGCAAAGGTAGCAAAGATTATTGCAAGGGGTTTAAATAATGGCGGAATAAATATATCTTTAAAAAAAGTTGTTGCCGGAGCTCTCTTGCACGATATAGGAAAAACTCCTTCATTGCAATCTGGCGGAGATCACTCCAAAATAGGAGCCAGCATATGTCTTGAAAATGGATTTGAAGAACTTGCCGAAATTGTAAGAGAGCATGTCAGACTTATCAGGTTTGACATCAACAAATCTCCTGAGGAAAAAGAAATCGTTTTTTATGCTGACAAACGGGTAAATCACAACAAGGTTGTACCTATTGAAGAACGGCTTGCATATGTTATTGAACGATATACAAAAAGTCCGCAGGAGGCCTTAGCATGGGCAATCAAACAAAACTTTGATCTATGCAGAACAGTTGAGAAAAAACTTTTCAAGGTCTTGACCTTTGCTCCGCACGACCTGTCTGCCCTGGTAAAGGATGAATGCCTCTGTTTCTGACAGGACAATCGCTCTGAAAAACATCCAGGTTTGCCCACCATACCAGATTGGACAGCACACAGGCAAACATCTTATCAGAGTGACTCCTGTAAAAAAACAGGCCTGGTGTTTCATGGTTAAGGCTTTAGATATTACAAAAAAAGCACTTATGAACAAAAACTGATCGAGACTTATCCCAAAACTATATGGCCAATCTCCTTATGGCTGCTAACATGGTATGTAGCTTCAAGCCTATTGTTTTGATAAGCAGCAAAAGGCACACTTGCACTTTTTGCCATTTCGGCATCCAGACTTGAATCTCCTACATACAAAGCCTGTTCAGGGGCAATCTTTAGAAAATCAAGGATCTTGTAGAGTGACTCCGGGTGAGGCTTGGGGTTTTTCACATCAAGAGACGATATTACAATATCAAAAAAGGTATCAATACCGTGAATCTTTAAAACCTCTCCTATAGTCGTAGTCCTGTTCGTTGCTATTCCCAGTCTGAAAGTTGGTTTAAGGGCCAAAAGGAGATCCTTAAGCCCCGGCTCCATAATCATGTCCTTCAAAAACGGAAAATAATCATTCCCTATACTATAGTTATCGGCCATTTTCTCAAATGGAGAATCTTTCAATATATAACGCAATGACTCTCCAACCGTGTGCATATGGATATATGCCTCCGCCTCCTTTGTCATACAGGGCAGATTCAGGCGCTTGAGGATACTGTTGTAAAAATTTATATTGGCACGGCGCGAATCAAACATTACACCATCACAATCAAAAATAACTGCATAATATTTACGCATAACAAAATCCTTTCAGGGAAACAATCAATGTATATCTCTTTTATGTATTCATGGCCGGCCAATCTGTGTCTGTGCCTGCAAGTCACTGTTCAAACGGCAAGAAAACTGAAAAATTATTCACAGAAACATCCTGCCCGTTGCGTGCCTGCTCTGACAGTCTGCATGACATATATTCAAGGCACATGCAGACAAATGTTACACAGATTGAGCCTGATAGAACAGGGTCAGGATTTCAAAGGACAGACACAGACAAAAAACATATAGTCATATACATCCTGTGAAATATACAGAGATAAAAAAATGCGAATTTACAGAGTTTAAAGATTAACAATTTCTGTGTCAACAGCTATAATATTATCTTAGACAAATAATTGTCTATTCACAATCCAGGACACAGCAAGGTTTCCGGTTTTTTGCATCTGTTGATCATTTGCTCTCTCTGCCCAAAGCCAGCTTCCTGCAGGAATCAAATATCTTTTACAAGACCAGGCCTTCTGCCCATATATCTTATATACAGGTACAATCAGGAGATTATATGGAGAATTACCTTTAAGTGCTTCCGCAGATTGACATGTTTGCCTGTTCGGCACAAAGACAGGTGCAGGGCTGGTAAAAAGGGCTTTTTGTGAATAATAAAATCCAGGAAGGATCAAAATTATTATGGATATATATGCTGATTATTTGGTTATAGGGAGTGGTATTGCAGGCCTCAGCTTTGCACTGGAAGCAGCCAGATTCGGCAAGGTTGCTATTGTTACCAAAGAGAAAAAAATGGAAGGTTCTACTAATTATGCCCAGGGAGGTATTGCCTCTGTTCTCGATTCCGAGGACAAATTTGAATACCACATTAAAGACACACTTGAATCTGGAAGTGGTCTTTGTCATGAAGACATTGTGCGAATGGTAATAATGGATGGCCCAAAGAGAATCAAGGAGCTTATCAATCTGGGAGTCAATTTTTCACATACTGCCGATAACAGGCAACATCTTGATCTTGGACGTGAGGGGGGGCATTCCAAACGCAGGATTGTACATACAAAGGATCGTACCGGACATGAAGTGGAGAAGACACTGATAGAACGTGTGGAAGAAAATAAAAACATCATAATATATGAATACCATATGGTTATTGACCTTATTACCACGTCAAAACTTGTTAAACGGGGAATAATTGCCAGTAAAAGCAACAAGACATGCTGGGGGGCCTATCTTCTTGATATAAAAGAAAACAGGGTAATATCGTGTCTTGCCAAGGCAACTGTTCTTGCTACCGGTGGAACAGGCAAGGTATATCTTTATACAAGCAATCCTGATATTGCTACAGGAGACGGTGTCGCCATTGGTTACCGTGCAGGTGTAAAGGTGGCTAACATGGAATTTATGCAGTTTCATCCTACATGCCTATATCATCCACAGGCAAAAAACTTTCTTATATCTGAGGCTGTTCGTGGAGAAGGGGGTATTCTTATAGACAAAAAGGGAAGGCCTTTTATGCACAAATACCACCCTCTAAAAGATTTGGCCTTCAGAGATATTGTTGCCAGATCCATAGATATTGAACTGAAAAAAAGCGGTGAGGAATGTGTATATCTTGATATAACTCACAAGCCTGCGGATTTTATAAAAGACAGGTTTCCGCATATATACAAAACCTGTCTGAAATTCCATATAGATATCACAAAAGATCCTATACCTGTGGTCCCTGCTGCCCACTATATGTGTGGCGGGCTCCTGACTGACAGTGAAGGTTTGACTAATATAAAAAATCTGTATGCAATTGGCGAAGTTGCATGTACAGGACTGCATGGAGCCAACCGTCTGGCAAGCAATTCACTGCTCGAAGCCCTTGTGTTTGCCAAGAGAGCTGCCCACAAGGCAGCTTCATACCTTGAAAGTCAAAAGACAACGGATTTGACAAGTGTGCCTGAATGGGATGTTGGAAGTGCTACTGATAGCGAAGAGATGGTCGTTGTTTCCCATAATTGGGATGAAATCAGAAGATTGATGTGGAATTATGTAGGTATCGTAAGGACCAATAAACGACTGGAAAGGGCAAAAAGGAGGATTGAAAATATTCAGGATGAGATAAAAGAATATTATTGGAATTTTATTGTAACAAAGGATCTTCTTGAACTTAGAAATATAGCCCTTGTCTCTGAACTGATCATAACCTGTGCATCCTTACGAAAAGAAAGCCGGGGATTACATTATAACCTGGACTATCCTGAAAGAGATGACACCCATTGGAAGAGAGACACTGTCATATGGGTATAAGCAGCACCTCATCCACATCCAGACATGCCCGACCTGGTCAGACAACATGCCCCCAAACCGGATAAGTGAACAAGACACTGCATACCGTACAAAAATCAATCTACGGCACAGGCAGATTCAGAAGAGTGTCACTCCACAAATGAGAGTTCCCGGGCAAAACCAAGGAAATCCCGTAGCTTGTGACACCAAGATTGTGAAGAAAGGCCATTTATGGATGAAAAACAGCTACAGTTGGCATTTATAAAACCAACGGTGTTGTTTACAGTCTGACAGCAAGATATTAAAGATGCCGCTCTCTTAAAAAACCCATAAGCTGGAGGGCGGTTTTAATCCCAACAAATGTCAATGTGCTGCCAATAATAGTTAAGGCCAGATATAACAGACCGAAAAAAATAGCATATTCAACATTCCACTGCCACTCAAAACTGAAGGGAGTCATAACGGTTTCTCCTTTGAGGTGGTAATATCGTATCAGCTCAATAATAGGGGGATAACAGCGAACGTACCACCGGGGCAGGATGATTTTTCTTCCGCTCCTATTTATTGAGCTATTACGTAATATCGGTGCATTGGTAAAACGGATACCCTGATCCGTTTACAGTAACAGTTTACGATACCATGTTTAATTCATGTTCTTTTGGGAATACAGGCAGATATCTGTAGGAAACAGAAAAGACAATAATACCATAGGCAATAACAGCAAGTCCGATCCCCCATTCCTGCCATGTTGGAACATAACTCCAGAATCTGTCAAAAGGCATGACCGGTATTGCAAGTGTTACAATGATAAAAACAAATCTGTTTATCAGAATACCTATGCAGTTTAAAATACTTGCTGTAATCAGCCATGGCATGTTTTTCCTTGTCTTTGGAATCATAAGTATAATGGCAGGAACAATACCGCAAATAACAATTTCTGTTATTAACATCCATATACCATAAGGCCCTTCCTTATAACAATCCATTAATTTCAATCCTGCCTTGGGTAAAATGCCGTATATCCATCCCAGGGTATCAGCAATCTTCAATACTATATAGACAGACAAAAGCCATCCCGAAATTTTTGCAAGCAACTGAATTGCATCATCAGGAACCAGTTTCTTGCGTGTCAGTTTTTCTGTAAGTTTGGTGCAGAGTATAGTAAAACACGGACCAGCGGCAATTGCAGACAGGACAAACAGAAAAAATGTCCATGGCCATATATAAAAACCTCCACGCGCTGCAAAAGGACGGGCATGCATAACACCAAACATCCCTCCAAGAGAACCCTGATGAAAAAACGACAAAAATGTTCCCGTAGCAGCAAATATAGCCATAGCCTCATGCAGGTTATGGCCAAAAAGGCGAAGCCCTCTGATTTTTTCCAACTTCTTGTTTTCAAATATAATCGGCAAGAACTCTATGGTCAGCACAGAAAGATAACATGTTATACAAAAAGAAACCTCAACAAGCATGGAATGTATATTGGCATGCCAGAAGATAAACCAGCCTCTAAGTGGCTGCCCAATATCAATACCCAGCATGGCCATAGCACCTGAATAGCATATAAACCCTATGATTACTGCAGCATTTATTATGTTTTTAAGTTCTTTCTTCCCTATTATGTAAGTGAGAAAACCGGTAAAAAAGGCACCTGCACCAAGAGCAATAACACCAAGATCAAAAACTATCCATAGAGCAAACGCAAAAATATTGCTCATGTTGGTTTGATTCAGTCCTTTCCAGAGGCAGAGAAAGGCAGACAGTCCACCCCACCCTAAGACCAGAAGCCATGGCAAAGTCCACAGAAAAAACGTCCACCCGGAACATCTTCTGGGTTCTGTATGAATTAATGTTGATTCCATATGGTTTATCCTCCTAAGGCTGATTTTTTAGATCATGCTGAGAAATATCTTTATGTCTTGACGTAAAAACACACACGAACTATGCCCTGAAATCAGACTGCGGGTTCGACCTTTGAATCCGGCCATGCCAATATAGCAGACTTTTAATATCCTAAAGAGGTATCAGACAGTGCCTATCCACAAAGCAGTCCTTTTGGACACTTTACAGTTTCCGGCCTGCAAGCAACATCTTTCACAAAATAAAAAAGCAGATACCAAACAAAAGCCCACATATAAAACACAAGCACCTCTGTCCTGGTGTACCAATGCATCAAGACGCTGATCCCGGAAAAAATATTTCAGCAAACCGAGGTTTACAGGACAGGGTTTTATGCAAGTTATCCCTTTATCTTGGAAACAGGTTGAAACTCACCCGGTAAAAAATTGTCAGCCTTTTTTCTGACCCAATCCTTTTTGGAAAGATAGTAAACCTTGGGTTTTGTATTAAGTCTTTCAAGAAGTCTGAAGGCGTATGGACTTTTTATCAATCTGGAAACAGCATGGTCAGGATTGTCAAGGTCTCCAAAGGTAATTGCCTGTGCCGGGCATGCCTCTGCACATGCCGTTATGTAGTCGCCCTCTTCCAGTGTCTTCCTGCCTTCTGCATATGCCTTGGTTTTGGCTCTCATATAACGATGATGGCAAAAGGTACATTTCTCGACCACTCCCCTCATACGAACAGAGACTTCAGGAGACAGATAACGGTCAAGTCCTTTTCCTTTTGGAAAGTATGCATCCCACCAGTTAAAAAATCTTGCATGATATGGACATGCTGCCTGACAGTATCTGCATCCTATGCAACGTGTGTATATCTGACTGACTATGCCGGTATTGGGATCCACCCTTGTTGCTGTTGCCACGCAAACAGATACACAGGGAGGATGTTCTCCTCCGTTACCATCTTCCTCGCAATGCATGCATGGCCTTGGGAAATAACACACCTCTGATTCCGGAAATTCCTTGCCATTGGTAATCTTGTATAGCTGCATCCATGTTATGCTTCTTTCCTTATCAGACTCATCAGGTCTTACAGACACATTGTTTTCGGCAGCACATGCAACCATACATGTCCCACATCCCGTACATTTGTCCAAGTTAATGACCATCCCGTATCTGTGTCTTGCGTGGTCATGTCCTTTTTCCATGGATTCACCTCGTCCCAACATCAATACCGGCAATTCATTGCAACAGTATTGCCAGTATTATAATTGTAGAATAGCACCTATCCATAAGCAGATATTTTTCCTGCAATTATTATGTTCAGATCTCAATTACAGAAATGCCGCTTAAAATTACCATGTTCCCAAACAAAGCATATCATTTATGGATTGACACTATAATAATTGATTATATCCTTACTATTTTAACAGGAGTATTCCACCATGCAAATTGTCCGCTTAAGGGATCCCTTTCAGCAGATATTATTTGATTGGGAGTAACACCCTTTCCCCTGATGAATTCATCATAAGCGGTATGCCCAAAACCCAGCGGCATATACAGGTTTCCGGGCATTGCCTCCTCAGTCAGACAAACCCGTACTTCAACTCTTCCTGCCGGTGATTCTACAAATATCCTATCCCCTTCCTTCAGATTGCAGGCAGAGGCTGTTTTTGGATTTATTTCAATAAAAGATTCGTTTTTTCTTAACTGATTGTCAAAGAGGGTTTTTGTCAAAAAAGGCGGACTGGGAATAAAGCCATCAGCCAGATTTATTATTTCATAAGGAACAAGTCTCAATGGATAATCACGATGATTTGCAGAAGATTCAGGCCGTTCATAATGAGGCATAAAAACCTCATCACCTTTTGCCCTGATTCCCATTGCCTTTAATGAGCCTTTTGAGTAAGTGCGCAGGACACTTCTCATCTTGGAGCTTACAAACTCAAACTTGCCTGATTTGGTTGCAAAAGACAGTTTTCCTGTATGAGGCGGTCGATACCAGGCCTTTCCGGAGAGCAGCCCTTTCCACATCTGATCAAAGGTGACATAATCAGATGCAGCCGATTTGTTTTGTTTGATTTGTTTCCATACAGGGTTATTACCTTTGTAGGTCATAAGACCCCGGCCCGAATCAAAAAGTCCCCTGGCCCTGAATTTTAAAACATCTTCATAGCCAGACCACGGAAAATGTCTCTGCAGACCTGAACGTTTTGCCATCTGAATAATGACATCACCCGTATGCCTTGTGTTATACAAAGGCTCCACAACCGGCTGGGACAGAGCATAAAGCGGATACTGCAGCCCTGGCGGAGATACAATTTCATCCCGTTTCTCAAGGTAAACATGATCGGGCAAAACAAGATCAGCCATATATGATGTTTCATCACGATATGGAGAAAAACTGACAATAAAAGGTATCCTGCTCAATGCCCTTTTAAAGGCCCCTCCGTCGGGCAGTGTAAATGCAGGATTGGAGGCAAAAACAAGGAGGGTATCAACCGCATTTCCGTCTCCCTCGTTAATTGCCCTGGCCATATTGTTAATCAGGCTCCCTGTAAAGGGGAACAGTTTTCCCCCTGCTTTATCCATACGAGGTGTTTTAAGACCCCTGGCAGCAACAGAATCCAGGTTCATATCCGGCATATCTGACAATGGGAGTGTGTTGTTTACAAAAACACCTCCTGGCCTGTTTATATTACCTACAAGGGCATTCAGTGCCTGTACAGCCATGAATTCATAAAGACTGCCGTTATTGTTTCCCTTGCCCTTCCCGCAAATGGCAACAGGCGCCCCAGCAGAGGCAAATTCCTTTGCAATAGCAACTATCCGGCTTTCCTTAAGACCTGTTATTTCTGAAACCTGCTTTGGAGAGTACTTGTCTGTAACAAGACGTTTGAACCCCATATGACGGGTACCATCTTCAGATGTCCAGTCTTCAAAACCATATGCATTTCTGTTTATAAAGGACGCATCAAAAAGGCCCTGATTAATAATAACATTGGCAATACCAAGGGCCAAGGCAGCCTCTGTTCCAGGGACAGGGGCCAGCCATTTGTCAGCCTTTGATGCAGTGTTGGATGCCCTGGATTCAATCTGGACAATCTTTACCTTTCCTCTCTCTTTCCATAATCCCCATGCATTAAGAACCCTGCCTGGTGCTCCCCAGCCTTCAAGGAGTCCACATCCAAAGCTGAGAATGTAATCAGCGTTCTCAAGATCAACAGACATGGGAACGGCCTTCCCCATCATGAGATCACAGGCTGTCCTGTATGTATCTTCCATAGACGGTATTGTTATGTAATTGGGGGTTCCTGCTGCAGTGGCAAAACGTTTAACTAGCGCAGACATGGTGGAATCGTTTCTGTTGCCGTCTACAATTGCCAATGCCTCCGGGATCCCTTTTTTACGCAGAGATGAGATACGGCGTGACAGGATATCAAGGGCCTCTTTCCAGGAAATATTTTCAAAAACACCTGCACCCCTTGGTCCAACACGTTTCATAGGCCCAAGATAACGAATGCTTTCATCATACAACAGTTGAAGACCACCCATACCTACAGGACATATACCACCCGGATTGACAGGAAAATCAGTACGGCCTTCTATCTTTACTGCCCTGTTGTCTACCTTCCTTACCTCAATACCGCACCCTCCGGAACAAAGGCTGCATACCGATTTCACACTACTGAATTCTCCGGTTGCCGGTACAGGTACCCAAGGCCAGTTTTGAGTCCATATCGCTGAATCATCCATCAATTTCCATGGAAGTGGAGTAACCTGAATTCCAGCTATACCACCCACAAGAGATAGAATAAAATTTCTTCTGTTTAATCTCATGATTAACTCTCCAAAATTACTGCTCTAATCCTGACATGTTATCAGATGAGTAATAAGACTGTGTGCAAGGGTAGCGTATAATTCCTTGATTTTCCTGATATTGTAAAACAACAACTGTTTATGGGTAACAAGGTATCTATTTATGACAAACAAAACAGGCATTATTTTCCGGATGTCCCATTTTTTTATGACACTCAGCACAATCATCCATCTTCATTCTGTCCCACGTGTGTTTTTTAATGCCCGAAATATTCTTTCCCCATATATTTATACTGTAACCCGTAATGCGGTTGGCCTGGTATGGAGGCAAGATCTCAGATTCCCCATGCGGACCATGACATGTTTCACATTGCAGCTTCCCCATTTTAACATGTGCAATATGGGAAAAATATACGCAGGGAGGTTGTTTGTAATATGAAAGCCACGGTATCTGTTTGCCTGTTGCAACATATTTGAGCAAAAATTTCTTTTCTTCAGGAGAATCTCCAAGAGGCGATTCCGGATCATCATGGCATTCTGTACATTTATCCAGTTTTGGAATACCTGCAAAAGTACCATCAGGATAAAATTCATGACAATACAGACACTTTTCAATCTTGGTATCTCCCTCAATATCCACCCTGTCAGGATCCATATGAATGGCATGACTAAAATTAAGCGGCTGCGGCTGTTTTGAGTAAAGGAGCATCGGAAAGATTATCCATCCTACTATCAGGGCTCCAACAAAGCCTGTTACAAAAAAGATCACACCATCTATCCAGGAGTGTTTGGACGAACTCTTTGTGCCTTTCATCTTACTAAGCCTCGGTCTTTTTAGATTTAATTTATAATACGTTGGTTTACATCCAGAAACGGCCACCTTTGGCAATATCAGTTGTTACTGTCTGCAACAGACACATAAGCAGGATCAATCAGAGGAGGGTATGGTTGAATACACATTAACAAGAAGCATATCTTGCATGATGTTATTATACACATAACATCACGGAAATTTTTTTATGTTATTAATCAACTTGCTGTCAAGCTAAAAAAGACAAAAACACAAAAAGCTGCTGTCTTTGAAAACAAGTGCCAGTAAACAGATATTGGAAATGCAAAGAAATCAAAAGTGGCGGTTGGAAATAATACCCCTGAGAACAGATCCTTTCAGGAATTTTTTGTCAACAGTATCCGGATAAAACCGTTGTTATTGTTTCAATCGGAAAAGATGTGAACATCCCGGATATAAAACAGGCAGTCCTGAATATTTACCAAAACAGGGCATCCGGAACCTGCAAGGGCTGCTGCCTTCTCTGTATTTTCCGGGCGCTTAGAACACAAACGCAACGCATACTTTTTTATTGACCACGGTAACGAGCATGCTTAGAATATCCTGAGATTGCCATGCAAACAACACATCGATATTCAAGGCAAAATGCCTCCACCTGTTAGCACCTGTCGCACCTGATCCATGAGTCTAAGATTTGGATCAGGCTTAAATTTAACTTGATTATCCATAATTCATCCTAATCATATCTCAACATCTGGATTTTTCAAGGTCCAAAAGTAATACATGGACACTTTTTCCATTTTTGAGCTTTCAATATCCAGATACATGGAAAAAGTGGTCGTCTATATGGGGAAAATATTAGGAAGTTCTTCCAGATATTAGGAATGTTCGCTGAATCATGTGAAATTAATGAGGTGTTTTTTTATGAATATTCAGACCCATCATAAAATTATTCGTGGCGATAGTCGATGTATGGTGGAGTTAAGTGATAAATCTATCCATCTTGTAATAACATCGCCACCATACTGGCAGCTAAAGGATTATGGGGCAGATGAACAGATAGGATTTAATGATAGTTACGAAGATTATATTAACAATCTGAATCTCGTTTGGAAAGAGTGCTATCGGGTACTTGATGATGGCTGTCGACTTTGCATCAATATTGGAGATCAATTTGCTCGTTCAGTTTATTATGGTCGGTATAAGGTAATACCCATACGAACTGAAATTATAAAATTTTGTGAAAGCATAGGATTTGACTACATGGGTGCTATAATATGGCAAAAAAAAACAACTACCAATACAACAGGTGGGGCCAGTATCATGGGAAGTTTCCCTTATCCCCGCAATGGCATTTTATCTATTGATTACGAATTTATCTTGTTATTCAAAAAACTTGGCAAGCCCAAACGGCCCGATAAAAAAATTAAAGAATTGTCAAAAATGACAAAAGAAGAATGGAAGGAATATTTTTCCGGACATTGGAATTTTGGAGGGGTAAAGCAAGATGGGCATATTGCCATGTTTCCCGAGGAATTACCAAAAAGACTTATTAAAATGTTTTCTTTTGTTGGCGATACGATATTAGATCCTTTTCTGGGTAGTGGCACAACTTCACAGGCGGCCAAGAATCTTGAGAGAAATTCCGTCGGTTACGAAATAAATAGAGAATTTATTCCATATATAAAGAAAAAATTGGAAGTGAGACAACAATCATTGTTGGGGATATCTTATGAATTCGTTGAGCAAGAAGATATAAATATAAATTTTGAGATTGAAATTAACAAGTTACCATATGTTTTTAGAGATCCACACGCATTCGATAAAAAAATTAACCCTAAGCAGCTTCAGTTTGGTTCAAAGATAGACAAAGATGGTGCCATTAACAAAGAAGATTATTACTCAGTAAAAGAGATCATTAGTCCTGAATTGATAAAGTTAAATAATAATTTGGTTGTTAGACTTATAGGTGTAAAAGAACGAAAAGATGTTAATGGTAAAGCAATCGAATTTTTAAAATTAAAAACTCAAAAACAAAGGATATTTTTAAAATTTGATACAATTAAATATGACAACAACGACCATCTTATGGCTTATGTATACCTTAAAAACAAGACTTTTTTAAATGCCCATTTAATAAAAAAAGGACTTGCAGATGTCAATTTATCATATGACTTTAGAAATAAAGTTCGATTCATCAATTATTCAAAAAAGGAAATTGTTTAATGGCTAAAAAAGAGATCAAAAAATATGGCAAGTCCTTTGGGAAAAAGGAAAAAGTATTAAATTATGCAAGTAACACAT
>CAYWEN010000008.1:0-28462 GCA_964457545.1 uncultured Desulfobacterales bacterium | reverse complement strand
ACCATTTGTTCTGCTTTCCATTGCACTTGTATTGGTGGCACTGCTGTTTGGACTGTGGCCCAGGGGTTTTGACTTTTCAAACCATGTAGTGTGGCTCGCTTCTCACCGAGGGATTGAATTTGACAGGTTTGGGGAGGCATTCACGGCACCTGTTAAAGAGTGGGGCGCTGGGAAAGGCTACCTGACAAAAGACTTCTCCATTGAAATTGCCCTAAAGCCGGATGCCAATCATAATGACGGGTTTGGTTTTATTCTCGCAGTGCATGGTGGAGAAGATAAAACACAGTTGGTGGTAGGACAATGGCGCTCCTGGCTGATCGCAATGAACGGCGATGATTATGCTCACAGGAGAAGGGAAAAAAGAATATCAGTAAAGCTTATTTCAGGCCCTCCCCAGTATCAGTTGGTGACAATTACCACGGGAAGTAATGGCACCAGAATCTACCTTGACGGTCGACTTGTAAGTGAAGAGGCCCTTGCTCTCGCAATACCAAAGGGACAGAAAGTCAGGCTTTTTCTGGGCAATTCGCCGGATGCAAGGCACGGCTGGAGGGGGGAGATTCAAGGGCTGGTCTGGTATGATCACGTTCTTGACCGCAAGGATGTGAAAGTCCATTTTCAGCAATGGGCCCGAAGGCAAGGATTCGCTTTTGTCAGGGAGAGTAAGCCCTTTTTGTTTTATTTGTTCAACGAGGAACGTGGCAAAAGGGTAATTGACCACGGCTGCGGGAACTATGATCTTAAGATACCAGCCAGGATGGTGGTGTTTCAAAGGAAGATACTTTCATGTGATTCGGTTTGGTCAGAATCCGGCCCGGGTTTTATTGAAGATGCTTTAGTGAATCTTGTGGGTTTTATCCCTATAGGATTTGTTTTGATGATAACCTTTGTGAAACGGGGGAGGGCTTTCAGGAAACGGTATGTGCTGGCAGCAGTCGGGATATGTTTTGTTGTAAGCCTAACCATAGAAATACTTCAGACCTGGATTCCTTCAAGGAGTTCTGATTGCCGGGACCTTGTTCTGAATACCCTCGGTGCCTTGTTTGGCACATTGATTTTTGTTTGGGGATACAGAAAAATCAGGGCATAGAATCCTGGAACATCCGTTTTACCCTTCAAAAGCCTTTTGTTGTCCTGTCTGATGACTTTTACCGGAGAAATGAAAGATGTTTTATAGATCCTTGGGCTTTGCATCTTTTCTTGCTGTGGGTATCATTATATTTTTTCGTCCGGTTCAAGCTGTGCTCCAGCTTTCTATGGGGCAGGGTGCAAGATCGGAGCTTTACTCTTATATACCTGCTATTCCTTTTATTTCCATTTTTTTCTTTTTAAGGGACAGAAATGAGATATTTAAGAATGTAGGCTATTCATTTGTCGCTGGCGGGCTGGTTTTAATATTTGCAGTCGGGCTCTGTGTCGCAGGGATGTCAGCGCACTGTAGTAAAATTGGGCAGGACCGTTTGTTCTGGTCTGTGCTTGCACTGGTTCTTTGGATTGCAGGATCCTTTCTTCTTTTTTACGGGATGTCTGCCTTTAAAAAGGCGGCTTTTCCGTTGGGATTTCTCCTCTTTACTGTTCCGATTCCTTCCTTTGTTCTTGATCCGTATATAACATTGCTTCAAACCGCCTCTGCTGATGTCTCGTATAAGGTCTTCAAGATGCTTGGTGTCCCTGTTTTCCGCAGGGGAATGGTTTTTGACCTGCCGGGTCTTGGTATTGAGGTGGCGAGACAGTGCAGCGGGATAAGATCAAGCCTTGCATTGATCATTTTTACTGTCCTTTGCTGTCATATCTTTTTAAGGCGTACAGTTTCAAAACTGATTCTTATGGCAGCAGTCGTTCCCATTGCGGTTGTAAAGAACGGCCTTCGTATAGTTACATTGGGTTTGCTCGGTGCATATGTGGACAAGATCTATATTACCAATCACTGGCTGCACAGAAGCGGCGGAATAGTGTTTTTTGTTTCAGCCCTTATTACAATGTTTTTACCACTTGTCTGGGGGTTAAGATATCTGGAAAAAGGCCGATTAAACAGGAAAAGGCCTTGAGGAAATTCTTTTCTATGGATCTTAATGAAAAAATTACACAGTCACAGGATGATATCCTGCTTTCTGCCGCAGGGGTTTCAGGATCTGTAAAAAGACAGGCGCTGCCCTTTTCGGTCTATCAATTTGTTCTGTTTTTGCTCGATTATTCCATAGCGGTAGCGGCGTTCTGGTTTTTCGGCAGTTTGGGCAAGGCAGGACAATTGCTGCTTGAAGAAGAGATTTTTTTCTATTCCCTTGTAATGGCAGGGGTCATGATCTCATTTTTTCTGGCGTATAATTTGTACAGCTATCACCTGATCTTCAGCCGAAGTGTTCATATGAAGACCCTGACCAAGGCGTTATGCTGGGCTTGTATGATATTTGCTTTGATACTTGCCATGTATAAATGGCCTGTATTTTTCAGACAGCAAAGGGCGGTAAAGGCTGTATTTATCTTTGCAGGATCGCTTGTGCTTACCATCCTGGCCAGGTTTATTTCCAGCCATATTGGCAAGTTTATAATGGCTGGAGGAATAGGTTTTATCGCCTTAGGGCTTAACGGTCTTTTCCTGAAAGACTTTCCGCCTCCGCTGGTTCTTGATCCGTTCATGGGCTGGGCCGGGATTTTTTCTGCATGGATTGCAATAGCCATTACAAGATGTTTTATTGTGGATGTGATTTACAGCAAGTGGCTAAGGAGGTGGTTCCGTCGCCAATTGGTGGTTATAGGTACAGACGATGAGGCCAGAAAGATAACACAATACATTGTAGAGACAAATCCCCCGTTCTGGGTGGTTGGGGCAATCTCTTTGGCCCCGGCAGCACAGAAGATGGAGCTTTCAGACAGGTCGTCAAAAGAATATTTAGGCAGAATTGATGATTTGCCTGGAATCGTGGAGGAGTACGGAATACAGGAAGTCATAGTTACAGAAAACAATCTGGAGAAAAGGCTGCTGATCTCTCTTTTGGACTACTGTCTTGCCAAGGGGATTGTTGTATGGTTTCCTCCCAACCTTTTACCTATCATACCTGTCAAGATCCGGATCGACCGATTCTGTACCATCCCTATGGTAAGGATGTGTATCCAGCGTAACCCGGGCTTTTTTTCTGCGATAAAACGGTTTATGGATATTGCGATTGCGATTTCTGCACTGTTAGTGTTGTTTCCACTTTTTCTGCTGATCGGCATTGCTATAAAACTGGATTCTGAAGGCCCTGTGTTTTACATGGCAGAGGCAATAGGTGAGGGAGGCAGGTTATTCAGGATGTTCAAGTTCAGGTCGATGAAGCAGGGCGGTGGGCCGAATCCGCACAGGGAATTCGTGAAAAAATTCATCAAGGGAGACCTGCCTGAAGAGAACAAAAAAAACAGGGTCCTGAAGCTTACCAATGATCCTCGTGTGACCCGAGTGGGCCGGTTTTTGCGCAAACTAAGCCTGGATGAGCTCCCACAGCTTGTTAATGTGCTGAAAGGTGAAATGAGTCTGGTAGGTCCAAGGCCATGTCTGCCATATGAGTATGATCTGTACAAGGGCTGGCACCGTAAACGGAACAGTGTCCGTCCTGGTATTACCGGCCTGTGGCAGGTCACAGGCCGCAGTGAAGTCCTGTTTGAGGACATGATCCTTTTGGATTTGTACTATATTTACAACCGCAATTTGCTCCTTGATATTGCCATCCTCTTTGAAACCGTCTATGTGGTCCTTGCAGGAAAAGGGGCGTTTTAGTGTGTAAAAATATACCAATTTGGTAATTTTTTACATATAAAAATGGGTAAAACTTTACACATCGCCTTTTTGCAACCGACCTCCTCCCCCAATTCATTTCTTCATGTTTGTAACCCCTTGAAATAATTGTCGAAAAAAAATAAGATTTTTACCTGATTTTTGCTTGACTGGTATGCAACTTGCTTGTTACTGTATTGCATGGTGTATTGGAAGAAAAGGGATGACATTCAGGATATCCTGTTTTCTGCAAAAAACAGTAGTTATAAGGAGGAAAGAAAAGGCTTTTGTTTGGGATGCTTTAAAGGTAAATTGTTAAATTAAATTCAGGAGGATTAAAATGAAAAAATTTATGGTTTTTATGGTTTTAATGGTAGGCTCAGCCCTTTTTCTATTACAAGGCTCAGCCCAGGCAAAAACATTTACGTTCAATGATAACACCATCTATTGGGCCTATACCACCAACAACAGTTATATGCCGGGGTGGAATAGTGGTAATTCGTGGGCGTCATCCGATTCCAGCGATAATACAAGGGAAAACATTGGATCCCCTGACTTCCCGAATATTACTGCAGGAAGAGGAGAAATAGACAACACCGGTTATCTTACCTCCGTATCCTTTTTTTATGGAAAGGGCAACACCTTAAAATCAGGTGATGTGTTTATTGATGTAGGCGCTGACAACAACTGGGATTATATTATATCCTCAGGCGAAACGATGGGTAAGGGTGGCCTGGCTCAGGGTGTCTATTCAGTGAATAGTGGCAGCACGTTTTCAGCATACAAGGGTTCTAACAACGGTTATTATATTCTCTCGAATGCCTTTTATTCCAGTGGACACCGTAATGATCACCCCGTAGCTGTCGATGCGTCTGCCACCGCAAATATCCTGTCGTCAGTTGATGATGATATATCTTTCGTGAGCTTTGATAATGATACTAGCACCCCGGTAAAATTTTCTAACCTGGATGGCATTGATCTTGATAACAAGCCTTTTATAATTGCCTTCGCGCCTGTATGTGCCAATGACGTAATATATGAGAGGGTTCCCGAGCCTGGTGTTGCCCTGTTGCTGGGGATTGGTTTGTTGGCCCTGGGACTGACATCCGGCAGAAGGATGTTTGTTGGAAAGGAGGGTTAGTGGTTTTATAAGCCTTTTTATTCCTGAATAAAACAAAAAAAGCCGGGCATTTTGGTCCGGCTTTTTTTGTTTCCATGCTTGCCCTCGACTTGCCCTGTTGCTTCTCCCCTTTAAAGAGGCATGCTGGATATCTCTCCTTGGTCCATTCTGCTATTGGCCGGGATTGATAAGACAAGTAATCAGGTAAAAACACAGACAGGTGTTTTTACCGGTATTCTGACAGCCTTTTTATATGTGCATGTTGAATCTGCTGTTCCCTGGTCTAATGTTAGTTGCATGGAATTGTCTGTGTGGATACCGGCTTTTTCTGTCCAACGGATGTAATGGTCTGATAACGGATTTCCATGGTTTTTTTGATTACTTTTGGTTAGGGGCAAACCGTATTGGCCATAACAGACAAAAAAGGCAGAAATATATTCAATAAATGTAGGATTTGAGAAGATATTACAGGACTGAAGCCACAAAAGATGTGGTAAGGGCAGGATGAATGCGGCGAATTTCATGCAATGGCCTGCACAGGCCCTGTATGAGAGGGCGCAGACTTCTGAAACAGATATGAATATGGTGCCGAAGGCGGGACTTGAACCCGCACGGGCGTAGCCCACTACCCCCTCAAGATAGCGTGTCTACCAGATTCCACCACTTCGGCATGCAGAGTTGGTTTCCATCCATAAGTAACTGTTTTAAAGATATTTTATTTATGGATGAAAAAATCTTGCAGTGCCCGGACACTGATCTGCCGGGGCACTATGAAAGTCTAATGATTTTTTTCGAGAGGCTTTTTGTTACTGGCAGCAGGTACTGTGTCTGTAACATGGGCAGGCGCCTGTTTGACCTTTTCCATAACAGAAGAACTTAAGCTGTTGCTTTTAAACAGGGAAAGTCCGAGAGAACTTAACATGAACACGATTGCAATAACGGTTGTAAGTTTTTGCAGGAAAGGCATTGCCCCTGAACTGCCAAATACTGTCTGGCTTGAACCTCCGAATGCAGCCCCCATGTCTGCTCCCTTTCCCTTTTGAAGAAGGATTACCAGGATCAGTATGATGCAGGTAACAACATGTATGAAAGTCAGTATTATCCTCATTTGAACAGCCCCTGTTTGACGGCTCCTGTCAGCACACGGCTTTTAAACCACAGCATTGTATGTTTTCATGGCAGATCCTTCCCTCTATTTAACCTGACAGTCATAATTTTGCAATAATAAAATTTGCCTGTTTTGCAAAAAAGACATAGCTGTGATACTGCCTTTTATTATGATAAAAAAAACAGACTGTTGATCTCAGTCATTGTAATGTATGATTTTTATAAAAGAATCCGGTTTAAGGCTTGCTCCTCCAACAAGAGCGCCATCAATATCCTGCTGGGACATCAGTTCTGCTGCATTTGCTGGGTTGACACTTCCTCCATACAGAATCCTTACAGAAGCGGCTGTATCAGGGCCAAAGTTTTGCTTCAGCCATGTCCTTATGAATTCATGGACTTCCTGAGCCTGTTCAGGAGAGGCTGTTTTACCTGTGCCTATGGCCCATACCGGCTCATATGCCAACACTGTGGATGCGGGCATTGATTTGGCGGTTTTGAGGTTGTTCAGGGACAGATCCAGTTGCTCCTTTATTACGTCAAAGGTCTTTTTATTTTCTCTTTGCTCAAGTGTTTCTCCTATGCACACTATGGGAACAAGACCTGTTTTAACGGCTGTTTTTACCTTGCGGTCAATCGTTTCGTTTGTCTCGCCAAACAGGTTTCTCCTTTCAGAGTGTCCAAGTATCACATGAGTACACCCAACATCCTGAAGCATACAGGCTGATATTTCTCCTGTGTATGCACCACTGTAATCCCAGTGCATGTTCTGCCCGGCAATCAGGATACCGGATCTGTCTGCTGCCTTCGCGACCTCAGAGATATATGTAAACGGAGGAGCCACAAGAACCTCAATATCTTTTTCTGGCAGCCTGGTATCGGCCTTTATTGCCCGTACCAGATCTGTTGCCTGGCTCATATTCAGGTTCATTTTCCAGTTGCCGGCTATGATAGGCGTTCGTATCATGTTCATTTCTCTTTGTTCTGTTCTTTTAACAAAGAGAGATCTTAATACCACTTTTAGAAAAAATCAAGGATTAATCTACAAGCATGAAAATTGTCAGGCGGCAAATTCATCGCAGACGAACATTCTACGAACATTCCAGGTATCAAGATAGCCTGAGGCCGTTTATAATAAGGGGAGTTTCAGATGTATTGCTTTTGGTTATTCTGCAATATCTGTTGTTTCCGGTTATACAGATGCCATGTATAATGCAAGATCTACCATGCGGTTTGAATAACCGAATTCATTGTCGTACCAGGACAAAACTTTTGCCATGTTTCCTACAACCATGGTAGAGAGTGCATCTACCGTGGATGAGAGCGGGGACCCGTTAAAGTCAACAGAGACAAGAGGCTGTTCGCAAAAATCCAGGATACCTTTAAGGTCTGTCTCTGCTGCCTGTTTGAGTGCTGCGTTTATATCTTCCCTGCTGGCAGGTTTGCTCAGTTGAACAACAAGATCTACAACAGATACATTGGGAGTTGGAACACGTATGGCCATACCATTAAGCTTTCCTTCCAGATCAGGCAATACCAGGGAAACGGCCTTGGCTGCACCGGTTGTTGTCGGGATCATTGAAAGTGCGGCTGCTCTTGCACGTCTGAGGTCTTTGTGAGGAAAATCCAGCAGCCTTTGATCTCCTGTATATGCATGGGTAGTGGTCATCAGGCCCTTTTCAATTCCGAAATTATCAAGGAGAACCTTGCATACAGGGGCAAGGCAGTTTGTGGTGCATGATGCATTTGATATTACATGATGATTGTCTTTATCGTATTCTTTGTGGTTTACTCCCATAACTATAGTAACATCAGGATCTTTTGCAGGGGCGGAAATAATGACCTTTTTGGCGCCTGCCTCAATATGACCTGCAGCCATTTTTCGTTCCCTGAAAAGGCCGGTACATTCAAAGACCGTTTCAACGCCGATTTTGCCCCATGGCAGATTGCCGGGGCTTTTCTGGGTGTGTATCTCTATTTCTTTTCCATTAACAATAATGGAATGATCTGTGCTTGAAATTTCAGCATCAAGAATACCATGCACGGAATCATACTTAAGCAGGTGGGCAAGGGTAGGGGGGTCTGTAAGATCGTTTATTGCTACAACTTCAATATCCTTGTTGTTCAGACCTGCTCTGAATACCATTCTTCCTATTCTTCCAAAACCGTTAATTGCTGCCTTTAATGTCATTTTTCTCCTCCTTAAAAACAATATAAGAACTGCTGAATCTTGTGAAAAGTGCCTGTATTCTGCAAGGTTTTCCGAAAACAGGGGATTGGGGCCGTCAAGGCCGCAGTGAAAGTGCCATTATGATGGCATCTTCATGGTTGTCGGCATAGTAGTTTGGCCGGTGTCCAATTTCTGTAAATCCTGCCTTTGTATACAGACTTATTGCCTGAAGGTTTGACGGCCTTACTTCAAGCCATGCTGTTTTTGCATTGTGTCTTATTCCCCTGTCAAGCATCATACGCAAAAGACAGGTGCCAAGGCCCATATTGCGTTTATCGGGATGAACAGCTATATTCATTAGGTGAAGTTCATCTGTGATTAACCAGAAGCATATATATGCTGCCACTTTTTTGTCTTCTGCAAGTACCAGGAGGCGGGAAAAGGGATTGTTGATTTCCCCTTTGAACTGTTTGCATGTCCAGGGATCAGAAAAGGATCTGTTTTCTATCCATAAAATATCTTTTTTATACAGGAGAAAATTTGAAACAGTAACGTTGATTAGGGAGAACATATATCAGATCAATAAATGGGAGAGACATTACAGTACAGGGATTTTTATGTCCCGGGTCTGTGTGCCGGCCTTGTCTGCGGATCTGCACCAAGAGGGTTTTTTGCCCAGGGTGGATCCTGAAAAAACCGTCTTGCGGGCATTCATATCATCAAGACCCTCCTTGCTGCTTTTTGTTTGTCTGCTGTCTTCTGTTTTCTTCCTGTTGATCCTTGTTATAAGCAGTGCATTGTGTCCAACACATACAATAAATTGGGGATCCGGTATTGACGAAGGCTGCTTGTGGCTGGAGCTTATTCAAGCAGCTTGCCTGTCATTGCTATGTTTTTTTTCCCTGTAGCTACTGCCCTTTCTCCAAGATCGGAAAGGCTGGTATTTGTTCTGTTTTGTGCAATATCTATGAGCATGGGAAGATTTATCCCTGTCAGGATATCCACCTTTTTTTCCTTAAAGAAAGACAGGCCGAGATTGGTGGGGGTCCCTCCAAACATATCTGTTAATATGAGAACACCATGTCCCATATCAAGCTTTTTTATCTTTTCTGATATCAGATCCAGAGTCTTTTGTGTTTCGGTTGTCTGGTTTATGGAAATGGCATCAGCAGCCTCCAGCTTTCCAAGGATAAATTCCGCTGCTTTTAACATTTCTTTTCCGACATTGCAATGAGAGATGATAAGGATTCCTATCATGGTTGCCTCAGCGACAGTGTAATGCCATTATTGCAAGTTATTGCAAGGGAGCATGAAAAGTTGTCAGGGATGATGGTATGAGGTTTTATAACCAGTTTCATCCGATGATATCAAAAGAATCAAATTCTCCTTTCCAGTCTTCTGTTTTTTCATGTACCATGGAGACCACGGCGCCATCTGGCCCGTGATGACACCAGGAGACAAGTTCTTTGACACGATCCTTTTGACCTTCTATTATTGCTTCAACGGTTCCGTCAGGCATGTTCCTGACCCAGCCTGTTAAACCAAGGGCCATGGCCTTGCGACGCATTGACCCTCTGAACCATACCCCCTGAACACGTCCCTCTATGATCATATGTACTCTGATATTTTTCATTTTATTTGCGGACATGTAATTATTGACCGTTTTCATGAATTTCAGAATCAACAATCTTCCGGAATATCTCTTTTTTTGTTTTTGCCTCGAGAAGCTGTTTTCTTAAAGAGCTGTTCTTTAATATCCTGGCTATCTTTGCCAATATCTGTAGATGGACTTCTGCAGAATTTTCCGGTGCCAGAAGAAGAAAAACAATATACACCGGTTGTCCGTCTATTGCATCAAAATCGATCCCCCCGGAGCTTTTTCCTAATAATACAACCGGCTTTTTCAGCGCATTGATTTTCCCATGAGGTATGGCTGTGCCATCTCCTATTCCTGTTGTACCCAGCCGTTCCCGTTCCATAAGCACATTGACAACATCCTCTTTGGCAAGGCCGGGGTCTTGCCTGCATATAGCATCAACCATCTCTTCCAGGACACCTTTTTTGTCCCTGGCCTTTAGCTCAGGTATGATGTAGTCTTTATACAATATTTCAGAAATTTTCATTGTAATAACCTGATAACAGACGCAACTGTTCGGGACAGCTTCCTGATCTTTGTCCATAAACGGTGTTTTTTGTAATTTTTGCGGCCTTGCCTGACACATAAGAGATATATAGATGGTACCTCTGTCTTGTATGCAATCCCAGGTTTTTTCCGGGGAAAAGGCTGTATCCTGTAATCCGGATTCGGGTTGGGACCAAGGGCAGGGCCTTGTTTTACGCAAAAATTCCTGTTTATGGATACAGCCTTGGTGTTTTCCAGAACCGGTTTGTGGATTAAAACCAGCTATGAAGGTCGTATCAACCCCAGATTTCCATCTGTCTTTTTGTATATCACATTGATTTTGTTTGATTTTGCGTTTCTGAAGACCAGAAAATCCTTGTTGGAAAGATTTAGCTGCATTGCCGCTTCTTCAGGATCCATGGGTTTGGCAACAACCTTTTCCTCTTCAATAATCAGCTCATCGGAAGATGGGACTGAGGCATCCTCAAGTTCATGATCAGATCCTGGTGCTCTGTTTTTTGCATGTTCCGAACGGTGATTTCTGATTTTGGACAAATGTCGTTTTACCTGTTTTTCCAGCTTGTCCATGACCTGATCAATGGCAGAATACATGTCTTCTGTCTCTTCAACCGCCTTGATTATTGTTCCATTCAGATTCAGGGTCACATCTGCCTGATGACGGAATTTTTCAACCCCCAGCACAATATGCGCTTCTGCATGAGAATCAAGGAACTTGTCTATTTTTGATATCTTTTCTTCGGCATATGCCTTAAGGCTTTCTATTGGTTCAGTATGCCTGAAGGTTACTTTTATATCCATATAACTATCCTCCGAACCTGTTTTAACCCGTATTGAGCGATTTCCGGTTTCTATCAGGAAGACTCGGGATGTAGCATGGCAGATCCTGTAAAACCGGAAATCGCAAAGGGTTCAAGATTGTGATGATTTCATGTTCATCTATAGATCAAGAGAGCTTTTTTGAGATCAGGGCGTGAAAATCCTGTATCAGCTCAATAACAGGGAGACAACAGCAAACGTACCTCCTGCCCCTTGTTTGTTGAGCTATTACAAAATCCTGATGTATATGACAATCAAGCCTTGAACCTGGTCTGCATGCCTGTCCTGTCGGGGTGATGTGCAGACAGGTACGCAAATATTGCGAAAATAAGGCCATCTTCAGATAAGGGGGTCAATAGGGGGCTTTTCTCTGTCTGGAAGGCAGGATACCCATTGATTCCCTGTATTTTGCTACGGTTCTGCGTGCAATATTGATGTTCAGTTTGCTTAACATGGCCACTATGTCCTTGTCACTGTAAGGGCTTTTTCTGTCCTCTGTTTTGATGATGTTTCTTATGTATTCCTTCACGCTTTCAGATGCAAAGGCAGCTCCTGACATACCCTTTACAGAGCTGTTGAAAAAGAATTTCAGCTCAAACAGTCCCCGGGGAGTATGTACGTATTTGTTTGTTGTTATTCTGCTCACTGTAGACTCATGCATTTCAATATCCTGAGCCACATCACGCAGAACAAGCGGTTTCAGATGGGTTATGCCATGATCAAAAAAATCTCTCTGGAAACGTAATATGCTCTCTGTAACCTTATATATTGTTTTCTGACGCTGGTGAATGCTTTTTATCAGCCATGAGGCGGACTTCAACTTGTTTTGAATATACGTCCTTGCCTCTTCTGTGAGTTTGTCTTTTTTACGAAGCATTTCGCTGTAATAAGAGTTTATCTTCAGCCTGGGCATACCGTTGTGGTTAAGGACTATCTCATAGTCGTCCCCAATTTTTACTATATATATGTCAGGTGTGATATAAACAGGCTCTTCACTGGAATAGGGCCGCCCGGGTTTGGGTTCCAGCCCCTGAATAATGGTTATTGCATCTATAACTTTTCTGATCGGGGCAGAGAGTTTATGGGCAATTGTGTTGTATTGCTTGTTTTGTATGTCCTGAAGATGATTTTTGATAATATCTTCAACTATGGTCCCTTCCAGATTGTGCAATCTGGCCTGAATAAGCAGGCACTCTTCCACTGTTCTGGCTGCTATGCCAACCGGGTCAAAGGTCTGGATCGTCTTGAGTGTCTTGAGAACCTTGTCTTCCGGATATCCGGTCTCATTAACAATCTCTTCAATCGGAACATCGAGATACCCGTCATTGTTCAGGTTTCCTATTATGTGTGTTCCTATTGTCTGTTCCTGCTCGTCGAGATCGCACATTCCAAGCTGCCACATCAGATGTGAGGACAGATCCGGTTTGGTAGAGACCATGTTTTCAAAGGATGTGGCCTCCTTTTTTTCATATATGGACTCGGCCCTGCCTGAATTATATTCCTGTATATATATATCCCAGTCAATATCTTCCGGTATCTTTTCCTCAGAGGCTATTTCGCTTACATCCGGTATATCCTGTGTGTCCTTGCCTTCATCATCCGGTTTGTCTCTGTCATATTCAGCGGTTACAGATTCATCCAGTACAGGATTTTCCTCCATCTCCTGATTGATGGTCTCTATCAGCTCCATTCTTGAAAGCTGCAGCAGCTTGATTGCCTGTTGCAGCTGAGGGGTCATGATAAGCTGCTGGGAAAGCGATACAGACTGTTTTAATTCAATAGCCATACACAATACCTATGATGAAAAATCCATATAGAAGTTTGCTCCGAGATACACATTGCGAGCAATCTCGCTTTGTATGATTTTTTTTGGCGGGCCATGCTCAATGATTCTTCCTGCGCTTATTATATAGGCCGTATCACATACACTCAGGGTTTCGCGAACATTGTGATCAGAGATGATAATGCCAATTCCCCTGTTTTTTAACTGCCTTATTATCTGCTGAATATCGTTTATTATAAGAGGATCAATTCCTGCAAAAGGCTCATCGAGAAGTATAAACCTTGGCTGGGTAATAAGCGCCCTTGTTATTTCTAATCTTCGCCGTTCTCCACCTGAAAGAGAGCTGGCCTTTTGTTTGGCGAGATGTGCAATGTTAAGCTCGGACAGATGCCTTTTAAGGCGTTGACGTCTTTCCTGTGCAGAAAGATTCAGGGTTTCAATGATTGCCATCAGGTTTTCTTCCACTGTAAGTTTTTGAAAAACCGACGGTTCCTGAGCAAGATAGTTTATACCCTTTCGTGCTCTTATGTACATTGGATCTTTTGTTATATCCTCTCCATCAAGGTATATATGACCCTTGTCAGGTTTGGTCAGCCCAACCATCATATAGAAGGTTGTGGTTTTTCCTGCGCCATTAGGTCCAAGCAGGCCCACGATCTGCTGTCGTCTGACCTCTATATCTATATGATCAACAACCTTTTTTTTGTTGTATATCTTGACAAGGCCTTTTGCCTGAAAAATCTCATTGTCTGAAACCATTAGGTTTATGGATCTCCTGATATTACAAGAAAGCATATTGTTTCTGAAAACGGGACACCTGATTTATGCAGCGGGATTTGCATTTAACGGATGCAAGGAGCAAAAAGCCGTATGGTGCCTGAAAACTGATTTACAGATAGCGACCATAATCTGTTTCTGGACGGAGACTATTTATGCTTTGAAAATATAATTGCCTTGACTCTTTTTTTGTGGTTGCTTTCCACTATGCTTCTGTTTTCCTTGAGATAAAGGGTTATACGTTCTCCTTCTACAAAGCTTTTGCCCTGCTTTATCACAGGGTTTCCCGTAAGAACGATCCTGTCGTCTTTTTGATAGTAAACGGCCTTTTGCGCTGTTGCCTCTCCGCCTTGAGCCCTGATTATCCTTACATTGTCTGTTGCTACTATCTTGTCGATTTTGTTCCCTGTTTCCGGAGTTTTTTTGCTGGCTGACTGTGTTTTGTGATAATAGAGTACCATTTTCCTGCATTTTATGAGAAAATCAGTGTTTTTGGCATTGACTGATCCTGTAAATGTCACGGTCTTTAACTCATCGTCCAGTTCAAGTGTTCTGGATGTTATAATCATGGGACTGTTTTTTGAAGATGAGTTTGCAAGTGTTTTACTGTATGCCTGAACAGAAAGAAAAAGTCCAGATATAAGAACTGCAAATGCCATAAAATATGATTTGAATCCGTCTGTATGTGTATGCATTGTAAATATCCATTGTAATAATTGTAATAACGGTGCCCACCCATGCCGGACCGGCATCGTTGTATTTGCCTTTCAGGTTCCTGGCACATCAATATGTTGCTCCGGTTTATGGGCGGGTTATCCTTGCAGTGACATCTGAAAGTATCTTGAGCCTGGATCGTTTGATATCCACAAAAAGCCCTTTTCCTGTAACATGAATGGATGGCCCTGTTATTGTAACGGGGTCTGCTCCATGTATTGTGCCTGCCTTTTCATCGACAAGGGCATGTTCTGTCAATATCCTGTAGCCGTTTTCGGATAACCCTTCCAGATTTCCTTTGATATCCAGCTTGCCCTTTTGCCTGAAATAGATCCCGTGTTTGCCTGTTACCCTGAATGATTGTTTGTTTTCTGGTTTAAAGTTCAGAGTGAAGTCATTGAAAAAAATGGTTGTTTTATCATTTGAGAAAATCACTTCCTTTGCATCGAGAACCCATTTTACATGTTTTTCAGGGTCATCATGGGTATAGTGGATGTCCTTCAGTTTCAGACCATTGTCAGGAAACGGGGTGTTATCCGATGTATTATCTGCTGTCTTTGCAGGATGAGATTCATCTTTTTCTTGCAGCAGATAAAAGGCAATGCCTGCAAGCAGCAATATCATGGCGACAAGCGGCCACTGCTTTTTTAAAAATTTGTTCATGGCAGTCCTGAAGTCGGTTTCTGTCGGGATAGGAATGGCCTTGTTATTGTAAAATGTATGACAATCAGGATATTATAGGACCTGACGGTTTAGCAAAAAAGGCCCCTGGTATTTTTGTCAGCCTGTGGATAGCCGCATTAAGCTTGATATAACAACCTGCCTGCATCCTCGAGCAGTTTTTTTGCAATATTTGTACCTTGTATCATGTACAGCGGACAGGCAGGATACGCTGGCAGCAAACCCGAACCGGTACAAGACAGTCATGGCTTGTGGCCTCTGGTAACCTGGTATATATCCTTGAGGATTGTGATTAATGGCCATACCGTATCAAGTTGCAGAGAGTTTGGGCCGTCACACAGGGCAGAATCAGGATCGGGGTGAATTTCCATGAATATTCCGTCTGCGCCTGCGGCTGTTGCTGCCTTTGACAGATACGTTACAAATTCTCTTTGACCGCCTGAAGATGTTCCTTTTCCGCCTGGCAGTTGAACGCTGTGTGTTGCATCAAAAACTACAGGAAACCCGAAATCTTTCATGACAGGAATGGATCTCATGTCTACAATCAGATTGTTGTATCCAAAACAGGAGCCTCTTTCCGTAATCAGAACATTCCTGTTTCCTGTGGACAGAACCTTGTCAAGAGAATTTTTCATATCCCACGGCGACATAAACTGTCCCTTTTTCAGATTGACAGTCAATCCTGTTTCAGCAGCCCTTACAACAAGATCGGTCTGGCGGCACAAAAAGGCCGGGATCTGAATTACATCAAGGACTTTTGATGCCATGTCAATTTCATTTGCAGAATGGACGTCAGACAATACCGGCAACCCGGTCTCTTTTTTTACCCGGTTGATAATTTCAAGTCCTCTTTTTGGGCCCGGCCCGCGGAAGGAACCTATGGATGTACGGTTTGCCTTGTCATAAGAGGTCTTGAATATAACAGGGATGTCAAAGTGATCAGCAGTCTGTTTCAGAAATTCTGCAACCCTGAGAGTTGTGGCTTCATCTTCAATTACACATGGGCCTCCGATAACAAAAAATGTGTCCCCTGGAATTAATGATAAATCACCAATTGTTATAATCCTTGTCATAAAAACGCCATCAAACAGTCTTTCAATGTGAGTGTAGAGCCTTCCTGTTTTTATGTATGGGGCCTGTCTGCAGATTGTTTTGAGCTGTGTATGTCTTTCTTGTCTGTTTGCAAATGCTATATAAAGGCCAGGCTAAAGTCAAGGAATGCGGATGCCTCCTGTTATTAATATCAGGCTGTGTAATTGCCTTTCTGCTGCATAAACTGCATTTGCTGCGGTATTATGTCTCTTGAATCTCCCTCGACTGACAGAAAATCAGGCGCCATTGATTAGGTGGTTTTCTGATGTGTATCCCAATGGATCCTGTGCCTGTTAAGGGGTTGTGTGTGGCTGGTGAGAATTTTCTGATATATCAGATGCAGATGCGCTTTGCATTGTCTGTAATTATATGTCATAATCCCTGTCTGTTTTTGTCAGTTTTCAGCTATAAACGGCTTTTTGTACAATCTCTGCGTCACTATACGGCACCTTCTTTACGATGTGCCGAGGCATGTTTTTTTGTGCCCTTGATCTTGCACGAGAATTCTCGTTTTCCGGATTGAAAGCTTCTCAGGCAATGAAATCAGTCCGCGGATGGGTACTGATTATATGATAACGGGAGGAAAGTATCAACATTGACAGCACATTTTGAATCTATAGAACAGTTGATGGGTGACATGTTGGGATGTGATTACATTGCCGATCGTGCCCTGGCAACTGTGCTGTTTTTGGCATACAGGCTTCAGAAACCGATATTTTTGGAGGGAGAGCCCGGTGTGGGCAAAACAGAGGTTGCCAATGTAATATCAAGGCTTGTAGGGACCAGCCTTATACGTCTGCAGTGCTATGAAGGCCTTGATGCCGCTGCTGCCCTCTATGAATGGGATTACCCCCGACAACTGCTCCGGATCAGACTGGAAGAGAGGGGGGATTTAAACAGGGATGAGATCGAACATATCATATACAGCCCGGAATTTCTGATCAAGAGGCCATTGCTTGAGGCCCTGTTACAGTCAAAGGATAAGCGGGCCGTGCTTCTTATAGATGAACTTGATCGGGCGGATGAAGAGTTTGAGGCGTTTTTGCTTGAAGTGCTTTCCGATTTTCAGATAACCATCCCTGAAATAGGCACTGTTAAGGCACACAGGAAACCTGTTGTGATTATTACGTCAAACCGTACCCGTGATGTACATGATGCCTTGAAAAGGCGCTGTCTTTATCATTGGATTGAATATCCATCCTTTGAAAAGGAATACCGCATAATAATGACCCGTCTGTCAGGAATTGAGGAAAGATTTGCAAGGCAGATTACCGGTTTTATGCAGGAGATAAGGAAGATGGATTTCCTTAAAAAACCGGGTGTGTCCGAGACCATTGACTGGACAAGGGCGCTTGTTGCCCTGCATGTACACTATCTTGACAGGGATGTGGTGGAAGAGACATTGGGCTGTATCCTGAAGTATCATGAGGATATTGTCACCTTCAGGGAACAGGTCTGGTCAGATGAGGAAAAAAGAAATCGGTATCTTGAAAATACCGAATAACAACAGACCCGTATATCTGAACTGACAGAAGGCCTGTTTTGCCAATGGATAATGCCTGCCCCGGTGGTATGTTCGCTGTTATCCCCCTGTTATTGAGCTGATACGAATAAAGTTGCATTTACCGTTGGAGCAGAGGCAAGCCTTCTGTCCCTGGTTTGTTGAGTTGTTACCTGTTTTTTTAAAGGTGTTTGTAAAGAACCGGCTATGGATTGAGGAATCAGATGGTTAATAATACAGAAAATTTGAGAAATGTTGGCATAAGTGCTCATATTGATTCGGGCAAGACAACGCTTACAGAACGTATACTCTACTATACAAAACGTATAGCTGTCATACATGAGGTGAGGGGCAAGGATGGGGTAGGCGCCACAATGGACTCCATGGAACTGGAGAAGGAAAGGGGAATAACAATAGCTTCTGCAGCTACATACTGCGAATGGAAGGGCCACAGAATAAATATTATTGACACACCGGGGCATGTGGACTTTACCATTGAGGTGGAGCGTGCCCTGAGGGTAATGGATGGGGCCATACTTATCCTGTGTGCTGTTGGTGGCGTTCAGTCCCAGACACTGACTGTTGACCGCCAGATGAACAGATATGAAGTTCCAAGAATTGCCTTTGTAAACAAGTGCGACAGATTTGGGGCCAATCCATATTTAGTGGTTGATCAGTTAAGGGAAAAACTGGGGCATAATGCTGTACTCATGCAGATACCAATAGGCCTGGAGGAAGATTTTTCCGGAGTGATTGACCTTGTTTCCATGAAGGCCCTGTATTTCAGGGGAGCAGAGGGAGACCAGGTTGTTGAGAAGGATATTCCCGACAACCTTGCTGATGAATCATTGAAAAAAAGAGAAGAGCTTTTGGAGGCTGCATCCATGTTTTCGGATGAGCTTATGGAGGCAATTTTTGATGATGCGGTCACAGAAGAGCTTTTGTTTCAGGCAATACGTAAAGGGACTCTCTCAAGGGAGCTTACTCCGGTCTTTGTTGGTTCGGCATACAAGAATATCGGAGTACAGCCTTTGCTGGACGGGATTACCAGATACCTTCCTGCTCCGGCTGATGTGTGTAACAAGGCCCTTGATCTTGATAATGAGGAACAGGAGGTTGAACTGTTGCCCGATCCTGCCCTCCCTCTTGTGGGGCTGGCTTTTAAGCTGGAGGTGACTCCCTATGGCCAGCTTACCTATATCCGGGTCTATCAGGGATCTGTCAGAAAGGGGACTGATCTGGTTTTCACAAGAAACATGAAAAAGGCAAGGGTTGGAAGACTGGTTCGTATGCATGCAGACCAGATGGAGGATATAACAGAGGCAAATGCCGGTGATATTGCAGCCCTTTTCGGCATTGACTGCTATTCCGGAGATACATTTACGGATGGAACCCTGAATTACAGCATGACATCCATGTTTGTTCCTGAGCCTGTCATATCCTATACGATTACTCCAAAGGACAGTAAATCAGGCACCCGGGTCTTGAAGGCCCTGAACCGGTTTACAAAGGAGGACCCTACATTCAGGTCGTATGTGGATGAAGAATCGGGGGAAACCATTATTTCCGGTATGGGGGAGCTGCACCTTGATGTTTATGTGGAGCGTATAAAACGGGAGTTTAATGCAGAGATTGTAACCGGCGAGCCTCAGGTTGCCTATCGTGAAACTATCACCAGAAAGGTTGCCTTTGATTATACCCATAAGAAACAGACAGGCGGGGCAGGGCAGTTTGGCCGTGTTGCAGGGTTTATGGAGCCGAGCGAGAATGGCGTTTATGAGTTTGTGAACGAGATCAGGGGAGGGGCCATCCCGACCGAGTTTGTTCCTGCCGTTGACAAGGGGTTTCAGTCGTGTCTTGACAAGGGACAACTTATCGGTTTTCCGGTCCTGGGGATGAGAATAACTGTTAACGATGGCAAGGCGCACAGTGTGGATTCTTCCGAGAGGGCCTTTTTTGCCGCGGCAGTGGGAGCATTCAGGCAGGCATATATGAAGGCAAGGCCTGTTATCCTTGAACCTGTTATGAAACTGTCTGTTGAGGGCCCTTCCGAATTTCAGGGCAGTATCATGGCCTCTATCAACCAGCGCAGGGGTTTGATTTCCAGTTGTACCGAACAAAAGGCCTTTACAAATATTGAGGCAGAGATTCCTCTTTCAGAGATGTTTGGTTATGCAACTGTATTAAGATCTTTGACCCAGGGAAAGGCGGAGTTTACAATGGAATTTCATCGCTATGCCAAGGTGCCTGATTCAATAGCGGAGGATATAAGGCTTAAAATCAGGGAGAGAGCAAAGGAGAACAAATAATGAATAAATACAGACCTATCGGTCCATTGAAAATACTTCAGGGATCTTCAGGTAACAACCTCGGCCCGGGAGCGACAGGTGTGGTGCTTTCCAGGGCCGGGGGCGGAAAGAGCGCCTGTCTTGTGCATATTGCCTTTGATAAACTGCTTGGAGGTGAAAGGGTGCTTCATGTGTCTATTGATGAAACACCGGAAAAGGTAACGGATTATTATGAGGTAAGATTTTACAATATTGCCAAGGCACTTAAATTGCCTGATGATTTTGATATTCAAGGGCTGCTTGCCTCAAACAGGATGATTCTGGCCTATATGAATGATACCTTTAATGTGCAAAGGTTGAGAGACAACCTTGAAAATCTGTCGGGAAACATGGATTTCAGGCCTGATACCATTGTAATCGACGGACTTCATGTAAACAATTCCGAAAGGGAACTGATTGGGAATATCAGGACTCTTGCCAGGGATATGGGTATGGAAATATGGATGTCTGCCCTGTATCACCGCCATATTGATAAGACCAACATCCGCGGAATACCTTATCCCATAGATGAGATTGATGATCTTTTTGACGTTGTCTTTCAGTTAAAACCCGAAGGATCGTTTATCTGCTTGCATATGTTGAAAAACGGTGACAATGGGTCTGGTGGCAATTCAATGCTCCGGCTTGATCCCAGGACATTCCTTGTGATTTCCTGATTTCCCTGATCTGCCTGGAGATATTTTATTTTCTGACAAAAAACTGTATGATATCCGGCAGTTGACTGGTAACAGCCATTGTGTTTCAGGCAGGTTGCCTCGGGTGGCATAAGACCTGAATGTCTTGCAGGGTTTTTGTGTTGTCAATGTCTTGCAGGGTTGCTTGTGTTGAACCTGAAAACGCCTTTTGCCCCTCTGTTGAATATCATATATGCTGTATGTTGCGGCGCCCTTTTGACAGTCGTGTCGGAAAGGCCCTTCTGTTGCCCCTTGCAGGGCTGTTGCTGTCATGTCCTTGCATAAAGATCTGTTACACGTGCATATGGTACCGGATCTGTTGTCATGGCAGGGTTTGGATTTGCAAAGTTGCATGGATATATGATAAAAACAGGTCTATGAAAAACAGAACGTGGGCAGATCATTATACTCGCCGGGCCAGAAAGGAAAACTGGCTTGCAAGATCGGTTTATAAACTGAGCGAGATAGATAGCCGTTTCAGGCTGATCCGCAAGGGAAACCGTGTGCTGGATATTGGCTGTTTTCCCGGATCGTGGTCCCAGTATGGGATCAGGCAGGCAGGCAGGCAGGGTGAAGTTATCGGCATAGACATACAGACACCTGAGCAGGTTTTTGCTCCGAACTTCACCTTTATACAGGCAGATATGATGTCTGTTGATCCTGAATGGCTTTATGGAAACATAGGCCCTGTGGATGTTGTTATAAGTGATCTTGCTCCGAAGACTACAGGTCATGCTGCAACGGATGCCGCACGCTCCATGCAGCTTGCAAAAAAGGCTGCAGAAACAGCCTTTTTACTGCTTAAAAAGAGGGGGCGGTTTCTTTGCAAGATTTTTGAAGGAGACAATGATCTCAACAAACTGAAAACAGACGTGTCGGCACATTTTTGCAAGGCAAGGCTTGCAAGGCCAAAGGCTACCCGTAAACGCAGCAGGGAGATATATCTTGTGGCCCTGGATTTCAGGGGGTGAGACTGCATGCCGGGATACTGAAGGTAAGAATATATCCTGGTTTTCGGATAGTTTGAGCATGGCTTGTCTATATTGTACGACAGAACAGGAGGGTATGTAAAAACATGTCAGGTCATTCAAAATGGAGTTCGATCAAGCATAAAAAGGGTGCTTTGGATGCAAAGCGCGGAAAGATATTTACCAAGCTTATAAGAGAGATAACAGTTGCTGCAAGATTCGGAGGGGGGGATCCTGATTCAAATCCAAGGCTCAGAACTGCCATTGCTGCAGCCAAGGCAGCGAACATGCCTAAGGAAAATATTGACAGGGGGATAAAAAAGGGTACTGGCGAACTTGAAGGCACATCATATGAAGAGGCAAATTATGAAGGGTATGGTCCGGGCGGGGTGGCCGTGCTTGTGGACTGCCTTACTGACAACAAGAACAGAACAGTTGCTGAAGTAAAGCATATCTTTGAACGGCTTGGAGGTAGCCTTGGTGAACCGGGCTGTGTATCATGGATGTTTGACAAAAAAGGTGTTATTACCTTTGAAAGGGACGGTACGGACGAGGAGCAGCTCTTTGACGTTGCCCTTGAGGCGGGCGCTGAGGATGTCAAGGAGACTGATGACGGATTTGAGGTTATTACTGCTCCGTCCGATTTTGAGAGGGTCAAGGGGGTGTTCGATGAAAAGGGGCTTGAATATTCCCTTGCCGAGGTTACTATGATTTCCCAGAACACCGTCAAGGTGGAGGGGAAAAAGGCCCAGCAGGTAATCACTCTTATGCAGGGGCTGGAAGATATAGATGATGTTATCCATGTATATGCCAATTTTGATATTTCTGATGCTGATATGGAGAATATTGCCTGATGCTGGCACTCGGCGTTGATCCGGGATCAAGGGCAACAGGTTACGGACTGGTGGAAAAGGGGGATACCGGCCTTGTCCTTGTGGATGCAGGCTGTATAACTTCGACTGCGAGGGCCCCTTTTTATGAAAGGCTTTATCATATATACGAGTCCGTAAAAGATGTGATAAACAGATACCACCCTGATGAAATGGCTATAGAGGACATATTTTATGCAAAAAATGTCAGAACTTCCCTCAGGCTGGGTCATGTAAGAGGTGTTATCCTTGTTGCGGCTGTTCAGTACAGTATAAGGATATTTGAATATACCCCTCTTGAAATAAAAAAATCCGTAGTTGGCTATGGCGGGGCAACAAAGGAACAGGTAAGGTCTATGGTTAGTATTATCCTGAATACGGACAGGACATTTTCTCTTGATACATCAGATGCGCTTGCCACAGTCATATGCCATATGAACTGGTCAAGATTTTAGATGATAGCACACCTGAAAGGCCATATCCTTGGCAGAACCGATGAATCAGTAATTATTGATGCAAATGGTGTCGGGTACGAGGTCTTTGTCCCTGTTTCGACCCTTGCTGCCCTTCCGGATGCTGATGATTTCGTAAGCCTTCATATCCACACATATGTGAGGGAAGATGCGCTTAGCCTGTTTGGATTTTCTTCCCTGCTTGAAAAACAGGTTTTCCGTATGCTGATATCTGTTTCCGGCATTGGTCCAAGGCTTTCGCTTGCCATGCTTTCAGATATAGGGGCAGCCAGCCTTGTTCAGGCAATATCTGACAGAAACGGCTCCAGACTTCAGACTGTGTCAGGAGTAGGGAAAAAAACTGCCGAGAGAATTGTTTTGGAACTTGGGGACAAGGCGGCAAAGATGCTGGAAAATGCTGATCTGAACCCTTGTTCTGCCGTGGAAGAATCTGTTTCAGTGATTGCAGGAGATGCCGTCTCTGCACTTTTGAATCTGGGCTATCCTGTAAAACGTGCAGAGGATGCTGTAATGAAGGCACAGAAAAGGGCAGGGGGGCAGGATCTGGAGACCCTGATAAAAATCGCACTGAGATTTTTGTCCGGATAAATCAGCTTGTTATGCCGGACAGGGTGATAATGTATGGAAAAGAGAATCATAGATCCCGCGACAGGTGCAGATGAAGCTTCCGCAGAAATTGGTCTGAGGCCAAACACACTTGACGAGTATATTGGCCAGGAGGAGATGAAAAACAAGCTTCGCATTTTTATAGAGGCTGCCAAAAGCCGGTCAGATGCTCTGGATCATGTCCTTTTTCATGGAAGTCCCGGTCTTGGGAAGACATCCCTTGCACATGTAATTGCAAAGGAGATGGGGGTGAACATAAAAATTACCTCTGGCCCTGTAATCGAAAAATCGGGCGATCTGGCCGCCATTCTTACCAGTCTCAGGCCAGGAGATGTGTTTTTTATCGATGAAATCCACAGGTTAAATCATGTTGTTGAAGAAATACTTTACCCTGCAATGGAGGATTATGAGCTTGATATCATAATAGGCCAGGGCCCTTCTGCCCGTGTTATGAAGATTCCGCTTCCGCCCTTTACCCTTGTTGGCGCAACTACAAGGGCAGGCCTTCTGACTCCTCCGTTAAGAGATCGTTTTGGCGTAATCTTGAGGCTGGATTTTTACAGGACAGATGATCTCAAAGATATTGTGATGCGCTCTGCCGGCCTTCTCAATATCAGGATTGATTCTGACGGGGCACTTGAAATAGCGAAACGATCAAGGGGGACTCCAAGGGTGGCAAACAGGCTTTTGAAAAGGGTCCGCGATTTTGCCGAGGTCAGGGCCGATGGAGTCATTACCAGAGATGTTGCAGGCAGGGCGCTTGACATGCTTGAGGTGGATGACAGGGGACTGGACAGGATGGATCGTTATCTTATCTCTACCATTATTGAAAAATTTGATGGCGGCCCGATTGGTCTTGGCAGTCTGTCTGCGGCTGTAAGCGAAGAGAAAGATACCATAGAGGATGTATATGAACCTTTCCTCATTCAGCAGGGATATATTGCAAGAACCCCGAAAGGCAGGGTGGCAACCAAACGTGCCTTCCGCTATTTCGGGCTTGAGCCCAAGGATTGATGAGAACGCCCTGTTGCAAGGCCGTCAGGTTTGCGCAGGATACAGGAGAAAAAGATATGAACACCATAAAAACGGCAATTATCAGCGTAACAGACAAGACAGGTATAGTCGGTTTTGCACGGGCCCTGTCTGGTTTTGGTGTAATGATACTTTCAACAGGCGGCACGGCACGGGTCCTTCATGATGGAGGTGTTTCAGTAACAGAAATATCGGATTACACCGGGTTTCCGGAGATGATGGATGGAAGGGTCAAAACACTCCATCCAATGGTACATGGAGGTCTTTTATGCCTGCGTGATAATCCTGAACATGTTGACGCAATGAACAGACACGGGATAAGGCCGATTGACCTGCTGGCAGTAAATCTGTACCAATTTGAAAAAACAGTAGGAAAACCTGGTGTGTCATTGGATGAGGCTATTGAAAACATAGACATAGGTGGGCCTTCCATGATTCGTTCCGGCGCCAAGAATTTCAGGTTTGTTACTGTTGTCACCGATCCTGACGACTACGATGCAGTAGTTGAAGAAATGAAAGAAAACATGGGCAGGACATCTTTGAGTACCCGTTTTCGTCTCGCCAGAAAGGCCTTCAGACTGACTCATGAGTATGATGGGGCCATAAGCCGTTATCTTGACGGGATTGAACCGTGATGACCCTGTGACGACAGCTTCATCTTGTATCTTTGAAAACTCATTAACAGTAAAAGCCTTTGGTGTATTGACAGCTTTTATATAAGGGAGACAGATATGAAAACAATAACCGTTTTGCTTTATTGCCTTTTTTCAGTTTTGTTTTTTTCCGTTCATCCCCTGCTGTTGCCATTCCGTTTGTAAGTTTTCCAGAGCCTGCAGAACCGGTCCATGTATCTGAAAAAGATGTTCCGCGTTATATCTTTATTGCAAGACAGAAACTCAAGGCCGGAAAGTTCAGGGAAGTGGTTGAAATATGCAACAGTATTCTTGCAGTCAAAGAGGACAGCGTCGAGGCGCATGCGTACCTTGCAGGGGCTTACATGGCCATGGGCAAAAACAGGCTTTATAAAAAAGAGGTTCTTGTCTTCAAAAGACTTGCCCCGCACTCGCCGCTCCTGAGCCTGTCCATGGCAGAGACATTTCAAGCCCTTGGAGATATGAAAAAGGCTGAAGCTGAATACAGGGAAGGGATCAGGATTGCACCGGATGATACACGGTTGCATATGGGCCTTGGCGCCCTGTATGTAGCAACGGGAGATATCAGGCAGGCTAAAGATCAGTATCTTGCGGTTGTCAGAAAAAAAAAGGTAAGCCCCCAGGATTTCATGAATGCCAGTTTTGCTCTGTGCAGAATCGGTTTGCGCGAGAAGGCATACGATAGGGTAATAAAAAGGGCAGGCATGGTTATGGAACTGTATCCTCCCATACCCCTGAGTTACGAATTCATGGCCCGGGCCTATCTTGCAAAGGGATTACCCCGCAAAGCCGTTGATATCTATAAAAGACTGTTGAAAACAAACAGGGATATACCGCTTCCATACCAGAAACTTGCAATCATTTACAGTAATACTCTTAAGGACAACAGGACTGCCATGAAGTATGCAAAAGACGGGGTCAGGTTATTCCCGCGTGATCCGGTATCATACGATGTGCTGGGGTGGGTATGTTTCAGTGCGGGCGACAATCTTATGGCCATCAAACACTTTGAACAGGCGGTTCGTCTTGACTGCAAAAACCCTGTATATCATTATCATACAGGACTGGCATTTCAAAGGGAGGGAAAAAGGCCCAAGGCCCTTGCCTCATTCAGCAAGGCACCTGCTTGCAGGGGACAGTGGATCAGAAAGATTCAGGCATGAACTTCAGCGCCGTATAAAGGAATGCAAGTAAAAAACGGCCTGGTGCCGCCGTGTTGTCGGGTGAGGTAAAGGTCTCTTCCTTTGCCACCTTTTTGTCTGTTGACTAATAGCCTTCCCTGAATTTATCCGAAATTTTACAAAATGCGTCAACAATATCAGGATCAAAATGCCTGCCTTTTTCAGACAGTATGATCTCTGCTGCCTTTTCATGTGACATGCCTTTTTTGTAGTAACGTTCACTTCTAAGTGCATCGTAAACATCAGAAAGTGCCATTATCCTCGCAGACAGAGGAATCTCTTCTCCCTTTAAACCATAGGGATATCCTTGTCCGTTCCATTTTTCATGATGATAGCGTACAATCTGGATCGCTATTTTCAGAAATGACTGGAATCCCAATTTTTTGTTGCTGATTTCCAGAATTCTGGAGCCATACTCACAATGTTTTTTCATAATATCAAATTCTTTTTTATCTAATTTTCCAGGCTTGCGAAGAATGGAATCAGGGATGCCAACCTTGCCGATATCATGGAGAGGGGCGGCTTTTACCAGATCTGCAATGTAGGCTTGTGTCAAATATTCCCTGTAGGCGGGCAATTTTGACAATTCTTTTGCCAGGAGCTCAACGTATCTCGATGTCCTGTCAAGGTGTTTTCCTGTCTCTTCGTCTCTGAGTTCTGCCTGATAGGCCAGGGCAAAGATGGTAACATCTTGGGTTATTGAAAGACGTTCATTTGTTATTATCAGTTCCTTGGTTTGTTTCCTTATTGAGGATAGCATGCTGGATTGAAGTATGATTCCCATTAATACAAATATGGCTCCAAACGCAAAAATAACACTTGTAAAGAGATTTCCTGCCAAATGTATTCCTGCATGGATAAGTAAAAAAACCGAAATATATCCAAAGAAAAAAAAGCACATCAGTACCATATGGCATTTTGTCAGCACCTCGACCTTGCGATTGGATTCAAACAGAATATCATTGCCTAATTTTATGACAGATATGAATTTATAGATGCTAAGGAGCATAATCAATGCTCCAAAAATTATAATTGCCAAAGTGAGATTATGGGTGGTCATGTAACAAATATTCCTTCTGAACCTGCCTCTTTTTACAGTTTTTTTGTTAATTTTACGGTTCGCTGCCTTACAGATACCATAATAATATACTCAAGATCCAGTCAGTTTTTGCCCGGAACCAGGAATTCTGGATCAAGGGATCATGAAAAGGTGTGTTATATTACAGTATGCCCGTTACAGATGATCAGGCAGGTTAACGCTGATATTATGAAAAACATCCATTTATGGATGGAAACAAACCGATTGTCAAAAGTGGGGTGACAGGAAATGGCGAGAATAAGATATTTTTTTTGATGATACAGTATGTTGGAAGCGGTTCTGGGTGTCAAGTGAAATGCAAGTGCAGGATATTGGATTGTTATAAAGGCCTTTAATATGAATGCTGAGATTCAGAGCACAATGTGTTAATAAGGAGGCCTATGATTCTGTGAGGCAGGAAAGGCTGAAAATAAGGGGAATCCGGGTGAAGCAACCTGTTGAGCCTGTTTCTTCCTTCAGAAGATCAGGACAGGTACGGATAATGCGGGCGATAATCTTATGGCCATCAAACACTTTGAACAGGCGGTTCGTCTTGACTGCAAAAACCCTGTATATCAATATCATACAGGACTGGCATTTCAAAGGGAGGGAAAAAGGCCCAAGGCCCTTGCCTCATTCAGCAAGGCACCTGCTTGCAGGGGACAGTGGATCAGAAAGATTCAGGCATGAACTTCAGCGTTGTATAAAGGAATGCAAGTAAAAAACGGCCCGATCCGCAATATTTATTGTGAATCGGGCCTAAGAATCTGGAATATCTGTTTTTATCTACATATTAAATATCCTTTTTCTGGAACCGGCAAGACCGATCAGGCCCATACCGAGAAGAAGCAGTGTTGCAGTTGCAGGCTCGGGAACATTGGTGTAATTGCCGATTGTACCGCCACCAAGCTCATAAATCACAGAACCG
>CAYWEN010000007.1:0-147304 GCA_964457545.1 uncultured Desulfobacterales bacterium | reverse complement strand
TCACAAAGATGGGCTAACGAGTGTCAGTTCAGGGCAAACACAGCTTGCATAACCGTATCCTTCAGAACTGTAATTCCTGTTATCCTTGTTTGCCGGGATTGACAATTCGGCCGGCCCCTTATATCAGCCGGCAAGCAGGAACTGGAGGACGAGGCACACGACGAGGATTCCCGCGAAGGCTCCCGTGAGGCAGACGGCGTAGCGTGTGGGAAAACGCCTTGCCCCTGTTTTCCTTGGCATCTCCCTTGGACCTGGCCGGACCTTTCGGGCGGTCATAAAACTTCCGGCATAGCCTGCCAGAAAAGAAGAGAAAAAACCGATGGGGTTCCACCAGAGCCAGGAAACCGTATTTCCGAAGATGCGCCATATAAAGACATTCACTCCCACCCCGAACACAAGCCCGAGAATCGCTCCATGTTCGTTTGTCCTCTGCGTCATGATTCCCAGCCAGAAAACGGCAAGGATCGGGCCATAAAACGCCGATCCGATCTTGTTGACAAGGATCAGAACCGTTTCAGGCCCCCTGATCATGCCCAGAGCAAAGACGGTACATAATATTCCCCACGCGACAGTGAGCAACCTGGAAAGCCACACCTCCTTTTCCCCGCCGATTCTCCTCAAGCCGGGGATGTATTTCTGGAGAAAGTCCCGCAGTATCACGGCACTCAGGGAATTGAGCGCGCTGTCCAAGCTTGACATGGAGGCCGCAAATATTCCTGCCACTAACAGGCCCAGCAGGCCGTGGGGCATGTACTGAAGAAGAAAATGGGGAAGAAGAAAATCAGGGTTTTTTCCTTCAAAACCTACCAGGAAACGGGGATGGTGGACAAGAAACGGAATTAGCATAACACCCACACCGCAGTAGGTGATCACCAGGGGAAACCGAAGAAGGCCATTAATCAGGAGGGCCTTTTGGGCTTCTCTTTCGTCTCGTGTAGTGAGCAGCCGCTGGGTTTCACTCTGGTCACATCCGTAATAGGACAGGTACAGGAAAAACCCGCCTAACAGCATGGGCCAGAAACCGAAGGTCCTGCCATCTCCCAGGCCAGCCCCTGTCATCTGGAAAATTTCGAAGCGTTCCCTTGGCAAGTCCGGGGAAAAAAGGTCTCCACCAGACATCCTGAAGAGGATTACCAGGCAGATAAGCGCACCACTCCAGAGGATAACCAGTTGGATGATGTCAGAATAGATATCGGCCCGTATCCCTCCCAGCGTCGTATATACAATGGAAACAGCCCCTATAAGTATGACGGTCTCGAACAGCGGCAGATCGAGGCATACACTGGTCACAATAGACGTGGCCAGAAGCGTCACTCCCGATGCCAGTCCCCGTGAGGCCATGAATATAAAACCGAGCAGGCCCCTGACGGCTGGACTGAAACGCCATTCCAGGTATTCATAAATACTTATGACCCCGGTCCTGCGGTACACAGGTACCACGGTGACCATTATCACAATCATGGCCAGGGGAATAGCAAACTCGTACTGAAGCCATTTCAGCCCGCCCCCGGGTTTCAATGCTATAAATGCCGGCGCCCCAATAAGACTGATGGCACTGACCTGGGTCGCCAAAAGGGAAAGCCCCGCCTGCCAGGCTGGGATACTGCGGCCGCCCACATAGTAGTCCTGCTGAGACTCCTGCCGTCTGCCCACGAGGCAACTCATGGATAGAATCACCATAATGTAGGCCACCAATATGGACCAGTCCAAAAGATTCATCCATACATACCGATCACTGGAAGGGATTATTCTTTTTTCTTCCGGATAATGCGCATTGGGACTCTTTTTTTATCAAGCCTTTTAAAGACAGCACCAGGAAAGATCCCGTTGCAGAATTATATATCTTAAAGTTTTCAAAAAACCCGGGGTTTACAGATAATTTCCCTGATGCGCAGGTCGTACAGGTCAGACTGGCTGGCCGGCTTCAGCACCAGGGCAGTGTCCACGCCCTGACCCGTGCCACCGAGGGCCACAATATCTTTACCGCTTAGCATGCCGGCATCTGCTGCCATTATGGCGATTTCTACAGCTACTTTGGTACCCTGGCCGAAGAGGCGCAGGGTATCGGCAATGATCAGAACAGGGTAGATTCCGCCGTGCTTCTTGGCAAGCGAGCGTTCCAGGCCACTCAGGGCATGTGTGGCCGAAACCACTGCGGCACCGCGTTTTTCAAGATCGCTGCGCACCTTGTCAGGCATAACTTTCTGGAAAGGTTCACGAAAACCGCAATGATAGGTGACCACAACGATATGACAGCCGGGATTTAATTCCAGGGCTGCAAATCCGGTGGCCCCGGAGGTCGATGGTACAAGCACCTCATCAATGCCCAGCTCACGGGCACGTTCAAAGGCCAGCTTCAGGGCTGTTTCTGTATTTATTTTGCCTGTTTTGTCAAAATACATTCTTTTTTCTCTCCTTGGCAGGGGGGATTATACCCAGCCTTCCTAAAATTATAAAAACTGCACCGCCACAGGTTAACCGCTGTCAGGGGGTATAAAGCGGACCTCAATGTCAAGATCATTTTTTAGTGCCAAGGTGTATGGAAATGGTCATGTTGTAGCTCATGGTCAAGCAGCCTTCCCTAATTCCGAGGCACCCCGGTAAACCTCTGCCGGCGTCCTCCTCCCAAAGGTTTGATTCTGAAGGAAATCCCGCATCTTGCAGGTCCCGTAAAAAGGGTGACGGGCGTATTCCTCCTCAATCAGACTCATCAGCTCTAAATTATCTTTGATCTCCGTTTTCGGTTCCCGGCAGTAACTGGATCGTGGCAGTCCAATCAGTTTACATTGTATCCTTACACTCAGCTTTGGGGTGCTCAGGCTCTATCATGGCTCGCTTCTCTGCCACTGTCATTAGAGCAGCCCGGTCTTTTTTTCAAGCCGGCCTGCTTCTATTTGCAGTTGCCCCACGTTCCGATACAGTCCGTCCCGCTCCCGTTCGGTCCGTTTCGCCTCCCTGTCCTTGCCACCCTGCCTGCAGCAGGCAGGGGCTGAACGCCTTGTGTGCCGTTTCCAGAAGTTGCTTTTTTCACAGTTTGATTTGATTGACATAAATTCCAAATCCCTCTGCCAATTCTTGCACGGTTTTTTGTCCCGTAATGGCTTTAAGCGCAACCCTGGCTTTAAATTCCTCAAAAAACTTTCTACGTTTCACTTTGAATCCCCCTTCTCAGTATTACAATTGCTATTTTAGCATATTGTCTCATTTTTGGGGGTCCACCATACATTTTAATGGCAACAGCATATCGTTTTAATAGCGTCAACAACCCTTTCTGCTGTTTTCCCATCCCAAAACAAAGGTGGTGATTTGCAATCCTTTTCCATTGCTTTTTTCAGGTCGGTTTCGATCTTTTCCGGAGTGCTCAGTTTATTTGTCCCTTGGGTTACTGTTATTGGCCGTTCTGTATTGGGGCGTAGTGTCACACAGGGAATCTTCAGATATGTTGTCTCTTCCTGTATGCCACCGGAATCGGTTATTACAAATTTACAACCTAATACCAGGTTCATAAAGGCCTTATATCCAAGCGGATCTGTCAGAACAATCCCGGGAGTATCACTGAGATAGTCATAAAGCCCGAATTTGCGCAAATTTTTTGCGGTGCGCGGATGAACAGGAAAAACAAGACCGGTTTGTCTTGCTATCCTTGCAAGTCCATGACACAGACTGGAAAGAATATCAGGGTTATCCACATTGGATGGCCGGTGAAGAGTAACCACTCCATAGTTTTTATCCACAAGTCCCAGGTCTTCTCTCGTAGTTTCCGTTCGGATTGCAGGCATCATCATCACAAGCGAGTCAATCATGATGTTACCAACCATTGAAATCCTTTCAGATGCAATACCGTTATGTATAAGATTATCATCTGCATCAGGGGAAGGTGTCCACAGATAATCGGCAATGGAATCAGTCACAATCCGGTTGATTTCTTCAGGCATTGTACGATCAAAAGAACGAAGACCTGCCTCAAGATGGGCAACCGTGATCCCCAGCTTGACTGCAGCGAGGGTGCAGGCAACAGTTGAATTTACATCCCCAACCACGACTACCAGATCAGGCCTGTTTCCCACAATAACCTTTTCATACTCAATCATCACGCTGCCGGTCTGCTCTGCATGTGTCCCGCTTCCAACGCCAAGATTAATATGAGGCAGAGGAAGATTCAAATCCTGGAAAAAGGCATCTGACATGTTCGGATCATAATGTTGACCTGTATGAACAATGATTGGCTCTGCCCATTCTTCCCTTACAAGTGCATGATAGAGTGGCGCAATCTTCATAAAGTTTGGTCGGGCTGCAGCAATTAGATGTATTGTTTGTTTCTGATTCATTTTGTCAAAACAGCTCCTTATACCTTGGATTTATTAACCTGTTTAACCTGCAACTTATTAAAAGCGATTGATTTTCTTTTACATTGCTGTAACCTTTGTTTAAAAATCTAATTATCAAGATCCACCAGATTATATTCTGTTTTTTTACAGCCTTGCTTCCTGTTTATATTCCGGTGTGCCCAAAACCCCCTGAGCCTCTCGATGTCACAGCAAGTTTACCATCAACAACCCATGTCCCGCGTACAATCTTTCCTATAACCATCTGGGCAATCCGGTCTCCTCTGTTGATCCGGAAGGGCTTATCTCCCAGGTTCACCAGTATAACCTTTATTTCACCTCTATAATCAGAATCAACAGTGCCGGGAGAATTCAAGACAGTAACACCATATTGTATGGCAAGTCCGCTCCTCGGCCTGATCTGTGCTTCCGCTCCACAGGGCAGCGCAATACAGATACCTGTGGGAATTAATGCCCTGTTACCCGGCAGAAGAACCATTTCGTTATCAACTGCTGCATGAAGGTCCATACCCACAGCCTGTGTTGTTGCATACCGAGGTAAAGGAATGTCTTCACAGTCCGGTAATTTTTTTATATTAATCTTAATTTCTTCCATAAGTTCAGTCTTTATACACAGGAATGTGTTTCATTGGGGCCTGTCCCTGCACAGACCGTAGACAATCGTGAGTTTCCTGTCTATAAACAAAAATTTGTGGACAGGATCAGGGAAATCAGGGGCACGGAGGAATACAGACCTCCCGCGGTTGACACCGGATTTCTGCAAAAAGGCCATCTATGAACAGAACACAGTTTTTTATATGTGAAAACTTCACTGAAAACAGATTGTTATATGGAACCAAGATATTCTCCGCTCAACTGCCCACATGCAGCCATAATATCAGCACCTTTACTCTTCCTGATCATGGCGGTAAAATTATTGGATATAAGAATATCCTGGAAATGCAAAATCTTGTTCATTGGAGCAGGAAAAAGATCCAGGTTAAGGTGGGGATTCAATGGGATCAAATTGATCTTGGCCCTTATTCCTGACAATAGACGACATAACCTGTAAGCATCATTAACACTGTCGTTGACATCATTGATAAGTATATATTCAAAGGTTATCATGCGTCTGTTAGGCAAAGGATATTCCCGGCAGGCTGAAATAAGTTTTTTCAAAGGATATTTTTTGTTTACAGGCATGAGAAAACTGCGTGTCTCGTTGTCAGTGGCATTCAGGGAAACAGCAAGGTTGACCGTAACATCTGAAAGGCCCAGTTTTCTGATATTTGGAACAAGACCACAGGTAGAAACAGTTACCTTGCGTGTGGAAAAATTCAGGGCATCTTCTCCCACAATATTTCTGATCGCCTTTACAACCGCATCATAATTGGCAAGAGGTTCACCCATTCCCATAAAGACAATATTTCTAAGATCCGAAGGTTTGGCCAAAGAGCGTTTGACCTCTATAACCTGATCAATTATTTCAGAGGGAGTCAGATTTCTTGTGAAACCCTGTTTCCCTGTAAGACAAAAACGACAGCCCATGGCACAGCCTGCCTGGGAAGATATACAGAGTGTAAAATGCCCTCTGTCAGGTATAAGGACTGATTCAATAACACAACCATCCCAAAGCCGGAACAGGTATTTTTTTGTCCCATCCTTTGAAACAAGAGTACGGATCTTCTGGAGATTATTTATAACTGCATCCTGTTCAAGCGCTTCTATAAGAACCTTTGGAACATTCGTCATCTCCCCGAAGGAGGAAACCATCTTTGAAAAAAGCCACTGCCTTATCTGACGGCCTCGATAGGCATCCAGTCCATAGCTTTCTGCCCATTGTTCCATCTCTTTATGGTCCATACCTTTTAAATCAATCTTAACCATTAGGCCCTTTTGACTTCCTTGAGTCGACATCCTTTTGCATAGTTCTTAGTTTTGCAAGTTCCCAAACATAATCATACAAATGCAGACCCTTGCTCGCAGCAATAATCTCGCCATCTTTAACCCCTATACTCAGGGCCATATATTCCTTTAACATCTGTATGGCGCCAAGATTGGCAGGGAAACCGTTCCACAGATCCCATGATCTGAAGTACACAAAAAAATGCAGCCTGCCATCCTTGATACGGGTGTCTATCCCCCGCAGGCACGGAGGATTGTCAAGATATATTGAATCCTGGTCCCCCACAAGCATATATGCCTGATTGGTTCCATATCCATCTTTTTTGTACATACGGATAACTTCATTAATCTGTGACTCAAGATATTGACCATACGTATACTCTTCACCCGGCTGGCTGACAGATGTCATAAGATATGGAAGATATTGATCAAGATAATCCTCTGCAACAGGATTGGGGATTCCCAGTGAAGGAGGAATGTCGGGTAGTAAAGGCCTGGCAGAAGGATATTTTACATGCACGGTTATATAGTCAAACTCGAGACGTTTTTGCCCCTTGTAACTTCCCCTGTCTATAATATATTCATCACCTGTCTCAAGCAGCCTGTATACACATTGAAACCATGCATCAGGTAAATCCCTGGCAACAACAAATTCCGGCTTCATCGCTTTTGCTCCTCCTGTTTAACTCTTTGGAGTCTGAGCTGAATATATGCGTTTTCAGCTTTTTCATTATCAGGTGAGATAGCAATAATCCTTTTGTAAACAGCAAGGGCACCTTCAATATCCCCCTGTCTTTCTCTTAAAGCAGCAAGATCGAACAACAGTCCAGTATTTTCGGGTCTTGTCTTAAGTATCTTTTCAATCTGCCTTGCAGCCTGAATATCATTCCCTGCTTTAAGGTAAGCAACTGCAAGAAACTTTCTCAGCTCCACTTTATCAGGATTACTTTTTACTGCCTTATTCATTAAAGAAATGAGAGTGTTGTAATCTGCCCTGTTCTTAAGATATTCAAATATAACACGGTAGGCATCAATATAATGAGGCATAAGTCTCATCAGTATCGTCGCCTCATGAAATGCACATTTTTTGTCTTTCTGTTTTCTGCAGATATCAAACATAAGTCTATGAACATCTTTATCTTCAGGATGTTTCTTTAAGTATTTTAAAAAATAATTCTTGCTCTGATCAAAAGCGGCCCTTTCATACTCCAGAACACCGAGATTGTACAATACATTTTGATTGTCAGGCTGAACAGCAAGTATCTTTTTGTATGTATCCAAAAGACCCTTTTTATCTCCCTTCTTATCTTTAATAGCAGACATCAGGATAAGGGCATCCAGGAGAGAAGGTTTTTTCTTTAAAACGTCTGTTACATATTTTTCTGCCTTTGCCAAATCTCCTTTTTTTATCAAATCATTCGCAAGTTCAATTCGACTGTCAATATCATCCGTTTTAAGATCAATGGCCTTTGCAAGATATGAATCTGCCAGACTTTTACGTCCCATATCCTTGTAAAGATAAGATATGCTATAATACAGATCCGGATTTTTTTTATCCTGTTTAATGGCCTTTAAATAGTAAAAAACAGCCTTTTTTCTGTTACCAGTTTTGCTGTAAAGATATCCAAGTCTCTCGTACACAGGCAAGGCATCCTTTTTATCAACATGGTCCAGAATAGCCTTGTATTGTTGAATGGCATCTTCATTTTTTCCACTTTCTTCCAAAAGCCCGGCCAGTTTCACCCTTGCAGACAGATCATTAGGATCAAGTTTCAGAAGCCTTCTTAACACAGATATCATGCCATCCCTGTCAGACATTGCGGTGTATATATTCAAAAGTTCCGACAGATCTGCCTTTGTAATACCTTTTTTATGAATGTGATTTTCAACAATATGGGCAGCCTGTTCCCATCTCTTGTGTGCTTTCAGTACATCTACCAGGCGTATGTAAATACTTTGATCATCCGGCAGGGTATGAAAGGCAAGCCTCAAAAAAGACAAACGTTTTACCGGATCATGGATACTGTCAGCATGTTCTATCCAGTCCTCTGCACAGGGCTGAACATCCCATATCATATGGCCCATAATCCTGTTTTTGATTTTTACCTCTATTCGGAAAACATAGTGTTTGAAGATATTATGATCTGGCAGAAGAGATACAAGAGGCATTTCTTTAAACTTGAGAGCGCCCACATCAAAAGCTGCCATAGCAACAAGGCGAACATTCCAATTTAAAGGTATATCTGTTGACAGCTTGACTATCCTGACCTTGTCTGACGGACGAAAATGAACAGTTTCACCTGAAATGACCTTTTGCGGTTCGTGATTAACCGTAATCAGCAGGTAATTAAATCGGGGAGATTTTGCATGCAGCCCTTGCCACACCCACCACATACCCACAAAGAGGGATATAGACAGGATCATAAGACTCCATAAAAGGATAGGATAAGACTGTTTCTTTTTATTTGTCATCATATGCAACAAACAGAGAGCAACAGAAATGCAAGATCAAACCTTCTCAAATGTCCATCTACAGCTCAATCTCCTGATACCATGAGATTTCTATATCCGCTACATCATCCGTTGGGTTGGATGCCTAATCTCACCGCCTAAAGCAGGTGGCCATTTTCAGGATATCCTTTTACAGGATCAGGCCCCTGGACCGCAGAATATGCACCCACAGAAGGAACATCAAGGGGTTGGCTACATATCTTGCATCCGTGAAAAGACAAACTATGAGCAATTTCGTAAAAAACAATTATCTGTGTATGAAGACTGTCCAATACCCGTCCATAAATGGGCTATGGAAACCAATGAATCTCTCAAACCTATAAATAAAACGGGACAAAACCAAGAAAATCAGATAATTATATGGAGGTGTACAGACGTCATACAAGGAATCCTGTAGATTGACACCGGGATTGTGCAAAAAGGCCTTTTATGGATGGAACCTATTTATGGGAACGAGCTTGAGTCTTGACATGATTTCCGGAACGGTCATCATGCCAGAGCAAAAGCACGGGACTTGCAACAAATATAGAGGAGTATGTTCCAACAACAATCCCTACCAGCATGGCAAAGGCAAAATTGTGTATTACATTGCCCCCAAGGATAAAAAGGGAAATCACTACAATAAGGGTTGTGGAAGAGGTCAGAATAGTACGACTAAGGGTCTCATTGATACTTTTGTTCATTATTTCATCAAATGGTTTCCTCCGAAGTTTTTTAATGTTTTCCCGAATCCGGTCAAAAACAATAATTGTATCATTCAGGGAATAACCCACAATAGTAAGAAGAGCCGCAACAACAGACAGGGATATTTCCTTGTCTGTAAAGGCAAACATACCAACAGTGATAATTACATCATGAATAAGAGCAACAATCGCTCCAAGTGCATACTTCAGTTTCATCACCCAGCACAGAACAAGGATTGCTATCATGGCAAGAATTATAAGCCAGGTTACACTCATGCCGATAATGGTCGCCACATAAACCACAAAGGCCAACGATCCAGCCATGACAATGCTCATCATCCATTTAAGCTCAAATCGGCCTGATATATAAATGGCAATAAACAAAAGGGAATAAAAAATAGCAAACAGGGCCTTTTGTCTCAAATCTTTTCCCACCCGTGGGCCAACCATCTCTATCCGTCTTATTTCCACTCCCTTGCCAAATTCGGCAACAAGTGCCTGCTTAACCTTTTCACCAAGGCCGGTTAACGCTACATCGGTCTTTATTATGCGAATTAAGAATTCAAGGTGATTCCTGTCTCCAAACTCCTGTATAATACTGTTTTCAAGTTGAACGGCTTTAAGGGCTTCTCTGATCTCTGAAGGGGTATGTTTTTTATCCAGCCTGACCTGTACTATCACACCACCTGTAAAGTCAACACCATAGTTTGGACCTCCATTCCACCATAAAAGCAGAACAGTACAGACTATAAGGGTTCCGGACAATATAAACGCAATGTTGCGTCTGCCAATAAAATTTATATTAATATCTGGTTTAACAAATTCCATCTATAACAGCTCCCATTACTAACCCCTGAAAACAATTGATATATTCAATATCCATAAAAGGTGTTTTTTCTGCATCAACCTTAAAATCCATGCAGAGCGTAACACCCTTACTTCCTGATTTTGCACAAAAATCATCATCTAAATAAAAAATGACAATCATAATATAGCACTCAACAAATAATTCATACACAGGTACTGTTCAGTATTCTGTGTAGCCAACTGAAAGGACAAGTTTTAAATACTGATCTTTTTCATTCCCTTTACCATATATAAATAATCAAAAATAATTCTTGTTACATATATAGCAGTAAACATGCTGGCAATAATTCCTATGCTCAGTGTTACTGCAAACCCCCTGACAGGCCCTGTCCCGAACTGGAACAGCACAAGAGCCGCAATAAGGGTGGTAATATTTGCATCAAGAATAGTTACAAAAGCCTTTCCATAGCCTGTATCTATGGCAGCACGTACGGTTTTGCCCTGCCTCAATTCTTCACGAATACGTTCAAATATCAAGACATTGGCATCAACTGCCATACCTATTGTAAGAATTATGCCGGCAATACCAGGCAAAGTAAGTGTTGCTCCGAAAAAAGCAAGACCGGCCATAATAAAAACAATATTTAAAAACATGGCCAGATCAGCAATAAGTCCTGATATACCATAATAAACAGCCATAAAAAGTACTACCATTATCCCTCCTACAAGCATGGATTTAAAACCCTGTCTTATGGAATCCTTGCCAAGGGATGGGCCAACAGTTCTTTCTTCCAGGATCTTTACCGGAGCAGGCAATGCCCCTGCCCTTAAAACAAGGGCCAGATCTTTCGCTTCCTGCATGGAGTAATGTCCCGTGATCTGGGCACGTCCGCCTGCTATCCTGTCCTGGATAACCGGTGCAGAAATTACTTTATTGTCAAGCACAATGGCCAGTCTTTTCTTTATATTCTCAGCCGTAATCCGTTCAAATATTCTTGCACCCCTCCGATTAAAAGACATGGAAACATACGGAGTGTTAAAACGGCTGTCAATCTGAACCCTTGCATCGGTAATATACTCACCTGTAAGCAAGGCCCTTTTCTTTAACAAATAGGGTATATGTCTTGTCATACCTGTTCTGGGATCAACATTTACCTGATATAATATTTCATCCCCAGGAGGAATATCTCCTTTCAAGGCATCTTCAACACTATGATCATCATCTACCAGTTTGAATTCCAGAAGTGCTGTCTTTCCTATGAGGGCCTTGGCTCGTTCAGGATCTTTTACCCCTGGCAACTGTATCAGGATCCTGTCCTTCCCCTGAGGCCTTATGTCAGGTTCATTTACACCAAACATATCTATCCTGTTCCTGATGGTTTCAAGCGCCTGTTCAACAGCCATCTTTTCTATCCTGTGCCTTGCCTTGATACGCAGAATACACCTGATCACAACTCCCTTGGTATCACCTGTCCGTGTTTGCAACTGAAAATCAGGGTAATCCTCCTGAATCATGTTTTCTGTACGCTGAAGATCTTCTCTCCTTATAAGAGTGCAATCAATCTCATCTGTGCCATGTCTTTTCAGTTCAAGATACCTGATCCTGTTTTTTCGCAGATCCTGCCTTAAATCCTCCACTATACGTTCCAGGTGACTCTCTACAGCCTTGTCTACCTCTACACCAAGTGTAAGGTGCATTCCTCCCTGAAGATCAAGTCCAAGATGTATCTTGTCCTTTGGAAGAAAATCAGACCACCACTCGGACAGGTTGCCGGAAAGGGACGGGATAAGATAAATAAATGCCATAAAAACAGCAAAACATGTAATTGCCAGACGCCAACCCAGATTTTTTGACACTTTAAACTCCATTCATTTGTAAATCGAAATCCTCAAAAAACATATCAATTTTATTCACTATTTTTTTACTGCACTCATAAACAAACACCGGCGTATTCTGATATCTCTTTCAGAATTAAAATTTGACACAAATAAAACGCTTTTGTACCCATCCATTAATCAATCTGACTTTATGAAGTTGTATGGTCCATAAATTACAATCTTGTACAAAATAAAAAAATCAAGGGTACAGAAATGTGACTCAGCAGATCTCACAAAACACCCAAGATTGACAAAGAGATTGCAGGATATGGATATTTACGGATGGAAACCAATTATATCTGCAAATTATCTCCATTGATACCTATTGTGATTTTTTACCTACAACCCCTGAAACAGAGTTTCTTGATATTTTAACTTTCACCTTAGGCGCAATTTCAATGTTCAGTGTATTGTCAGACAATCCTGTAATTACACCATAAAGACCTCCGGCAGTGATAACATAGTCACCCTTTTTCAAATTAGATAACATCTCTTTATGCTGCTTTGCCTTTTTTTGCTGTGGCCTTATCAGGAGAAAATAAAAAATCACAAACATCAATATCAAAGGCATAAATGCAGCCAACCCTGAACCTTCCATACCTGACGCACCATTACCAGCAGCACCCATTGCATAAACAATATTATTCATTAACAAAACCTCCCTCTTTTTATTGATAAAGCCATAAGATGTCAGTAATTTTCACACTGTCCGTTTTTCATCCATCCTGAATTCAAATCATGAGCACAACCTTGACTGATTTGGTGAAAGAGCAAGCTGCTTGTAGTACGTTTGCTTGTTTACCGGTTAGGATAAAGGAGCAGTTATGGGCACACAAAAACAATTCACTCAACAGGCACGATATCAGATTTAGGCCTTAAAGAGAACCGGTCATACAAACCACTGAAATTGCCACGGTGGTTGATCTCCCTTTTCCACATATGACAACTCTACCCTGACACAGGAGGTCACATGATCCCCTGTGGAATGTACTCCGCCACATAATCCCTTGACTTCCTTGATCTTGTCCGAAAATTCCTGTTTATGGATTGGAAAACAGATAGTGACCCGACCCTGTTTCTAAGATGGACACTAAATAACAGGGCAAAGATAATCAAAAAAAACAAATAAAACAACTTTTTCTTGGTTGTTATATGTTTTACAGATAAACACAACAATAAATAAGGCCCTATTCCCCATAGATACTTACGGAAAGATCTTTTTCATATTATCCATTGATATTGGCGGAACAAGGGCCTTAATAACCTTGTATTTTCCATTTCCCGCATTAAGAAATATGTATCTGCAATCGTGTTCCCAGTTTGCATCAGGCTGATCATCAACAAAAAACAACCATACGCTCTGAAAATTTTTTGGTACTGTATATGTCTCTTTCCATGTCTTTATCTTTTGTCCTGCCTTGAGCGGTTTTACAGAAACATAGACTATCCTGTTTTTGATGTTTCCCCCAATTATTTCTTGTTTTACAATAGTCCATGCCTGCATCCTGCTTATGGTGTACGACTCTTTTACTTTTAATAATGCGCACCCCGTATTCTGAGGCAGAACAATGACATTGACAAAAACAAAAAAGATCAACTGTAACAACATCTTATTATTTATTTCCATAACTATGTAAAAAAATACAGATTATAAGGTTTTCACAGATATATTCACAAAACAGACAGGACTGTTTAATTCCCGGTCAAAACATCTTAGATTCAAGCTGAAAGCCTTTCAGACAAGGATATTGTACAAAAAGACCGATTCAACTATGATACTATACACAGCAAACATTGCCTATTTCATCTGCAACACGCATGGCTGCTCCAGCAGGGTCTGATGCATCCCTTATTGGCCTGCCTATAACAATATAATCGGCTCCATTCCTGACTGCTTCTCCTGGTGTAATCACTCGTCTTTGATCCTCATTATCAATTACTGACCACGCAGGCCGTATTCCAGGACAAACCGCTATTATATCATCAGCTATTTCTTTTTTTATTCGCGCAACTTCAAGACCGGAACACACCACTCCATGACATCCGGCTTCCTTTGCCACCTTGGCCTTCAAGAGAACAAGATCTGACAAACTGTCTTTAAATCTTCTGGAATACCCCATCAATTCCAACTGATCAGAACCTAAACTTGTCAAAACAGTAATGGCAAGAATTTTGATTCCGGAAGGATTGTTTTCAGCAGCCTCTTTTAAAGCTGCTCCTCCTTCATCACAATGTACGGTAACAAAATTGGGCTTGTATCCGCTGAGGGCAAGTAAGCTCCTTTTAACAGTAACAGGAATATCATGCAATTTCAGATCAAGAAACAGATAGTTATCACAATTTTTACGGATTCTGTCCAATACTGCAGGACCTTCACTTATAAACAACTCCAAACCGATCTTAAAAACTCCTACATGATCTTTTAAAAGATCAATATAGGACATTGCACTATCGTAATCTGAAACATCAAGTGGAAAAACTATATAATCTTTTGGGTGTTTCATTAATTATTTCTCCAAAAAACAGATATTATTTTAAACCTGTCTGCAAGCAATCCGTTTGTCTCAACAAATCGACAAGATCAACAAGAAATCAGGGTCAGTTCTTTTCTACCTGATATAATTGAAATAAAAGGCAGCAAAGCAAAGGTCTTGCATAACCAGTTTACTGATGATAGGGTTTGTATTTATCCTATAAATATTACTTGTAAATTCAATACACAGTGTTTTATGATCAGAATTCTGCCTGCAAACCTTTTTACAAGACTGTCAAAACCCAAATATTATAAGTTTATACAGCGGCATTTTCTGACAAAAAAATTATGGACGTATAAAAAAATATATTATATATGAGGTTTTTGAGGGCCACTGTAGCTCAGATGGTAGAGCACCTCACTCGTAATGAGGATGTCCACGGTTCGAATCCGTGCAGTGGCTCCATAATACAGGGAGTGCTCACATCCAGAAACAGACCGTGGCCATTAATAAGTTTCCAGTCTGTAAATGGGAATTTTTGCGTAAAATCAAGGAATCCTGTAGATTGACATCGGAATTGTGCAAAAAGGCCATTTACGGAAACCAGACAAATGCTCCACACCGAGCTCAAAAGACTATTGCCATATCCAACCACAACCCAGGATATTAATTGCAATATACATATCTTATTGAATATACATCATATAATCTATAGGGATAATTGTAATGGGCGAAAGATTACGCAAATTTTTTGTATGTGATAATTGCAATAACAAATCCTTTAAACTAGTTTATTCATTTTTACTGGACTTTCATCCCGTAAATTTTTCAGAAGATTTAATATACGAGAAAATCACAGAAAAACATTATCACTGTACCAAGTGTGGTAAGGTTTTCACAAAACAGGAAATAGAGAACGGTCTAACAGAAGTCAAGAAAAGATTTCGAAACAAAAATAACGGTTCATGATGACAAATGTGACATCTGTCTGTATATTTCAGACAGTATAATACCTTCCGCTACAGCAACATTAAGAGAATCTATCCTGTTGGGAGACGGAATGCCAACAATATCATGACAAATCCTTTTTATTGACGGACTTATTCCTTTTTGCTCATTTCCCAATACCAGGACTATATCCATATCCCAGTCAAATTCATATACAGACCTGCCATGTATCCCTGTTCCTATTACCCAAAAACCGTTCTTACTCAAGACAGTCAAACACCTTGCAAGATTTACTACCCTTACCACAGACAGCCTGTTATGAACACCAGATGCACTTTTTAATACCCTTGCGCTTATCCTTGCAGACCGGTCTTTCGGAATAATCAGGCCATCAGCACTGAAAAAACCCGCTGTCCTCATAATAGAACCAAGGTTACCCTCGTCTGTTATATGATCAACGGCAATCAAAAGACCTCTTCCCTGCTTTCTGAAAACATCAGCAATAACATTATCCAAAGATTTATATTGAAATTCATGCAAGAGCGCCAAAACACCCTGATGGGACAAGTTACGAAAGGAATGTAACATATCTGATGAATCCAAAAAATGTACAGGTATATTTTTCAGATATGCAATTTTTATAATTTTTTCAATCCGGGCTGATCTGTTTTCTTTTATTAAGTATATTTCCTTGATCTGTGACGGATTATAACAGAGAGTATCCATTACAGCATGAAAACCGGGAATTACATTTTGTGGTGAAAGCTTTTTCATCAAAACAAATCCGGAAAACAAATCCTTATTTTTTCTTTCTGACGTAAAAAACGGCATCTGCAGGAAAGTATAACGGCCTGAGCATCTCTAACTGCTGTCCCAAGATCATCATTGATAACAATATAATCAAACCAGGAACAGTTTTTTATTTCTTCACGTGCCTTTTGCTTTCTCATATTAATAATGTTTTCTGAATCTGTTCCTCTTCCAACCAACCTACTGTACAGAACCTCTATGGAAGGAGGCAGAACAAATACAAGAACAGCATCGGAAAACATGTTCCTGATGCTTTTAGCTCCCTGTATATCAAGATCAAACAGGACATCTTTACCTTGGTACAACATGTCCTGAACAACCTTTCTGGATGTACCGTAAAATTCATCATAAACATTAGCCCACTCCAGGAATTCACCATTACGTATCATTTCCTTGAAAGCTGTCCTGGATACAAAATAATAATCAATACCGTCTGTTTCTCCTTTCCTCGGCTTCCTTGTAGTATGAGATACAGAGTAATACAAATTGTCAGTTTCTTTTATCAGTTCTTTTACAATAGTAGTTTTTCCAGCGCCAGACGGTGCTGATACAACAAACAATTGTCCCTTTATTTTTGTCATAAATATCAATATAGTTTTACTGTATTACAGGCACCCTGAAAAACAACATTATTGAAAATATACCCTGTCAGGTCTTAAGATCTCTTTCAACAATAGAGCCGGTAGGAGAAAATCTCTGTACAATAGTTTCTGTCTGTATAGCTGATAAAATCACATGGTTACTGTCAGTAATAATAACCGACCTGGTGCGTCTGCCCTGTGTAGCGTCAATAAGCCTGTTCTCCAGACGGGCCTCATCCCTAAGACGCTTAACAGGTGCTGCATTTGGAGATATAATAGCCACAACTCTATTGGATACTACAGAATTTCCAAAGCCAACATTTACAAGCTTTGTGCTCATTGAGATATCTCCTTAAAATAGATAAATAGATAAATATAGTGCCAATTTACAGGTTCTGTTTCCAGCCTGAAGAAAAAACAAAAAGATAACGCAGACAACTTAACAATATACAATATGTAATCTATTCTACATTCTGAACCTGCTCCCGCAATTTTTCAAGCTCTCCCTTGATATCAACCACTTTCTTTGATATTATTGCATCATTAGCCTTTGAACCTATGGTATTAATTTCCCTGTTCATCTCCTGCAATAAAAAATCAAGTCTGCGGCCAACAGGTTTTTCTTCTTCAAGAAAGGCTAAAAATTGTTTTATATGACTCTTAATTCTGACAAGTTCTTCTGTTATATCACATCGTTCAGAAAAGATCGAAACCTCGTACACAAACCTGTTATCATCAATATCTACAGGTACATCTTTCAGTAATTGTTTGAGATTATTGTAAAGCCTGTTTCGATATTTTTTAACAACCTCAGGAGCCATATCAACAATCTTGTCAACAAGTTGATCTATAATTTCAAGTCGTTTTACAAAATCTGTCTCTATGGCCCTGCCTTCTGCCTGCCTCATCTTATCAAAAGATAAAATTGCCCGATTTAACGCATCTAAAACAAGTGAATGTATCAGCTCATTATCCAATACCTTTGGTTTCATAACAAAAACATTTTCAAGCTTACACAGTGAAGTAACTCCAACATCATTTTTTATACCAAAGGTATCTTCTATACGGCTAAAAATCCTTATATACGATTCAATAACAGGTGTATTCAACTCAATATCATAAGAACACCCTGTATCAGACATACTCACATTTACATATACATCAATCCGGCCTCTTGAAATATTATTTAATAAAACAGACCGTAATTCAGGCTCCATATAATTAATATCGTGTGAGGTTCTTAAAGATATATCCCTGTATCTATGATTAACCGACTTGATTTCAACGGTTACCTGAACACCATTTCTTTCAAGCTCACTTTTTCCGTAAGCTGTCATACTCTTTATCAATTATCTTTTACTCCTTTTAAGTAAATAATCAGCTCTCACTGAATTAAAAAAACTGATAACATTATTGTCCGCATAATCAGGGTATGTCCATTCAAGCGATCTGAAAGTACCAAACCTATAAATAAGGGTCAAATCAGCATATATTCCATTAGACAGATATATCCTGTGAGAGTAATTCTTACCCGTGGCAAGTATAAGCCTTTCAGCCGATATAATACCAGGGTCAATATTAACACGCCTGTTATCAGCATTCATATACCGATGTTCTATATCATAGGTTTTAATTTTTACATTAACAAGGTCTTCCGGCCTGATCAGTCTTTCAAAAGATACAAAGCGACGAAAAAGAGGCCATCCCATCTCTTTTTCATAATACCTTGTATAATCAAATAAAAGAAATGAACTAATCATGTCACAGGAACCAAAAAACACCTCAAGGTCATTAACAGTCCTGTCAATCAAATTCTTGTCTGACGAAAAAATACTTGCAACGAGTTTTACGTCATCAGGTTCACTGGGACAGCTCATTGTATTACTTAACCTTTATTAGTTCATAAACAAATTATGGGAAGATATTTTCCTGTTATTTACATCTGTTTCATACTCAATTCCACTGTATACAGGCGGGTTTCTAAAATTGAACACAATATATTTTCTACAAAACCAAGGAAATCTGTAGCAGATTATTCAAGGACAGCAAATCAAGGCAAAATGAGGACAAATCAAGAAAGTACGAGCATACATACAGTATGCACAAGATACTTGTAAGATTAACCCGACTTATATATCAGGCACAGAAAGGCACTAAAATTGTGAAAAACACAGCTACTTTATTAACACTGTCCGGTTTCTTCATAAACGGTCATATTGTTATACAGATTGCAGAGAAACAACTCTCCTTAAATTATCAGCAGTTACACACGTTGTGCCAACCTCGCCCACAACTACCCCTGCCGCAAAATTAGACAAAATAGCAGCAAGTTTGAAATCAAGACCGGACACCAGACCCAAACAAAAAGTAGAAATAACAGTATCACCTGCCCCTGTAACATCAAAAACCTCTTGTGCTACAGTAGGTATATGAGTGTATTTTCCATCTTTTTCAAACAGGCTCATACCGTCCTTCCCCTGTGTTATAAGAACAGAACTGCATTCAAGTTCATGTAACATCTTGAATCCTGCCCTAACAAGAGTCTGGTTGTCTGTTATATCAAAACCACAGTATATTCCAGCCTCATAATGGTTTGGCGTTATTACACTAACCCCCTTGTAATGTTCAAAATTGCCTGTCTTTGGATCAACAGCAGTAACAACACGTGAATCTTCAATAAAATTCCTCAGCTCACTCATAAAATAGGGAGCAATAACACCCTTTCCATAATCAGAGACAACAATGGCATCAAGGTCTGGAAGCATTTTTTTTACAAACTCCAACATCCTGTCAGAACTGTCCCTCTCTATTTCATCCACAGTTTCCCTATCAAAACGGACAACCTGCTGATTATGAGCAACAACCCTTGTTTTAACAGTAGTAGGCCTGTTTTTCTCCACAATTATACCAGATGCGAAAAGACCATGTTTTTTTATTTCCTCAACAAGATAACGGCCATTGGTATCATCACCAACAACTCCGCACAGATATGGTTTTACACCGAGCGAAACCATATTATTTACTACATTTGCAGCTCCACCCAGCATCTTTGTCTCTTTTTTCACATTAACAACAGGGACGGGAGCTTCCGGTGATATTCTTGATACCTCTCCCCATATATATTTATCCAGGATTATATCACCGACTACCATAACCCTTGCTTCCTGAAACCTGTCAATATACTCACTATAATCAGTTTCAATATATCTTTTCATTCACAGGGTACCTTCAAAAACTAATTAAAATTCAGATAAAAATCTTTGTATAAAATTATCTGTCTTCTGCCCATCCATAAATGGTCCCCAGGAACTGAAAAGTTTCAAATCCATAAACAAGATTTTTCATACAAGACCAATAAAACCAGTAAGATGTTAGCATACCAAACCCTCGGCCAAACATAACAGGTGTTATATGTCCAGTTGTGCAACATCCAGGGCATTATTCTGTATAAACTCCCTTCTCGCCTCTACCTTATCTCCCATAAGGACATTGAATATGTCATCTGCATCAAGGATATCCTCTATTTTAATCTTGACAAGCCTTCTTCTTTCAGGATCCATGGTGGTTGCCCATAACTGATCCGGATTCATCTCTCCAAGTCCTTTATAACGCTGAATATCCAAGCCTTTTTTTCCGTTTTCCATAATTAAATTAAGTAATTCATAGGCATCCTTGATTTTTTTCTCCTGACCTTCGCTGATCAAAACAAACTCATGAAATATTGAATCCTTTATCTTTTGAGGAATCGACATGAGGGATTTGAATTCATAAGAAGATAAAAATTCCCAGTTAACAGATAAACTCTCATTCCCATTTTCCGTATCAGTGACAACAAACTCATACAAGCCATCATCAGGAAGATACCTTACATTACTTACAGTAAAATTTTCCTTTTTCATCTTATCAAACATTCTACTCATAAATTCCCTGTCCCTGAACAAACTGATATCTTTCATGTCATTGAACACCATAAACTGGATAAAACGTGTGCTGTATCCTTTCTTGGAAAGCCTGTTAAGACTATCATAAAATCTGATAAGGCCCTTCAAAAAGGTTATTAATTTGCTACCTGAGAATTCAGATCCGTCATCCATTATAACCTTTTCTCTTTCAGATATTCTTTTGAGAATAAAGTCATTAAACTCATCTTCATCTTTAATGAAGAACTCCTTTTTCCGTTCCGATATCCTGTATAGTGGAGGCTGGGCCACATATAAATGACCATTTTCTATAAGTTCAGGCATATGTCTGAAAAAGAACGTCAGAAGTAATGTCCTGATATGAGAACCATCCACATCTGCATCTGTCATTATTATAACCTTGTGGTACCGAAGGGAATCTATGTTGTAATGACTGTCGCCAATACCTGTCCCGAGAGCTGCAATCATTATCCTTATTTCTTCACTGGCGATCATTTTGTCAAATCTTGACTTCTCTACATTCAATATTTTTCCTTTTAACGGCAGAATAGCCTGAATTCTTCTGTCTCTCCCCTGCTTTGCAGAACCTCCTGCAGAATCTCCCTCCACTATAAATATTTCACTCATGGATGGATCCCGCTCCTGGCAATCAGCAAGTTTACCGGGTAATGACAGATCAGACAGAACTCCTTTCCTGCGAGCAAGGTCTTTTGCCCGTCTTGCAGCCTCCCTTGCCCTTGCCGTTTCTATGGATTTTGCCAGAATTGACTTTATTACAGGTGGATTTTCTTCAAAAAAACTACTCAAACCTTCATTGACAAGGTTTTCCACAATCCCCTTTACTTCACTGTTTCCAAGCTTTGTCTTGGTCTGCCCTTCAAACTGCGGATTTTGGAGTTTCACACTGATAATTGCTGTCAAACCTTCTCTTATATCATCACCTGTAAGCTTTTCTTTTACATTTTTTGCCATAGGAGAATTAAACAGGTACTGATTAATACTTCTGGTAAGGGCAGATTTAAAACCGCTTAGATGACTGCCACCTTCATGGGTATTTATATTATTGGCAAAGGTGAAGAGATTCTCCTTGTATGAAGTATTGTATTGCAATGCCACTTCTACAATAACATCATTTTTCACACCTGATATGTATATAGGCTGCTCATGAAGTACTTCCTTGTTTCTGTTAAGGTATTTCACAAAAGAAACTATACCTCCCTCATAAAAGAATTCCTTTTTTTTGCCTGAACGTTCATCAGATATATCTATATGGATTCCCTTTGTAAGAAAGGCAAGCTCTCTCATTCTCCTGGCAAGGCTGTCAAAATCAAAATCAATTGTCCTGAATATCTCCCTGTCAGGCAAAAAATGTATTTTGGTACCTCTTTTATCGGTTGTACCTCGTATCTCCACCTCGGTTTCAGGAATACCTTTTGAATATTTTTGATAATAAATTTTTCCTTCCCGATATATCTCTGCTTCAAGAAACTTTGAAAGTGCATTGACAACAGATATACCTACACCGTGCAACCCTCCGGATACAGTATATGTTTTGTTGTCAAACTTACCTCCGGCATGAAGTTTGGTCATTACCACCTGCAGGGCAGAAACATGTTCAGTCTTGTGCATATCTACAGGAATACCACGCCCATTATCTGTAACAACAACACTGCCGTCATTAAGTATCATTACGGATATCTTGTCACAGAATCCGGCCATTGCTTCATCAATACTGTTATCAACAACTTCGTAAACAAGGTGATGAAGACCTTCAAAACCTGTATTGCCAATATACATTGAAGGTCTTTTACGTACAGCCATAAGACCTTCCAGCACCTTGATATCAGATGCTACATAAGATGATGAATTTAAGCTTTCGTTCATTTTTTAAAACCTCATTGGCATAATAACACCCAGGAAACCCTTATCAGCATCTCCTGTTAGAATACAAGGAGTTGAGTTATCTGTTACCCCCATGAAAATACTATCACTGTTCATAGATTGGAGCATATCAACAAAAAACCTGGGATTAAAAACAAGATCCAAACTGTCTCCCACGTATCTGATTATAATATTTTCATTTCCCTCTCCTATTTCAGGATTAACAGAGACAAGCTGAAGAGAATTTTCTTTCAAATGCATTTTGACGGCATTATATCTTTTGTTGGTTAAAATAAGCATTCTTCTCATTGCATTCAGAAAAATATCTTTATTTACAACAATCTTTTTAAGTTGTTCTTCCTTTGGGATTATGCCTGTGTAATCCGGAAATCGTGACTCAAAAAGTCGCAGAACCAGGGACATGTTGTGGCTTTTGAGTACACAAAACTTGTTTTTGAAACCCATTTCTACAGTTTCACACTCCGAAGCCATCTTGGCCAGTTCAAGAATTCCCTTTTTGGGAACCATCACTCCCCTTTCAAGATTCAGGTTTTCAATACCAATGATGTCTTTTTCCACAACAGACAGTCTGTGACCATCGGTAGCCACCATTTTAAGAAGCCATGTATCATTTACAGAAACCTTTTCAATAAATACTCCTGCCAGCTTTGGTGCAATATCTTCCCTTGCAACAGAATGGACTGTTTTATTGATCATCTCAGCAAGAATTTCTGTATTTATTTCAACAAGGTTAACATCTTCAGGTTTAACGACGACAGGATACTCGTCAACCGGATAACATGCAAGGTTAAAACTGGCAACATCATCCGAAAGAAAAACCCTGTTGTTTTCTTTTCCCTTTATATGGAAGTTGTCAGATCTGCTTTCCTTTAAAATTTCAAAAAGCTTTCTTCCTGAAATAGTTATAGATCCATTATGTTTAATTTCCGAAGGTATAATCTGTTCAAGGCCGATTTCAAGATCAGTGGCATAGATATGAATCCTGTCATCAACAGCGGTTAAAAGCACAGTAGAAAGAATAGGCATGTTTGTTTTTCTCTCTACAATGCTTTGTACCCTTGCAATACATTTTAAAAATTTTTCTTTATTTATCCTTGCTTCCATAGCAAATATCTCCTTATGCAGGATTTGATTTCAAGTCTCTGACCGGTTCTGATTTGCTGTAACAGTATTCTTACCCTTTCATGCCAAGACTGAACAGCCGCTGCAGCGCCTCCAACAGGTTTATGTCCTGTCTTATCACTACAGATAAAGGAGGGCATATCAAATATTCAGACTATCGTAAGAACAGATACGGTTGAATGTAACATTGTGTTTATTCAGCTTGTTTCTGATTCTCTAAGGCCGTTTTTTATTCATCTTCGGAGAATAACGGATTACAGTAACAGAAAACTGTATTGTTATATTTATTAAGGTATATTTAAAGAATAATATTAATAATAAAGCTTGTAAATTTGTTTATAAATATGCTAACAACACAGAATCATAGGTATATTATTATTCTGTGTTGTTACAGATATATTTGTTTTCTTACCGGATACAAGTTCAAAACTGTTCTGTAACCTGTTGTATGTCATTATCTTGCAATCTTTTAACATGGAAACTGTTTGTTTCGGATGGCAGTTTTTCTGGTAAATCTTATTATAACATATTCATTACATTAAAAAAACATCTTTATTCTATAGCTGTTATGTCTTTTGCGCTTTTTACGGTGATTTTCCATATGCTGTTGGGTATTGCAGGTTTATTGGTTTATGAATAAAAATTTTTATATGAGAAAACATACCTCTTGTTATATTAGGTACGGGCCAGTGCCTATGTTATGTATGATCGCTGTTTGTATATGAAAATTAAGGGGTACGTTTGGTTTGGGGAGGTAGTTTTTGATGACAGTTTCAATTGCTTTTGCGGGAAAGGGTGGAACCGGAAAAACAACATTAGCTGGATTGTTAGTAAGATATCTTGTAGAAAACTCCAAAAAACCTGTTCTTGCTGTTGATGCAGATTCAAATGCAAATTTGAATGAGGTGTTGGGAGTTGAAGTAAAAGAGACCTTGGGTCATGCAAGGGAACAGATGAAGGTAGGTGTTGCCCAGGGAATGACTAAGGATATGTTTATGGAAATGAAGGTTGAAGAGGCAATCGTTGAAAAAGAGGGCTTTGATTTGATTGTTATGGGACAGCCTGAAGGTCCGGGATGCTATTGCGCTGCAAACAGTCTTCTTGTTAAGTTTCTGGACAGGTTAATAGAAAATTATCCCTATGTTGTAATTGATAATGAAGCAGGAATGGAACATCTTAGCCGTCTTACAACTAATAATGTAGATATCCTGTTGGCTGTTTCAGATTCAAGCAGAAGAGGGATCATGTCTGCTGCGAGGATAGTTGATCTGTCATCAAAACTCCATCTGAATATAAAACACAAGTATTTGATAGTTAATCTTGCCAAAGAGGGGCAGGAAGAAATACTTAAGGATCAGGTTGCACAGTATGATCTGGACCTTATAGGAATTATACCTGAAGACAGTGAAGTGCGCAGGTTTGATCTTGAGGGAAAACCTTCCATACAGCTTCCTGAAGATTCTATTGCCTTTACTTCAGCTTGTAGGGTATTTGACAAGGTATTGAATGCATTGTGAGTGAAAAATCAGTTTTAAGGGCCCCTTTTATTTATATATGCTGAAAGGCTGAACAGTCTTAATGTTATGAAAACAGATAAATATTTTTAAATCTGTTCTATATATTGTAGCTCTATGATATTAAAATTCTAAACAGGGTGTATATTGTGTTTATAAAACTGGTTAGAATTACTTTATAAATTACTTGACAAAAAATAGATTTTTGTTCTATTTATACCACAAAGAAAATTGTGTATAATAAATAGGGACTTATAAATCATGTTTTTGGGCTGTAAAATTTTTGGTTCATAAATGAGTGTGTTTTTGTAAAATCAATTAAATCAACGGATTATAATATTGGTCTTGTATGCTGTTGAGTTTTGTTAAGGTTTGTAAACAGGAGGATCTGACTGCAGAAACACCAAATGAATTGAAATTTGAAGGTGGTATATAATAGGTTGTGCCCATACATAAACAGGCTGTGGGTAATAGTAAGTTTACAGTCTGTAGGCAAGAAGTTTTGGACAAGATCAAGGATGCCAGAGGTTGGTCTGCAGACGTATTTTATAAGCAATTCCGTAGATTGACACCGATACTGTGCAAAAAGACTGTGTATGGATAAACACTGTTTATTAGGTGAAAAACTGCTATATGAGGAGTTGGGAATAGAAAGTAAATCAATATAATGTATTTCTTTTGAGTTGCTTGTATGTGATTGATGAAGATATTTATGTGATGATCTGTATCATGCTGAAGTTGCTGCACAACTCATTTCTGGATAAAAAGTTTGTTATTGCCCTGATTTATATGTTTTATATATATGTTTTTATAAGCCTTGCGTTGGGTTATTATAAATTAAGGAGGATGGAAAATTGGCTTTTGAAATTCCAAAACAGATGTATTCTGGGAAGATAAGAGAGGTTACTGTAGGGGCAGCTTCTGTAGCCATTACAGTTGGTGGGGAGGAAGTTTACCCTTTCCACCTGTTTGAAGGGAATATGCCGAATGCTCCAAAGATAGCCATGGAGGTGTGGGATTACGATCCTTCTGAAGAATGGCCGCCGGCAGCGTTGGAGCCCTTCAAGGATGTTTTGTCTTCTCCTGAAAAGTGGGCGCAAAAGTGTGTGAAAGAGTATGGTGCGGATGTTATTGTTCTTCAGCTTAAAAGTACTGATCCTAATGGAATGAACAGGGATTCGAAAGAGGCTGCCGAGATAGCTAAAAAGGTATCTGACGCAATTGATGTTCCTCTTGTGGTATGGGGAACTGCGAACAATCAAAAAGACGAAGAGGTTCTTACATTGATTGCAGAGATGTGTGATGGCAAAAACATAGCTCTTTCACCTATTGAAGAGGCTAATCATAAAGGTATAGGTGCACGTGCACTTGCCTATAAACATATTATTGTCTCATCCAGTCCTATAGATGTCAATCTTGCCAAGCAATTAAATATTCTTCTTGAAAACCTTGGCGTGCCAGGTGAGAAAATATTGATTGATCCTACAACAGGTGGTCTGGGTTATGGGCTTGAGTACAGTTATTCGGTTATGGAACGTATCAGAATGGCAGCACTTACTCAGGGTGATGATAAACTGCAAAGTCCTTTAATTAACAATATAGGACCTGAAGTATGGAAGTCTAAGGAGGCGAAACAGCAGATAGATGATGCTCCTACACTTGGAGATCCTGAAAGAAGGGCTATTCTGATGGAGACAGTTGCTGCTGTATGTTATCTTATGGCAGGTTCGGATATTCCCGTATTGAGACATCCTGAGACAGTTCGGCTTGTACGTTCCTATATAGATTTAATGATGAATGGTGGTAGTGCTGCAGATGTTGAGGGGATCAATAAGTTGTTGGAGATGCAGAGTGTTGATTTGGCAACCCTGTCACCAGAGCCTGATCTTACAGTAGAACAAGGTGATGAAAAACCAAAAAAATCTGCTCCAAAGGCTAAAACCGGGAAAAAACCCGGAACAGAGAAAAAGGCAGAAGTAAAAAAGGAAGAACCTAAAGTAGAGGTAAAGAAGGAAACGCCTGAAAAATCAAAGACAGAGTCTGAACCTGAGGTTAAAGCAGAAGATAGGGCCAAGATAGAGGCAGAGGCTAAAGCCAAGGCAGAGGCAGAAGCAAAGGCCAAGGCAGAGGCGGAGGCCAAGGCCAAGGCAGAAGCAGAGGCCAAGGCCAAGGCAGAGGCAGAGGCCAAGGCTAAAGCAGAAGCGGAAGCCAAGGCCAAGGCAGAGGCAGAGGCCAAGGCTAAAGCAGAAGCGGAAGCCAAGGCCAAGGCAGAGGCAGAGGCCAAGGCTGCAGAAGCAGCAAAACGGGAAGCAGAGGAGCAGGCCATAAGAGAACAGAGGCAAAGAGAAAAAGAGGAGCGAATGGCTAAACAGGCAAAAAAAGAGAAAAAACCTGTTAGCATGACTGCTGCCAAAACACAGAAATCTGCAAAAAGCAAAGTGTTAAGTAAACTTAAGAGGCGATGATTACCTGTTCTGATTGTGTAATTTAATGTCTTATTTGAAAAGGATTGTTATATCCTAACAAGTAACTATGAGGAGGAACCTCTGATGACTGAAGAAAAAAGGGATGATGTAAAAAAGGTGGGTAAGCTGGAAAAGAAGAAAAAATTGGCTGATCCGGTAAAGGCCTCCTGTGATGAAGCATCGCAGGAGATGATAGCAAGAGCGCACGAGCTGGGTGTTGAGACTGCTTTTGACAGAAATGAAACACTTAAACCTTGTGCTATAGGGGCTCAGGGAATATGTTGTAAAAACTGCGGGATGGGTCCATGCCGCCTTCCTCTTCCAAAAGGAGGAATAGAAGGAAAAGATGAAAGAAAGGGTATGTGTGGAGCAACGGCAAATACCATTGCTGCCCGTAACTTTGCAAGGATGATTGCAGCAGGGGCAGCAGCTCACTCTGATCATGGACGTGGAGTAGCCGAGGTCTTTCTGTCTGCGGCAAAAAAAGAAACTGATGCCTATAAGATTAAGGATACCGACAAACTTCTTGATGTTGCCAGTCTTCTTGGAGTTGCCACTACTGTTGAGGTGGACGGTGAAGAGTTAGACAGGGATATAGATGAAATAGCGGTTGAGGTCGGAGAGATAGCCCTGAATGAATGGGGTAAAGCAGAAGGTGAGCTTTTGTATCTTAAGAGGGCAACTGATGCGCGTTATGAAACATGGAAAAAAATGGGGGTTCTTCCACGAAACATTGACCGTGAGGTTGTGGAGATTATGCACCGTACCCATATTGGAGTTGATCAGGATTACAAGAATCTGATGAAACAGGGTACCAGGGCAGCCATTGCAGATGGATGGGGTGGTTCCATGCTGGCAACAGACCTTCAGGATATTCTTTTTGGGACACCTTCTCCATTGTTGTCGGAAGCTAATCTCGGTGTTATGAAGGAAGATCATGTAAATCTTATCATTCATGGTCATGAGCCTGTTCTTTCAGAAATTATTGTAGAGGTTGCAGAAACACAGGAGATGATCGACTATGCAAAAGAGAAGGGTGCAAAGGGGATCCAGTTGAGTGGTATTTGCTGTACTGCAAATGAATTGCTTCAGCGTCATGGGATTCCTCTTGCTGGAAACTTTTTGCAGCAGGAACTGGCTATAATAACCGGTGCCTGTGATGCAATGGTAGTGGATGTTCAGTGTATTATGCAAAACATTGCCAATGTAGCGGAATGTTTTCATACCAAGATTATTACCACTTCTCCTATTGCCAGGATGGAACAGGACAGTGTTATTCACATAGAATTTGATGAAAACCATGCCATAGAAGATGCAAAACGTATTGTAAAGCTGGCAATAGACAACTTTGAGAACCGCAAGGCAGAGGTTATGATTCCAAAACACAAGGAACCTGTGGTGGCCGGTTTTGGTGTTGAATCAACAGAATATCATCTTGGTGGTACCTTCAGAGGGTCTTACCAGACACTTACTGCCAATATAGTTAATGGACTAATCAGGGGAGTAGCTGGTGTTGTCGGGTGCAACAATGCGAGAACCAGACATAATGATGCCTGTCTTACTGTTATAAAAGAGCTGATTAAAAATGATGTTATTGTACTTGTTACGGGATGTATGGGAATAGCATGTGCTGAAGCAGGTCTTTTAATACCTGAGGCAGCTCCCATTTATGCCGGTCCAGGTCTTGCCGAGGTTTGTGAAACAGTAGGTATTCCACCTGTGTTGCACTTTGGTTCGTGTGTTGATAACAGCCGTATTCTTCTTGCTGCGACTGAGGTGGCGAACTGTGTTGGAAAGGATGTCAGCGATCTTCCTGTGGTGGGCAGTGCTCCTGAGTGGATGAGCGAAAAAGCTATCAGTATAGGACAGTATTTTGTTGCATCCGGCGTTTATACGGTCTTTGGAGTTAATTTTCCAACATCAGGTGCTCCTGAATTCCAGAAGTATCTGTTTGAGGATTTCGAAAAAATGTATGGTGGTATGTGGGATTTTGAACCTGATCCTGTAAAACATGCCGAGAAGATGATTGCGCATATAGATAAAAAACGGAAGGAATTAGGCATTGACAGGGCGAGGTAAGGTATGCTTGTGGATATGGTAACTCGCCAGGAACTTTAGTAGTTATGATTTTTATGAAAAAACATAGGAAATTAATAAGAATTCAGATAGCATAAGGATTAAAAAGTAAATCCTCAACGAAGGAGGAAAGTATGTCTAAGTTAATAGCATTTGCGGCGATTCAGGGTGGCTACAAGGTTGTTGCACAGGCCGAAGCACAGTATAGCAAGGCCCTTGAAACATATGATGCAAGTACAAAGGTCGGGTTTCCTAATACTGCCTATTATCTCCCTGTAATCTATTCCCTTTTTGATATAAAAGTTGAAACACTTGAGGATATGAAAGAGCCTTTGGAAATTGCGCGTGGACTTTTGCCGCCTCATATAAAGAATAAAAACTGGCTCCCATATCTCGGTCCTTTGCTGGATGCAGGAATGGCTGGAATTATAGCCTTTGAAATTATAGAAGCTCTGAGATATCTTAATGATCCTGATTTTTATCTTCATGCAGAAGACCCTGATATAGAAGGAGGGAAGATTTGGCTTGGAGCGGCTGATGATATAATTTTCAGAAAAAGAGGTGTTGAATTTGTTGATGGGTCTGCACCTGGTTTTGCTGCCATAGTAGGGGCTGCTCCTGATCCTGAGACAGCCAAGATGATAGTTGAAGATTACCAGCAAAAGGGTCTTTATATGTTTTTGGCGGCAAATCACAAGGGAACAACCCTTACAGAACAGCTCATCGAAGCTGGAGTTCAGGTAGGTTGGAATACAAGGATTGCGTGTTTTGGTCCTGATATATCTTCGGCTGTATTTGCACTGGGTTTTGCAAACAGGGTAGCACTGGCCTTTGGTGGTCTTCAGCCTGGTGATTACAAAAAAATCCTGCTGTACAATAAGGAGAGGGTATTTGCATTTGTAAATGCCCTTGGTGATGTTGGTACCGAATGGGCTGTAGCAGCGGCTGGTTGCGTTAACTGGGGTTTCCCGATCATAGCTGATACGGACATTACTCAGATACTTCCCACTGGAATATGTACCTACGAACATGTGGTATCTCCGGTTTCGTATGATGAGATATGTCAGAAGTCAGTGGAAGTCAGGGGAATCAAGGTAATAGTATCTGATGTTAATATCCCCTGTGCGTTTGGCCCTGCATTTGAGGGTGAGCGTGTAAGAGGAGCTGATCTTTACTGTCAGTCAGGCGGTGGTACAAAACAGTGTACAGAGCTTGTAAAGATGGCAGATATGGACGAGATAGAAGATGGCAAGGTTGAGGTTATCGGACCTGATATACCTGATATGAAAGAGGGTGATACCTTTCCGTTAGGTATATATGTTCAGATTGCAGGCCGTGAATTCCAGCCTGATTTTGAACCTATTCTTGAACGTCAATGTCATCATTTGATTAATTACATTCAGCATGTAATGCACATAGGACAGCGTGATATTGCATGGGTACGTATAAGTAAGGCTGCTGTAGAAAAGGGATTTACCCTGAAAGACATAGGTGTTGTTTTGCATGCCAAGTTTCATCAGGATTTTGGCAAGATTCTTGATAAGGTTCAGGTTACTCTTTTTACCAATGAGGAAGATGTTGCCAAACTGACGGAAAAGGCCAGGGCAGAATACAAAATGAGAGATGAGCGGGTGGAAAAGATGAGTGATGAAGATGTGGAGATTTATTATTCCTGTACACTCTGTCAGTCTTTTGCGCCTAACCATGTATGTACAGTAAGCCCGGAAAGAACAGGACTTTGTGGTGCATATAACTGGATGGATTGCAAGGCAGCATATGAAATCAATCCTACAGGTCCTAATCAGCCAATAGAAAAAGGAGAATGTCTGGATCCAAAGCTGGGACAGTGGAAGGGTGTTAATGATTTTGTATCCAAGGCCTCAAGGGGAAATATTGTTCGTTACAATCTCTATTCCATAGTACATGATCCTATGACCACATGCGGTTGCTGCGAGTGTATAGCTGCCCTTTTGCCTACCTGTAATGCCATTATGACGGTTAACAGGGATTATCATGGAGATACTCCATGTGGAATGAAATTTACCACTCTTGCAGGCGTTATGGGCGGTGGAGCTCAGTCTCCTGGTTTTGTAGGTCATTCCAAATATAATGTTACTCAGCGTAAATTTATTATAGGTGATGGCGGACTTTTGCGTATGGCCTGGATGCCCAAGATTCTCAAAGAGGAGATCAAGGAGCGAATTATAAAACGTGGTGAAGAGTTAGGATGTCCGAATCTGTATGATATGATTGCAGATGAGACCATTGCCTTGACAGAAGAAGAGGTTCTTGCTCATATGCAAAAGGTAGGTCATCCTGCCCTTACTATGGAACCATTGGTATGATGATAGAAACGGATTAATATGAAAAATAACGCAGGCAGAATTAAAAAACTGCCTGCGAAAAAAGTCTGTTGCATAACAGGCATAAAGGTAGGAGAAATATATGGGTTTAACTGGAATTCAGATTTTTAAGTTGTTGCCTAAGACGAATTGCGGTGAATGTGGGGTACCTACATGTTTGGCCTTTGCCATGAATCTTGCCAGTGGAAAGGCGGAGTTGGATTCTTGTCCGTATGTCTCTGATGAGGCAAGAGAGCAGTTAGCCGAGGCATCTGCTCCTCCGATCAGGCAGGTGGCAATTGGCGCAGGTGTAAGGGCCTTTAAGATAGGTGGTGAAACAGTTCTTTTCAGGCATGAAAAGACATTTTATAATCCAACCGGTATTGCTGCAACTGTTACATCTGATACAGATGCCTCAGTTGTGGATAAAAAACTCAAGGAATGGAATGCCTTACAGTTTGAAAGAGTGGGTTTGAACCTTAGGCCTGAAATGGTGGCTGTCAAGGACGTTAATGGTGATGCATCTGCATTTGCTTCTACAGCAAAAAAAATTGCTGAAGAAAGTGAATTCTGTATTGTTCTGATGAGTGAAAGTCCGGATGTAATGAAAGCTGCTATAGATGTATGTGCCTTTAAGAAACCTTTAATATATGCGGCTACAGATGCAAATGTAGAGGAAATGGGGAATCTGGCAAAAGAAACCGGTTTGCCTCTTGCAGTAAAGGGAAAAGATATAGATAATCTTATTGCTCTGAGTGATAAGCTTACCGGAATGGGTCTTAAGGATCTTGTTCTTGATTCTGGAGCAAGAGAGTTGAAACAGCTGTTTGCTGACCAGGTAGCTATAAGAAGGGCCCCTTTAAAAGAAGGAAACAGATCTCTTGGTTTTCCAACCATTACCTTTCCATGTGAAATGGCAAGTAACCTTGATGTGGAAACTATTATTGCTTCGTTGCTTATAGCTAAGTATGCAGGTATTGTGGTTTTATCTGATTTTATAGGAGAGTCTATATTTCCATTACTCTTGGAACGTCTTAATATCTTTACTGATCCACAGCGCCCAATGACTGTAACTGAGGGTATTTATGAGATTGGTACCCCGGATGAGAATTCACCTGTTCTTGTTACAACTAATTTCTCTCTGACATATTTTATTGTAAGTGGAGAAATAGAAGGTAGCAGGGTTCCAAGCTGGCTTTTAATTATGGATACAGAAGGATTGTCTGTTATGACTGCATGGGCAGCAGGTAAGTTTGCAGGAGATGCAGTGGCAAGTTTTATAAAGAAATCAGGAATTGAGGATAAAGTAGCACATAAAAGGGTGATTATTCCTGGATATGCTGCATCTATTACTGGTGAGATGGAGGAAGATCTTCCTGACTGGGATATTGTTATAGGGCCTCGGGATGCATCTTTGATCCCTAAGTTTTTAAAGGAGATGGTTTAGTATCGGCATTGTAATGTAGACAAAGGTTGTTTTAAATGCGCTGATTTGTGTTTTATCCTGCTTCAGGAATGCTGTTGAAAGTTGTTTTAAAACTGGTTTTGCTGTTGTAAAAAAACAGGATGTTTGGAAACAGGCAATTAGAAATGGAGGATGCCCAATGTTATTGATTGGAGAAAACTTGAATGTAATTAACAAAAAGATTGGAAAGGCCTTTAAGGAAAAGGACCCTGGACCAATTGTTGAAGAGGCAAAACGTCAAAAGGAAAGGGGTATGGACTGGATTGATATCAATCTTGGTCCTGCAAAAAAAGGCGGACCGGAGTTGATGGAGTTTGTGGTAAAAACAGTCCAGGAAGCTATTGGGGATACTCCTCCTCTTGTTCTTGATACATCTAATATTGAAGCTATGGAGGCAGGCTTGGCTGTACACAAGGGAAGGGCTATGATCAATTCTATAATGTGCCGTCCCGAGAGATATGAAAAAATGATTCCTCTTGCTGTAAAGTATGATGCCGATATGGTAGCGCTTATGTGGGGGCCTGAGGGTTTGCCAAGGGATGAGAATGAAAGGGCAGCCTTGGCGGTTGAGTTGATATATGCTGCGAATGAGGCAGGTGTTCCAAACGAACGCATCTATGTAGATGGAATAGTTACACCTGTTAATATTCAGCAACAACAGGCTCTCAGTCTTTTGGCCTTTCAGGAAATGTTACAGGATATAGCGCCTGGATGTAAGTCTACATGTGGACTTTCCAATATATCCAATGGACCACCGGATCATCTGCGTCCCATATTGAATACAACCTATATGATTATGTTGGAGCGCAAGGGTATGTATTCATGTATTGCTGATGCATATGATGATACCTTGATTGCAGTAGCAAGAGGAAAACGTCCTGATATAGTTGAACTTGTCCATAAGGTAATGGATGGTGAAAAAGTTGACGAAAAATCACTTCCTGACAATCCCAATGGAAGATGGACATTGGCAGATTATGTAAAGACAGCAAGAGTTATTCTTGGCGAAATGTTGTATTCTGATTCATGGCTTGAGCTGTAGCAATAGACATCTTTTTGGGGATTGAAGTTTGATTTGTCAGTAAGATAAAAAGAATAGTTTTAGGTAACAGCTCAATAAATAGGGGCAGGAAGATACGTTCGCTGTTATTCCCTATTATTTGGCTGTTACAGTTTTAGTAACAAAAAGGCTTCTCTGTAACATTACAGAGAAGCCTTTTTGTTATCAGATCTCTTTAAAAAAAATTGCGGTAGCTACGATCAAATCTGACATTTAATGCTTGCCAAAATGGTAGCCATGGCTATCCTTTCTGAGGAAAGAAGAGAAAATCAAATCAGAAAGGAGGAAGAAACCATGACTACCGAAGAAAAGCTTATCAAAAACAAATTGGGATTGCTAGAACTTGCTGAGTACCTGAGGAACGTCTCTGAAGCTTGCAGGATTATGGGCTACAGCCGGGATACATTTTACCGGGTGAAAAAGGCTTACGAAGAAGGTGGCATAGAGGGTCTGAAGGAAAAGAGCCGCAGGGTTCCAAATATCAAAAACCGCGTCTCTGAAGAGGTTGAACAAGCGGTTTTGAACATGGCCCTTGAAGAACCTGCCTATGGACAAAAGCGAGTGAGCGATGAACTGAGACAAAGAGGAATATTTATCTCGGCCGCTGGAGTTCGTTGTGTGTGGCTGAGGCATAATCTGGAGAGGTTTGAAAAGCGCCTTAAGGCCCTGGAAGAGCATGTGGCCAAGACAGGGGCGGTGCTCACGGAATCGCAGCTTAAAGCGTTGGAAAGGGCCAAAGAAGAGAAAGATGGCCTGGGGTGAGATAGAAACCGAGCATGTTGGCTATCTTGGGGCCCAGGATACTTTTTACGTTGGTACATTGAAAGGAGTTGGGCGGATTTATCAACAGACCTTTATTGACACTTATTCCGCTGTGGGCTTTGCCAAGCTCTATACCAGCAAGGTTCCCATTAACTCTGCTGATCTTCTCAACGATAGGGTTATTCCTTTCTTTGACAAGTATGGGATTCCGATTTTGAGGGTTCTGACAGATCGAGGAACAGAGTTTTGTGGCAAACCTGATAAACATGACTATGAACTGTTCCTTGCCCTTAATGACATTGACCATACAAAGACCAAAGCCAAGAATCCTCAGACTAATGGGATCTGTGAGAGATTCCATAAGACAATGTTGGAGGAGTTTTACTCCGTGGCATTTTAAAAGAAGATCTACCAAAGTTTGGAGGAGCTTCAAAGGGATTTAGACGAGTGGTTGGCAAGATACAATCATCGCAGACCACATCAAGGAAAAAGATGTCAGGGAAAAACCCCGATGGAGACTTTTCTGGAGAATTTACCCTTGGCAAAGGAGAAAATATTGAGTAAACAAGCTGATGGTTGTCTGGCAGTTGCAGCTTAGCCAGACGCCACCTCAGAAGGGGTAGCTGTCAGATCAGGTCCTTAGCTACTATACTTTAATTCACTGATGGTTTTTAAAATTTTTTCTGAGGCAAAATCTATTTCCTCCTCTGTGTTGTATATACTGAAACTGAATCGTACTGTTCCCTGTATAGCTTCATAAGGGATACCCATAGCACTTAGTACGTGTGAGGGCTGCTCGGAATCTGAATTGCATGCTGCTCCGGCAGAGGCGCAAATGCCGTATTTATCATTTATTATGGACAGGAAAAGGCCTGCATCAATACCTTTAAAGCTTATATTGCTTGTATTTGGGAGCCTCATGTCTTTAGCACCATTAATTATGCTGTTCCATGTGCCTGACAATATTTTACTCTCAAAACTGTCTCTCAGGTTTTTGAGCTTTTTAATGTTATTTGTCATGTTTTTATATGCCAATTCACATGCCATACCCAGACCAATTATACCGGCACAGTTTTCTGTGCCTGCACGTCGCCCGTTTTCCTGATGTCCACCCCTCAAAAACGGAGAAAATTTTGTACCTCTTTTCACATATAGTGCACCTATGCCCTTTGGGGCGTGGAATTTATGTCCTGACAGAGATAACATGTCTATGGAACTATTCTTTAAATTTACAGGTATTTTTCCAGCAGCCTGTACTGCATCTGTATGAAAACATACACCACGCTTTTTTGCCATATAAGCGGCCTCTTCTACAGGAAATATAATACCGGTCTCATTGTTTGCCCACATAATACTTGCTATAGCAGTATCCCTGCTTAGGCTTCTTTCGTACGTTTCCATATCCAGTCTGCCTTTTGTATCCACAGGTATTTCTGTTACCAGATAACCATTATTTTTCAAATGATTACATAGTATTTTTATGGCAGGATGTTCAACCTTGCTTATAACAATATGTCTTTTATCTTTTGCTGTATGCAAAGCGGACATGATTGCAGTATTATCCCCTTCTGAACCACAACTGGTAAATATAATTTCATCGTCATATGCACCAATAAGTCTTGCAACCTGTTTTCGTGCATATGCTATTTTTTTGGCAACATGCCTGCCAAAATTGTGTGAGCTTCCGGGATTGGCATAAAACCTGTTCAGATACGGTAACATGGCATCAAGCACTTCCGGTGCTATCTGTGTTGTGGCATTATTGTCAAAATAAATAATTGTCATAGAATGTTATTCTCCAGATGTTACGGTTCCTGTGGATTCAAACAAATATTTCCATATTTCAGTTACAGCTTTTCTTAATTCATGAAACTCATTCTCATGAACAAGTGGTGGCTTGTTTTGCAATGTCATTCTGTGGATTTTTGATCTCAGGGTTATATAGGCCTTTTTAAGGATGCTGCCTTCATTTTTATTGATAACTCCTTGAGTTACAAGTGTTTCAATGATGCGTATATTGTCTGTCCATTTTACAAGATCATGATGCTTATGGGCATTCAGTAGAACCAGATATTGTACGAGAAACTCTATATCCACAATGCCTCCTATTCCCTGCTTAAGATCAAACATACCATTGACAGATCTTTTCATCTCTTTGCGCATACGTTCTCTCATGCCTTTTATATCATCTGATAGCTTTTTGGCATGCCTTTGCCTTGATAATACGTTAAAACGAATGCGCTGAAAAAGTCTTATTAATTCAGGATCGCCGCATACAGGCCTTGCCCTTACCAGGGCCTGGTGTTCCCATGTCCAGGCATTTTTTTCCTGGTAAGTTCTGAATGCATCAATATTGGCGACCAGTGTGCCGGATCTTCCGTTTGGACGCAATCTCATGTCAACATCATACAGTTTTCCGGCGGATGTGTTAACAGTGAGGATGTGGATGATCCTCTGTCCAAGCCTGGCAAAAAATGCTGTCTCATCTATTGGACGTTCACCATCCGTTGTTTTGCCTATATTTCCTTCGTGAAGAAATACAAGATCAAGGTCGGAGCCATATCCAAGTTCAATACCCCCAAGTTTTCCATAGGCTATTACAATAAAATTTGTCCGTGGTTTTTGTGAAGGAAAAACAGGTGGTTGTAGCAGGTAATCCGTAAGTTCTTCGTTGAACTTGTTGTGTTTTGTTGTCTTTTGGGGTTTGCCATGCCTGTGTATCATATGAGACCATGCGAGATCAAAGACCTTATCTAACACAACCTCTGCAACGTCTGTGAGATGGTCACTTACTTTCATTAATGGGACAGCATTGCTTATATCTGCTGCGGCTATACGCAATATGTTTGAATGCTTGAATATATTTAGATTTGTTATCTGGCTTTCATCGTCCTTGTCAGGATCATGATCCAGCCTTTGATAAATGTCTTTTTCAAGCTCCTTTTTATCAGGAGGAGTATATAGGGTGCGGGGATCAATAAGTTCGTCCAGCAGTACAGGATGTTTTGCAAGATATGATATTATCCATGGGCTGGCAGAGGCAAGGTTGACAAGATGAACAATTGTGTCCCTGTTTTCCAGAAACAGGGAAAGATAGTTTGTTCGTCTTTCTATGGTCTTAATAAGCTCTGCTATTCGGTTGAGAACAAGAGAGGAATCTTTCTTTTTTGCAATTTCCTTAAGTAATATAGGCAGCAAACGGTCTATACGTGCCTTCCCTTCACTGCTTATAGCTTTGGTTTGTGGTGCATTTTTCAGGTTGTCAAGAATGGCAATAACTGAAGCAGGATCATCAAATCCTGCTTCAGCAAGGATCTTTTTTGTATCTTCATTCAGTTCTGTATTATACCATACTGTTTCCAAACCGGAGTTGTTGTCATAATTTGAGGTGCTGTGTCTTTTTGTTGCAAGAAGGTCGTCAAAGTGTTTATGGATACAGGTCATATGCAGGAGTAGCTGTTTCTCAAAACTTTCCCAATCATCAAAACCCATTGATATTGCAAGACAATATTTTGCAATATCGTCTTTTGGAAGTACATGTGTCTGTTGGTCAGAAAATTCCTGCAGCCTGTGTTCCACGTTACGTAGAAAGATATACCCCTCTTTCAGTTCATTATGTGTTTCATGTGAAACATATCCTCTTGACGACAGTATGTTTAGTGCCTTTAACAGATTGGGCTCCTGAAGAGCAATGTCTATACCTCCTCTTGTAAGCTGAAACACATGAACGAAAAACTCTACCTCGCGTATGCCGCCGGGACCAAGCTTTACATTTGCAAGAGAGGTCTTGTTTTCTGTTTCAAGAGATATCTTATGTTTCATCATTCTCAGGGCATCAAACACACCAAAGTCTAAGTACTTTCTGTATACAAAGGGTGTTAATCTGTCTATAAACATGTCTGCATCTTGTTTAGCGCCGGCTATTCCCCTTGCCTTTATCCAGGCATAACGCTCCCATTCCCTGCCCTGTGTTTGATAGTAATGTTCCATTGCGTCAAAGTCCATAACAATAGGGCCACTGTTTCCAAAGGGCCTCAGCTCTGTATCAACACGAAATATAGTGCCATCAGGAGATGAAGACCCTATGATCCTTATGATGGATTTGCACAGGTTGGTGAAAAACATCTGGTTTGTGATGTTTTTTGAACCCTGTGTAGTTCCTTTTTCAGGATAGGCAAATATAATGTCTACATCCGATGAAAAATTGAGCTCCTGTCCTCCCAGTTTACCCATACCAAAAACAGCGAGATGTTGTTCCTTGCCGTTTTTATCTGTAGGAATTCCTGATTTCATACTCTGCTGTTTATACAAAAAGGATATAACAGTATCGATAATGCAATCTGCCAGATTGGACAAGTCCTGTACTGTTTCGTAGAAGTCGGCGACAGATAATATGTCCCGCCACGCAATACGCAACATCTCGCGCAATCTGAAACGGCGCACTACCATAGAAAATTCCGTTTCATTATTGTTAACAGGAAATCTGGACAGGTTATAGCTTAATTTTTTTTTGTATTGATCTTTTGTATAGCTTGAATTCAGATCTCCTGTGACAAACAGGTCATGCAGTAATTGGGGGGCGCGAATAAAAGACCTTGATATAAAATCGCTCAAGGTCATTATATGTTTGAGGGAGTCTGTAAAGGCAGGATCATCGGGCAGGATTATGCCCTTATTGTCTGCAGATTCACAAAGGGAGTTCCATTTGTTTTCTTTTTCTTTTTCAAGTATTGCTAAAGGACAGGATGTCATATCTTAAGGATGGAGTATATAAGGTCTTTTGCCTTTTTTGCGTTTGCTTTGCCTCTGGTTTTTTTCATGATCTGGCCTACCAAAAAGTCTACAGCCTTTGTTTCTCCTGATTTTATATGTTCAACGACCGAGGCATTTTCTTCTATGACTTCGGTTAGAATTTTTTTGAGTGTTTCTTTATCAGAAACAGGTTTCAGGCCCTGTTTTTCTACAATAGTTGCAGGGGAATCATATGAATCCAACATCTCCTGCAATACACAGCGGCCAATTGCCTCTGTAATTTCACCGCTGGTAATCATGTTTATAAGGGCTGAAAATCTGTCCGGTGTTATTTTTGTTTTGTTGAGTGCAGATGAATTGTCATTCAGAATCCGGAAAAGTTCTTTTATAATCCAGGTGCTCAGTTTCTTTTTATCTGTACATTTGGAAGCACAGGCGCTGAAAAAATCAGAGATCTCTTTTTCTTTTGTGATAATTAAAGCATCGTTTTTTGATATACCGAATTCTTCTATAATACGATTAAGGTATTGATCCGGCAGTTCGGGCATTTTCTGTCTTAAATTATCAATAAACCTTTTATCAATATTTACCTCAACAAGATCAGGATCGGGAAAGTATCTGTAGTCAGGTGCATCTTCCTTGCTTCGCATCGGAAAGGTCTTTTTGGTTGTTTCATCAAACAGTCGTGTTTCCTGATCTATATGTCCTCCTGAATTTAATATCTCTTTTTGCCGGTTTATTTCGCTTTCCAATGCATCCATTATAAACCTGAATGATGACATGTTTTTTATTTCAGTACGGTTGCCAAATGTTGAACTGCCCTTTGGACGCAGTGATATATTGACGTCACACCGTAACTGGCCACGTTCCATCATGCAGTCACTAATGCCAATATATTTTAAAATATGCCGCAGTTTTTCAAGATACGTACGTGCCTCGTTTATGGATCGTAACGGGTTCTTTTCATGATCGCACACTATTTCAATAAGGGGCACACTGGAACGGTTATAGTCTACCAGGCTGTAATCAGCCTCTTCAAACGATTTGGATGAATGAACAAGTTTGCCGGCATCTTCTTCAAGATGAATACGTTTTATTCCTACAGGATAGGATTCTCCATTGTCGCCTGTTATTTCCAGAAAACCGTTTTCACAAAACGGGGTTTCATACTGTGATATTTGATAGCCCTTTGGCAGGTCAGGATAAAAATAGTTTTTACGTGCAAATTCGGATACATGGTTTATTGTGCAATTTAATGCCAAACCAGCCATGATAGTGTATTCCACGGCCTTTTTATTCAGTACCGGCAATGCTCCTGGCTGACCTGTGCAAACAGGACAAATATGTGTGTTAGGTGGAGCATCGTACATTACCCTGCAGTCACAAAACAGTTTTGACAGGGTTTTCAGCTCAATGTGTGTTTCAAAACAGATGATAGAATCATATTCCATATTTGATTTTCCTGATATTGTAGAAGAACATTTTCGGACGGGAAAGTGTACAGTATCAAAACAGGCATGGTGGCAAAAACACCATAGCCATTCTGAATATAAAAAACAGAGTCTGTTTTTTTATTGGATGTTTTTTTAAATGTATTCTTCAGAAACTGAAAGGTATATAAACAATGCCTACAGGGTATTGCAATGTTCAAATGTATAGGCAACCCTTAGCAATGTTTCCTCATCCATATAGTTTCCCGTTATTTGCAGTCCAACAGGCAGGTTGTTTGCTGTACCGCATGTGAGACTCAGACCTGGCAGACCGGTCAGATTAAGAGAAACGGTATAAATATCCACAAGGTACATCTTTAAGGGGTCTTTTGTCTTTTCACCTATTGCAAAAGGAAGCACAGGTGATACTGGGCTGAAAAGGCAGTCCACATCTTCAAAGACCTTGTTAAAATCTTGCTGTATCAGGGTCCTTACCTTCTGTGCCTTGAGGTAATAGGCATCGTAATATCCTGCTGAAAGTACATATGTACCCAACATTATACGGCGTTTTACCTCTCTGCCAAATCCTTCTCCCCTTGTGGTTTCGTACATGTCTTTAAGATTGCCACCCTCATCTGTCTTTCTGAGACCATATTTGACTCCGTCAAACCTGGCCAGATTACTGCTTGCCTCTGAGGTGGCTATAATATAGTAGGTGCTAACAGCATATTTTGTATGGGGCAAAGAAACTTCAACAATGGTTGCTCCATGTTTTTCCATCAATCCGGCCGCATTCATAACAGCCTTCTGTATTCTTGAGTCCAGGCCCTTTACGAAATATTCTTTGGGTAGTCCTATTTTTATTCCCCTGACGCCTTTTTTCAGGTTAACGGTAAAATCGCAGACATCGGTTTTGATAGAAGTTGAATCCCGTCTGTCATATCCGCATATGGAATTAAGAAGCAGGGCACAGTCTTGTGTGGTTTTTCCTATTGCCCCTACCTGATCAAGAGAAGATGCGTATGCTATGAGCCCGTATCTCGAAACCCTTCCATAGGTTGGTTTTATGCCTGTAACACCGCAGAATGCGGCAGGCTGACGTATGGATCCGCCCGTATCTGATCCTATGGCCAATATAGCCTCTCCTGCTTTTACAGCCGCGGCAGAGCCTCCGCTTGACCCGCCTGGAACGCAGTTTGTGCTGATCGGATTACGTGTAGCCCCGAATATACTGTTTTCAGTGGAAGAACCCATGGCAAATTCATCCAGGTTGGTTTTTCCTACAAGAACAGCACCGTGATCTAAAATTTTTTGGACTGCTGTAGCATTGTAGGAAGGAATGTAATCTTTCAGTATTCTGGATGCACAGGTAGTTTTTATATTTCTGGTACACAGATTGTCTTTAATAGCGACAGGAATGCCATCTATGAAAGATTTGGGTTTTCCTTTACTAAATCTCTTGTCTGCTTCATCTGCTTGTTTCAATGCCTGTTCTTCAAGGATAGTTATGAAGGCATTGATACTTGCTTCCTTTTCCTTTATGCGTTTAAGTACCGATTTGGTTATGTCACGTGAGCTTGTTTCTCGTCTCCTTAACATTTGTGCCAGTTCGGCAGCGGTTTTATCACATAGTTCCATGTATCAACCTTTTATTATTATGAGCATGCCAAGGTATACCCAACCAACAATCAGGATGTTTTGCAATACAGTACCCATTGACAAATGCAGGGCACAGTAGATGTTCCAGGTTTTCATCCCTGTTTAGGTGTTTGATTTTACTGCAAGGCAGTGGTTTTTCATTGAATAACGTTTCCTTTTGCCCGATATTTTCACCTGCCCTGTATGAACAAGATATGTGAAAATATCTTATTTCCGTACTGGAAACTCGATAATGCCCCACAATCTGTCTGAGGATGGAGAACAGATGGAAACAAGATATGTGTTAAACCGGAACAAAGGTTTTTATAGTAAAATATACCTAACCGTTCAAACAGGTCATGTCAATATGAAATCAGAATTTTAACATTGGGATTACCTTTTGCCAAGGCTGTTGGGTATGGAGAAAAGATGATTGTATGAAAATCAATGGAGTTTATTGCCCATCGGTTGGCATAAAGCGTAAAAACAGCTTTTTACAACATCTTGTACAATAGGTTTCTTGAAGCAGGAAGGTTATATTTGAAAAAATTGAATGCAGATTTTATCTGTGATATAAACACTGCGTCATGATAAAATCGTACTGCTTTGGTTTATAGAGATTAAGAGACTGGAGAGGAGTTATGTCAAAGATCAACAAAAGCCTAATTACAAATATTTCAGCTTTTTTGTGTTTTATGGCAGGTCTGCTGTTGCATATAGAAATATTATACAGTATGGGACTGTTTGCCCTGTCAGGGGCAATAACGAACTGGCTGGCAATATACATGTTATTTGAAAAGGTTCCTGGATTATACGGTTCCGGTGTTATACCGGCAAGATTTGAGGATTTTAAGACAGGCATACATGAACTTGTTATGGGACAGTTCTTTACCCGGGAGAATATAGAACATTTTTTTTCACATTCTGCTTCTGAAGGCATAGACCTTACGCCTGTGATAGAAAAGATAGATTTCAGCCCTTCGTTTGATGCTATCCTTAGTGTAATTTCAGAGTCATCTTTCGCTCCCATGCTCAGTATGATAGGCGGAGTTGGGGCATTAATGCCCATGAAAGAATCTTTTACTGTCAAGATCAAACAGACCTTTACGGAAATTGCAGGCAGTAATTCCATGAAGGATGAAATTAAAACAGTACTGAAACATACAGCAGATATTGATGATGTTATACACAAGATCGAGCAGATTGTAAAAAGGCGTCTTGATGAACTGACGCCTGAAATGGTCAAGGAGATAATCCAGGATATGATACGCAAGCATCTTGGCTGGCTTGTGGTATGGGGGGGTGTTTTCGGAGGCTTGATAGGTCTTGTTACGGCCATGTTTCATTAGTAATCCCATGGCTGGCTATTTTATCCGCCTTGTTATATTCAGGCCTTAATCCCCGGAGTATCTCATGTCTGTTATTGGAAATTCCGCATGCCTTGATCGTTAACAAACCATCCCTTTTCTATATAGACATTAAAAATTAATATAAAAAAGCAGTGTTGGAAACTGGTGTGCAGGGTAATACCGTGATCAGTGTTGAAAATGTTTTTAAAAGTTTTGGCGGAAATGTACTTTTTGAAGGACTGAATTTTAAATTGAACCCGCGGGAACGGGTTGGTATTGTTGGCAGAAATGGACATGGCAAGACAACGTTGTTTAAACTGATAGCGGGCGAGGAGGAAACGGATAAAGGCTCCATAACCATTCCTAAGAATTATCGCATAGCTTATGCAAAGCAGCAACTTGTCTTTACAGAAAATTCGATTCTGGGCGAGGGTAAAAAGGCCCTTCCCTTGAATGAACAGAACCATGAATGGAAGGTGGAAAAAATACTTGTTGGTCTGGGATTTGCCCTGAAAGATTTGCACAGACATCCTGACGAGTTTTCAGGCGGATTTCAGGTTAGGCTTAACCTTGCAAAGGCGCTTGTTTCTGCTCCTGACCTTCTTCTCCTTGATGAACCTACAAACTACCTTGATATTACATCAATACGATGGCTGGAAAATTTTCTTAAAACCTGGCCAAACGAACTGATGTTGATATCACATGACAGGGCGTTCATGGATAGTGTGGTTACCCATATTGTGGGAATCTACAGGAAGAAGGCTCGCAAGATTGCAGGTACTACGGAAAAATATTATGCCTGGATCGTCCAGGATCAGGAGGTGTACGAAAAGACACGCATTAATGACGAAAAGCGGAGAAAAGAGGTCCAGATATTTATCAATCGCTTCAGGGCCAAGGCAAGACTGGCCAACCTTGTAAAATCCAGAATCAAGACCCTTGAAAAGACTGAAAGCAAGCAGAAAATAAAAAAGGAAAAACATCTTGAATTTTTTTTCAAGGTGTTGCCGTTCAAGGGAAAATATATGTTGCAGGCAGAGAATATATCTTTTGCTTACAGGCCAAATGATTTTATTATCAAAAATTTCAGTTTTTCAATAATGGCAGGGGAAAGGATATGCATAGTCGGGCCTAATGGCAGGGGAAAGACGACACTGTTAAAGATTCTGAGTGGTGCTATCTCTCCTGATTCCGGCAGGATTACCCGTCATACCGAGGTGAAATCCGGAGTTTTTGAACAGACAAATGTGGAAAATCTCAACCCTAATTATACTGTTGAAGAAGAGATCCTTGCATCCTCACCTCATATTGATCGGCAGACAGCACGGAATATCTGTGGCGCCATGATGTTTGGCGGGGATGATGCCCTTAAAAAAACAAGTGTATTATCAGGAGGAGAAAAAAGCAGGGTAATGTTAGGGAAACTTCTTGCAAGTCCCGTTAATCTTTTGCTTCTTGACGAACCTACAAACCACCTTGATATGGAATCAAATGATGCCTTGTTAATGGCCCTGAATAATTTTGGCGGGGCTATTGTAATGGTCACCCATAATGAGATGTTTCTTCATGCCCTTGCTGACCGTCTTGTGGTGTTCAAGGATAATGGTATTGATCTTTTTGACGGTTCATATGCCAGATTTCTTGATAAGGTTGGATGGGATAACATTGTAGATTCCAATCCATCCCCTAAAAGGACTGTTTCTGGTCAGGATGTTGGTCTCAAAAAAAACAGGCGTAGTTTGCGACGTGAAAAATCAAGGCTGATTTTTGAACGTTCTCAGGCAATAAAGGTTATAAAACAGGATATTGAAAAAGTGGAAGCCAAGATAGAGTCCTCTGAATCTCTTCTTGAAAAATACAACATGGAGGCCATTGAGGCATCGAAACAGGGAAACGGAGACAGGATAGCCAGATTGTCAAAGAAAATACGCAATCTTCAGTCGGATATAGGCAGTTTGTATAATGACCTTGAGGCCCTGCTTAACAGGCTTGATAACAAGGAGTCAGATTTTGACAGGTTAATCGATGCATGTGAGTAAAACACATGGTTTTTAATCCCTGTGTATAAAATATGATAGTTTTTAACGTATTCTGGTACAGTGAGATTGCGAAAAATGGTCATTTGTGGCTGCTATGTGTTAAGAGGAGATAATTGTGGCGCGTATATCTCCGTTTGAAGATTACACGGAAAGATATGAGGACTGGTTTGTGAAAAACAGATTTGCATACCAGTCTGAACTGAATGCAGTAAGAGCACTTTTGCCTGCCTGCGGTAAAGGTGTTGAAGTGGGTGTAGGCACGGGATTGTTTGCAGCGCCTCTACGTGTTCGTTTTGGTGTGGATCCTTCCATAAACATGTTAATGCAGGCTGCAAAAAAGGGTATTCTGGTTGTTAAAGGTATTGGAGAAGATCTTCCTTTTGCAGCAGATGTATTTGATTTTGTGTTGATGGTAACTACGATATGTTTTCTCGATAACGTCTTGCAGGCCTTTCGTGAAGTAAAGCGGGTTTTAAGACCATGCGGTGTCTTTCTGGTAGGGTTTATTGACAGGGAGTCCGTTGTTGGCCGTCAATACCTTAAATTTAAAAATCAAAATGTTTTTTACCGTATAGCGGATTTTTATTCTGTGGATGATGTAACAGATCTTATGAAAAGCGCAGGGTTCAGAAATTTCAGCTTTGTTCAGACAATTTTTCATGTCTTGCCGGAAATAACAGAGGCAGAGTCAGTAGAGAAAGGATCTGGCAAGGGATCATTTGTGGTGATTAGGGGCACTAAATAATTTTTATTCACGAACCTGACCATACCAAGTAAGAGCTTAAATGATAAGAAATAACAAATCCTTATCAGAATTAAAAAAGGCGGTTCAAAAGGGCGAACAGCAAATTGCTGTAACAGGGCTGAGTGGAACGGCATTGTCCTGTTTCCTTTCATGTTTTTTGATGGATTTTGACAGGCCTTCCCTTATTGTGCTTCCGGATAAAAGAGATGCATTACGACTTGTAAAAGAACTCCGCTTTTTTATGTCGCGTTTGAATGGATCTGAATCAACAGAAGGTATGCGTATTTTTGAGTTCCCAGCCTACAATGTGTCGCCTTTAACCGGACTGAGCCCCAACAGGGAGGTCATTGCCAAACGTATTCAGGCGCTTTATGCCCTTGTATCCAACAAAAACCCTGTGGTGGTTACCTCCCTTGATAACCTGTTTTTCAGGATTATGCCTAAACAGGCCCTTGTTAATTTTGCTGAATACATAGAAACAGAAGAAGAGATAGACAGGGATTCCTTGTTAAGGAAACTTGAGATTGGTGGTTACCAGAGGGTATCGCTTGTAGAATATTGGGGAGATTACTCTATTCGTGGCGGTATTATTGATATCTTTTCACCTTTTTATTTTATGCCCATAAGGCTGGAGTTTTGGGGAGACCGTCTTGAATCTATCAGAAGTTTTGACCCTGTCAGCCAGAGATCTGTTCAACATTTTAAAAATGCGATTTTACTTCCTGCCCTGGAAATTATAACTGATGATGCAAATATAAAACGGGCCAGATTAATGGGCAGGCTTCCTGTGCAGGATAAGGAAACATGGAGATTTCCGGGTCAGGAGGCGTGGTTAAACCATTTTTTTGAACACCCCGATGTCCTGTTTGATTATGTGCCTGATAACTGTCTGCTTACCCTTGTAAGGTATCATTCAGCACCCAGGATATTTGAAAAAACTCAAAAAAAATATATGGCAGAGACAGACAAGTATTGCAGGGAGGCATCATTGCAGGCGGTGCCTTTTCCGAATACTGAAGGTCTGCTGGTACCGTATGAAGATATTGCCGGGGCAATGGGACAATACCAGCGGTTGTATCTTGATACCCTTGGTCTGGATACGGAAACCGGACAGGGTGTCACTGTTCACGTAACAGGCCGGTTTGAGCTGGAGGACAATATCCAGCTGCGTCTCTCTGACAAGAAAAAATTTTCCCTTGCACCCCTTGTGGAGAAAATTTCCCGGTGGATTGATATGCGAGCACAGATAGTGCTTGTGTGTCGTACGGAAAAACAGGCAGCAAGGTTACAGGAGATTCTGTTTACCTATAAGAAATTCCAGGTAAAACAGATCGTATCATCATGGTCCGAGATTCCTGAAGATCCGGGTTTGTATATATGTATTGGCAATCTGGCCAAAGGTTTTATCTATGAAGAGATAGGGCTTTTTGTAATCAGTGAAGATGAGATATTTGGTGTAAAAAGGGCCTATGCAGGACGCAAGGCAAAGGCAGATCAGAAGCCCCTTGCCTGGTCGAGTTTCAGTCAGTTAAAGTCAGGTGATTTTGTTGTTCACGAGGATCATGGTATAGGGCAGTATCATGGCCTTGTTAAGATAGAAATGAACAACAGGGTCAATGAATTTGTTCTGATACACTATGCAGACAATGCCAAGCTTTATATACCGGCCGACAGGGTCAGCATTTTGCAGAAATATGCCGGGGCAGACGACAGGGAACCTGCACTTGACCAGTTGGGCGGGCATTCCTGGCATGTAGTAAAGCAGAAGGCAAAAAAGGCAGTTACGCGTGTTGCCAAACAGCTTGTTGAGATTTATGCACTTCGCAGTTACAAGAAAGGCTATGCCTTCTCACCTCCGGATCATTACTTCAGGGAATTTGAGGCTACCTTTGAGCATGAAGAAACCGAAGACCAGAACAGGGCAATTGAAGCTGTCCTTGATGATATGACCTCTGAAAGGCCTATGGACAGGCTTATATGCGGGGATGTAGGTTTCGGTAAGACCGAAGTGGCGCTAAGGGCTGCATTCAAGGCCGTGTCTGACGGCAAGCAGGTCGGCGTTGTTGTTCCAACAACGGTACTTGCTGAACAGCACTTTCAGACTTTTAAGAAACGAATGGATCCTTTTGGTGTCCGTATTGGTGTGTTAAGCCGGTTTAAGACCAGAAAACAGCAGTCAGAACTTCTTGCGAACCTCAGATCCGGAAAGGTAGACATTGTAATAGGAACGCACAGGTTGCTGCAAAAAGATGTTAAATTTGCGGATATGGGGCTTTTGATAATTGATGAAGAGCAGAGATTCGGGGTCAAACAGAAGGAACTTCTGAAAAAATACCGGGCAACAGTTGATGTCCTAGCCATTACTGCTACACCCATACCAAGGACACTTCATCTTTCCCTGATGGGGGTATGTGATCTTAGTGTGATTGAAACACCGCCTGCAGACAGGCTGTCAATTCAGACTGTTCTGTCAAAATATGATACAGATCTTATCCGTAAGGCGATTAGCAATGAACTGGCACGGTCAGGCCAGGTGTTTTTTGTTCATAACAGAGTATATGATTTGGATGTTGTAACATCGAGATTAAGACAGATTGCACCTGAGGCAAGAATAGCCATAGCACATGGCCAGATGAAGAAAAAGGATCTGGAAAGAACAATGCTGGATTTTCTTGACGGGAAAACTGATGTTCTGGTTTGCACATCTATTATAGAATCAGGTCTTGATATTCCGTCTGCAAATACCATTATAATTGATCAGGCAGAGCAGCTTGGCCTGGCACAGATATATCAACTGCGCGGGCGTGTTGGCAGGTCAGACAAAAAATCCTATGCCTATCTCCTTGTTTCCGATGGAACAAAACTTACAAAGGATGCAGAAAAGAGGCTGAGGGCGTTAATGGATTTTTCTCATCTTGGAGCGGGTCTTCATCTTGCAATGCATGATCTGAAGATTCGTGGAGGAGGTAATATCCTTGGCTTTTCGCAGTCCGGCCATATCTCCAGTATAGGCTATGAACTGTATCTTAAGCTTGTGGAACGTACAGTGGCGGAACTCAAGGGAGAGGAATGGCATGATGATATTAACCCTGAAATAAATATAGATATTCCTGCCTATCTGCCGGGAGATTATATTATTGATACTGATGTAAGGTTGAATCTGTACAGGAGATTATCCTCTCTTGTTGAAGCAAGCGAACTTGTTGCTATGGAAGAGGAAATAAAAGATCGTTTTGGAACTCCGCCCAAAGAGGTTGAAAATCTCTTTGGGCTTATGTCTATCAGGATTCTGCTGAAACAGCTCTATATAACAAAACTGGATATTGGTCCCAAGACTGTTTCTGTTACCTTTGCAGATAATCATGATGTAAACCCTGAACATATTGTGGATCTGATTAATAGACGACCTGACAAATATCGTATGATATCAGATAACAAGTTAAGTATTCGTACGGGACAGATTTCAGAAGACCTTGATAAGATTTACAGGGAAGTGGAAACGATACAATCGCTTAAAAGGCACCCAGCTGGCATTTCTTGATTTTTATGCCCATGGTTTCACAGGCAGAAGACACATCCATCTTGCTGATTCTTAACCGGAATGCGATATCCCAGGCTGCCTTGCATGTAAGCCGTCCGTTGGTTGAGGCATCGATAATTGCACTTTCAAGTTCTGCTGATATTGATTGTGCTGGTGTTATTATTTTTTTTTCAGGTTTGTAACCAAACAGACCTAACTGGCACTTTACGATGTTAATACCGAGAAAGTCTGTTGTACGTCCTACCTCTATTGGATTTATATTGAGATCTGCTGCGATTTTTGTTGCCATGCGGCATGAAATATTTCCATTTTTTGCTGTCTGTTTTAATGCATCAACAACAGATGAAATGGGCTCCCATGTTTCGGGCAATGTCTTGTCTTTGTATTTTTTTGTGTTATCCGACATTTGAATCCCTCCTTGTAGTGTTATAATACTCATATGGTTATAATAAAACTGTAAACAATAAACTAAGGGCTGTTGCATGCTGTGTTTTTTTATGGATATAAACATAACATATGCGACAACTGATTACCATTATGTTCCTGTTTGATTGTGCGGAGAAAAGGAGATGATAAAGGAAAATGTAACGAAGATATTAAAGGAGCTTCCTGATGATGTTAAACTTGTAGCAGCAGCAAAAACAAGGACCCCTGAAGAGGTATTGGAGGCGGTGGAAGCAGGTATTGAAATTATAGGAGAGAACTATGTGCAGGAGGCAGAAGTCGCATTTAAGGTGGTGGGGCACAGGGCAAAATGGCATATGATAGGTCATTTGCAGTCCAACAAGGCAAAAAAGGCTGTGCTCATATTTGATATGATAGAAACCGTAGATTCTATCAAGCTTGTCAAGGCTATTAACAATGCCTGTAAAAGTGCAGGCCGATCCATGTCTGTTCTTGTGGAAATCAACAGTGCAAAAGAGACACAGAAGACGGGTGTAATGCCTGAAGATGCGGTGGCCTTTATTAAAGATATATCCTCTTTTGATCATGTTTCTGTTGAAGGCCTTATGACCATGGGACCGTTTTCGGCTGATGCTGAATATCTTAGACCGTATTTTAGATGCACCAGGGAACTGTTTGAAGAGATAAAAGCCCTTGATATCCCTAACGTACAGATGACTTATCTGTCCATGGGTATGTCCGATTCATACGCTGTGGCTATTGAAGAGGGAGCAAATCTTGTAAGAATAGGCACAAAAATATTTGGGGAACGAAATCAGAAACCTGCAAGAACGTTCGGGTAAACCCGAATTGTGCTTCTCAAAAACAGCAGGGCTGTGCTGTTCGGGTTTTTATCTTCCCTGTTCCGGGACAGGACACGATCCAACATGAGTCTTTAAAAAATGTCATCTTTTATAATAGCGCTGTATGTCTATCGGATCAGGAAAACCTGAAGTATGGATAAAAGGATGGAGATATTGATGGTTGATTCTCATAAGATATTGACGGTTTTTGTTACAGGAGGAGCAGGATATATAGGTTCCCATACCTGTGTTGAACTGCTTGATGCCGGGTACAGGGTTGTTGTGTTTGATAACATGAGCAACAGTCATCCCGAGGCCTTACGCCGGATAGAACGTATCACGGGCAAGGAGTTGGTCTTTGTAAAGGGTGATATTCGCAACAGGCCTGCTTTGGAGTTGGCCATTGCAGACAGCAGATGTCATGCGGTAATTCATTTTGCAGGTCTTAAAGCGGTAGGAGAATCAGTAGAAAAGCCCCTGGAATACTATGATAACAATGTAGTCGGTTGTTTGCGGCTGTTAGAGGCCATGAATGCCTGTGGTGTCAACAGAATTGTTTTCAGTTCATCTGCCACTGTGTATGGTGAACCCCAGTGGCTGCCCCTGACAGAAGACCACCCCCTGTCATCAACCAATCCCTATGGCCGAACAAAGCTTGTTATTGAAGATATGCTACGTGATCTGTACAGGGCCCAACCCGAATGGCGTATAGCAATCCTGCGTTATTTTAACCCGGTAGGCGCACACAAAAGCGGACTGATTGGAGAAGATCCCCGGGATATTCCAAACAATCTTATGCCATTTATCAGCCAGGTTGCCTCTGGACGTCGTGACTGTCTTAATATCTGGGGGAATGATTATCCAACTCCTGATGGTACAGGTGTTAGAGACTACATCCATGTAGTAGATCTTGCCAAAGGACACTTAAAGGCCCTTGAACGGCTTGAAAAGCCGGATTGCTTTGAGATTAATCTGGGTACGGGCAAAGGTTACAGTGTGCTTGAGATGGTAAAGGCCTTTGAGGAAACAAGCGGTCAAGCCGTTCCTTACAGATTTGCTTCCCGGCGTCCTGGAGATATTGCCTCGTGTTATTCAGACCCGTCACGGGCAGAACAGTTTTTGGGTTGGAAGGCAGAAAAGGGGTTAAGGGAGATGTGTGAGGACACATGGCGGTGGCAGAAGCGGAATCCAAATGGCTATGCGAGTTAGTTTGTACATTATGCAGGTATTCATTTTGCCTTGTATTTTTGTTTTCATGCCCTGATTTCAAACAAACCGGTGTTTATGGACCTTTTTTACCGTCCGTAACGAATAATGAAGGCGATGTGCCCGGTACTTCAGACTTGTCTGTGTAAAGGGCTTTCATCTCTGTCCTGTTCTTGAAGGCTGTTCGTAATAGCTCAATAAATAGGGGCAGGAGCAGAAGAAAAATCCTCCTGCCCCGGTGGTGCGTTTGCTGTTATCCCCCTTATTATTGAGCTGATACAGATGTTCTCTTTCAGACAAGGTAGCTGTCTAATGCATATAAGACATTGGAAAAGCCTCAATGTCATGATAGAGTTGTTTTAAGGATACCTGTTATGTTTTTATTAACCTGTAGTGACAACAGAGGGCAATGATATGGCAACAATAGAGGTGAAGGGAGAAAAGATACGCAAGGCGGTCAAGTGGATTTCTTCAATGTGCAAGGAGGATAACCATAAAAAGATAACAACACTGATTCAAGAGGCATCTAACCGGTTTAACCTGTCTCCAAAAGATGAAAATTTTCTCAAGTCATTTTATGCAGATGTGGATAAGGAACAGACATTGTAGAAAAATCTGTTCCTTAATAAGTGCAGGTAACCGGAAACTTGTCAAAACTGTTGTTCAGCAGATACCTTTTTCATTAATCTCAAACATATTATAACAGTACTGTAATACAGCAGGATTACAACAATAGATGCAATAATGCCAAAGGCAAGAGGCACCCAGAAGCCTGATTCCGAAACATGGTTAATAGCTATAACAATGGATGTTATTGCAATAATGGCAAGATAGGATGCCAACAGACAGAATACCAGTGCAACAATCCATAACCATTTGTTTTTTTTAGGCAGTGCTGGTTCTGTAAGACTCATTGCCTTTTTTCCTCTATTTTTTGACTTAAAAAATTTATTTCTTTCCTTATCTTTGAATCGGTTTTCATTTTATGTTCAACAAGGTTGGATGCATAAATTACGGCGGAATGACTGCGGTTCAGCGTTTTGCCTATGTTTTCAAGTGTGTGATTTGTATGGCATCGGGCAAGGTATATGTAAATATTGCGGGGGTACACGTATATCTTTTTTTTTGATCTGGATTGTATTTGCTCCGGTTCAACCTTGAAGTATTTTGCAACAAGATTTTGAATAAATGACAAGGTTATCGAGGGTTTTTCAGATACAAAGCTGGAAACCACATCCTTGACGAGACTCATGTCTATATTTATGTTAAGAAGTTCTGATTTTGCCTTAAGGCAATGCAGGACACTTTCTATCTGTCGTACATCCTGTTTGAGACAGTCTGCAAGGAATGCAATTATCTTTTCAGAAAGCCGCAGGCCCTGTTCAGCAGATTTTCTTGCAATAATATCATACCTTGTCTGATAGTCAGGGCTGTCTATAGTAGTAATCAGTCCGGAGGTAAGACGTGATGACAGTACCTTTGACATTCTGGGGATGTCTTTTGGAGGTAAGGAACTGGTAAATACAATCTTCTTTTTGTCATTCATCAGGGTATCTAAGGTGTATCCCAGTTCTGTCTGGGTTTTTTCCTTGCCGCTCAGAAACTGGATTTCTTCAAGAAGAAGGACATCGCACATATGACGGTATTTGTTTTTAAATTCTTCTATCTTGTTGGTTTTTAAAGATAATACCATCTCGTTTGTGAAGTCTTCAGCTGTTATATAAAAAACCTTGCTTTCCGGATTTTGTTGCAGAATGGAATGTCCAACTGCCTGTGAAAGGTGGGTTTTACCAAGACCTGTATCAGCCAGCATCAGAAGTGTCTGGTAATCCCATGACTGGCTTCGTGCAAAGGCGTTGGAGGCAGAGTAGGCAAATTCGTTTGAAGGGCCTACTACAAAACGATTAAAGACAAAGTTTTTATTGAGACACATCCTGGTGTTTATATGTCTTTTGTTGGTGTATTGATCCGTATCAGGCAAGGAAAGCTGTTTTATATCGGGAGTGTCAGGAACAGTTGAATGATCCTGTTTTGTCTTGTAGGTTGTCAGTTTGATTTCAACAGAGTGTCCTGCAACACTATATATGCTCTCTCTTATGATATTTAGATAGTTTTCTGTTATCCAGTTGGCAGAAAATTTGTTAGGACATCCAAGAGAAAGGGTCTTGCTGTTATATCCTATTACCTTTAGAGGTTTTATCCAGAGAGAAAAACTGTTTTGAGGAAGTGTTCCTTCCATTTTGGTCTTTGCATTTTCCCATATGGTATTCATACCTTGCTCCAACTTGAGATACTGTTTGTTAGGTTGAAAGGTTAATTTCGTCTGTAAAGGGCCATTTGTGCAATATTTGCACATGTTCAAATGCAAACAGGTGTTACTCAGGTTTAACGCTTTGAATAATTTACATATCTTAAGGTCTTTTGGTAACAGGATGGTGTGAGCAAAAACACTCTTTGTTCGAGGTTTTTGCATTGTAAGGTTGCATTGTAAAGTTTCAGAATTGCAAACCATCTGTGCTTGTTATTTTTATTCGCTGTAAGGATTGCTGTCAAAAGGAAGGATCAATGTTTTTTGGCAGGCTGGATGTTTGTTTTTTTACAGACTCTAACATTTTTATTTTATAAGTTTTTTTTTGTTGTTGTTTGTAAATGTCTTAAAAAACAGCTTGTTTTGCTTGGAGGAATTAAACTGTCAATTCAACAACTTAACTGTTCTGTTTTTGTTGTTGTAAGGAATGTTAATAAGTGATATCTCGTGAATGCTTTGATTTTCTCCTTTTTTTGTTATTTTTACTCTTGTATTGTCTTCTGTTTAAGGTATTAAAATTTGCTGTGTCTTTTCCAATATGTTTTTTGCTGTTGTATCTTGTTGTAAAAACATGTAAAATATAATGTGTAGTGTCAGGATGCTGTTGGCTTTCTGTGTGGTTTTTGAAGTGTCTCCCTCCAATATTTCTAAAATTCGGCTAAAATAGAGGAAATTTCAATGACAAAAACAAAAGTTGTTGTGTTGGCCGGAGGATGGTCCGAGGAAAGGAATATTTCGCTGGAGAGTGGAAAAGCAGTATATGGTGCCTTGGATAAAACCAAGTATGATGTTGTTATGCTGGACCCTTCAAGGGATATATGTCGCCTTGTTACAGACAGGGAGCGTGTGGATGTTGTTTTTAGCCTGCTTCATGGCAAATATGGTGAAGATGGAAGAATGCAGGGTATGTTGCAGGTTCTTGGCATCCCTTTTGTAGGCTCAGGTGTGCTTGCAAGTGCCCTTTCGTTCAATAAAAGGCTTTCCAAGGAGGTGTTCAGGCTAAGGGCGTTCAAGGTGCCTAATGATATTGTTCTTCATCGTGGGGATGTCTTTTATCCGGATGCAATAACGGCATATCTTGGGAAGACTACGATTGTAAAACCTGTTTCAGAAGGTTCCAGCATAGGTGTTTCTTTATGCCAGACTGAAAAGGAGTTGAGGGACGGCATTAAAAAAGCCTTCAGGTTTGGCAATGAGGTGCTGGTAGAAGAATATATAGAAGGGAGAGAAATTTCGGTATGTGTAATTGGCAATAAAAACCTTGAGGTTTTTCCTGTTGTAGAAATAATACCGGATAAAAATTTTCCTTTTTTTGATTATAGTGCAAAATACACAAAAGGAAAAACACAGGATATCTGTCCTGCTGATATCCCTGAGCATATTGCTGTCAAGGCCCGCGATATGGCCAAGGATGCCCATAATGCCCTTATGTGCTCTGTATGGAGCAGAACAGATATTATTGTTCGCGGTAATGATCTGTATCTTCTTGAAACCAATACTATTCCCGGGATGACAAAAACAAGCCTCTTTCCCCTTGCTGCTCGGGTATACGGTCTCTCTTTTTCTGAATTGCTGGACAGGCTCATAGGTTTCTCTTTTGAAAAGGATGGAAAATGACAGTTGCTTTATGGTGCGGAAACACATGCCTGACCTGCTGATAACACGCTGTAATCACTGAAATATCTTGGCGTTTCGTCCTTTTTTATGTGTCGGAGGACAACCTTTTTATATAGTTTTCAGGGCCATTAATGTTTCACGTGAAACATTAATGGTTGTTTCGGATATCCCTGATCTTGTTTGTTGTCCTGAGCCTGTTTTTGAAAGCGGGTCAGGATTGTTCTTTGGAGCTGGTATGTAATGGCGAATGTTATAGCTATAGCAAATCAGAAAGGCGGAGTTGGGAAAACAACAACTGCAGTAAACCTTTCTGCCTCCCTTGCGGCAGCAGAGAAACGTTGCCTTTTGGTAGACTGCGATCCTCAGGGCAATGCCACAACAGGCCTTGGATTTGACAAGGAAGATGTAAAAAAAGGACTTTACGATCTTTTGTTTGATGCCCTTGATCCATTTGAGGTGATTTTGGACACCAGGCTTCAAGGTCTGGATATTGTGGGCGCAACAGAGAATTTGGTAGGGGCTGATATAGAGCTTTCTGCTATGGAGGGAAGAGAGTTTTGCCTTAAAAAAGGTATTGCTAAACTCAGAGAAAGATACGATTATATTATTCTTGATTGTCCGCCTTCTCTTGGTTTGCTGACCCTGAATGCCCTGTCTGCGGCTGATTTTTTGCTTGTTCCGCTGCAGTGCGAGTATTATGCCCTGGAGGGGTTGTCGGAGCTGCTCAAGACAGTGAAGGCTGTGCGTAACGCACTTAATCCGGATCTTGGTATAGCTGGAGTGGTTTTGACCATGTATGATAAGCGAAACAATCTGGCAAAACAGGTAGACATGGAGGTCAGAAGGCATTTTAAGGGAAACGTGTTTAAGACGGTTATTCCACGTAATGTGCGTTTAAGTGAGGCACCGAGTTATGGAATGCCGGTTATTTTGTATGATGTTGCTTGTAAGGGGGCTCAGAGCTATCTGTCTCTTGCAAAAGAGTTAATAGCAAAAAGAGAGTAAGGATATGCCTAAAAGAAAAGCACTTGGCAAGGGGCTTGCCGCCCTTATTCCGGATGCGGACAAAATAGAGGCTTCAGGTTCCGGTTTCTTTCAATGTCCTGTAAATGCCATTGAACCTAATCCCAATCAACCGAGACAGCAATTCAGTGCTCGGGAGATGGATGAAATGGTACAGTCAGTTATGGAAAATGGAATCCTGACCCCTCTTCTTGTTAACAGAAAAGGGGAGGGATATCAGCTTATAGCAGGAGAAAGGCGATGGCGGGCCGCAAAAAGGGTGGGCCTTGATCGGGTTCCTGTGGTTGTCAGGGGGGTAACGCCTGCAGAATCTCTTGAGTTGGCCTTGATTGAAAATGTGCACAGACAGGACCTGAATGCAATCGAAGAGGCTGCTGCATATAAAAAACTGATGGAGGAGGCAGGTTATACCCAGGAGGCTCTTGCAAAAAAACTCGGACGGGATCGTTCTTATGTTGCCAATTTGCTGAGGCTTTTAAAATTGCCAACATCCTATCAGCAGGATGTTATTGATGGTCGTTTGAGTATGGGCCATGCAAGGGTTTTGGTGGGGGTGGAATCTCCCGTGGACAGGAAACGGCTTCGTGATGCCATTGTCAGGAGCAGGTTGTCTGTTCATCAGTTGGAGATGCTGGCAAAACGGATAAGACTGCAAAAAGCAGCAGTAGACAACAAGGAATCAGAGCAGAAACAATATCTGAGTTTGATTGAAAAATCTTTGAAAAATGTTTTTGATACAAAGGTGGAGATAAAACCAAAGAAGAAAGGAGGGAAAATCATTCTTCATTTTTCATCAGATGAACAGTTGCGCAGGCTTGTTGACCTTTTACGCTTAGATTCAGGTTGCAAGAGCAACATCTGCAAAGGTTTTGGCACCGAAAGAAAAAAATAAAACAGAAAATACCGGAATGCCCGCATCTGTGAAGATATCTGGTGATCCAAATATTAAAGATGTGGTAATACCTCAATAAATAGGGGCAGGAGGGTTTTTCTGATGCGATTGCCGGGAGGACGACGTGTCTTCGTGACTTGTCAGCGGGGGAAGCCGCAGCTCGATGAAGTCGAGAATGCAAAAGGGGCAAGTGTCCCCCGCAGATAAGTCATTGAAAAGATCAGCCCAAAGGCCCGGAGCGGCAAAAATCCTTCTGCCCCGGTAGTACGTTCGCTGTTATCCCCCTGATTATTGAGCTGATACAAGATATGCAATAAGTTTGAGGTATTGGCGCAATCAGGGGTCCTGATTGGAAATTTGCTGCTGCTTGTTTTAGGCAGGATAATTCAATTGTAATGTAATATCCTTTTTCAGAAAGAAGGTGTTGCTATGATAAGAAATGATTTTAGACATAATATTCACTGGCTTGGTCATGATGGGTTTCGTCTTGATGGGTTATGTACTGTATATATAGATCCCTTTAACATATCTGGAGGACCTGAGGCAGATATCATATTGATTTCGCACGAGCATTTTGATCATTGTTCGCCGGCAGATGTGTCAAAGATACAGGGCGAATCCACTGTTATAGTAACAGAGAAAGATTCGGCAAAAAAGCTCAAAGGGGATATAAGAATCGTTAAGCCGGAAGAATCAATAGTCGTCAAGGGGATTACAATAGAGACGGTTTTTGCCTATAATACGGACAAGGACTTTCATCCAAAGAAGAACGGTTGGCTCGGTTTTGTGATTGATATGGAAGGTACACGAATATACCATGCAGGAGATACCGATTTTATTCCTGAAATGAAAGACCTGAATGTTGATATTGCCCTGCTTCCTGTGTCAGGTACATATGTAATGACAGCGGAAGAGGCAGTAAAGGCAGCGCTTGCAATCAAGCCTGATCTTGCTGTGCCGATGCACTATGGAGCTATTGTGGGAGACAAGGAAGATGCACTGAGGTTTAAGAAGGAACTGGAGGGAAAGGTCAACGTGTTTATTCCCGGGAAGGAATAAGCTGTATCAGTTTGTAATAACCGTGAAAGGTAGCACAGGATATGGTTGCAGGGGGCTTTTCTTCCTTGTTTCAGGCTGTTTTGGCTGCCAGGCCAGAAAAAACTGTCATTGTTCCTGATTTATCCATAAAGAATTTTGCCTGATAAGTCCCGGATGTGGGAGTGTCTGTGCCGGTTTGGTTTTATAAGTTGTTTGTTTTGACTGTGAGTGTGTTGTGCGTTTGCAGATGTGACGATATGGCAGGACTACCTTTTTGTGGTTTATGTTCAGGATGTGGATTCTGTATGCAGTTCAAGTTCCTTTTTCAGTATCCAGGGCAAGGTTGCGTAAAATCTCCCTTCACTCTTTCTTCCCCGTTTTATACAGCCCCTGCTGTATATTTGACATTTATAGGCAAGTTCATCCAGTGCCAGTAATATATATTCTCTGTTCAAATGGTTGGAGCGTAAAAGCCTTGCAATGGACTTGATTCTGAATAGATCCATGGAGCTGTATTGTGCCGAGAGTTGATCTTTGTGCCCTCCCTCTTTTACAACGAGTGGTTTTCTGATTAAATGAATGGGATAATGACATGAAATCCTCAGCCAAAGATCGTAGTCTTCACAGGCAGGCAGGGTTTCATCAAACAGGCCTATTTCGTCAAACAGACTTTTTTTTATCATAACAGCCGAAGGACTGACAAGGCATAGCCTGAGAGATGCCTTAAAGATGTCGCCATCTATCTTAATGTGTCTCTTTCCTGGGTTTACCCGCCTGCCGTTTCTTATCCACAACTCATCAGTTTGACAGGCAACGGCCGCGGGATTGTTTGCAAAGAAATCTATCTGTGACTGTATCTTTTTGGGGAACCAGTAGTCATCAGAATCCAAAAAAGCGATAAAGGGCGCTTTTGATGCAAGAATGCCTCTGTTTCTTGCTACGGAAACCCCTCTGTTTTTTTTGTGTTTGATATATGTTATCCGGTTTTTGAAAAAACTGGTTATCAGTTTGCAGGTGTTATCTGTAGATCCGTCATCAACAACGATTACTTCAATATTGTTATAACTCTGGTACAGTACAGAAGAGATTGCCCTTAACAATCTTCTGCCTCTGTTGTATGTCGGAATAACAACACTGACTTTTGCCACCTGATAAACCTTGTATTCCGCTAAAAAGATATCCTTGGAAAAAAGGACATCCTGTCCTGTCTGCAGTAATTTTTTTGCAAGTTTTGATAAAATGCCTCGGTTTTGACAACCGTAGCTTTTTTAGGCGACAGATGTTTTTTAAGGGTTACGGAAGGACATGGACATTAATATCCAGGATTTACTTATGGACAGGTGCTAACTGGTTTCCCTCCACATAATTTCTGAAGCGTGTAAATTCTTTTTGAAAGGTTAATTTGAATTTTCCTGTAGGGCCATTTCTCTGTTTGGCTACTATAATTTCTGCAATATTACGATCTTCTTCAGAATCAGGGTTATACATCTCATTACGGGAAATAAAGGCAATAACATCGGCATCCTGTTCAATAGCGCCGCTTTCTCTGAGATCGGATAACTGTGGTTTTCTTCCTGGCCGGTCTTCCACCTTTCTGTTCAATTGAGACAGTGCCATAACAGGAGTGTTCAGGTCTTTTGCCAGGGCCTTTAATGTCCTTGATATCTCGGATATTTCTATTTGTCTGGATTCGTAATGTTTTTTACCGTGGATTAACTGAAGATAATCTATGATGATTAAAGCAATATCCGATTTTTTTTTCAGTCTTCTGCATTTGGCCTTCATCTCCAAAACACTTAAGCCGGATGTGTCGTCAATAAAAATAGGTAATTCTGCCAATCTGTTTGCGGATTCTGTCAGTTTGACCCATTCCTTATCTCTTAAAAAACCTGCCCTGAGTTTTGATGCATCTATTCCGGCATCAAAGCCAAGCAATCTTATCCCTAACTGCAATTTGGACATTTCAAGAGAGAATACAATCACTGCTTTTTTTGTTTCTTTTGCAGCATTATATGCAATGTTCAGGGCAAATGCAGTTTTGCCCATGCTTGGCCTGCCTGCTATAATAATCAGATCTGATGGTTGTAATCCGGCAGTAAGTTTATCAAAGTCTTTGAAGCCGGATGGCGTTCCTGTTACAAAACCATTTGAAGCAGATATTCCTTCCAGTTTTTTGAAACTGCCTGTAACAACCTCTTTCAGGCTGTCTAAGGATTCATTTACCTGGTTTTCTGCAATTTCAAAGATGGATTGTTCTGCAAGTTCAAGGAGATCCTCTGTTGATTCCCATTCATGGAAACAGGATTCAGCAATTTCAGAACATCGCGATATCAACATCCTGCGTACAGAAAGCTCCCTTACTATTTTGGCATGGTATACAATACCGGCAGAAGTTGAGACAGCTTCAACAAGGGAAACAAGATAGTCCTGTCCTCCTGCCTTTTCCAGGACCTTTCTTGATGAAAGTATATTGGAAAGAGTAATGATATCGACAGGATCTCCTCTGTCATACAGAATCCGCATACCCTCAAAAATGAATGAATGTGCCTCACTGTAAAAGTCTTCCGGGGATATAATACCAATGACCTGACCAATGGCATCAGTATTCATGAGGATACCGCCTAATATGGCCTTCTCGGCGCTGGTATTATGTGGAGGAACCTTTAAGATGTTTGGAAGTGTCTTGGTTGTTGTTTGAGGCATGGTCTGATTTTTATGTAAAAACATCTGATGCTTCAGATTCTGTAAAAAGTGGAAAAAACAGAGTTATTCCGCAATCTGTGTATCAGCTTGTAATCATCATTTCTCTTTTTATTTTAATGGGTTGAAGGAGTTGCTCTTTTTCCGTACTTTGGCAGACTATATATATAGATTGCCAGTTTTGTGGTATCCAGGTTATTTGGTTTCCACCCATAAATGGCCGGTTTGCATAATTCCGGTGTCAACTGCGGGATTTCTTGATTTTGTCCAAAGATTCTCATTTATGGATAGGAAACTGGATAGTGACCACAATCTGTTTTTAAAGAGGCACTGTTTAATTGTTCTCTTCTGTTTTTTCTTCAGGATTTACAATAACCTTGATAGTGCCTGTGACCTCTGGATAGATACGAATATTTACATCATATGTACCAACCGTTTTAATTGGCCGCTCGAGCAGAATTTTACGTCGATCTATGGTAATACCCTCTTTTTCAAGTGCTGATGCAATATCCATAGTGGTCACAGAACCATAGAGCTTGCCCTCCTCACCTGCCTTGTGACTCAGGCTGATGACAATCTCATCAATTTTTTCTTTCAACCTTATGGCCTCTTCACGTGCCTTTAATTTTTTTGCATCAATTTTTTTCTTTTTCAGTTGAAATGCCTTGATATTAGGGGTGGTAGCTTCCACTGCAATCCCTTTGGGGATAAGATAGTTGCGTGCATAGCCTCTCGCAACATTCACTATATCACCCTCAAAACCAAGGTTGTCCACTTCAGTGTTTAAAATAATCTGCATCTGTTTCCTCCGTCAAAAAAATATAATAGGCCATATAATATCCTGGCCGGTTTTACTATGGTTAGTGTCCACCCGTAAACGGCCTTTTTTCATGATCCCGGTGTCAACTGCGGGATTCCCTGCTTTTGTCCGAAAAGTTTCATTAGTAATGTTTTTTTCTGTTTAACAGTGTTTTTCAAGCCGTTCTTTCGACAGTGATCGTTTTTTTTGAATAGGTTAGTTCTGTAACGCAGGGCATTACAGGTTTAAGGAAATATTCCTCTGTACACCATGATATATAGGAAATAACCGCCTTGATATCCTCTCTTTCAAGGTAGGGATATAATTCCAGAATTTCTTCAAAAGAGACACCTGAAACAATGAGATCTGTAATTGCACCAACTGTTATTCTCATTCCCCGTATACAGGGTTTCCCATTCATTATATCAGGATTGACCGTAATCCTGTCTGTTTTTATAAATTTCATTTGTTCGTCTCTCATAGGACATGGTTGCATAAAAAGGTTTTCCAATAACTTGACGAATCATGCCAATACACCAAACATTGATTTTCAGGTATTATACAGTTTTTTGTCCACAAGGGAGATGTTTTTTAGTGTTAAACGATCAAAAGATTATGTAGCAGTGCATAAAGGATGCTCTTTGCAGGTTCTTTCAGTCAGGCAATATCATTTTTTTGTATTTTTCTGAAATCTATCCACTGGTCAAACAGACCGATAAGGGCCAACATGCCCCAGAAAATCTGTTGAAAAGCAAATATGAAGTAAACAAGAATCTTGACCCATGTTTTTATATTATATCTGTTCATGAAAAACGATAAAATAGAAAAGCCATGACAGATATATATCATAATCATGACGATAAAAATGTTGATGGACAGTGATCTTAGCCAGTCTGAGAAAAACATGGCAAAGCCTGAAAAAATAGTTACCCAGATCAGATTTTCAGGGGGTCTCCATCTGTCAATGGGTGCAAAATCTGGATATTTCAGGCCTGTTAATCTAAAGAGTACCGTAGCTGCTCCAATATTAAGGAGCACAATAAGGCCTGAAGCAATTGTCATTAATGAAGGGAAAATTATAGTAATAATATCTATCAATGATGATGCATTTGTCTGGAGTTCAAGAACCCTGTCTTCGGGGATTGCCATTTCATGATAGGCATGCAAGGTTAATTTTATCTGGTGCTGCAGGTAACTTGCAATTATATTATGAATACTTGTATCGTTTAACATGCAGATAAAGGCCAGGATACCGATGTTTATACAAAGTATTGCTCCAGTGGCAACAACAACAGTCTGACCAAGGGAAAAACCATGTTTAAACATTATAGACAGGATTAACCCTAAGACAGCAAACTGAATAACAAAAACAACAAGTTGTTCCTGTCTGACATTATAGGCAAACAGCATGATAATAACAATGCTTGTTACCGCAATTTTTAAACCCTGATAAGGTCCTAATTTAAAAGAATAATATAGAAAGGGAAGGGATGTGACAAGGGATAGTAACGGACCTATGACAGGGATACAGACAGAGGATATTACAAACAAGACTACCCAGCCGGTACACCCAATAAAGTCGGTTACTTTCATCGAATTATCACATAAAGAAAAGTAGACGGCAAAAGATAGCAATCTGGCTCAGTTCCTTACAATGTTCACTGCTGTTCCTGCTACATTATTGCCTGTTCATAAATGGCTGTTTTACTGTTTCGGTGTATGTTGTTCCGGATACATAAAACAGATCACTGTTTGCAGTTTCCTGATATACCCCAATATACTCCCATACCCTGCTTGGATTTCCCTTTCTGTGCATATATTATTATCCTGTTTTTTTCTGATCTTGTAAAAAATGCCTTGTCTCTGAAACCGGGAATCTGTTTACATGCAGTGTAATTGAACACCCGGCAGATGTAACGACCAGGCAAATTGCTATTGCCCGAAATCTGTTTGTGACTGGGTACAGGATGAGGGTTCGCTCAAGATCAAGGTGTGTGAGTTCAAGCATACAAACCCTCTTTCAGATATTTCTATGCTTGAATTTTGCATATAAATAATGCGGCTAAAATAGCAATTTATGGAGGAGCGCTGTGCTTCAGGTCTGTGTGGCATATAAAAAAAAGCTGTCAGGCAACAGCTTTTCATGGGTAACTTTTATTTTTGCAGCAACTGCATATTCTGGTCTCTGTAACCCTGACGCCTCCTCTTGCCATGAAATGCCGTGCCTGTTTTGCCAGGATCAATTTGCTGAATCTTTTATGTTTCTTTCTGCCATATCAATATATCTTCCTGTATTTGTAGATAGACACTGATACAGTTTCAGGGGACAGGCTTTTTGCACACACCAATGATCAGGGGGCAAGGTATTGCAGGCTGGTTGTGGAAATCATACAAGAGATGTTGTGTACGGTAATAAGGCAACATGTCTTGCCCTTTTAATTGCAATAGCCAAAGCTCTTTGATGTTTTGCACAAACCCCTGAAATCCTCGACGGCATAATTTTACCCCGTTCCGTTGTAAAATATTTTAAGGTCTTTACCTCTTTGTAATCAATGACAAGAGTCTTGTCCGCACAAAACTTGCACATTTTCCTTCTGTAGTAGGTTCGAGAAGGTCTTTGCCTGGTGTTTGTTGTGTTCAATGCCATGTTATTCCTCATTGCCTATATCTGATTGGTCAACTGTGTCTTCATTTTCTTCTGCTGGTTTTTGGGGGGTCATCTCTGCCTTGATCTCTTCCGGATCTACTTCATCTTTCAGTTTGATTGTTTGGTACTTGATTACCCCATCTTCCAGTTTCATTGCTCGTTGAAGTTTTGATGGTGTTTCCGGGTCTCCGCAATAGTGCAACAGGATGTAATATGCTGTGTCAAGTTTCATCACCTTGTATGCCAAGGACCGTTTACCCCATTCATCCACTTTGATTATTACACCGTTGTTTTTTTCTATAACATTATTCAGTTTGTTAACGATACTGGATAATCCCTCACTGTCAAGACGGGGATTAACAAGATACATGGTTTCGTACAATCTCATCTATTAAATACTCCTTCAAGCCTGTGTATTGTGAGACTTTTGAAAAATGCCAATGAGTTTCCAATCCGCAAAAAAAAAGATCTTTCACAAGAGCAATGTATATAAAATGACAGCTTTTATGTGAAATCAAAAACCCAATGAGTTTGTGGATGTATCCAAGACTTTTTATCTGTTTGCGTGTCTGTCCGTTTGAACTGTATCCAGACAGCACTGGTCGACCAATTATCCCATTAACCCCGGTGAAACAGGACTTCATATTTCATCGAGCAAGTGCAGGTATTGTAAAAAAAGATACCTTATGGTCAAGTTAACGTCTGTTTCTGAGAAACAGAATAAATATCATTACAATATCATATTGTCAAGATATTTCGCCACCATAAAAAACACAGATCTTTCCGTTTATGCTAAGGCTGGAAGTGCATTGATCTTTTCCTGAGGCTGCGTATCTGTTTTTCAAGTCAGAAACTTGCTGTTTTTACAAAGTCTATATCTGAATGGGCAGTGTGGGCTGTCCGGGAATACGGGAAATAATCCTTATGCTGTTATATTTGGTATTGTTTCAGTTCAAAGCATACAGTATTTTATGGTTGTTTTTAAAAATTTCTGTCCTTGGGCAGCCTTACAGTCTATCTTACAGGTATACATCGAGTTCCTTCTTTCAGAATGCCAACCGTTATATAATCACCTATCTTAAGGGAACGCCCAAGACTTCTGATTTCCCGGTTTGAAAGCCTGAGTGTTATATGTTCTCCGCTGGTATGGGAGCATACGGCTTCTGCCATTCCATCCATGTGGTTCAAGGCTGTTATTTGCATTTCCCCTTTCCATGAATATGCTTTTCGGTCCCTGTCAGGAAATAACTCTATGCACCAGTCAGGAATCATGACGCAGGTTTTTTCCCTTTTGTTTATGGCCCTAAGCCCTGCACCGGAAAGACATATATGACCCATACGGGTATACAGCCTGCCATTATCTGTCATTGTGGAGGGGATCAGGTTTTTTACACCGATCAGTTTTGCCACTGTGCTTGTTTCAGGGTGTTCCAGGATATTTGAAGGGGTATCATATTGCAGGATTTGTCCATGTTTCATGACTGCCATACGGTCTGCGAGAAAAAAGGCCTCCGCAAGGTCATGGGTAACATGGACAATTGTAACGCCGGTTTGCCGGTGAATCCTTTTGAGTTCGAATTTAAGTCGGTTGCGGGTATGAAGGTCAAGGGCGCTTAACGGTTCGTCAAGCAAGAGGATATAGGGCTCAAGGGCAAGTGCTCTGGCCAGGGCCACGCGCTGTTTTTCCCCTCCGGACAGATTGTCGGGCCTTCGATCAAGAATATCGTTTATATCCAAAAAATTTACAATATTTTTGATGGCCTTTTCGGTTTTTTCCTTTGATTTTCCCTTCAGCCTGAGACCAAAGGTGATATTTTTACGGACCGTCATATGAGGGAACAGGGCATAATCCTGAAAGACAACACCGATCTGTCTCTTTTCAGGAGGGAGGTTGGTTGCATCCTCTCCATGAATAGATATCTTGCCGCCTTTTACAGTATGTATTCCTGCAACAGCCTCAAGAAGTACGGTCTTGCCTGATCCTGTAGGACCAAGGATGACCATGTATTCACCCCTTGTTACATGAAAGGATATATCTTTGAGGCAGAATGTTCCCAGTTCTATGTGTATGTTTTGCAGTGAAAGCATCCTGTTTTAGTCCTTGTGCTCTGAGGCAATACTGCGCAGCACGGCAAATATGATCAGGCACAGGAGAATAAGGATAACCGCAACAGGTCTTGCGTATTTTAGACCGTACGATTCAAATCGTTCCCAGATAAGGACAGGCGCTGTCATGGGGTGATAGGCAAGAACTATAACGGCACCAAATTCCGATATCCCTCTTGCCCACATCATAATTCCTCCAGAGAGTATGGGTCGCCACGCTAATGGAAGGGTTACCCTGAAAAAGGTTTGCCATGGAGATGCCCCAAGGGTTCGTGCAATCTGTTCAATCCTTGGGTTGACAGACAAAAAACCGTTTCTTGCAGCATTAACCAAAAAGGGAATAGAGACAAAGGCCATGGCCAGGCTTATGCCGGTTTCTGTGCCGACAAAACTTATGCCAATAGAGGAAAAGGCCTTGCCAACAAAGAATCTGCGGCCATATATCATTAAAAGGGCGATGCCTGCTGCGGTGTGGGGAATCATTACGGGCAGGTCTACTATGCCCTGTACAAGGCTTTTTCCTGGAAAATGCCAGCGTGCCAGTGCATATGCAAGGGGTATCCCGAACAAGGCACTCGCAATGGTGGCCCACAGGGCACACCTTAAGGTCAGCATAATGGATTGTATGACTTCTGCGTCGCTGATGGTTGTTTCAAGCGCCGCCAAGTCTGCGGCACATATCATCCTGCAAAGAGGTGTCACAATTGTCAGGATAAGAATTGTGGCAAGCCCTCCTATTATGATTTTAAAACCTTTCATGCGATATTCCGCCATGTTTCTGGCGCTGTACAAGCCTTTTCAGCTCAGTCGGCAACTGACTTGCCTTTCCTGTTACCTGTGGCACTATCAATGGTGTCTGGCCGTTTTGCTTCATGATTTGTTTCCCCCTTTTACTCAACACAAATGCAACATACCTGATGGCCAGAATCTTGTGCGGCGCATTTTTTGGGATAGTGATTCCATAAATCATGGGCATCCCCCTTTTTACAGTAAACGAATGGGGCGTTTTTCCAGATATGCGTATGCTGGCCTGTTTATAAAAACTGGTATACCTTGATGAGCCGAGGTTTATCTGCTCGGGCAGCTTGACAAAGGGCATTTTGTGCTGCATGCACACGGATCGGTATATAAAAAGGTAATCTATCTGTCCTGCCTCGAGCAGTGCAATCAGATCTGTTTCCTTTGGCCGGATGTTTTTTGGCGGGCAATACTTTCTCAGCTGTTCGTAAAGTCCTGGCACATGATAATATCTTTCAGCCAATTGCCATACAAGCTGGCTTCTGTATCCGCAGGGATCTGTATCAGGATCGGAATGACCGTATTCCACTCCCTTTTGAAGAAGAATTTTGTACCAGTTTTTTGTGTTGATTCTGTCTGCGTCTCTGGAATCGGTTCTGTACATTATAGCCATCTCGTTGGTGGCAAAGGATATGTTCCATGATGCATAGGCCGGTATCAGGATATTTTCAATTACCGTATAGTCGGCCGAGGCTATTATATCGCAGGGTCGGCCAAGGTCGACAATCTTTCTGGCACAGGTTCTTGATCCTGCTGCCTCTCTTATTATCTGCACGCCTGGGTTTTTAGCAGTAAATGCCTTTGCCATTTCCTTGAACGGGACAGACAGAGAACCTGCATGAAAAATTATGAGGCTGTTTGTCTGTTGGGCGTCCGCTGAATAGGTAAAAATATTTAAACAGATAAATGCTGACAATAATACAAATGTTTTCAGCAGATTACTGTTCATTGTTGTCTCTCCTTATGTGTATCTGAATATTAGATCAGGTGAGAGCCGCTTGTGTTTGTGGTATCTTAGGTTATAGACAGAATTACTGTCAATACATATTGATACCCTGCTTAGATAAAGGCAAAGGCAGACAGAGATGAACCAGTATCTCTTTTGAAGTGTCTTGTTCTGTACGGGATTTTATCCAATGCAGGCAGGATGTTATATAGTCCAGGATCAGAAAAACAATTATATATCTGTATCCTGGAAAAGTGGTTGCATTTTTTGCCAATATACATATAGTAACAAACTTGTACAAACAATGCGGTCCGGTTGGTGCCCAAAATCTGTTTGTGAACAGGCACTGTCAATTAACCCTAAACGGAGGAATCACCATGAGCGACCCTGGTGGTGGCAGTCATAGCTGTCAACACATGGCCCATGAAGTGACTCAATATGAGTCAGAAGACCCTATACCTCGATGCTTGATTCTTGTGGCCAGTAGTGTGACCGGAAGGTGTTTTATTCCATTGTAGCCCGCCGGGTCACCTTCGGCTGCACGTTCTTGCTGTGATCAGACGGAGGTGAACCATGAAAAACAAAAATCCGTTCCTTGTTACCAGGCTGCATGGTGTGTTTGTAGCCCGGAGATCAAAACTCCTTCAACATTCCTGTAACATTCTGTTTCCCTTTATCCTCGTAAGGCAAATCTTCTTTGGCGGCAATGCGGTTTGTTGCGCTTTTATCTCTCTTGCCTGTCTGTTTTTCCTGATTTTACTTAAGACACTGGACAGTCCGGTTAGGCTGAATCAGTATGACTGTTTATTGTCTGTTGTCTGTATCAATGGCAACAGGAGGGAGAAATATACTGCATTGTATATGCCTGTCTTTGTGGCAAACAGGCAAACAGGCGGCAACCTGTCTGTTGGGAGGGTTGTCATATGAAAAAGAACTTTTGGTTGAACAGAAATCCTGATTTATCTGCTGTTTCGGCACAACGTACGTTGAGTGAGCATGAACGTCGATTGATAGATCTCTGCACCGTTCCTGTTCATAAGGCCTTTGAGGCGCTCAAAACAACTTCTGCCGGCCTGAATGCCGAGGAGGTGGAAAATCGTCTGGATGAATATGGTCCTAATGAGCTGTCATATCTCAAAAGATTAGGGTTTTGGGGAGATCTGTTACAAAGGTTCAAAAGTCCTCTTGTGATTCAGTTGCTTGTGATTGCCATTGTGTCGGCCTTCATAGGGGAATTGAAATCAACCGTTATTGTTGTAGCCATGCTTTTGCTGAGTGTTGGACTGTCATATGTTCTTGATCGCCGTTCCAACCAGGCAGTGGAAAATCTTGGAAAACGGGTACAGTCCAGTACGACTGTGCTAAGGGACGGGGTTGAGGCCGAGGTTGGTATTTCAGAGATTGTTCCCGGCGATATTGTGTTTTTGCACGCTGGATCCATTGTTCCGGCTGACCTCAGACTGATAGTAGCCAAAGACTTTTTTGTTAGTGAATCTGCCCTGACTGGAGAATCCATGCCGGTTGAAAAGACGGCATTGACACCTGATTCGTCTGTCTTGTCGGCCATGGATCTGCCTAATGCCTGTTTTTTGGGTACATCGGTTACCAGTGGTACTGCCCGGGGCCTTGTTATCAACACCGGTGTTAACACGCTGTTTGGAGCTGTATCAGAACGGTTGGCTGAAAAGCCAGGAGAGACCGATTTTGACCGGGGTATTCGTTCCTTTACCTGGCTTATGATACGATTCATGGTGGTGATGGTCTGTGCAGTTTTTTTTATTGTGGGGATGAGCATGGGCAACTGGATAGAGGCCCTGTTGTTCGGCCTTTCCATTGCAGTAGGCCTTACCCCTGAAATGCTGCCTATGATTGTCACAGTCAATCTGGCCAAGGGTGCGCTGACTATGGCAGGAAGAAAGGTGATTGTGAAAAGGTTGCCTTCCATTCAGAATTTTGGGGCTATCAATATCCTGTGTACGGACAAGACAGGCACCCTGACCCAGGACAAGGTGGTTTTGGAAAAGCATGTCGATATACTGGGACAGGTTAGTGAGGAGGTGCTGAACTATGCATATCTGAACAGTTACTTTCAGACCGGCCTGAAAAATCTGATAGACCGTGCAGTGTTGGAGTATGCTGATCTGGATGCTCGACAATGCAGGCTGGTGGATGAATTGCCCTTTGATTTCCAGCGCAGGAGAATGTCTGTGGTGGTGGAATATGAAGGAGATCACGTTCTGATCTGCAAGGGGGCGGTAGAGGAAATTTATGCGTGCTGTAACCGTTATCAGATCGATGATGATATATACCCTCTTGTTGATATGATTCGCGGGGATCTGTTTGAGGAGGTGGAAAAGCTTAATCGTGACGGATTCAGAGTGCTTGGCATTGCCTATCGCGATTTTTCAAAAGATAAAACCACCTTTTCGGTGGAGGATGAAACCCAACTTGTTCTTCTCGGTTATATTGCATTTTTTGATCCACCCAAGACAACAGCCTATGAGGCTATTGGACTTCTTTCAACCGCCGGTGTAAAGGTCAAGGTGCTTACCGGTGATAATGGGCTTGTGACCGAAAAGGTTTGCAAGGATGTTGGCCTTGTTGTGGATAAGATGGTTACAGGGGCTGATCTTGCCGGACTGTCTCCTGAACAGTTTTCTCGGGTGGTGAGGGATGCCAATGTCTTTGTCAAGCTTTCGCCGTCACAGAAAGAGGAGATCGTCAAGGATCTCCGTAATCAAGGTAATGTAGTGGGTTTTATGGGTGACGGTATAAACGATGCGCAGGCGCTTAAGGTCGCTGATGTGGGGATTTCGGTTGATTCAGCGGTGGATGTGGCCAAGGAGTCTGCCGATATTGTGCTTTTGGAAAAGAGTTTGCTTGTGCTGGAAGAGGGTATTATGGAAGGCAGGCGGGTATTTGCCAACATCATCAAATATATCCGAATGGGAGCAAGTTCCAATTTTGGCAACATGTTTAGTGTGGTAGGAGCAAGTTACATGTTACCTTTCCTTCCTATGCAGCCGGTTCAGATTTTGACCAACAACCTGTTGTATGATTTTTCCCAGACAGGTATTCCTATGGATAGCGTGGATGAAGAACTTGTTGCCAAGCCTCTTAAATGGAATATAGACAATATCAAGCGTTTTATGGTTTTTATAGGCCCGATCAGTTCTCTTTTTGATTATGCTACCTTTGCCTTGATGTGGTTTTTCTTCCATTGCAATGCCTTTGTTGATCCTGCTACCACATTTGTACAGAAGGAGGCTCTGATGAAACTTTTTCAGACAGGCTGGTTTGTGGAATCACTGTTGACCCAAACACTGATTGTCCATATTATCCGTACGCGGCGGATCCCGTTTTTTGGTAGCCGGGCGTCCGGTCACATGATGATGACTACCCTTCTTACCATGGCTGTCGGGATATACCTGCCTTATTCGCCGTTTGCTCCGGATCTGGGCCTGGTGCCCTTGCCTGCTATCTACTGGGTGTGGATTGTCTTTTTTCTCATAGCATATTCTTTTATGACTCATAGTGTTAAGACATGGTTCTTTAACCGCTATGGAGGTGATTAATCATGAATACGATTTTGGATGCCCTTCAGGAAGGACGTCTTTTTGAATTACCGGACAATAACAAGAAGGCCGCTCTTAAATTTTTGGCTCATATCATAGAGGCATTTCCTGAAGTTCCTGCCGGTACGGATGTGGTAGGATTTGTTATGAACAGGGAGAAAACAAATAATACGGCGCTTGGCAAGGGTTGGGCATGTCCGCATGTACGTGTGCCGATAGATGAAGATCTTATGTGTGTAATAGGATGGAGCCCGTCAGGTATTGATTACGGTGCAGCAGATGGACAGCTCGTCGGGATAATTGTTATGTACCTGGTTCCGGAAAACCAGCGCAATCGTTTTCTGCGTGAAATATCGTTGTTGGCCAAGGCCCTTGAGACCTACCCCAGTCTTGACAAAATCCAGGAAGTCAGGGATCTGGATGACATTCGTAATTATCTTCTTGATCTGATTGATGTTACAAAAAAATCAGATGGTCAGGATACCCGTGCCAGGATGATACGGCTGCAGGCAAAGCCTACCTCAGAAACGTTGACCTTCAGGGGCCTGTCGAATCTGATTGTGGAGCCTGTTACCATTATTGCAGGGCCGGGCATAAAGGCCGTGGTTCTTACTCAGAATCCAGGTCTGATGAAATGGCTTGATTCCGCAAATGATCTGACAGAGAAGATAGAGGCTGAAGGTGCGTATCAGAGTGGAGGCTGGCGGGTTTTAAGACGCGGAACTGTCAATTATCAGGGAGGCAGGGTCGTCTATGACTGTATTGCTGTTAAACTTAATCCCAAGGCATGAGAAAGGATCATATGTTGTCAAAGGCCCCTTGTCTGTGGCATGGGTTTGGCCTGGTTATACAAAATCCTGTTTGACCGTTCTGCAGTATAATTTTACAGGTGACAAATATACTGCACGACTGATAGGGAAATGACATATAATATAAAGGATTCTGATACTCCCTTGATATATCTGATATCTTCTGTATAACATTGACATACCAAGCAGGCACCTTGATTAGGAGTATGCTGTGTCCAGGGCAATGGTCAGATACTGGTTGAAACGGCTTGTCTTGTCGTATTTAGAATAACCTTTTGGACAATATGGATATCCCTGTTATCTGAGTGTCAGCCTGTATGCATGAAACCTGTTTCATGCATATTCCCTATACAGGGGATCTGTCTGCCGATACAATTGGCATTGACCTCACTTGTTTAAAGGAATGTAATATTACAAAACAAGGGTCCTTTTTGTTCAGAGGCTGCCGGGTAACTGAAACCAGCCTGCTACACGATATGTTCCGTTTGTTTCAAATTCCAATCACATATACCCTGCCATTTTTCATTCCAGCCAAAACATGGCTCCTGTTTCTTTCCTTTTCCTGCAACAGATCGACAAGAATGTTTGTTGCGGTATTTTATGTCTCTTCTGGCACAATTGTTGCTGTATGAAAACTGATGCTGTTTTTTCCCCTGGATTTATTGATGCATCAGCACAGTTACAGTGGATATAAAGTTTTTGGCATTATTGCCGATTGTCTGTAATAGCCCGATCTTTTTGTTCAAATGTTCGGCAGACTTTATACATCTGTTCGGAGGCGGAAGCATCTTCAAACCTATAAAATATTTTGCTTATCTTCCGAATATAAAAAGCCCTGCTGTTTTCCAAAGACGGTTTATGTGTGTTTTTAATGTCATCAAACAGATTAAGCTTTTGAAACATCAGAGAATTATGTTGCTGAAATTTTATGTAATGCAATGGATACATGGCATTTTCTAACAGCTTTATATCATAAGACATAAAAAAGTCTAAATTAAGGGGCATTTCTATCGAGGAGTATCAAACTTATGGGAAATCAAAAAACACAGGAAGAGGAAAACCTTGTAAGACTTGCGGAAGATATTGTTGCCTCCAGGACAAAAGAGATCAGGGACGAGATCGTTGAGGCAGTTGACAGGGACAACGGAAATCTTGTTCTTGATTTTTCAAAGGTGGTTAATATTGATTCAATAGGTCTGGGAATAATCATTGCTGCCTGTAATACTCTGAAAAAGGAACAGAGAATATTGACTCTGATTAATGTTTCTGATGATTTATGCAGTTTTTTTAGCGCATTAAGATTGGATCAGGTGTTTGAGATAAGGAGCAAATAATGACCATTGAAAACGATGAGACCCTGCAGATTTTTCTTGAGGAGTCACTGGAACATCTTGCTGATATTGAAAATGATTTTTTGGCCATTGAAGAGGCTGGAGCCGATATAGATGAAGAGTTGATAAACAAGGTGTATAGGGCTGCCCATTCCATTAAGGGCGGGGCAGGCTTTATGGGTCTGGATAACATAAAAGATCTCACTCATGAGATGGAAAATATTCTGGGAAAGATTAGAAGTCGGGAAATGGTTCCTGATTCAGAAATAGTTAATGTACTGTTGTTGGCAGCAGATTCAGTAAGAAATCTTTTAACCGATGTCTTTAACAGCAATGAAGCAGATATCTCAGAGCATCTTGCGGCTCTGAGATCCATAAGTGAGGGTTCAGTCAAGTCATCGGGGGATACTGAATCTGCTGAAGGCAGTGTCTCTGAAAATGGTCAGGATGACAGCAATGTTGCAAGGACAGATTTTTCAGATGCCGAACAGTCCGTTGTCAGTGCCAGAAAAGAGGGAAAATATGTTTATCAGGTTAATATTGATCTTGTTCATGATATTCAGAACAAAAATAAAAGCCTTTTAGGATTTGTACAGGAAATGCAGCAAACAGGGATTATTTTGGATGCAAAGGTGGATCTGGATGCTGTTGGCGATTTTGGCAACGAGTCTTTGCCCGGAAAAATACCCTGTATGATTTTATTTGCAACAATATTCAGGCCTGAAGATATCAACCTCCTTTTTGAAATTGATGAACATAATATTTATGAGGTGGGTGACCATTTGACTATGATACCGATTGGTAACTCTGATCTCAATAAAATGGAATCAAAGCCGATTGATACAGAAACCCACCAGGATACAGCGTCAGCCACTGCTTTTCAGGATAAAAAGGAATCCTCCTTGTTGCATGGGCAACATGATGAAAAATCAGGGGATTCTGAATTGTCAAAACAAACACAGGAAAAAAACTCTTCCAAACCTGCATCTTCTGCCGCTGTCAGATCAAAGCCTTTAATAGCAGAGACCAGTATCAGGGTTCATGTCTCTCTTTTGGATTCACTTATGACTCTCGCAGGAGAATTGGTTCTTAGCCGGAATCAGCTTGTGCAAGCCTTGAGTTCAGGCGATAGTCGGCTTTCTGAAGTTGCCGGTCAGCGTATCAATATGATCACATCCGAACTGCAGGAAGCCATAATGCTGACCAGAATGCAGCCTGTAGGTAACGTGTTTAACAAATTCCCGCGTGTCGTACGGGATTTGGCCCGGAATCTCGGAAAGAAGGTGGAGTTAAAGCTCGAGGGGACAGAAGTTGAACTTGACAAGACTATTATTGAGGCCATAGGGGATCCTCTTACCCATCTTGTCAGAAATGCGGTTGATCATGGTATAGAATCCCCTGATGAACGGCGTAAGGCCGGAAAAACAGATGCTGGAACAGTTGTTCTCAAGGCCTACCATGAAGCGGGTCAGGTAAACATAGAGATTGTTGATGATGGCAAGGGTCTGGATGGAAATCTGTTGGCTGAATCTGCAATCAGTAAAGGACTTTTAACAAAAGAGCAGATTGAGGTTATGTCAGATAAGGAAAAAATCGATCTGATTTTTATGCCAGGATTTTCGACTGCCAAAGAAATTACCGATGTGTCAGGCCGCGGAGTGGGTATGGATGTGGTCAGGACAAACCTGGAGAAAGTCGGAGGGGTGGTGGAGATAGAATCCGAGTTAGGCAAAGGTACGACAATAAGGATAAAGCTCCCTCTGACACTTGCCATTATTCCATGCCAGATTATATCTACCGGAGGTGAGCGCTATGCCATTCCCCAGGTTAATTTGGAAGAACTTTTAAGAATCCCTGCTGAGCAGGTAAAATATCGGGTGGAAAAGGTAGGAGATGCCGATGTAGTCAGGTTGCGAGGAAAACTTTTGCCTCTGGTCAGACTGGCTGATCTGATTGGAGTTAAAGGCCAGTACGTTGATCCTGAAACGCAGGAAATACAAACAGACAGGAGAAAAAATATTGCAGACAGAAGGTCGAAAGACCGTTTGTTTCAAGATATGGCCGACACTGTTGCCCTGGCAGATCAGGGAGGGTTGAATCAGGTTTCTGCTCCTGTCCTGGGTTCTGTTAATGAGAGGCGTTATCATGCCAGCAGTGCTCTCAATATTGTGGTGGTGTCTGCAGGACGTCTGACATATGGGTTAGTGGTTGACGGTTTGCATGATTCTGAAGAAATAGTGGTGAAACCATTGGGACGTCATCTGAAAGGCTGTAAGGGATATGCAGGTGCTACCATAATGGGAGATGGGCGGGTGATCCTTATCCTCGATGTGGCCGGTCTTGCAAAAATGGCCCAGTTCCTTCCGGAAGAAGGGACTAAACGTCAGACTGAGATTACTACGCAGGAACAGCCGAAACTCAAGGATGATGAACAGACTCTTTTGATCTTCAGGAATGCTGAGGATGAGCAATTTACGGTTCCTCTCAGTCTGGTTTCCCGGATTGAAAAAATTAAGAGATCAAAGATCGAGAATGTGGGAGGAAAAACTGTTATCCAGTATCGCGGGACAAGTCTTCCTCTTATTATTCTTAACGATGTGGCGAATGTTAAGCCTTTGGCGGACAGGGAAAACCTGCTTGTTATTGTCTTTACCATTGCAAACAGAGAAATTGGCCTTGTGGCAACATATCCGGTGGATGCCGTAAATGTGTCGGTTGCTTTTGATGAGGCCATCCTTAGACAACCTGGTATTATGGGCTCTGCCATTATAGATGGCTGTACTACCCAGATGATTGATATATTTGGCCTTGTGGAAATCGTAAATCCTGACTGGTTTGCTGAAAAAAGATCTGTACAGAACAAGGAAGCTGATCCCGTAACCATCCTTTATGCTGAGGATTCCAAATTCTTTCGTTCTCAGGTAAAAAGTTTTATGGAAGGAGAAGGCTATAATGTGATAGCGGCCGAAGATGGAATGATAGCCTGGAATATGCTTCAGGAATATGCTGATGAGATATCACTTGTGGTTACAGATATAGAGATGCCCAATCTGGACGGCCTTGGTCTTGCCAAAAAAATCAAGAATGACGAGAGATTTGCACATTTGCACATAATTGCAATGACTACGCTGGCAAGCGATGAAGACATAAAAAGAGGAAAAGAGGCGGGTATAGATGATTATCAGATAAAGCTTGATAAGGAACGATTGCTGGAAAGTATTGATACTTACCTGGGGACAGCAAAGAGAGTGTGAAATGGTCCCTATATGTTGTTTGATCATTTGTTATACATGTTATGCGGTGACTGAAACGATAATCTGAAGAAACAAATATAAAACCATACAGGAGAAATGTTATATGCTAGGAAAGATTAAAAAAAATCTGACAGGAAGTATAAAGGTGAAGCTGATTGTTCCTATATGTCTTATGGCCTTATTTCTTGTAACAGCCTTTTTGATGAAAACATACTATAATGAAAAAGAAGAATTTTTCAAGGTAAACCGTATACATCTGAAAACGGAGTATCAGAAATTTTTGAGATTAATGCAGGATACGGCCTTTACTTCATGTTCAATGGCCGAGTTGGTAGCATCTATGCCTGAAGTTCAAAATGCCATGGCAGAAAGAAACAGGGAACGTCTTATAGAGCTGGTTATGCCTTTGTACAGAATGGCAAAGGAAAAGCTGCATATAAAACAGTTTCAGTTTCACATACCACCTGCAATATCATTTTTGCGTATCCATAATCTTCAGAAATATGGTGATGATCTCTCGGGTTTCAGGTTTTCTGTGCTGAAAGCCAATCAGGAGAAAAAACCTCAGTTTGGCTTGGAAAAGGGAAAATACGGGCTGGGATTAAGAGGTGTGGTGCCGATTTCATATATGGGAAAACATGTTGGCAGCGTGGAGTTTGGCCGCAAGTTAGACAGTAATCTGCTGGCCATATTGAAAAAACATGATGATCTTGGTTTTGCCGTGATTGTTCCTGCCGGAGACGAGTTTAAAATTTATGCCAGGACAAGGGGTATGAGTGTTTCATCTGATATTTATCCTGCATTGAGAAAGGTCATGGCAACAGGATCTGCCGAAATAAACAGTGTTTCCCGGAAGAACCATAAATTTATGGTGTTTGTTGGTCCTTTAAAGGATTTTTCAGGCAAGACTGTAGGAGCTGTTGTTATTCCTGATGATGTTACTGCATATTTTCATCAGATGAACAAGAGCTTTTTGACATACATGGTGATCGGTGTGTTGTTGGTTTTCCTGATTTTGTTTGTCGTCTATATCCTTGTCCAACATCTTGTTGATCGTCCCATCCAAAATATGGTGGAGGCATTCGAAAAGGCTGGAAATGGGGATCTGACAAACAGGGTTGACGTCAAGAACAATGATGAAATGGCAATATTGGGAGAAAAATTTAATGAATTTTCTGACAAGATTAAATGTATAATTGAAGATATTGCAGGCAGTTCCAAAAACCTGCTCTCTTCATCAAAAGAGCTTTTTTCAGTTTCCCAGCAAATGTCTGAAACTACTCAGGAGACCTCGTCAAAGCTGGATGCAGTAACTGTAGCGGCAGAACAGATGACATCCAACATGACATCTGTTGTTGTATCAATGGAACAGGCTTCCAATAATGTAAGTATGGTTTCAACTTCAGCAGAGGAAATGATGTCCGTGATAAAAGATATTGCACAAAACACTGAGGATGCCCGTTCCATTACTTCTGAAGCTGTATCTGAGGCTCATAGCGCATCTGACAAAGTGGGTGCTCTCGGGAATGCGGCCATTACAATAGGCAAGGTGGCTGAGACTATAACAGAGATATCTGAACAGACGAATCTGCTGGCTTTGAATGCCACGATTGAAGCGGCCCGTGCCGGTGATGCTGGTAAGGGTTTTGCAGTAGTTGCCAATGAGATAAAGGAGCTTGCCAGGCAGACGGCAGAGGCCACGGGAGAGATAAAGCACAGTATTGCCAATATTCAGAATTCTACTGAAGAGACTGTAAACCAAATTGAGCAGATTACCAAGGTTGTTAACAAGGTTAATGAAATTGTCTCTACCATTGCCGCAGCCGTTGCGGAACAATCTGTTACTACGGAAGAGATATCTGACAATATTTCCCAGGCATCTAATGGCATTGTAGAAGTTACTGAAAACGTAGCCCGGAGTTCAACTGTTTCCGGTGAAATAGCAAAGGATATCGCAGAAGTCAACAAATCAGCCAGGACGATATCAGGCAACAGTTCCCAGGTGAACTTGAATGCAGAGGAATTAAACAGGCTGGCAGAGCAGTTGAAGTCGGTAGTGGAGCACTTTAGAGTTTAGATGTTTTTTATAGATTGTCTTTGCTTTTATCCATGATTCTCACGTTTGTTATTTGTGGGTGGAAATGGTTTGAACATTGTGTAAATGGCCACAGGATATGTATCCACGGATTGTTAATGGAGGCATTAAATGAAAATAAAATACAAATTGGGGCTTACTGTTTTTGCTTTGTCAATGATTATTATGTTTATGTTCTTGGCTACCTACTGGGTAACGGGAAAACAGAAAGATGATGGCTTGCTGATAAATCTGGCAGGCCGTCAGAGAATGCTTGTTCAGAAAATGACCAAGGAAATTATACTGTTTCACTTGGCTAGGAAAAGAACCGGCCGCAGTGATTCTGCTCTGGCCGATGCCGTACAAAACACCATGCAGGTGTTTGATAAGACCCTTGCTGCCCTGAAAGATTCCGGTAAGGCTCCTCTTTCCCTTGATATCAAGAAAACGCAATATCGATATTGTCCTGCGGCAAAAGAGCCGGTTCACAGCCAGTTGGAAAAAATAAACAATATATGGAAAAGGTTTTCCTCCTGTTTTAAGGCAGTACTGGCAGGGAAGGATCCCTCCGGAAAAAACCTGGATACTATTGTAAAAACCAACAATACGCTTCTTCAAGAAATGAACAAGGCAGTAGGTATTATGCAGAAGCAGTCAGAAGCAAGAGTAAAGCAGCTCCTGAGACTTCAGATGATAGGAGTGGTTATGGGTTTTTGCTGTATGATGATTGCATTTTTTACTTTACGTGACATTATTAGCCGGCTGGATAAGGTACGGGTATTTTCCACAAAGCTTGGAACCGGAGATTTTACAGTTAAAGCAGGATTCAACAATAATGACGAGCTGGGTGAGATTGGCAGAAACTTGGATAAAATGGCCGCCAATTTAAAGGAAATGATAGCTGCAATTATGAATAATGCAGACAGGCTGAACAGTGCATCTTCGGATCTGTTTTCCATATCAAGCCAGATGTCAGATGAAACAGATGAGGTTTCAAACAATGCTATTGCCGTTGCTGCAGCCGCCGAAGAAATGAGTTCAAACATGAGTTCAGTGGCTACTGCTACTGAAGAGGCTTCGACCAACGTGACTCTTGTTGCTACTGCCTCTGAGGAGATGAGCAGTGTGATAGGTGAAATTGCACAGAATACCGAGAAGGCCAGAGCTATTACTTCCAAGGCTGTGTCAGAAGCACAAAGTGCGTCTGACAGCGTTGGCGATCTTGGACAGGCTGCTCAGGATATTGGCAAGGTTACAGAGACTATAACAGAGATATCCGAACAGACGAATCTGCTGGCTTTGAATGCCACGATTGAGGCGGCCCGTGCCGGTGATGCTGGTAAGGGTTTTGCAGTAGTTGCCAATGAGATAAAGGAGCTTGCCAGGCAGACGGCAGAGGCCACGGGAGAGATAAAAAACAAGGTGGCTGGCATCCAGGAATCCACGGAAGGGACCGTGGATCAGATAAAGCAGATAACAACAGTTGTTAATGATATTGATGAGATAGTTTCTACTATTGCCACGGCAGTTGAGGAACAATCCGTTACAACAAAAGATATTGCTGACAATGTGGTTCAGGCGTCCCAGGGGATCCTTGAGGTTACTGAAAACGTGGCTCAAAGCTCAACCGTTGCCGGAGAAATAGCCATGAATATTGCCGATGTGAGCCAGTCTTCCGGTGAGATATCAAACAGCAGTTCCCAGGTAAAATTAAGTGCGGAACAACTGAACAAAATGGCGGAGCAACTGAAGGAAAAGGTGATGTATTTCAAGGTATAGGGATTAGGTGCAGCATGACATATAAACTTTTTTGAAAACTGTTAATAGCGGGAGAGACACATGTCACAGTCAGGATTGATTCCTTCAGATGACAAGATTATGAATCTTGCTACTTTTTATATCGGGGATGCTCTGTGCGGTATGGATATCCTTGGAATTCAGGAAATAAACAAACATATGGAGATGACAGTAGTGCCTCAGTCACCGGAATATGTCATGGGTATTCTGAATCTGAGGGGGCATATTGTGACCGTTATTGATCTTGGAAAGAAGCTTGGACTTGTTCCAACCAGAATTACAGATAAAACCAGGAATATTATAGTTAATTCAAAAGATGAACATATTGGTCTGGTGGTAGATCGGATATGTGATGTGGTTGAAGTAACTAAGGATATGGTGGAAATGTCCCCTGCTAATATCGGTACCATCCAGGGATCTTTTTTTGAAGGGGTTTTCAAAACTGCAGACAGTCTGATCGGAATTCTGGATCTGGAGGCGATCCTGAGAGAAGAATGAAGATCAATAACTTTGTAAGAGATTATCGTATCAGCTCAATAACAGGGGGATAACAGCGAACGTACCACCGGCGCAGGAGGATTTTTTTCTGCTCTGGGCCCTCCCCCGGCAGTCGCATCAGAAAAACCCTGCTCTGTTTTCAGGAAATGGAATTAGGTGCCTAAACGTGGTGCGAATTATTACAAACTCTTCAATAGTGCCCGGAACTGATTGTGAGCGGGTATTATATATCAGCAAGGACGGAAATCAAATGCAATCTGATCAAATTCTTCGTGTTTTGATAGTGGATGACTCAATTGTCTATCGCAAGATTGTAAGTGATCTTTTGGCTGAATTGCCCAATGTGAAAGTTGTGGGTGTGGCCAGTAACGGCAAGATAGCCCTGTCAAAGATTGAGCATCTTAAACCTGATTTATTGACTCTTGATATAGAAATGCCTGAAATAGATGGCCTTGAGGTATTGGCCCAGATTAGATCAAGGGGTCTGGATGTGGGGGCGATAATGCTTAGCAGCCTGACTCAAAAGGGCGGTGAAATGACCTTGAAGGCTCTGGAATTAGGGGCATTTGATTTTATAGCAAAACCCCAGTCAGGAACTATGCAAGAAAACAGGGAGGCAATAAAAAAAAGACTGGTTCCCATGTTGTCGGCCTTTGCCAGTCGCAAGGCAATCAAACACAGCTCCCATACTGTCAATGCAACTGAGACAAAATCACACATAGTTCAAAAACGAAGTGATTCAGAAGTAGTGGTTATTGGAATTTCAACGGGAGGACCAAATTCCCTTGCCGTAATGATGCCCGGACTGCCAGGAGATTTGGGTGTTCCTGTATTGATAGTCCAACATATGCCTCCAAAGTTTACAAAGGCTCTGGCGGACAAGCTTAACGCCAAATGTGCTCTGGAAGTAAGGGAAGCGGTCGACGGTGAGCTTGTGCAACCCAATGTTGCCCTTATTGCACCTGGAGGCAGGCAGATGAAAGTAGAGGCAAGTATTGGAGGGACACGCAAGGTGGTGAGGGTTACAGATGATCCGCCTGAAAACAATTGCAAACCCTCAGTTGACTATCTTTTCAAATCAATCGCCCATGTTTACAAGGGACGTTCTACAGGTGTAATTATGACCGGCATGGGATCTGATGGCACACGTGGACTTGAACTGATGAAACGTACAGGTGCAACCATAATTGCTCAGGATGCAGCCAGTTGTGTTGTGTATGGAATGCCCAAAGGTCCAACTGAGGCAGGAATTGTTGATGTTGTTGCTCCTCTGGATAAAATTGCGTATGAGATTGCAAAGACAGTTAGGAACAGGTAGAACCCAGAGCAGTGCCTGGTGTCCAAAGATGTTTTTTTATGATTGTGCTGGAATTTTAACATGCAGGTTGAATGTTGTTTGCAAAATAAGGTGTTTGCCATGTTTCTCAGCCGGAAAGCATCTGCCCTGCCCCAGGTATAGGACAAGAAATGCACGGCAGTGGGAAACATTGTGGCCAGCGGCCATTTATGAATGAGAACCTGCTAAGGAAGAGTATGAGTTATGGTAAAAATAGCTAAGGATGAAACAGATCTTCTTTTGAAATATATATATGATATATCAGGGATCAGCCTTGATCAGACCAAGACCTATCTTCTTGAAACCAGGCTCGGGCCTTTACTGGAAGAAAATGGTTTTTCTTCTTACAGAGAGCTTTATAATAAGGCTATAGCTGATGCTGGCAAGACTGTTGAAAAAAAAATCATAGATGCCATTTCAACCAATGAAACCCTGTTTTTTCGGGACAAGGGACCTTTTGATGTGCTTCGGCACAAGATTTTGCCGGATCTCATTGATGCCCGTTCGGCCAGATTTTCCGGTAAACTGCCCGTTCCTGTACGGATTTGGAGTGCAGGTTGTTCAACCGGGCAGGAAATATACAGCATTGCCATTATATTAAAAGAATTGTTACCTGATATATCGAAATACAATATAAAACTGTTGGGTACAGATATTTCGGATACAGCGATTGCACGGGCCAGTAAGGCCATCTATAACAAATTTGAGATAGAACGTGGTCTGCCTCCCGAAATTCTCCGCAAGTATTTTTCTCCGGTTAATGGAGAGTGGAAGGTGAAAGACGAGATAAGGGCCATGGCTACTTTCAGGAAACTGAATCTGATGTTGCCGTTCAAGGATTTGGGTAAATTTGATATAGTGCTTTGCAGAAATGTAGCCATATATTTTAATATCGAAGACAGGAAAATGCTGTTTGAGAGAATAGCGGCCGTTATGGAACCTGACGGTTACCTTATAATAGGATCCACTGAATCGCTGAGTGGCATTTCTTCGAAGTTTAAACCGCACAGGCATATACGTTCCATCTACTACCGATTAGTGCCCGACAAAGAATAAATTCCGGGATATGGCGGTGTTTTCAATCTTGAGATGTCAGTTTCTGGTTCAGTGGACACTGTTTGTCCATGTCCCATTTTCCTGCTATGGCAATTCAATTCAGCCGATTCCGTTTTGATGTGCTGGTTTTTTTATCTTTATGCAAACTGTCATGGTACAGGGGAATACAGCTGTAATTGTTTTTGTCAGTGTTGTGCTTCAATTAATCATTATATCGGAATTTCAGCAGATCTGTCCCTGTTTATGCGGCCGGGTTGTTGTGTTAGTGGTAAAATCGGACCCTGTCCAGAATAATTCTTCTTGTCTTTGTAGGTATTATTAGGCGCAGTCTTTTGTGTTTTGCTCAACCGTTCTGACAGGGTATGCTGTTTTTTGTCAGTAAATATTTTGTTTGTATGTGTTTCTGCCATACCTCCCTCTGTTTTTTTGGGAGATGCCTGCCTGAAACAATCAAAATGATATCATATGGTTTTTCCGATCAAATCCAACAAAACCTTCCATATCTTTCTTTTCATTGTTTAGACTGATTCCCTTCATAAACAGACTGTGGACACCATATGAGTTTCCAATCCATAAATGGAAGTTTTGTACAAGACTATAGAAGTCAAGGGGGTATCTGGAGGTCCGCAGACATTCCACAAGGAATTCCGTATGTTGACACTGGTATTGTGCAAAAAGACCATTTCTGGATGGAAAACAGATAAATTTGTATTGAAATCCGTTTTGAGTAAATTCTTTCCTGTTTTGTTATGGCGCTTTTCTTTGCCGTAATATACGGAATATATTGGCTGAATTGGTTCAGTGTCAGATCGACACAATTGCATATTGTGTAATTTATGTAATAATTATTGTTGATTTTATTTCATAATTTATGTTTGGCTCTATCTTTACATGTCGGTATTTGTTTGTGTGTTTGCATTATAACTCACCGATATTAAAGTATTTTTATTTTAAAAAAGTAAATTCTTCTGTCTTCCTTTATTTTCGGTATGATTGTTGCTTATGTTTTGGGCATAATGCTATGGATGTTTATAAAAATATCATAAAATTAAAAAGGAGATGAAGATGAAAAAGATTTTCAAAATTTTGGTTTTATCTGTGGCAGGTATTTTTTTGCTTAAAGCTCCAGGCCTTGCTACTGTATTGACTTATGGTGATATTTATAAAAATTGGCCTGGACAGACAGTAACGCATGGAGCGAATCAGGATGAAATTGGCACCCCTACGATTGCAAAGGCCGCGGTAGAGGTAAGCGGTGATGCTGCAAATCCGGGGCAACTGGAATCAGTAACCATATATATGTCAGACAGACGCGTTTGGGATTCTCTTTTTATCAGTACCGGAGGCCCCTGGGATTCGTGGGATTATATTGTCTATGATTCAGATGATGGGGCTTCTTCCGGACATGATACCTATGACAAGACAGCGCCTGCCAGTGATGGCCTGTATTCTGTTTCTTCCGGGTATTCGTATGAATATGTTGATCATCCTTACGGCAGAACTGGTCATGTCAACGGGATTAATGCTGATCATCTCTCCCTTGTTTCATCATTTGAGCCTGTCTGGGATTCTGCTGCAGGTACTCTGACATACGATTTTTCCAATCTCAACATTACTGTTAATTCGGATTTTGCAGTAGGATATACTCCGTGGTGTGCAAATGATGTGTTTTTAACCCCTGTGCCTGAACCGGTTACTATGCTTTTGCTTGGAATTGGTTTGCTTGGTATTGCCTGTGTGAGCTGTAGACAGTTTTTTATAAGGGCATAGGTTTTATATTGACAAACCGGTTTTGTTAGGGTTTGGTCTTTCTTTGTTGTAATCTTTAGCAAGGGGGCTAGCATGCGTTTTTCGGTTGAGCGGCCTTGGTTTACGATCTAACAGATTGTATATATATCAAAAAAAACCGTATCTCATTACAGATACGGTTTTTTTTGAATGAAAGTGTCCGTTGTTTTTGACGGTAATTTTTTGGATATCTTCTTGTGTGTTCAGTTGTTACATATGTCTTCTAAAGGTGTGGCTCAAACAGGTATGGCATAATGCCGGTTCTCATAGAAGGCTTTCAATCAACTGTTGTTTTAAAGGGATTCTGGTGTAAAGGCAACAACATCGTCTATTCTGTCTTTATCGGTTAATATCATTACCAATCTGTCTATTCCAAGTGCCATGCCAGCAGATTCTGGCATATGTTTCAGGGCATTAAGAAATTTCTTTGGTGTGGGACAGGTGGGAGTTCCGAGGTTCTGCATCTTTCTGGTTTCCTGCATGAAACGAGCCTTTTGTTCTTCCGGATCCGTCAATTCTGAAAAGCCATTGGAAATTTCAATGCCTGATATGAATAGTTCGCACCTTTCCGCAACCTTCTCGTTGCCGGGTTTTATACGTGCCAGAGATGCAAGCGATGAAGGGTAGTCATACAAGAATGTAGGTTTTTTTGTGCCAAGATGCGGCTCTATTTTAAATGACATTATTTCATCAAAACAGTCTTGTTCTATGGCGGTTTCAGGATCAATGAATGCAAAGCGCAAAAACGCCTCGCGAACGGTCAGTCGTTCCCATGGAGGTGTAAGGTCTATAGGTCTGTTCCTGTAAGAGAGAAACAGGTTTCCGTTTATCTTTTTTGAAAGTGAGGAAACAAGGTCTTCGCAATCTTTCATCAGGTCAGTATAATCGGTATTTGCTGAATACCACTCCAGCATGGTAAACTCTGGAAGATGCAGCTTTCCGCGCTCTTTTGCTCTGAAACACCTGCATATCTGAAATATCTTTTCATAACCGGCTGCAAGGATGCGTTTCATGCACAACTCAGGTGAGGGATGAAGATAATTATCTTCTGCCCTTATTGTTTCAATGTAAGCCTCTGGAGCTGGAGCAGGTATGATGCATGGGGTTTCAATTTCGAGGTAATTGTTTGCAATAAAAAACCGACGTATAGCCTGAATTATTATTGCGCGTTTCCAGAGTGTATAATTTTTATCTGCAAGGTCTTGTTGCTCATTATCCACGTATTGTAACTATCCTATCCTTTGACTCTTGTGACGTACTGGCCTGTTCTTGTGTCTATGGTTATCTTGTCACCCTTTTCAACGAATGGCGGAACCCTGAGTTCATAACCTGATTCAACGGTTACAGGTTTGGTATCACCGGTAACAGAATCTCCCTTTGCCCATGGATCACCTTTTATTACCTTCATGTCGACAAAGTTGGGCAGTGTAATACCTATTGGCTTGTCATCGAAAAACAGTATGCTGACATCGAGATTGTCTATCAGAAAGTTCTTTGCATCGCCTAACTGGTCATCAGTCAGAAACACCTGCTCATAGTTTTCTGTATCCATAAAACATGCCTGATTATTCTGGGAGTACAGGTATTGCATCTTACGTTCTTCTATGGCAGCTGGCTGAAATGTATCTCCGGATCTGTACGTCCGATCAAAAATAATGCCTGAGATCATGTTTTTGAGTTTGCATCTGTAAAGAGATTGACCCTTGCCGGGTTTTGAAAACTGAAAATCAATTATTATATATGGTTCATTGTCAATCTGGATTTTTAATCCCTTTCTCAAATCGCTTGCCGTATGCATTTTTTTTAAATCTCTCCTGTTATGATTGAAGTTGTTATCTGGCTTGTCTGATTTTAAAATCGGAAAGTAAGGTTGCTGAAAGTCTATTCTGAAAATATATACACAGGCTGTATGCAAAAAACAAACTGTATTTTTATTTTTTGTTCTGCTATGGCTATGGTCTGTTTTTTATTGCAATTGTCATAGAAACAGTTACAGGATGTTATAAATCAGGTTAAGACAGTTTTCATCTATAAATGGCCTTTTTGTACAATATGCGGAATTTCTTGCACAGTGCACTTACAGTATGGCTCCGCATGATCCCTTGGCTTTCTTGATCTTGTTCAAAAAATCTTGTTTATGGGTTGAAAATTCACGGGTGTTTACGGTCTTGTTTATGGATGGATACTAAATAATGATTTTTTGCTTAAAAATGTGTTCAATGGCCTTTCTTTTCAATATGTCATGGTAAACACGTATGTTTTCTACATATTTGACAGGTTCACTGCCTCTGCAGTAACCGTATGCAGTGTTTTTATAATACTTGGGGTATGATAAAAGAGGTAATACCTGCTTGAGATCAGCCCAGCTGTTGGGATCAAGACCATTGGCTTTTGCAAGATTTCTGGCATCTAATATATGGCCTCTCCCTACGTTATATGCCGCAAGGGTTATAAATGTCCGGTCAGGATCCTTTATATCTTTGAACGTGTCGTAGAGCCATTTCAGATATTTGACTCCGCCCATTATGCTTTGTTCCGGATCAAGGCGGTCACGTATTCCCATTTCCGCTGCCGTGATTTCAGTAAGCTGCATTATTCCCTGGGCCCCTGTATAGCTGGTGGCCATGGGATCAAAATGTGATTCCTGATATATTATGGCTGCAATCAGCCTCCAGTCAAAATGATATTTTGCTGCTGCCCTTTTTATTATATGATTATAAACAGGCAGTTTTGTAGTAATGGCACGATGAAATTTGATCAGGTCCACATAGTCAAAACTATCTATATTTGCGTAATATTTGTTGTAAATCTTCTGAAATGTCCCGTCTTTTTTTATCTGTTTTATAAACTGGTTTATTTTGGCAAGCAGTCTGGTTTCACCTTTTTTTACGGCCCACCGCAGCCGTTGAATGCCTCCTATTGAAAAGGCTATTGATATTGCAGGATAATATCGACGGTTCAGACGGGCTATGTTAGAATAAGATACGGTTGCTGTTATCTTTTTTTCTGCGACCATGCGTATGAGTTCTTCAACAGGCCTGTCAGACAGCGCTATATGTATGTTTATTCCATGATTTCTCAGTTCCACGAGGTTCCGTATGTAAGCGCTTCCTGCACGTACATGCACTGTTACACCATTGAGATCTTCTTTGTCTTTTATCTTGTGGTTGTTCTTGTGAATAATGATCATTTGCCGGATATCCAGATATCCTACAGAGAAGTCTGCAATTTTGTCACGTGAAGGCGTTCGGGTAAGTTCACCTGCAGCAAAATCGCCCCTTTCGGTCTCAAGCGCAGGGAAAATATCATTCCATGGAACTATTACAACATCAAGTTGTAATTTCATGTAGTCGGCAAATGCCTTTGCCATGTCATATTCAAAACCCATTGGTTCATCACGGTATATGTAGTAGGAATGGGGGTTGTTTATGGTGATGACCGTGAGTTTTCCTGTTTTGAATATTCTCTTAAATACACCTTGGCTCTTCTCTTTTTTTGGGGGGCTGTTCCATGAAAACATCATGAAGAATGCCATAGCAGCGAGTATGGATATATAAAAAATTTTCTTCATAAAGGACATCGGGTACGCAACTTATGCTTTTTATTGAATTATCAGGACGTCTGTAACAGTATATGAGAAGGCCATTGTTCGGGAATAACAGAAATTAAGGTGCCCTCGGATATGTCTGCATAGTAAGGGTCTGTCTACAGATCATCCATGATACGGCAGGGTTTTGTATCTTGCTGTTTGTTTGCAAGGTCAGGCAAACTTAGTGTGTTTTTCGAAGGGATGTTGTTTATAACTCTTTTTTTGAAGTCAGCGCCTTTTTTGCATTTTTTTAGACAATATGCAATTTAGATGCTCAGTATTGACCTGTACCTTTTTTTGTGTTTGTCACGAGAAGAGATTGTGCTATCACGATTGCAACAGGCAGCCATACGTTAAACCACTCTTCTTTTGGCTTTGACAGAAGACCCATACCATCTGTCTGCACTGCTGCAAATCCAAAGGCTGTTAATACAATGCCAAACATCATTTTGTGCCTTAAGGCAAAGAGAAGACATGATGTATAAAGGCCTGCAATCAGTGTCAACCCTACCAATCCGCCATAAAACAGCATCTGTATGAATAGGTTGTGAGCATCGTGGAATGTTACAGGGATGTTCTTGTAAACAGTATGAATCAGGATTGGTGTGTCCCAGCCATGTCCGAAAAATATTTTTTTTAATGATAGTTGTATTGCCTCTGTCCAGATGGATATGCGGATAAATTTTCTTTGCAGTATCATTGCTGTAATATGTTGATGATTAAAAATAATTATTATAATGATAATAGCGAGTGATAGCCAGAACAACTTGCTTTTTAAATGAATTAAGTTCAAAGGCAGCAAAACGATACATACGAACAACAGGCTTATTATAGGTGTTCTTTCTCCGAGAAAAAAGATGATGCTGCTCAATATGATGATGTTAAACAGGGATATGATACGGATATAACCAGTTGCTGACATAGCAATGGCAATCATTATAGCGGTTAAAAAACCAAGGACATGACTGAACATGAGAATGTTAAACATGGGTTTGACATGAAGCAAAAAGTGCAAGCGGAAAAAATTGAACAGGGATTGATGTAACAGAACGGTGTGTGCCTCCCAGTATGTCAAAAACGCAGAAACAGCTGTTACGCTGATAACAGTCGTCCAGTAAAACAGTTTTTTGTCTTTTAAGAGATAATAAAATGAAATTGGCGTTATCCCTATAACAATGGCTCTTCTTATGGCTCTTGTAAGGTCTGTTTCAGATGCCCATAGGGAAGAAATAACCAGCCATAATAGCACACATATAAAAAAGACAAACGGGATGTTTATCCTTTTTCTTTCTTTATAAACAAAGTGGTAGGCCAGAAACAGGGAGGGAAAGATAAACAGAACATATACCGTATTTTTATAGCAATGTCTTGAGGGTAAAAAAAACAGTCCTGTAACGATTGTAATCCAGCCCAACAAAAGGGTTGCATTTGACAGCCTGTATATTTTTTTTTCCATAAACCTAAATCTGTTGAGTATCTGTATCCCAATATGTTTTTGAGTTTTTTTATATCTGCAGTTGATTTATAAATGGAAACAGTGTTTTTTTGCTGGAAAAGTAATGGATAATACCATACCTCTTGTTACTGTTGTAATCCCGTCATACAATCATGAGCCATACGTTGAACAGGCCATCCTAAGTGTCTTGAATCAGACATATATCAATATTGAACTGATTGTTATAGATGATGGTTCGGTTGACAATTCTGTTGATTTAATCAAGGCCTTATCTGTTAAGCATGGCTTCAGGTTTATTGCAAAAAAGAATGAAGGCCTTACAAAGACATTGAATATGGCCCTGGATTTGGCAAAGGGAGAATATTTTGTCCCCATGAGTTCCGATGATATAATGCTGCTTGACCGTATAGAAAAACAGGTACAGTTTATGCGGAAACATCCTGATCTTGCTGTTTCGGCAGGTAATATGATCCGGATAGAACAGGACGGGAGCCCAAGACGTAACCAGAAATTTTACCCGGAACGGATATTAACCTTTGATGATATCTTTGAAAACCGTGTCAAAGGACCTCCTGCGCCTACCCTTATGTATATAGCAGAAGAATTGAGGGGCATAGGAGGATACAGAGAAGATATCCTGTTGGAAGATTTTTATACCATTCTTGCTATTACGTCAAAGGGGAAAAAGATCGGTGTTATGCATGACATACTGGCGTTTTACAGGTCTCATCCATCAAATACATACAAAAATTATTCATACATGGCGGATAATATTCTGAAAACGTATGCCATTTTTGCTGACAGACCTAATTATAACAAGGCAATATCCCGTTATTTGAACGGTATGATCAAACGTGTATCCATATCTGACAAGAGGCTTGCAATTGAATTATTGAAAAAGGTGCCTTTACAGTTTTATAACAGAAAGACAATAAGCGGGATTTTCAGGATTATTTTCAGATAGTGTTCAGCAAGCCATTTTCTGGAACCCCTGTCCTGAACTGACACAGATCAGGATGATTTCAGGCTGATCATTTTTCTTGCCAGCATGTTGTATTTTTGTCTGAATGTTTCTATATTGTGATCTTTTTTTAGCTTGTTATAGGTTGTTTTTCCGATGGCTTCTCTGTTTGCATTTGCTACGGTTATCATTTTTTCTGCAAGATCTCTGGCGTTTCCTGTCTTGAATACAAATCCTACATCTTTAATAAGATCCGATATTGCGGGCAAACTGGAACCGATTACAGGTAACGATGCAGACATCCCCTCTAACAGTGCAATGGGAAGTCCTTCGCTTAGAGAAGGCATAACAAAGACATCAAATGCCCTTACATATCTGACTGCATGGTTATGTGCTCCCAGAATAAATACCCTGTTTTCCAGCCCGTGTTTCTTAATGTATTTTTCAAGTTCTTTACGGCTTTTGCCTTCGCCAATAATTGCCACTGCGCTTTCAGGCAGTTTGTCTCTGATCATGTTTAATGCTTCAATAAGATATATATGTCCTTTAACTGGAACCAGCCGGCCTATGGTGCCAAATATAAGTTTGTTTTCGGGCAGATAAAGGGCCTTGCGTGCATCTGATCTGTTGAGCTGCATTGCCAGTGCAGCCTTTATGTCTATGGCATTGTTGATAGCCAGTGTGTTTCTTTCTGTCATTCCGCATTGAAGATCTATCAGGTATTTTTTTACGGGCGTTGAAACCCCCACCATTTTCCATGTGCCGGATCTGTTTTTTCTTATTATCTGTTGACGGTATTTTCTGTCAAAATCTCCTGTTCCGTGTACAATCCCTATTACCGGAATTTTCAGCGCCCTGTTTAGGGTCATTGCCGTGTGAATGGACTTGAAACGGTGGGCTATTATCAGATCAAAGTTTTTCCGTTTGCAGTATCTGTAAATTTTAAGCAGGAGAAATTGTCTTTTAATCCCCTTGATACTATTGGATGTGTCGGTGAATGACTGTGTCCTGTCCGGTTGTTTGTCGTTTGATTTTACTCCCTGAAGAAAGGCGGAAACAACTTCATATTCATTATCAGGCAAGGCCTTGATAATCTGTTCTCCCACGTATGAAACGGAGCCTCCGTTATAATTCTGAAGTTGCATTACTCTGAATCTTTTCATTGTTGTTTGCCGCGGAAGGCGTTGTGTGCCTCCTGTATGAGTTTTGATTCACAGCCCCTGTACCGGGGAGAAAAATGAAACAGTTCAATATGTCTTGCCATGGCATTTTTTGCAATAAGACCTGCCTGTGTTGATGTCAGATGATACTTTTTTTTTGCCAGTTCCCTGTCTTTGTCTGAAAATGTAGCCTCTATAAACATGATATCAGAATCTTTTGCAAGATTGATGATCTTCTTTATGTTTTCTTCACTTCCTATTACGTCCGTAACATAACTTATTTTCTGGCCTTTTGATATGGTAGCTATGTTTTTCCTAAGATAGGAAAGAGGGTATCCTTTTTTACGGATAATTCTGCCATGTTTTTCCCAGATAACGGTGATCTCTGTTTCAGGGTCTGCATTGTTATATATGGCGTCCTTGAATGTTTTCAGCCATGGCCCTACAGGAAGGCCCAGATCATCAAGTACATTTTTTTTGATATTGATATAGAAATTTTCGGACAGGGACAGGCCAAGACACTCGGTATGATGGTTCAGAAGGGTTCCGTGAACTGTAAATGACTGTTCTTTAAGCAGGGTCCCGTCAAATGGATATGATTGAGGCTCTTCTTTGGGGCAAAATCGGTCTTTGCATGAGTATCTTCTTGTAATGACAGTGTCATGATGTACTTCATTTGCGATGATGTTAAATCGGTTGGTGTAGTTTGATACCATGTTCCATGTGTAACCAGAAAGCTTTCCTTCTACCTGCTGCAAAAACCCTGGAGGTCCAAACAGGTGCAGGTCTTTGTTCCTGCCCAGCATTATCCTTAAAAGGGTATCAAAACCTATAAAATGATCCATATGGGTATGGGTGACAAAGACATGTGTTAACTTTAGCATGTCCCTTGCAGCAAGGGAGCTGATGTCACCAAGATCAAACATAAGCGCCCTTCTTTCAAACAAAAAAGGGATAAACAGACCTGGATCTGAAAACGGATCGTTAATAAGTCTGGCTATAAATGAAGGTCTCACGTCACATTACCTTGACTATATCTGCCCTGGTATCTCCTATTGCCTTTTTTACTGCATTTTCCGGACCTAATATCTTTACGATCCCTGATCGTTTCATTTCATCAAAAACCCCTGCAAAGTTTCTGAAATGAGATATTGTTGTAGTCATGATCTCGTCTCTTGTCTTCTGTCTGATATCATCGGTATCTCCGGTCAGAAATCTTGTCATCGAGACAAACCCTTTTGAGTCTGGCAGTCTGTATGGATCTATGTCTCCCATGGTTCCGATAATCGCCTTTGTAAGTTCCTTTTCATCCATATTTATGTTTCTCAGGAATTCTCCTGTGTTGTCGAATGTATTAAGGGTCTTTTCTGTATTGGGATCTCGGTAGGAAACCATGGTCAGTATGCCTGAAATTCTGCCAAGGTTACAAAATGCTCCATATGCCCCTTCCTGCACCCTTACCTGATTCCACAACCATGTGTTTCGTATGTACTTTGTTATAACGAAAGCTGATCCGTGAAAACTGTAGCCGCTTTTAAAGATATTGTGTCCTTTGCCTACAAAATTTATCTGTGCAGGGATGGTCAGACCTTCTACCTCTGCAAGATCGATCTTTTCAGGCCATTGTTCATTTTCTGTATGTTTTGATGGTATGGAAGAAACAAGGTTTTTTATATGATTGCGGTTATGGGTAAAATCTTTTTTGTCTGATGTGATGTTTACTATGATACGTTCTCTTGTTACAATCCTTTTTAATATATCTTTAAAGATAAACAGGATTGAGTCCCAGTCCCTGTCTATTCTTGATACCAGTTCTCTTAAAAAAAACAGATAACTGATTCCTCTCGTCTGCTCGGAAACAAAACCTGATTCATTGAAATGGGAGCTCAACCGTATGTTTACAAGCTGATGACCTTCCGGGATTAGATACTGTTCCCTCCTTGCCTTTTCCTCCATAAGTATCTGTTTGAACCTTTTATGATTATCAAATCGGGTGTTGAGCATAATGTCTGTTATTATGTGAAAAAGATCTTCTGCCTTGGTTCCTATAGCCTTGCCCCGTATGAAAAGCATTGCTTTGCTGCCGGGGCTGTTGTACATGGAAGATATGAAAAGCTGTGGAATAATTCCTCCTGTCTTTCTGTTTATATGCTTTGAGAGAGATACAAAATCTTGTTTTTTCGTGCCCATTGATACAAGAGCTCTGCCAAATAATGGAACATAGGGCAGATATTCAGCGGGAAGAGAATGAATATCCAGTCCCACATCAAGATACAGGATGCCGTTTGAAAAGATATCATGGAATAAAAGTGTTGCTCCAGCCTGTTTGATTTCCTCACATGGGATCGGTTTTTCCTGCCTTTCAAGATCGGACAGTTCAAGCAAAGGTATGGTCTGAAGGGCCTCAGGAGGATCGGGTGTCTTTTGTATGCGTTCAAGTTCTAAGGTATTGCTGATTATTCTATCTATTTCTTCAGGTGTCATTGATGCCTTGATTCTGAAAAGACGTTCCCTTTCTTCTGTTTCTTCCCTTTGTCTCTGTTCAGGATCAGGACGAAGGTAAAGCGTTGTTCTGTGTGTATTTGCAAGAAAAAAATCTTTTATCATGCCTTCAAAAAAACCTGGCCCTGCCTCCTGTTTGATGCTGGAAAGAGGTTGTTCAAAGGCAATAGGTGCAACGGGATCTGCTTCGTATAGCCATGCAGTAAGAGCACGAAGCATTATGATAAGTCCTTTTGGCATTTGACCTGTGTTGTTTTCTCTTAGTCTGAATTCCACAGTGTTCAGGGCGGCATCAACGATTTCCCTGTCAATTCCATCTCTGACCAGGGCCTTAAGGGTTTTTGTTATCAATGGTTCTACCTTTTCCATGTCTTCCTGCCTGACCCCTTTAAGCCCTACAGAAAATACTGTCTGTTTCAGCTCATTTTCAAGGCCTGTGCCTGCAATATCTTCACCCAGACCTGAATCGATCAGTGCCTTTTTCAGAGGTGATGCAGACATCCCAAGAAGGATATAGCCAAGGATCTGAAGGGCGAGGTTTGTTTTTACATCTGCTGTGTCAGCAAGAACCCAGTTGACCGTTACCATCCCCTTGTTGCTGTTCTCTTCGCTTTCTCCTGCCATAAATGTTTTTGTTATGAGTTTTGGATGGTTAAACGGGGCCTGTGTTTTTATTTCAGAGTTTATTTCAAGAGGCTCAAATTCCTGCAAGATACTGTCTAAGCGTCTTAACCGTTCTTCAAACGGATCGTCTCCATAAAAGTATATTCTGGCATTTGAAGGATGATAGTAGTGTTTGTGGAATTCAATGAATCTTTCAAAGGTAAGCTCCGGAATCTTTTTTGGGTCTCCCCCGGAATCAAATCCGTATGGGGTGTCGGGAAAAAGAGACTGAACAGACAGTTCAGACAGGATATTGTCAGGCGATGAGTAGGCACCTTTCATTTCATTGTACACAACCCCTTTGATAAGTAATGGCGCATCCGGATCTTTTAATTCATAGTGCCATCCTTCCTGTTGAAATACATAGGGGGTCAGACGCGGGAAAAATACGGCATCGAGATATACATCCATAAGATTGTGAAAATCCTTTAGATTCTGGCTGGCAACCGGATAACATGTTTTATCAGGGTACGTAAAGGCGTTGAGGAAGGTATTCAGTGAACCTTTCAACAGTTCTACAAAGGGTTCTTTTACCGGATACTTGCGGGAGCCGCACAGGACAGAATGTTCCATGATATGTGGAAGGCCTGTTGAATCCTGGGGAGGGGTACGGAAGGTTATACCGAAAACCTTGTTTTCATCCTTTGTCTCTATGGAAAGGACTTCTGTCCGGATTTTTGCATGTCTGTAAATTCTGGCAATTGCCCTGACCTCAGGAATTTCTTTTTCCTTTTGCAGTTTGAAACCGTGTATCAGTGTCATTTGTTTTCTCCTGACCTCCGGATTGTTGTTTGTATGGTAATACCCCGATTTTTTTTGGCCTTGTATAATTGTGTAAGATGGAAGGCCGCTTTCAGGCAGTGGGATAGAGAGACTAACAGATGCAAAGGATTGGGAACTCATTGTTGATCTGAAAGATTTGTTCCCTGTTTTTTTAAGGTACAGGTTCCAACTTTGTATATTTCATATGCAGCAGTTTTTTCCCTGTGTCTTTAAACAGGACCTCTACCTTGTCATTATCCACAAACCTTGCAACAACCCCTATGCCAAAGGCAGGATGCCTGACACATTTTCCTGTGGAGATGTATGCAGTCCCCTGATCATGGTTATTGGGCCTTGCCTGTTGCGTTGCTTTTCTTCCTGACAATTCAGAAAGACTGTCATGGTTGATATGTCTGTTTTCCGGGCGGTTATGTTTTATGGAAGATGTTAAGGTTGCAGTACATTGTCCCTGTGTGTTTTCATGGACTGCAAGGTTACAGGGAACAGACTGTATAAAAAGAGACGGACCATTGCTGTATAGTCCTGTGTTTGTTTGCCATGGCTGGGTATCTTCCCTTGGATAACATATGATCAATTCCTCCTTTGCCCTTGTAGCAGCTACATACATTAGCCGGCGCTCTTCCTCCAGGGCAAATGGATCCTTTAATGCCATTGGTGTGGGAAACCTGCCGTTTTTTGCAGAAATAATAAAGACTATGGGCCATTCCAGACCCTTTGCAGAATGTACCGTAGAAAGGGTCAGCATGTCTTTTTTTTTCTCTTCAGGCTCAATATCCAATGTGCTTGCAGGAGGATCAAGTATAAGGGCATCAATAAAGGAATTCAGTCTGTTGTGATATTTTGCCATGGCAAGTAACTGATCCAACTCTTTTTGTCTCCGTGGGTAGTCATCAAATTTTTCTTCCATAACTGGAATATAATAGTTCATGGCAGTTTTTACTGCTATACGGGGTGAACTGCCTTGTGTTGCAAGTTTGCGTAACAGACCGGCAACAGGCTTCAGCAGATTAAGGTCTTTTTTTGTTCCGCCTGGCCATTGCATGATGTCCTGAGGTATTACCCTTTCAGAGCGCATCCAGGCAATAATTTTATTGGCCTTGGCCTGGCCTATGCCTTTTATAAGTGTCAGGATACGCATCCAGCTTATTGTGTCTTCCCTGTTTACCACTACTCTCAGGTGCGCAAGCAGATCCTTTATGTGAGCAGACTCCAGAAACTTGAAACCTCCGTGTTTGATATATGGGATGCCTTGTTGTGTCAATGATGTTTCCAGTTCAAAGGAATGAAAGCCTGCACGGAAAAGTATTGCCATCTCAGAAAGTGTTCTGCCCTTTTGCCTCTGGTCTTCTATATAACGACATACAAATGCTGCCTGTTCAGGCTCGGTGTCTGCCTCTATAATCCTGGGAGAGATACCTCCCTGTTTTTTGGTAAAAAGACATTTTGTGTACTTTTTATCTGCCTGTTCCATCATTGCATTGGTAAAACTCAAAATAGGCTGTGTTGACCTGTAGTTTTCTTCAAGTCTTATTATTTTTGTCCCGGGAAACTGTTCAGGAAAATCAAACATGTTCCGGAAGTTGGCGCCTCTGAAAGAATATATGGACTGACAGTCGTCACCTACAGCCATGATGTTTTTATGTTCGTCCACGAGCCATTTTATTATATCCGCCTGTATGGTATTGGTATCCTGATACTCATCTACCATAACATAGCGGTACTGTTGACCGATAATATGCCGCACATCAGGGTTGTCAGACAAAAGATCGCGAAGCTGTATTATAAGGTCATCGTAGTCCATTAACCCATTGCTCTGTTTGTATTTAGTATAAAGATTGCATAGTTTTTCTATATGGCTGATATAGGTTGTGAACTGTACATATTCTTTGGCTATGATCTGTTCTATTGGTTCCTGTAGGTTCGCTGCCTTGCTAAGGATATTTGCGATTGTGCCTCTTTTGGGAAATCTTGGAGGCCGTTTTAAAAAGTTTAATTCCGGGATCAGGGATGTTATTATCTGCTCCATGTCGGAGCGGTCTATGATAGTAAATCCATTGGAATAGCCTGTACGATCTGTATAGGTTCTGAGAATCTGGTTTGCAAGAGAGTGGAAGGTGCCTCCTGATACAGACATACACCCGTCATTGTAGATTGCAGCCGCCCTGTTCAGCATTTCCGTGGCAGCTTTTCTCGTAAAGGTGAGAAGCAGTATGGATTCCGGTGGCACGCCCTTTTCCACAAGACAGGCCACTCTGTATACAAGTGTCCTTGTTTTACCGCTTCCGGCCCCTGCAATTACAAGAACCGGGCCGTTGATGGTCATAACTGCTTCCAACTGGGCAGGATTAAGGGCCTTTTTATAATCAATTTTGTTTTTCACAGACAGGTTTCCTTATGTTTGAAATGGCAACACCGGCAGGTGCATAAAAAATCATGGTGCTATGGGGGGCTCCATCCATCAACAATCTTTTTCTGCAATATTGATGTTATTCCCTGTATAATCCCAAAGCCCACTGGTCTTGTTGTCAAAAATATCATATTCCCGAAATATAAACTGAAATCTTTACAGCATCGTTAATCTTGTCCAGGTTAAGGGAAGGCAGCAGATTCCACCGCAGGCAGGTGCGGAAACCGGGTAGAAGATTTAGCGCTTGGAAATTGACCTGCTGACAGTCTGATGATGCAGAAATAAAGATTTTTTATTATAATGCCAACCCTTTTTTATAGTCAATAATAGCCTTTTGGTTTTAAGGACATGCCGGTCTGCTGTGATTGTTTTATCTTTTTTTGACAGGGCAGGCTGTTCACTGTTCACGGCACGTTAATTATCATAACTGGTTATTTTGTATGTGTTATTTATTGCAGGCAATTTTTTTTGAGATATTTTAGGGGTCGTCAAACATCTGACGTATAAAGATTACATATGAAACGTATTATAAAATATATTTCTATTTTCTTGTTGCTGATCTTTTTTGTTTTTGCAGGTACTGCTGCCTACTTCTGGTATATATGGTCAAGTAATATGCCCTATGTAGGTGCTGTAAAGGATTATCAGATGCCAACCATTACCGAGGTCTTAAGCAGTGATGGTCAGATAATCGGAAGATTCTGGAAGGAAAGAAGGATAATTGTACCTGTTGATCGTATGCCACGGCACTTGATATTGGCCTTTGTTGCCGCAGAGGATGCCAGTTTTTTTGAACATAACGGTATAGATATAAAGGGGATTATAAGGGCGTTTTTTAAAAATATTTTTGCCGGAGGCATAAGGCAGGGTGGAAGCACTATAACGCAGCAAGTAACCAGGGCAATACTTTTAAAAAACAAAAAGAGGACCTACAAAAGAAAGGTCAGGGAAATAGTTTTGTCTTTACAGCTTGAAAAAGAATTGTCCAAGAAACAGATACTCTATCTGTACCTGAATCAGATCTATCTTGGAGAGGGTGCCTATGGAGTGGGTGCTGCAGCAAGAACATATTTCCATAAGTCAGTGAAAGATCTGGATATAGCAGAATCAGCCATGTTGGCGGCTTTGCCTCAGGCCCCAACCAAATATTCTCCGCTGCTGCATTTTGAAAGGGCAAAGGACAGGCAGTTATACGTTCTCAAACAGATGCGGAAAGATGGTTTTATTACGGAAAGTGAGTTCAAAAGGGCAGTGAATGAACCTCTTGATATCCAGGGGCCTCAAGAAAATACATTTATAAATGCCCCATGGTTTACGGAATATATAAGGCAGTATCTTGTCAAAAAATATGGAAGAGATCTTGTATATCAGGGAGGTCTTAAGGTCTACACTACTGTTGATCTTAAAATGCAGAAATATGCAAGGGCAGCTATGCAAAGAGGTTTGCTGGAGCTTGACAAGAGAGAGGGATACAGGGGGCCTTTGAAGCATCTGTCATTGGATGATGCGGCAAAATTTACAAGTCTGTTACAGAAGGAATTTTCAAAACATCCTCCTGTGAAAGGTTCTGTTGTAAAGGCACTTGTCCAGAAGGTAAACGACAGGAAGGGACAGGTAGATGTATCCGTGGGAGGGCTTTTATGCCGCCTTCCTCTTTCAAACATGAGATGGGCACGTAAACCTGATACTGAAAAGGTATATTATTTGACACGTATACACCGGCCATCAGAGGCATTGAGAAAGGGAGATGTTATTCTTGTACGTCTTATTAAAAAGGATATCCCTCCATACAGCTATGAGGTATCTCTGGAGCAAGATCCCAAGGTGCAGGGGGCACTGTTATGCATGTCTCCCAGGACAGGTTATGTAAAGGCAATGATAGGGGGCATGGATTTTTTTAAAAGCCAGTTTAATCGTGCTATTCAGTCAAGGCGTCAGCCGGGTTCGGCATTTAAACCTATTATATATTCAGCGGCATTGGATAAAGGGATGACGCCTGCCACCATAATAATGGATTCACCAATTATATTTCCTGTGAATTCAAAGGGAGATGAATGGAAACCTAAAAATTACAGAGAAAAATTTTTTGGGCCGACCTTGTTGAGAACAGCGCTTGCTGAATCCAGAAATATTATTACGATAAAGATATTAAGGAGAATCGGAATAGATTATGTCATTAACTATGCAAAGACAATGGGCATAAAATCTCCTTTGAGTCGTAATTTTTCTCTGGCTCTCGGATCGTCTGGTCTGTCCTTGCTTGAACTTACACGATCATATTCAGTCTTTGCAAATGGCGGGAATCTGCCTAAGGCAATATTTGTCAAGCGTATTGTTGACAGAAAGGGAGAGATAATAGAAGAAAATCGTCCGGATATTCAGAATGTTATTCCGGAACAAACAGCCTTTGTAATGACAGACATGTTAAAGGCAGTAATACAGGAAGGTACTGCCTGGAGGATAAAGGCACTGAAACGGCCTGCGGCAGGGAAAACCGGCACTACCAATAATTTGCTGGATGCCTGGTTTATGGGTTATACGCCTTCACTTGTGGCAGGGGTATGGGTAGGTTATGATGATTATAAGGCAATGGGGAAGGGAGAAACCGGTTCAAGGGCGGCAAGCCCCATATGGTTATATTTTATGCAAAAGGTATTGAAGGATAAACCGGTGGTTGATTTTCATGTTCCCAAGGGCATTATTTTTGTAAAAATAGATGCTGATACCGGGTTGTTGGCCAGTCCGTACTCCACAAATACAGTTGTTCAGGCCTTTAGGGAGGGCAATGAACCCAAAGACTATACACCAAAACCAAAGAGAGCAAGACCAGGTGATTTTTTTGAGTTTGATATGGATAACAGATAGGGGGACTGTAAAGGGCTTTTATGCGGCATCTGAGACTGACAGAGGCTTTAAACTTGATTTTTTTTGCCTTGGACAAGGTTTTCATTTATGGACCGAAAATGCTATAGTGCGCAAGATTGATTTGTGGATGTGAACGGATCATGACAGTTGGCATAATATTGCCAAGCTGCAGATATAATATGGTACATAGCATGAGTGATACGAATCAGGTGATAAAACTTGAGGCGCCTGTTGAACCAAGGAGATGCCTTGCGTGCGGAACCGACAGGATAAAACTGGGTAGAAGGTATTGTTCCAGACAGTGCCAACAGAAGATTTTATGGGTTCTTTCCCTGTCAAAAGGTCTGTTAAGGGTGCTTTCTGCAAAACAGGCAGCCTTCTTTTTTACCTCTGAATATGTTGTTTTGGATGTGCTTCCCGTATGGTCCACCGGTGTGTCACGATTCATGATGAATCGCAAAAAAGGTAACAAACCTGCAGATGATTTGAAGTCTCTCATTCTTGAATGCGGGGAAAAATGGCACGGTATGGTCAGGAATAACCGTTCACAGAGCCATGCATCATTTTACCTTGCCACGGAAAATTTGAAAAAGGGAGTTAGGCCTGATTCAATACAGCCTGACAGGTCTGCCAGGCCCAGACTGTCAGAGACAGAAAGGAAATACATAAGGATTCTGCATATTGAAAGAGATGATCTTGTAAAGGACAGCAGCATGGATGTAATAAAACATGCCTATAAAAGGATGGCAAAGGTATATCATCCTGATGCCGGTGGTGATGAAGATAAGTTCAAATTGTTGAATGAGGCTCATCAAAAGATGATGTTATGGGCAGAAAACCCTCAGTATACCTGCCGCAGGGCATTGAAGGGATGCTGGTCATATAACGGAAATACCGGGAGATGGTCTCCCCCCCTTTAGAAACAGAATCTTTGGTAAGAACGGCTGTTTCCCCTGAGCACCAGACGGCTTGCCTTTTGATGGATGATGGGTTTATAAATGCCTGCATGCAAGGGGTGTTGTGGCTTTTGTTTGAGAGATATCAATATACAGGCGTCCTGCAAAACCATCAAAGATTGAGGTCAGCCCAGTTTTTAAGTGGGCAGCCTTTACATAACGGCCTTTTTTTGCAGTAGTTTTTGCCTGTCTGCACTATAAGGGCGTGAAATTCATTAAAAAGTTCATGATCATCAGGCAGGTGGTCTTCAAAAAGGTGCTGTAATTCACCATATGTCCCCTCTTCAGGAGACATATGGTGACGGCTCATTATGCGGTGAGTGTATGCATCTATAACAAAAACAGGTCGTTTTGCGGCGTAAAGCAGTATGCTGTCAGCCGTTTCAGGACCTATTCCCTTTACAGAAAGAAGACCGTTTCTCAAATTTTCTGTTTTATCTGTGAGGCATTTGTCAAGATCTCCATTGTATTTGTCCATAATAAAATTGACAAGGTTTTTCAGCCGTATGGCCTTTAGATTATAATATCCGGCAGGTCTGATTTCTTTTGCCAGGGTTTCAGCCGGTGTATGGTACATGGCGTTTAAACTGAGCAGATTTTTTTTGACAAGATTGGCAATAGCCTTTTCCACATTTTTCCAGTTTGTATTTTGTGTAAGGATTGCTCCTGTCATAACTTCAAAGGCTGTATCGGCCGGCCACCAATATTGATGCCCAAAATGTTCAAGCATTAGCCTGAACATATCCATAAGTTTTTTCCCTGTCATAACTATTCAAATCTTGCTTTTACAGTCCTTGCATGTATGGGGAGACCCTCTTCTTCTGCGAGGGTGATGACGATATCCTTGAGCCCTTCTAATCCTTTTTTACTAAGATATTGAAATGTAGGTTTTTTTATAAAATCGTCGACAGAAAGACCTGAAAACATCCTTGCGCATTGACCTGTGGGAAGGACATGGTTTGTCCCTGATGCATAGTCGCCTACAGGTACAGGTGCATATGGTCCCATGAATATGGATCCTGCATGTTTTATTCTGTTTAGTGTAATAAATGGATCCTTTGTTATAATCTGGAGATGTTCAGCGGCATATCTGTTGGTAAAATCAATGGCTTCTTCCATACTTTCTGCAACAAGAACAGAGGAATGGCCGGAAAGGGATGATTCGAGAATATCTTTTCTGTCCAGGTTGTCAAATTCCCGTTTTATAATACTGCATACATCGTTTGCCAGTTGTTCGGAGGTGGTAACAAGTACTGCTGCGGAATCCGGATCATGTTCTACCTGTGACAGGAAGTCTATTGCTATCCATTCAGGATTTCCTGTTTCATCTGAAAGGATCAATGACTCACTTGGCCCTGCAGGAGAATCTATATCCACTTCACCATAAACCAGCATCTTGGCGGCAGTAACATATTTGTTTCCAGGCCCTACTATCTTGTCTACCTTTGGCATGGTTTCTGTACCGTATGCCAGACTGGCGACTCCCCATGGCCCTCCCACCTTGAAGATGCGGTCACAGCCTGCTATGTCTGCTGCTACAAGAGTGGCAGGATTCCCGGTCATTCCCTGAGAGGGAGGGGTTATTGCCACAACCTGTTTTACTCCTGCGACCTTGGCAGGCAGAACGGTCATGAGTACTGAGCTGGGATAGGTTGCGCTACCGCCTGGAACGTAACATCCAACAATGTCCATAGGTCTTGTAATACGGCCTGCCAGAATTCCGTCCTTGACCTCTATTGACCACATTTCCCTCTCTAACTGTGCTCTGTGAAATTTGACTATATTTTCAGCCGCCTCTTTAAGACAGTCCACAACCTTCGGACTTACCTTGTCGTATGCCTCCTCTATCTCTTTTTTTGTTGCCTCAAGATCTTTATGCTGTATGTCTTTCTTGTGCTTTTTGTAATGTTGCAGGGTAACTGTATCTCCCCTGTACTTTATGTCGTTTACTATTGCCTTGACATCGTTGAAAATGGAAGAAATGTCTTCCATCGATCTTTTCATCAGAGATTTCATCTGATCTGTGCCAATATCACAGATCCTTTCCGGTGTTAAATTCATTTTGTCTTCTCCTTATATACTTGCATATCCTGTGTGTCGGTATTTATGGAACCGTCAGGCCATTGCCCGAAGCTCTGTCATGGCTGAATTAATAACATGAATAGCTGAACGCATCAAGAGAGATACGAGGCCTGATGCAATCAGGATATCTGGCCATCCGGAATCCATGAGCCATACTGCACCTGCTGCAATAAAAACAGAAAGGTTTGATGCTGTATCATTCCGTGAACATTCCCATACGGAATTCATGTTTACGTCTTCGGTGCGATATTTCCATAGAAGAAACAGACAAAGTGAGTTTGCTGCAAGGCTGACCAGACTGAATGTGCCCATAATCTTAAAAATTGGAATAATCGGGACAAACAGCTTGTAGACAATCTGAGCTGCCACAGCGAATGCGGCAAGCATAATCAGGCAGCCTTTAAAAAGAGCAACTTTTGCCTTGGTAGCGGCACCTTTTGAAATTGCATAAAGGGTTAGGGCATATGCAAGGGCATCCCCAAGATTGTCAAGGCTGTCGGCCAGCAGGGCTGTTGATTTGCCATAAAGGGCAGCGGCAGCAATGACAAAAAACATAACGATATTAATAGCGAGAACAATTTTCAGCGTTCCCCGCTGATGTTCATGGATCTGGTTCAAAGAACAGTTATTACAGCAATCACTCATTTTTTATGCCTTATTCTGATATTGCCGGGACCCTTGCAAACGGTCCCTTCTGAGTGTATGGAGGCTGTCCGTATGAGGGATCAAGGAAACAGACAAATTGACAAGTAAAATGGATTATACTATAGGTTTGGGCATATTGGTATGGTTTTCATCTGTAAAGGCCTTTTCTGCAATGTTTGTGTCTGCTTATGGACAGATACAACATGCTGCAGATGGAGCGTTTTTTGCTTCTCTTCACAGTTCCTTGATTTTTTTAACCTTGCAAGTCTCGTTTATGGACCGAAAGCTTTATGGCGTCTGAAAACCGGTTTGTAAATGGGTATTAACATAGTGATGAAGTCCACTAACAAAGACCTTATGTATATAATATAATATCCTCTTTTGCCCGGTTCTTGTGTCAACGTCAATTCTTACTCTTCAGAAAGATTACGTGTATCCCTGTGATTAGGGTTTTTGTTTTACTTTGACTCGGGCAAAATTGAGGGCTTTACAGCGGTCTTGAAAATTGCCTCTTTTGTATGGGCTGATGACTTCTGCCTTACGTATTTGGGTAGGTGTCTGTACACATCTGCCCCACTTGAGCTGTTTTGTGGGGTTGTTACATGAGTACCCTGCAGGGACCAAAACCTGGAGGGTTTTTTTGTAGGAGGAGGCTATGCTTGATCAGTATAAGGAAATCAGGGCAAAACTTATAAAGGAGATAGAAAAACTGGCGGAGCTGTCTTTCCGAAGAGGTAATGAAAAAATCACAGAAAACCTCAAGGAGATTCGTGAAAAACTTGTTGAGAACAAGTTTCACCTTGTAGTGCTGGGTCAGTTTAAAAGAGGGAAATCAACATTTATCAACAGTATTATCGGAGACAGTATCCTTCCTGTTTCTGTTGTGCCTCTTACCTCTATTGTAACTCTTGTCAAGTACGGGCAGAAGGAGGAGATCAGGGTCCTTTCTGAGGACGGGGGTATGAGCATAATTTCACGGGATGAGCTCCCCTTGTATGTTACGGAGGGGGGAAATCCTAAGAATGTCAAGAAGGTGAAGCAGGTGGAAATTTCTTTTCCTTCTCCCTTTTTAAAGGATGGTGTGTCTATCATAGACACTCCGGGTGTGGGTTCAACTTTTGAAAATAACACCGAGATGACCTATAATTATCTGCCCAGGGTGGATGCCTCCTTTTTTCTGCTTGCTGTGGATCCTCCTGTCAGTCAGTCAGAGATAGACTTTCTAAGGGATGTTCAGGAGTATGTAGAGAAGATCTTTTTCATCCAGAACAAGATCGATTATCTTGACAGGGAAGAATGTGAAAAGTCCATGATGTTTTCAAAAAAGGCAATTGAAGATGCCCTTGACAGAAATGACATAGAGATTTACCCCTTGTCTGCAAAGCTTGCATTGGAGGCCAAAAAAACAGGCGATGAGGATTTGCTCAGGCAGAGCAGACTTCCGGAATTTGAGTCAGTGTTGAGCCGGTTTTTGCTCAATGCCAAGGGCAAGATTGTGTTGCGTTCGGCTCTCAACGGTACCAGAAAACTTCTGTCGGATGAGGAGATGGCAGTCAGGCTGGAAAAACAGGCTATTGAGACACCTCTTAAACAGCTTGAAGAAAAGCTTGTACTGTTTCAGGAAAAAATGCGTGTTATCAAGCAGGATCGTGATGACATAAAATATTATTTTGACGGAGAGATACAACGTGTTGTTGATGTGCTGGACAGAGATATTCAAAGGCTGAAGGAACGGGTAATACCTGAATTGTTGGCTGATCTTGAAGAGAAAGGCAAGGCAAACAGGGATAAAGGTGTTTCAGAGTACATCAAGGTTATGGAATCAGCGCTGCACAATGGGGTTATATCCATTTTTGATTCCTGGGTAGACAGGGAAGAAGAGCGATTGAATGAACACTATAGGCAGGTGTCAAAGCGGTTCTCGGATAGTACCAATGATATAATTGAGGCAATCTTGAAGGCATCCGAAGAACTGTTTGACCTTGAAATAGAAAGGGTAAGTACAGATGAAAGTATGGTGAGTGATAGTCGTCTGTATTATATGCTGGGAGATCCGCCCAAATTTTTCGATCTTGAAGGTGCGTTTGATTTTTTCTCAAAGCGCATTGTTCCACGCATATTTTCGCACAATATGGTAATGAAGGATATCAAAAAAAAGCTTCCTGAAATGATTGACAGAAATTGCGGCAGGGTCCGCTGGGATTTTATGGACCGTATAAAACGGAGTTTCATGAATTTCCGCTGGGATTTGAACCTGAAGATTGATGCCACGGAACAGGGCATAAGACAGGCCATAGACAAGGCTGTTTCCCTGAAAAGGCAGAATGTTCAGGATGTAGATAAGGCCAAGGCGGTTATAGAGAGTGAGCTCGACAGTATTCGTGCTCTTAAAACAGAGCTTGATGAAATTGAATCTTCTCTTCAAATCGTTTAGGACAGGGTTTAATGATAAAAAGTATTGACACATAACAGATATAGCATTTTTTATTGTATTGATAATAAATATTGCATGAAACTTGTGCCTCTTTCATTCACAGAACAGTTTTTGGGTACGGGTTACCCATGTACAGAATCAAAGAAACAGAGATTGCACCTGAGATATATACATATTACGCCGTACCGTGTTAATAGGTACAACAGGTGCAGAAATTGTGGAAACCAGATGTTTGCATATGGCAATTCTAAGACATCTTAAAGTCTGGTATGGCTGTTTTTATGTGAAAAACTTAGTGAACATTGATCAGATAAGGAGATATTTTATGGATAGTAAAAAGACCTTTGATTCTGCCTTGCTTGAAGCTGTTTTTCCCTCCCATTCTGAACTTCAGAACATACTCAGAGATGTTCTAAAAGAAAAAAACGGAGGGTTTGGCTTCAACATGTGGGCAACAATAGTTGACAGGGATGGTGTAGTTAGGGTTGTTGTGTTTTCAGGTGATAACAGAGGTGACCAATGGCCTGGAAGCCGTGTCATTTCTGCTCAGAAGGCAAATACAGCAAATGCCTTTAGCCTGCCAGGACTTGCTTTATCTACGGCAAATCTCTTTTCGGCAGTTCAGCCTGGAGGTACTCTGTATGGTTTGCAGCACAGTAATCCGGTTAACACAAATATTGCTTATCGTGGTCCATCGGAACATATTGGTACTGCAAATGATCCTATGGTGGGCTATAAAACAGGCGGGATAAATGTGTTTGGCGGTGGTTTACCGTTGTACAACAGTGAAGGTATGCTGATCGGTGCGTTAGGTGTAAGCGGTGACAGTTCATGCGCAGATCATAATATTGCCTGGAAGGTCCGTCATGCACTTGAATTGGATTATGTTCCTTCAGGTGTTAGTCCGGATAATGATGATAATATAGTCTATGATATTGTTGACGGTACAAGTGCAAGCGGCTGGGGACATCCTGTATGTTCTGATGAGGCATCTGATATTGCAAATGGTTTTTCTGCAACGCATCCTGTCAGACGTAAGAGGTAGATTCGTTTTTGTTATAGAACAGTAGCCGCTGTTTTTGGCTTTTAATCTGCTGATGTTTTTGTGTTTGTTTTTACATGTTTTTGTAAGGGTTGTGTTTTGGCCTGTTAAACCATGCATTGCCTGCCTTGTGCAAGGCAGGCAATGCTAACGCTTTTACAAAAAAGACCGATAAATCTTTAAAAGGACAAACATGCAAACAGGGAGATAAAATGCAACAGTTGGCTATTAAACAAGGTTCCAGGTCTTCAGATGTCAGGCAGCCTAAACGTATGTCAGCAAGTCATGAACCAAACCCAAATTATGATCGGCCCCTTCTTCAGTTATCTTTTCTGCAAAAAAAACTGCTTTATGGTCGCCTCAAGTTTCTTTACGGGGCGGAAGTTGCTGATGAATATCTTCCTGAATTGGAACGGATTCTTCGTGTATACTATGCTCATAAAACCCCAGAGGCTATTGCTGCAGACAAATCCTTTAACCCTGCTGATAGGTTCACAGAACAGGATGTTATTCTGATTACATACGGAGATCTTTTGCGGGGAACAGAGCGGTCTCCCCTTGAAACCCTGGCCAGGTTTTGTGATACCTATCTTGAAGGCACAATCAATACCCTCCATATCCTGCCTTTTTTTCCCTATTCCTCTGATCGTGGTTTTTCTGTCATAGATTTTGAGACAGTAGACCCGCATTTGGGAACTTGGGAGGACATTGAAGCCCTGGAGGACAGATATCGGCTGATGTTTGACGGGGTAATCAATCATATATCTTCCCGGAGCAGATGGTTTCAGGAATTTTTGAATGGCGATCCATATTACAAGGATTTTTTTATTGCCTATGATTCTCATGATGATCTGACTCCGGAACAGCGCAGTATGATTTTTCGGCCCCGTACAACAGATATCCTTACCCCGTACAAGACTATTAACGGGACAAAATATGTATGGACCACCTTTTCGGATGACCAGATAGATCTTAATTACAAAAATCCGAATGTACTTTTAAGGATTATTGAAATTCTGCTCATGTATGTGCGCCGGGGGGCACAGATCATCAGGCTTGATGCAGTAACCTATATTTGGGCAGAACCTGGAACCAGATGTGTGCATCTCGAACAGGTTCATGAAATTGTAAAACTTTTGCGTGATATCCTGGATATTGTAGCCCCGCGTGTGGCACTTATTACAGAGACAAATGTTCCTCATGATGAAAACATTGCATATTTTGGAAACGGTTGTGATGAGGCCCAGATGGTCTATAATTTTGCCCTGCCGCCTCTTGTTCTGTATACTTTCTATGCAGAGGATACCACTGCAATTTCAAAATGGGCCGCCGGCCTTGAGAAGCTGTCCGATACAGCCACATTTTTTAATTTTCTTGATTCTCATGATGGAATAGGACTTATGGGAGTTAAGAATATCCTTGATGAAGAAGATATAGGCTTTATAATACGAAAGGCACAGGAACATGGAGGACTTGTTTCTTACAAGGCGGGTAAGGATGGGATCGATGAACCGTATGAAATCAACATAACATGGTTCAGTGCTCTCAATAAGGAAGATGAAGAAGATATTGCATTCCAGGTGAAAAAGTTTGTTGCTTCACGTATCTTTGGGCTGGTCTTGCAAGGTGTTCCGGGGATATATCTGCATAGTCTGATTGGTACCCAGAATGATATTGAATCGGTGCTTATGACCCATTCAAACAGGGAAATCAATCGTAGTGTTATTGATGATTATGCAATAACAAATGCGTTAAAAGATCCTCTCTCCAAAATTTCCAGAATTAACCGTGAGCTTGGAAGACTTATAACCCTCAGGACCAGACAGCAGGCATTTCATCCGAATGGTGCCCAAAAAGTGCTTATGCTTTCTGATCAGCTCTTTTCAGTGTTGCGGTGCTCTCCGGATGGAAAACAGCATATTTTGACCCTTATCAATGTCACTTCATATGTATGCCATCTGGATCTGTCTCTTGATTGCATTCAGATACATAAGGATCACTGGTATGATCTGGTGAGTGACATGGAATGGACAGCGATAGACAGAACCCTTTCCCTGACCCTGCATCCCTATGATATTATGTGGCTTGAACCGTTTGATGAGGTGTTTGGAGGTGTTAGGTGATGGCCTCAAAAAAGGCATTAATGCCATCCCTTTTTTTATCAACCTCTTGTTTTACTTCCTCCAGAACAGCATTGTTAATGCCTGTTATGATCATGTCTGCTTCTTCTGTCAACGGGGGGAAGATATTTGCTGAATCTCCCATGCCCAGTTCATGAGAAATTGCATCAGCAAGCCGCAGTATGCCCACATTTGGCCCATTGATATGTTCCGGAACATTTTCCTCATGGTGAAAGGCGACACAGTCTGTAATATTATAAGGGAATTTCCATCTTTCAAGCAGCATGGCTCCTATTTCCCCATGATCAATGCCAATTGTTTTCCGCTCTTTCTGATAAAATAACAGCCCCTCATCTTTTTTGTCGTTTTTCAATACCCTTGCAAGGTGATCAGGGAAAAATCGGCTTAAAACCATTTTGCCGATATCGTGCAACAGTCCGACTATAAACAGGGATTCTGCATCTTTTTGTCTGTTGCTTTTTTCTGCGAGAATTTTCATCCCTGTTCCTACTGACAGGCTGTGTATCCATAGCTGTTTTTCGGAGAAAAAGCTTTGTTTTTTAGTGCCGGATATGTTGTTGATGATGCCTACAGAAAGGGCAAGAGTCTTTACCATGTTGAAGCCAAGAAGAGCTATTGCCCGTCCAAGCTCGGAAATTTCCTGGGGGAAACCATAATAGGCAGAATTTGCTACCTTTAGAATATTTGCGGTAAGAGGTGCATCATGGGCAATTACCTTTTCTATATCGTTTGCACTTGTTTTGGGGTTTTCCAGGAGCTCCATAAGTTGGTGTATTACTGTTGGCAGGGTAGGAAGTTCATCGATCTTTGCATATATTTTTGACTTGAAATTATTTTTTTCCATATTGAGTGCTTATCCATAAATAGATTTTTGACAATAGCAGAATTCCAATCTTTTTGCACTGTTGAGTGTTTGGTCCCGCTGTCTGAAAGCGGATTTCTGATTTTGTAAACAAGGTTGCCTGTTACAACATCAAGTCATAAGATAGTTTTAAACGCAGGAATGTTCAGGATTGGGGTTTGTTCATAACGATATGGACAAGATAGTCAGTTGGTTTTTATCCATAAACAAACCGTAACCTGAAAATTGCTGTTGAGTTTGCATGGCTGGATTCAATATATGGTAATGTAAGAATATCTGTATCTTCCCCGGATATAAAACACGTCCTGATTTTCAGGTATAGTTTCTGTATATATCCACAATAAATATGACCAATGAATATATATGTCAAATGGAAATTATGGTTGACTTGTTTTTTGGCATAAAAGGCTTTGTTGGAGTATTGGTGTTTGCTTGTGCCGGATACCGTGTCAATCTGCCGGATCTTTTGTCTGTTTCTGGTTGTCTGTCCGGCTTCCATATGTAAAAGACAGATATGCTTCAGTATGATTTTTTGAAGGGTGTATATTATGGCTTTTTCTGTTATAGACCTTTGTGCAAAGGTGTTGCCCAAAACTAACTGTAAGGATTGTGGGTTTTCTACTTGTTTTGCTTTTGCGAGCATGGTGGTTTCTGAAAAGTATCCTTTAAAAAACTGTCCGCACATTGCTCCTGATCTCCTGCAATATGTTGAAAAGGAGCTTGAAGCTCAGTACAGGGAAGGCAAATGGCTGAAAAGAGATATGGCGGCAGAGGCTCTTATATTGGCGAAGGAGAAGGCCTCCTCTATGGAACTGGGTGATATTGCAGAACGAACAGGAGGTGAAATCACAATATGCAATGGTACAGAGCAGATAATCCTCCCTTACTTTAATACAGCTCTTATAATCACAAAAGACAAGATTCAGAAGCGTTCAGGAAAACAGCTTACCAAAAATGAGAACACGTTTATATATATTTACATGGCCCACGGCGGGACAGTTTATCCCTCCGGAAAAATGAAAAGCTTTAAGGAATTTCCCAATACCGTATCCAAGACAGTTTCCATGAAAAGACATATAGAGATTCCGCTGGCAAATGCCTTTTCTTCAAGGCTGGGTGAGCTTGAAAAGATGTGCAAAAGGCTCGGAGGGAAAGACGTAAGAATTCAATATGATTCATCTGATATCGCCTTTCAGTTTGCAGTGTTCCCAAAGGTGCCTGTTGTTCTTCTGTTTTGGGATAAAAAGGATGAATTTGAGGCCGATGTAAAGCTGTTGTTTGATGAAACAGTTGTCCAGCATCTTGATATTGAATCCATAATGTTTTTAAGCGAGCATCTATGTAATATGCTCATCAGCGGGGAGATGCCGTAAGCTGCAATCTTTGCGATTAAGGAAATAATCCTGTTCTGTTATACCATAACCTGTAGTTTTTTTGCAGAAGATCAATATGTTGCAGGACAACAGGAGCCTTGTTCAAGGTTATGGTGGATGTTTAATTAAACAACGATGTTATCATGCCGACAGAAACACGGCAAGGAGAACGGCTATAATGCCATTCAGGAATATACCGTCAAATGTTCCGGCGCCGCCAATAGAAGCCAGTGGAGCACCCAGGTCTTTGATTTTATTCAAGTTGAGAATGTCTGCTCCTATCAATGTGCCGATACTGCCGGAAATATATGCTATGACCGGTGCGTTATGGTAAGCTATGCAAACGGAAACAAGTGCAGCAATAACAGGGGGCAGAAAGGCAGGCAGGGCAATGCCTACGCCTTTAATCGGTCTTGCAAAGCGGTAAGTTAATATGATTATTATGGCAGTTGCTATGGCTGCCTTTTCCCACAATCCGGTTTTGAAGAGCAGATAGGTTGCTATAAAAACAGGGATAATGGCCCCTCCGACATTAACTGCTATAATGGTTTCCATCCTTTCCCAGTGCGGAATTCGGTATTTAAAGCCAAAAAAACGTACTGATGCTTTGTTGATCATGCCTTGCTGGGGGATCTTTTTTATGGGGATGTTGATAAAACTTCCCACAAGGGAAAAGAATAGGGCCGTGAATACGTGCTCACTCGGGATACCTATTTTTGTAAATGCAAGGGCAATCAAATTAAGTTGGACCAGGAAGAAGAAAAATACGATGTAGAAAAAGAATAGCAGCATCAAAATGAATGTTATGGGCCCAAAAAACATGATATTCCCCCTCGTTTTTATCAGCAAGCAACTGTTTTTTTTACACTGCCTCGGCATGAGTATTTCTTTTGGCGCCGATATTGTGAGGAACTGACCTTTGTATATGGAAACCAGATAAAGATATCAATTTGATCTGTCTGGTAAAATGTCAGTATTTCAGCGTCAGATGTTATATCTGTATGATTGGGGGCTGCTTTTATTACTTTTGTTTTCTTGCTGATGGTTAGTCTCCATCCATAAATGGCCTTTTTGCACGGTCCTGGTGTCAATTTACGGGATCCTCTGATATTGAAAAACTTTCATTGATGGATTGGAAACCAGATAGTGGCCACAGTTTATGTGTGGAGAGACATTATTGTTTTATTGGCTTTTTTGAAAGCACCTGTAAAGATACAATTATCTGGAAATATTTATTGTTTGGCAAGTCCTTTTTTTGATTGTTTCATCTGTTACGCAGATGAAGGGGATCATTCGGAAGATAAAAAGGATGTCACCTCTGCCATATCCAGTAACAGGCGGGCAGATTATGAGCAACAGTCTTTTGATGGATAAAAACCGGAGGGTGGATATATGTCTTTGGAGTATGAGATTATGATATCCCGAACAGGAAAAACAAAAAGCCTATGCTGTCATGTAGCGGAAGTGGATGTTTGAGACTTCCAAAGATACTGAGTACGCAGTAAAAGCCTGTTACCGAGAATGAGGAAATGAACCTGTTGCCTTTCCACAACCCACCATGTTTGTTTCTGTTTCTGATCTGTGAAATTCCTATGGCTGTACTCAGGACAATACAGTAGAATATATATCCCTGAAAATCTGTAATGGTTTGCCGGAATCCATACTGAATTATATGGCTTGTGTGAAATATAAAATGATATATGGCATTTCCAAGGCCGGCCGCTGCAAAAGTGGCTACAAACATGCGGATGTTGGGATTTTTTTTAAAAAACCTGAAAAATGTTGGATAAAAGAAAAAAGATACCAGCATTTCCTTGAAATAATAGTAATATCTGTTCCAGAATTCGGCAATTGATCTTGATTCCAGTGGACGATAGGTGTTTCTGAGAGCAGCAAACCCTGCTACTCGGCAGGTGCTGATGATGATATGCCCCCAGATTGAAAGGTCAAGAAGTGAAGATATAAAGTTTGCCGCAAGAGACATCCATGACTGGTACGGAGGTAGTGGTGTACCTGATATATATTTTGTAATGACATATTTATAGTGTGGAACAGATAAATGAAGGGGAAGAGAAAAGCCTGGGATTGAAATACCAAAAGGAAGAGAATATCCCGCCTTGCATATTGGATCTCCATATACAAACCCATTAAACAGGCCGCGTGCTAACAGAAGGATCAAAGACCAGTATATAAGTTTTATTCCTTTGAGCTGGACTATGGCAAGGGAGTGCGAGTCTTTGGCCTCTATCCTGTTAAGATATGAAGTCCCCTTTGGAAAGGGGACTGAAGTGGGAAAATTGCCATTCCAGAAAGGGAGATAGGCCCCCAGTTGCCATATAAAGGGCTCAGGGTTTTTGTTGCGACAATCAAGAAGGGTATATCCTAAAAACCAGAAATATCTGCTTAAGACTATTGTAGTACCGCATAAAAAGATCTTCCAGCTTCCTGACAGGTGAGTAGTGTATGTGCAGATAGCAAGCAGGCAGAAAAAGATAATATGTAGCGAGATAACAGGCCTTCGATTAAACCAGTTCGTTTTTTCTGTTTTTGCAAGAGAGGTCAATGCGGCACAAAACATGATAGCAATGCATATGGTTATGATTCGGAAGGTTGTATATTGATTTAAGAGAAAAGGATGTGTTCCTTGGGTGGTAATTACGTTAATCTTATGCAGACCCAAAGGTGTTTTTGTGATAAGCCATAACAAGGTTCCGGCAAGCAGTAACGGCTTGCGGTGATTTGGAAAAAAGGTCATCATTGCGAGTATGGCTGTTGTCTCTGGGAAACAGCTTTTTCTGTGAAGTGCAAGTGCAAGAGCAAAACCCGAAATCAGGCAGACCTTGCCAGCATAGGTCTGGGTAAAACGTACCAAACCCGGATAGGTTTCAATGGGAGGAATTATGCGAAATCTGGACATTGTTTGTTTTTCAGCATGGAAATCAGGGTGCTTTTTGATACCTTTCCGCTTGTGTCTAAAGGAAGTGTGTCCAGTTCTATGATTTTTTCAGGGATCATATATGGTGGCAGATGTTCTTTCAAGTATCTGTTTATTGTCGGGATATCATTGATGTTCCCGTTGACAAATCCGGTTATGTGAGTTGCCGAACCATCTTTTATCGGCCAGGCTATTACAGCAACTGTGTCACAGCCGGCTGCCTTTCTCAACCATGTTTCTATCTCTTCTGTTTCTATACGGTTTCCGAGAACCTTGACCTGATTGTCTACCCTGCCTAAAAAATGAAATGTTCCGTTCTTGTCTTTACAGACGAGATCTCCTGTAAGGTACCACACCTCCTTTTTGTGTTCAGAGTTTTCACGTAACAGGTAGCGTTTTTTTGTCAGCATTTCATCCTGCCAGTAACCTGCTGTTACCTGAGGACCGCTTATGGCAAGTTCTCCATTAAGGCCGGGGATGTTTGTGAATTGTCCATTGCTGTCCACTATGGCCACCTTTGTATCGCCGACAGGCTGCCCTATGGCCACATTTTCCAGGGTTGGAGTCAGGCAGGAGGTGTCATCTTCCTTGAACTTTTGGGACATGCACATTACAGTGGCCTCAGTTGGACCATAGGCATTTTCGATTATACTGTTTGGAGCGGCTTTCTGCCATGTCCTGGCCAGTGTGGCAGGAAGGGCTTCTCCTCCAAAAATCGATATCCTGAGTGACGGAAAAACGCCTGGTTTGAGCATGTTCATCTTTTTCATGAAACCTGCTATGGAAGGAACAGATATCCATACTGTTAGTTCGTTGTCCCTGATGAATTTAACCGGGGCCATAACCTGATTTGGCGGGATTACATGGAGCCCCCCCCCGCTGAAAAAAGTCATGAATATTTCAAGAACCGATTGATCAAATGTTATATCAGCAAGCTGGGCAAATCTGTCTTTGTCTGTAAACTGAAAGTGTTTATGTACGGACTGCAGCATGGATGCTACATTTTCTGCCGTTACCATTACTGCCTTTGGGGTTCCTGTAGAACCGGAAGTAAACATCATGTAGACAATATCATCCGGCAATACAAAAACAGGATGTACAGAAGCAGTCCTCATCATCTCTAAAAATTCTGTACCCACAAAATCCTTGTTTGTATTTCTGTTGCTCTTGATCATTGGAGAGAGGATATGGTTCGGAAATATATCAGAGATATCATCATCAAGGAGATTTATACATGATTTGTCTATAATCAATGCATTTAATTCAGACTGTTTTATCAGGAAGGCAAGTCTTTTTTTGGGCCATGCAGGATTAAGGGGTACATAGATGCATCCTGCCCAGCATGTTCCCATAATACCTGCTATGGTATCTATGCTTTTTCTCGCGAGGATACCTACTCTGAGAATCCTCTTTAATGAAAAAGTCTCGATCCATGCGCTTATCTTCATTGCCAGTGAGGTCAGATCAGCATATGTGTAGGTTTCATTGTCAACTGAAAGTGCAATTTTGTCAGGATTGTCAGATGAGTTTTTATAGAGTGAATATGCCGGGTTGTAATTTGTTTCCATTAATAGGCTCCTGATACAGGGGTAATCTATTCAAGTAAAAACAGACACTCATTTTAAGCTGGCATGCGGCAATGTCCTTTTTCATATGCCAGTGGGATTTGGCACCCCAGGGTTGAATGCAATCGCATGGAATTATGATTAGGAGATATGAGCAAAAATCTGTATTTCTGCAGATTGTCTGGTGACGAACCTGTAGTGTGACAGCCGTTCTGATTTCAAACTCCGAAAAAATCTTTCGGTGAGAGCATTATTCCAGCAGTTGCTTTTCAGGCTTATGCTGGTGTGCCATACGCTGCCAAACGTTTTCGGTAATCATGGCAGGCATACCGGCTGTCCCTGTTATGGTTTCCTCCGCAAATATGTCATTGATATGGCATCCAGCGTAAGCTGCCTTTTCAATCCGCTTGTCTATCAGTCAACTACGTGGCGGGAAAAGGGTGCAGTGCTCAAATAAAGATATTTCAATATGCCTGATTGCACCAATATAAAACAAGGCTTGGCAACATAGGTGCTTGTATGTGTCTTTCCATGCCTTTTGCTGCAGCAACTATGGAATGAGTGGTTTAAGTAATCCGGTTTGGTATATGTTCATGATGTCTGGTTCAGGATAAACGGGTATGGAAATACTGCACCTGTTCTGTCATGTTGAACCGTCCGGTGCAGACCTGCGCCGGGATGTGTAGGGAGGGCAGGGAAATCCTCTGCCTTTACCTGGTTATGTGATTGATGTTAAAATATTTCAGATAGTTCGGTTGATCGTCTTATGGTTTCTTTTATGAGGCATTCTTCCTGATCCAACAGGCCACCGGTGCCGCTATGTTTATGGTAATAAAGTGAACATTTTTTATTTCTATAATTGATCCATGAACGTTGGGCACTTATGAGCGCTTTTCTTCTGTCTTTTTTGAGTGCTTTTAATGCCTTTTTATAATTTTCATTCATCAGTTTGTTCTGACGGGCCAGTTCTGCTTTCATGCAAGCCAGGATGTCGTATGTTGCAAACACGTTCTGTATGCACAAATCATACTCTTTACTGGTAGTGTATTTTTCAACAAACTCTTCTGAGTTGGCAAATGATGTGAAAATTATTATCGGGAAGATATAAACAGCAAGAGTCAAGATATAACGCATTGTACCAGCCTCCGTCATCAAATAACGTTGCAATAACCGGTGAAAGAAAAGGCATTTTTTTGTGTCAGGCCTTTACGCGTATCGGCTCTGTTTGTCAGTCGGGTTATAACCCTGTGCAAGTCCCATTTGCATATTGGAAACTCACTGTTGCCCACGGTCTGTTTATGGATGAAGCACAAATATCTTTACACTACGGAAAACAGGACAACAAGCCTGTTGATATACATTTTGCAGGGTGTTTTTTATGAAATAAGGTGCTCAAACAGTAAAAGGACAAAACATCTTTTTTACACGTTTTGTCCTTTTACTGTTGCATTTGCAATGTCTTGATATTATTGTATATTAATAATATATGTCTTTGCTGTGGATATGGTGCAAAACAGCACACGACAGTCTGTTATGAATTTGTCAGGCTTGACTCAATATTGTGCATTTGCAACTTGATATATTGATCAATGGTAAGCCGCTTTTTGAAGTGCCAGTTTTTAAGTACCCACATGTGAGCCATCATATTGATATTGTAAGCCATAAGATCGACATCTGTTTCCCTGAATATCCCTTTTTCTATCCCCTCTGTTATGATCTTGCCAAAAAGATTGCTTAGCTCTACTTCCAATCGCATTATCTTGGATTTGGAGGCCTTGTCCATGGAATTGGACTTTTGATAAATCAGCAGAACCTTTTCATTCTGTTCGTCCACAATACGGAAATAGATGTCCACCGCTATTTCTAATTTGCGCCTTGGGTCTTTAATGTCTTTTTTGATCTGTTCTTTAAGCTTTTCCTGGAAGACTTTCAGTACATCTTCCATGATCATACTCATAATTTCTGATTTTTTATTCACATAATGATATGTCACAGGCAGGGATATGCCAGCCTGTTCGGCAATTTCTTCAATAGTTGTGGCATTAAACCCCTTTTTTGCATAAAGGACGCTTGCTGTATCAATAATCTTTTTTCTTACCTTGTCAGAGGCAGTTATTTGATCCAGCACCGTCATTTTTTTTGTTGCTTTATCCATCTTTGCTCCTTACCTGTAGTCTGAAACCTTTTACTCATCCCTTTCTTGGTGTATAATCTTTTCCGGAGTTATTGCAGTTTGCGGGATGTTTGATGTCACGCTTGAAAAATGGCTGTCTGTCAAGGTAAACCTGAAACCCATGCATGCCAACGGTATGTTTGTTGATGGATGCTATCTAATAAACCAAGTATATTCAGTATATCTGTCATAAAACTCTAAGTCAATATGATTATGATGATAAACAGGGGTATGACCGCTTTTAAACCGAATATACATTACAGACATAAGGTATGTTTGTAACACCTCAATACAGATCAAATGCAAGTTTGTTGGCACGACTGTTAAAGATGACTGTTCTGTCCTGTTGTTAAGGGAATACGGCATGTTTTTGCGGGGCTGTCAGATTTGAAACTGATCATCTGTATGTATTGATCCTGCCGGAATTCATTCCCTGTTTTTTAAATGAATACAAACAGAATAAGGGGAATTTGACAATGTTCTGGAATGCCTTTTTATTGGCGTTGCGTGGTATTCGAAGAAATGCAATACGTTCTTTTCTTACATCATTAGGCATTATTATCGGGGTTGCCGCTGTTATTACCATGGTTACCATGGGTAACGGGGCAACACGGAAGATAACTGCGGAGATACAAAGTCTTGGCACCAATCTCTTGCAGGTAAGATTGGGACAGGGCTTTCATGGGCCTGGAGGAGTGCGTCAGGTTGTAACGTCTTTTAGCGTCAAAGATGTAAAGGCCATTGCTGCAGAGATATCTGGTATTGAAGCTGTTGCGCCAGATACGGAAAGCCTGACCCAGGCCATTTACGGCAACCATAATTGGTCTACTGTTGTAACAGGTAGTACCAATAGTTTTATGGCGGTTCGTGACTGGCCTGTTTGCAGGGGACGGGAGTTTACATCCGGAGAACTGAAAGCCGGTAAAGCCGTTTGTATTCTCGGCAGCACGGTTGTTACAAAACTGTTTGGTAATGAAGATCCGATAGGATGTCTTATACGCCTGAAGAAATTGTCCTTCAGGGTTGTAGGTGTTTTTCAGACAAAGGGACAGTCTACCTTTGGGCGGGACCAGGATGATTTTATTCTTGTTCCTCTTCGTACTTATCAGAGGCGTATTGCAGGGAATACAAAGGTCAACAGCATATATGTTTCTGTTGAAAACGGTTTTTCAATAGACAGAGTAAAGCAGGATATAGAACGTCTTATGAGGGAACGGCGCCATATTCCCAATGGGCGTGAAAATGATTTTCATATTCTTGATATGAGGGAAATCGTAAAAATCTTGTCTGGAACAACAAATGTCCTGACTTCACTTTTAAGTGCTGTTGCAGGAGTCAGCTTGTTTGTTGGCGGAATTGGCATCATGAACATTATGCTCGTTTCTGTGACTGAAAGGACGCGTGAGATAGGGATACGATTGGCTATTGGTGCACTGGAACGGGAGGTCCTCATGCAGTTTCTTGTTGAGGCAGTTGTTCTGTCTTCTATGGGTGGAATCATAGGGATTGTTCTTGCAATGATTCTGTCTGTGTGGCTGTCCCGTGTTCTGCTTGTCCCGTTTGTTTTTACCCCTGAGATTATAATTATTGCATTTTCCTTTTCAGTTGCAGTAGGAATTTTTTTTGGTTATTTCCCTGCACGCAAGGCTGCCCGGCTTAATCCTATCGAGGCACTTCGTTATGAGTAAGGTTCGTTTGTCCGGGTGATGGCTGCAGGGGGTTGTGTCTTCTATTATACCTTGCCTTTCAGGGCTGTTGCTGGTTTTCATGCCTTTACAGGCCGCGTTGAGGTGCCCTGTATCCTCCCTCAATGCCTTCAGGAGAAAGAACAATCTGCCAAACATGATTCCTTCTGGCTCTAAACGATGCTGCACATGATAGCAGGTAGTATTTCCACATGCGATAAAACCGGTTATCGTAATCTTTTTTCAGGGTGTCCCAATGGTTGTGAAAATTCTTAAACCATGCCATAAGGGTCTTGTCATAGTCTGCTCCGAAACAATGCCAGTCTTCAAGAACAAAAACATTTTCAATGGCGTTACATATATGTTTTGCTGACGGGAGCATGTAGTTTGGAAAGATATATTTGTCAATCCAAGGATCATTTACTGCAGCAGAACTTTCTCCTCCAATTGTATGCAACAGAAAAATACCGTCTGGTTTAAGAAGCTTTTTTGTTATCTTCATAAAAGAGGTATAATTTTTGTATCCTACATGCTCGAACATTCCTATGGATATAATACGATCAAATATACCGTGCAGTGTACGATAATCCTGAAGATAGATTTCAACAGGAAGATACTTGCATAGTTCTTTTGCAAAATCTGCCTGTTGGCGGGATACGGTAATTCCGACAACTGTTACTTTATAGTGTTCTGCGATATATTTTGCTGTGCCGCCCCAGCCACAGCCTATATCCAGAACTCGCATTCCCGGAGAAAGATTCAGCTTCTGGCATATCAGCTCCAGTTTGTTGATCTGGGCCTGATCAAGAGAATCCGCCTTGTTCCAGTAGCCGCAACTGTAAATCATATGTTTGTCAAGCATGCAGCGGTACAGATTATTTCCGATGTCATAATGATGCCTGCCAATATGATATGCCCTTGATGCCTTTTGCAGGTTTAAAAATTTGGTCCTCAGACCATAGAGATAAAATATTAGTGGCCTTATTTTTTTGTCCAGTTGTGCACGCAAGATACGATAAAAAAAATCATCCAGGCTCTGACAGTCCCACCAGCCGTCTATATAGGTTTCACCAAGGGCCAGGCTTCCTCCTGACAACACTTTTCTGTAAAATCTGTTGTTGTGCACCTGTATATCCCAGGGCCGGGTTCCTCCTATGTGAATATCAGCTAAGGTCAACAGATCCTCAATTTTACTTCGAAGATGTTCTCCCGTCATATGTAACTGCCTCCGTCATTGTTGTTCAAGACAATGTGACCTGGTTTTGCATACACGGTTGTTTTGAGTTGTCAAAGATTTTGGTTTTACGATTATAATATACATAAGGTTTTTCTTATGGCATCTTGGAGAAAACTGTATCTGGTAATAGCCCAACAAGAAGTGACAGGAAGGTTTTTTAACATGACTGTTGGGATCCTGCCATGTTTTTCAGGTTTGTGAATGGGAACTGACTTGGTGAAATAACTGCGTATTAATATGAAAAGTCTTTTATTTTACGGTATGTTGATATTTGTAAGACAACAATGGAAACAAAAGGGAACTACTGGTATATATTATCAGATAATCCCTGGGAGAACAACAGGCAAAACAACTGAATAATGTATGGGATTTTTGCAGGATGTCCTGTTCTGCCGGATTTATGTATAAGATGCAGGTCTTGGTTTTCACGATGTTTTTCATGCTTTGATCCTGAACAAACCACCTTGCATTTATGGGTGGAAACGAATTGGCATCATGATTATTGTAATTGATATTCTCAAGAAGAGTTAAGGGACATAATAAGGAAATTATGTATATTTATTACCGTGTAAAAAGGCATTATGTGTTTACATGTCTGCTCCTTGGATTGCTGCTCTTTTCTGTGCTATCCCGGGCAATGGGTTTTCCAAAGCCAAAGGGGCTGCTCAATGATTTTGCAGGTGTAATAGATCCTGCGTATAGACATAGGATTCGCGCTGTCATTACAGAGCTGATGCAAAAGACCGGGGTTCCCATTGTAGTGGTTACTATGCCCACTATTAATGGAGCAGATTATAATGATTATGCAAACCGGCTTTATGAGGCTTGGGGGATAGGGAAAAAGGGTGTTGACCGGGGAGTTTTGATCTTTTTGGCCATAAAAGAAAGAAAGATGCGCATTGAAGTAGGCTATGGCCTGGAAGGTATTATCCCGGATGGTCTTGCTGGTGAAATAAGGGACAGATACATGCTTCCCTACCTTAAAAGAAACCGGTTTGGTCAGGGGATTTTTAATGGTGTTGTTGCCATTGCCAGAATTATTGCACAAGATGCCGGAGTCACGCTCAGTGGCAATGTCAGACTAAAAAGGCCAGGGCCCAAAAAAGACAGGCTGTCGGCGGTTGTGTTTTTATTTATACCCTTGCTTCTTTTCTTTTTCGCTGGAAGACGCGGACGGGCAAGCTGGCTTTTGCTGCCTCTTTTTTTCGGAAGCAATGACAATGATTCAGGGTTTGGCGGGGGAGGTTTTACCGGGGGATTTGGCGGTTTTGGAGGAGGAATGAGCGGCGGAGGTGGAGCCGGGGGAGGTTTTTAGAACATGTTTGCAAAGGTAACAAACCCAGAGGATATATTTACAGAAATTGTTTTTGACTATAAAAGTGTTTTCGGTACAGACCTCATCAGTATTTTTCTGTACGGCAGTGCTGCTGGTCCGGATTACCGGCCAGGTAAATCTGATATAAACTTCATGATTATTCTATCGGAAAAAGGATCGGAACATGTTGACCGGGCATTTGGAATCATAAAGAAATGGCGACGTAAACGTGTTGCAATTCCACTGTTTCTTACTGAACAATATATCAGAACATCAACAGATATATTCCCTGTTGAGTACATAAATTTTCAGCAGCGTAATGTGCTTGTCTTTGGAAAAGATTTCTTTAAAGATATGTCCTTCAAAAAAGAACATGTAAGACTTCAGTGTGAACGTGAAATAAAAGGCAAGCTGGTTTTGCTGCAGCAGGCATTTGTTGAAGCAGGGGGCAAGAGCAGTCGTCTCAAGGCAGTTATGTGTCAATCTGTTACTGCGTTTATTTCTATATTTCATGCCCTTCTTTATCTTAAAAATGTGAAAATTCCGACAAAACAGAGAGATGTTATACAGGCTGTAGCTGAAACCTATGATATCAAGGCAGATATATTTAAGAATATTGCAAGGTTAAAGGAAGGAAGGTTGAAGTTGAATGCCGCGGAGATCAAAGGTGTTTTCAGGGAATATATAAAGGTAGTAAAAAATCTTGCTATTCAGGCAGATCAACTTGGAGGATAATTATGGGCACCAAACAGAAAGGGCTTTTAACAGTTGCAGTAATAATTGCGATAATTTTTGCAATACCGTTTTTCTATGTCAAGGCCACATATAATCACCTGATTCAACTTGATGAAGAGGTTAAGGCTGCCTGGGCGCAGGTAGAAAACCAGCTTCAACGCCGTTATGATTTAATTCCAAATTACGTAGAGGTAGTAAAGGGATATGCTGCCCATGAAAAAGATGTCCTGGTAAGGGTGACAGAAGCTCGTGCAAAGGTGGCAAGAGCATCTAGCATCTCGGACAAGATAAGGGCAAACAATGAATTGTCTTCAGCCTTGTCCCGTTTGATGCTTGTTGTGGAAAGGTATCCCGAGTTAAAGGCAAATGCCAATTTTATCCGTTTGCAGGATGAACTTGCCGGTACTGAAAACCGTATTGCCGTGGAACGTAGGCGCTTTAATGAATCAGTACGCAGATATAACACAGAGATAAGATCTTTTCCGACAAATATAATAGCCGGTTTCTTCGGGTTCCATGAAAAGGATTTTTTCAAGGTGCCAAAAGAAAAGCAGGCAGTACCTAAGATAAAATTTTAAACGTATATCGTGCATTTTGAACATTTACAGATTGGAATCTTGCTGTTGCCTACGGTCTGTTTATGAATGAAGGCATGTAACACTTTGACACAACCAGGCTAAATGAAAAAACTCCTTAATGACCATAATCCTGTGATACTGCCTGTTGATGGTATTCTTGATTTACACACCTTTTTGCCAGAAGATGTTCCCTCACTGATAGATGAGTATCTGAGGGTTTGTTTTGACAAGGGGATCCATGATGTAAGGATAATTCACGGCAAAGGCAAGGGGGTTATGTTGCACACAGTTCGAGCATTGCTTGCAAGACATCCAATGGTGCTGACCTGTGGACCTGATTATGATACCGGCAACTGGGGGGTAACTCTTGTAACGCTTAAACAGGAATAATATTCTGATACCCTATAGAGAGCTGGTGACAATGACTATTTTTCAAATTATGCAAGCACAGATATAAAATCATGCATATGTCTTTGCTGGTTTTTGTATGAGACTTGGTTTTGTAACAAACTGCTATTACAGCAGGATGGGTTTTCAGGGTATCTGATGCGATTTCAGGAAATGTAAAATTGCCTTTTGATAAATGATACTGACCTTGAAAATCAATAATTCTTGTTTGGTGTCCATCCGGAAATAGATTTTTATCACTGTCCGGTTTCCAATCAATAAACGGGAATCTTTATGTAATGCCAAGGAAATCAAGGCGTTATGCCAAGAAGCTTTATGGTGCGCCACAGAAGAAATTCCGTAGGTTGACACCGAGATTGTGCAAAATAGCTATGTATGGATGGAAACTGTTTGTTTACAGAACCTAAAAATTGGCATGTGAACGCATGTTATAAAAGAATAAGGAAATATTGGTGAGGCTTGTACCATGAAAGACACTATAACCTGTCCCAGGTGTGGATATGTGCTCGACAAATATCGCAACCCCTTTCCAACTGTTGATATTATTATAGAACTGAATCCAGGTTTGGATGAGCCGGGGGCACAAAATACAGAAATAGTCCTCATAAAGAGAAAAAATCCTCCCTTTGGATGGGCCCTGCCCGGCGGTTTTGTAGATTATGGCGAAAGCCTGGAGTCTGCTGCTATAAGAGAGGCAAGGGAAGAGACATCCCTTGAAGTGCAGCTGGTCTGTCAGATTGGGGCATATTCAGATCCGGCAAGAGATCCAAGATTCCACACCATATCGGTTGTCTTTTTTGCCACAGCAACGAGTCAGCCTGTTGCAGCAGACGATGCAACAGAGGCAGGTACATTCAGACCTGACAAAATGCCTCAGAATCTGGTATTTGATCATGCCAGAATCATAAAAGATTTTTTTGCATTACGGCAAAAGGGGTTGCCTTCTTTCTGCTCTTGCATTGCAGGTATTGATAAATTAAAAAAATCTGATTGTTCCTGATTGGGTCAATGCGCAAATCAGATTCCGGAAATCATATTAAAATCAAATCATATTCGCAAATCATTCCTGTACACGATTTTTCAAAATGTCTTCAAAAACAGTTCGAACCATCATCATATCAGGTCTGCTGGCAGGATTTGTTTTCATTACCATTATCATTCTGACAGGATTTCTTGCACAACGTCCTGATGTTCAGCGCTATCTTTTCAAACACTTGTCCCGTGCCATTGGACAAAAAATTGATGTCCGCAAGGTAAATTTCGGCTTTGCCAATGGTGCATTTAGGATACAGGTTGTTGATCTGGTTGCCCGGTCAGATTCAGGGGATGAGTATATCTCTGTTCCGGAAGCTGGAGCCATATTCAAATTAAGCCGGATCATAAAGGGAAATCTTATGCCTCTCAGAACATATATTTCCCGTCCAACGGTAATGATTGCAGGTAAACGCTGGCTGAAATTTCTGCAACAGCCTGATTTTGATACCACATCTCCTGCCTTGGATTTAAAGAGTTTTTTAACATTCAATGATCTTTCCATCAAAGATGGTAATATTATTATAAAAGACATGCCTGTCAGGCTAAAAAACATCAATGTAAATATTCATAGAAAACAACTGTGGCCGCTTACAATAACATCCCTGATCAACACTGTTATTCTGTACAAAAATAAAAGTTTTCCTCTTCAGGTCATAGGGGTTGTCAGCAGGAAAAAGTCTGCCAGCCCCTGTGTTGAAATGGAGATCAAGGCCGAAAGATTCCCTCTTAACTGGTTGCCTCCAACGGATTCCTTTTGCATGCATAGTGGATATGGGGACATAGACCTGAAAATAAAAACTACTGAAAATGCTCCTGTTAGCGCAAAGGGAACAATAAAACTGCAAAAACCCGTATTTACCGTATCTGATGATGGCGACATAAAAGATTACAGCTTTCCATATCTGTCTGTTAATCTTATGGCATCGTACTTGGACAAAACCTTGAGGTTTTCGACGATCAGACTTGCCGGCCCCAAAATTGATATAACATCAGAGTTGTCTCTTGGTATGGCTGATCTTTCAAACCCGCATCTGTACCTGATGGTTCATACGCCTTTTATGCCTCTTGCAGTGCTGAAAAGCATCTTTCCCACCTCTGTTGTCTGTCCATGGGTTGAAAAGAACATAGTTCCCCTGCTTGTTAATGGCAAAGGATCCGTAGACAGTTTTTCCCTGAATGGGACAATAGATCAAATCAAAAATCTCGAGATTGCAGGCAATGCCCGTGCCCTTTCGATGTTGCTATGTTTTCAGGGTGTTGAGGCATTAAAAAATGCAGGCGGTATCCCTGTCAGGAATATTTCTGCGAATGTGTCCATTAAAAATGGCACACTTGTTATTTCTGATGTCAGCGGGCAGTTTGGATCTTCGGTCCTTGGCAAGGGATATATGAGCTTAAGCAATATCTACACTCATAGGAAGATGGATTATCTCATCTCAGTTGACGGGATATTTGACCTTGCTGATATTAAGGCGCAGACAAAAATCGGTTTTATTCCTGAAGAGGTAAAAAGGGTGACATCAACCTTCAAGAGACCTTCCGGCAGGTGTAAAACACATTGCAGGATTCTTTATAATACTTCATGGGAAAGTCCTGTTATTGACAACGGCATGTTTGATTTTCAGGATTGTTCATTTGAGCACACTCAGTTGTTTTTACCAATATATTTGAAAAAGGCGCATGTATCAATTAACTCAGATGCATCAGGGAGTTTCAACGCAACTGGCAGATGGGGCAAATCCGGATTTCAACTGTCAGGAACATATGCAGATTCATGGAACAATATAAGCTCTGCTTTTACAGGCCAGATAGATCTGTCTGAATTTATCAGTATTTTTCATGCAAACAATCCTTTTGCCTTTAGTCAGGCTGCCCTGTGTAAGGGATCAGTCATGAAAAAAGGTAATCACTGGTCTGTGAGAGGCCGTGTGGGTATTGGAGGTCTGTCTGTAAAAAGAGCATCTGTGTCTGTATGTCCCCTTGGCAAAAAGGACATGGTAACCTTTGATCTTGATGTAAAACCGGGCAGTCAGATCTCTCTTGATTCCATATGGCACATAAAAAATTCACAGTTGAAACTGAATTGCAGGTATGACAACAGGAAAAACAGGCTGTTGCGTCTTTACCTGTCTGCAAACAAATTCTCGTTGAATAATATTTTGCTAAACGGATTAAAAAGGCCCCTAACAGGAGAGTTGTCATGTAACATATATACAAAGATATGCATGAAAGGTCCTTCTGTATCCTATGTTAATGGCAGTGTTAAGGCACATGGGATATCTTTTTGTCCTGCAGTCCTTCCTTGCTGTGTCAATAATTGCAATGTGTATGTTAAAGCAAAGGGAAAACAATTTGACATAGAAAAAATAGAGGGAAAGATAGGCAAAAGCAGTTTGCAGCTACAGGGTTGCCTGACAGGATGGGATGGATTAAAGGGCAAAATCTCAGTTATGGCAGATTATTTAGATCTCGACGGTATAATAGATATTTACAAGGTTATATCTCCAGACATAATACAGTCTGAAACAACAGATTTTATAAAAAACTCGGATATAACCATTAAGATAGATGTTAACAAAGGAAAATGGGATCAACTGCGTTACGGTCCTTTAAAAGCAGATTGCAGGTTTTCCCCGTCAGGCTTTATACTCAAAGATATGACTGCAAAACTGGAACATGGCCGTTTGCAGATACAAGGTCATATTAAAAACAAGGAAGACCGGTTTTCAGCAAATATTTTCTTGAATGACCAGCCTGTAGACATGCTGTTTCATACTCTTACAGGTAAAGCCAGTCCTGTTGATGGCATCATGAGTTTACAGGCGGATATGTCATCAACGGCAGGCAATATAAAAGATCTGAGTTCAAGGCTGAACGGAACGCTGAACTTTGTCATTAAAAAAGGAAAGATTTACAGATCCAATCCGATTCTTAAGATACTGAATTTTCTGAGCCTGAAAAAGATTATCAATATGAATTATTCAGATGTTTTTCAGAAAGGTTTCAGTTTTGATTCCATAACGGCCGATCTTGTTGCAGAAAAAGGACATGTACAGACAAACAGGTTTATAATGTACAGTGACTCTTTTAATATGGCAGGGACAGGTGTCATTGACCTGGCCAGGAAAAGACTGAATCTTGACCTTGGGGTTCAACCCTTTGGATCTGTGGATTTTCTTGTACGGCATATCCCGCTTATAGGTTATATTATAACAGGAAAACAGAAGTCAGTACTTGTATACTATTTTAAAGTGAAGGGCCCTTTAAATGACCCTGAGGTAAGATATGTTCCGCTAAAAAACATAGGAAAAGGAACCTTTAATTTTTTCAAGCGTCTGTTTTTAACCCCAAAACGTATTTTTGAACAAATTTCCAGTGCAACAGAATATGTTGTCAAGAAAGGCTTATAAAAGATCTTTCAGTATCATCTTTTAAGAAAAAGATCCTGAAAGGAAACAACGTATATGAAAATGGATGTTACGCAAAATGGTCAAATCCATGCAAGTAATTGAAGATCTGTCTGTTTTTATGTGAAACAATCTCAATGCTTTTATCCGCCGTTATTTTCCCCACCCTGTGTATCTTGCATAGTTTTTCTGTATCAAACATGCGGGTAATCGCCTCTCTGTTTTTACGGGGAGCTGTTATCAGAAGGGCATAATCCTCTCCTCCTGACAGTGCCAATTTGTATGGATCCATGTTGTTGATTCGGGCAAAAACCCTGAGTTCTTCAGAAAGGGGCAGGTATTTTAGAAACAGTTTTGCTCCTGTCTTGCTATTTTCACAGACATGACCCAAATCAGCAACAAGCCCGTCACTTATGTCAATCATGGCAGATGCAAGACCGGAACGTGCAATGGTCTGGCCTTCAACCAACATTGGCACAGGTCTGTTATGGGCAGTTTTAAGTATCAAGGCAATTGCCTTGGGAGCTGTGGCCTCTCTTTTTATCAGTTTTAATCCGGCACATGAGTCGCCAAGATTTCCCATAACATATATGTCATCGCCCACGTCTGCCCCTGAACGATACAGGATATGGTTTACAGCTGCCTCGCCTATTACGGTTATATTTACTGTCATACCTCCCGTAGAACCAGATGTGTCTCCGCCTGCAATACTGACTGAATACTGTGAACACATATCCTTCATGCCTGAGTACATACTCATGAGAAACCCAATATCCATGTCTTTAGGAACAGCAACAGATGCCAGGATGTAGAGGGGTGTTCCTCCCATTGCTGCGATATCACTAAGATTGACGGCAACAGCCTTTTGTCCAAGCTGATAGGGAGATATTGATTTTAATAAAAAATGAACCCCTTCAACCATCATATCGGTTGACATTAAAAGGGCCTTTCCATCAAATGGCCCTATAACAGCACAGTCATCTCCAATTCCTTTGATAAGCCCCCCTGTTTTGGCAGGACAGGAGTTTTTGATCATCTCTATAAAGCCGAATTCCCCGATCTCTTTTAGTGAAATAACCATTATGCCTTTCACCATCTGTTGCAACAGACTGAAACAAAAAAAGGACTTGAGTCTTTTGTCTCAAGTCCTTTTTTTGTTTATGGGCCTGGGGGGATTCGAACTCCCGACCAATTGATTAAGAGTCAACTGCTCTGCCAGCTGAGCTACAGGCCCGTAACATTATATTGGACTGTGATAACTTATGTTGTCCATTTGTAAATAACATGTTCCTGCATCTTTTGTTCAAAACAGAACATTTTGCAGAACAACAAAAACAGCCACTTTTACAGTGCGTCCGGCAGGACTCGAACCTGCGACCTACGGGTTCGAAGCCCGGCGCTCTATCCAACTGAGCTACGGACGCAATATCTATCTTGTAATTAATTATAATACAGCAATAATTCATGTCAATAAAAATTGCATAAACCAGGTTCTGAAAATGCAAAATAATGGGAGAATTCTCCTTGCAATATATCAAGGTGTTCAGTCATCAGTTTTGTCTTGTCCGAAAATTTTTACCTAATATATTGGAAATTTGCTGGTGTCAACGCTCTGTTTGTGGATGGGTACTGATTGTCAGATAGATATATCTTCATGTTACATCCCTGCTGCCTGCAATGTCTCTTACATGAAAAACAGGGAAACACTCAGGTCTTGAAGTCCTTGAGGAATTCGCAATCTTTTTTGGTTTTTTATGGTTATATCACCGGCATAGAAATTTCCTGTCTCTGATTGTAAAAATATCCATGTGCAAGACACGTAAATTTAAAAAGGAAAGACTATGTAATAAGATGAAAAAATGATTGCGAATTCAATGCAAAATACTTAAAGTTAATAGATTTGGAAGAAGGAAGGTAACAGAGTTATATAAACTTTGACCTGATATCTGTAAACAGATTTTGGGTGCTTCATCAGGATTGAGTTGTCTGCATTTGCCGGATGCTCGGCTCTGCTGTCTTTTAGAGGTTTTCTGATAGGCAGAACAGAGAAGTTACAGGATCAATGAAACCCTGGACCCATAGGCTGCAGGCCGGTTGTTTTATACAAGAATCCTGTGTTATGCACTGTCCAGTCATAAATGGCCTTTTTGCACAATCTTGGTATCAGTCTGCGGGATTCCCTGATCTTGTCCAAGAAATCTTCATTTGTTTATAGATTGGAATTTCTCATGAGTGTTCACTGTCTGTTCCGAACAGGCACTATGTAGTAAGAACTTTGTTTGCATGCTCTAAAATCTTTATCTTTGAGATGCGGTGATTTCCGAAACGGAAAAATGTGTATAAAAACCGTCTAAAACAACCCTGCAATATTGGTTTGCTATGGAAATAGATATAAAGACAGCAGCAAAAATGTTGAGGACTTCTGAAGCGACTCTGAGGAGATGGGCTCGCCAGGGAAAGATTCCGACTGCAGAAAAATTTGAAACATACGTCTTTCGCAAGGAGGATCTGTATAAGTGGGCAAAAGAGCGGAATATTCCTTTGATTGATGATTCTGACTTCAAGACTTCGGCTATTGAAATCAAAGAGATTTCTCTGTCTGAATGCATGAAAAGGGGAAAAGTCTTTTCTGGTATCAAGGGTGAAACCCCGGAAGATGTTATTACTGTTGCCAGCAGGCTGATTCCTCTTCCGGACATCGTAGACAGAAAGCTGTTGCTGGATCGTTTGCTTCAAAGAGAGTCTCTGGCATCAACAGGGATTGGTAATGGAGTTGCTGTTCCTCATCCCCGTTACCCTATTGAGGATATTCCGGCAGGGGGCATGATTACTACATGTTTTCTTGAAAAAGAGGTGGATTTTCATGCAGTTGATAACCAACCGGTATTTGTCCTTTTTATTATCCTTAGTCCTGACACAAAAACCCACCTGAAGATACTTTCCCGCCTTAGTTTTTGTCTTAAGGATAATGATTTTATCCGGTTTTTAAAACAAACGCCCTCTTCCGATGCCCTTTTTGAAAAGGTTCATGCCATAGAGCAAAAGATGAACAGGTATGATGACAGGGACAATAGAAAGATAATACTCCCATGACAGTTTCATTTACCTTAAGAAAAATCATACACAGTCTTGATGAGCGTTTGCAGTTAATAATTGTGGCTGTTTTGGTGGGCATGTGCGGCGGTTATGCGTCTGTCCTTTTGAACCTTGGGCTTAAATTTGGACAACAGTATCTGATGCATTTTCGTTTTCACTGGTTAGCCATTTTTCTGCCGGCAGCAGGTGCTGTGTTATCGGTTTTCTTTCTGCAGTATGTGGTACTGGATATTGGGGGGCATGGTATCCCTGAAGTAATCTACAGTATTTCCCGCAGAGGGGGACTTTTACGCTTTCGTTCCAGTTTTTCAAGGCTGATTTCATGTTTTTTGACTATTGCAAGCGGTGGTTCTGCAGGTCCTGAGGCACCTGTGGTTATCAGTGGGGCCAGTATAGGATCAAACATTGCAAACCTGTTTTACCTAAAGGACAGGCAAAGAACTGTTTTGGTAGGCTGTGGCGCAGCAGCGGCAATTGCCGCTATATTTAATGCGCCTGCAACCGGTATTGCCTTTGCACTTGAGGCAATTATGGGGGAGTGGACTCATATCAATATCGTTCCGATTGCCATTGCTTCAGTGGTGGGAACAGAGGTCAGCCGGCTTCTTCAGGGAAATCAGATACCTTTCAGACATCATGTCTTTCATATAGGGAATAATGACATCCTTGCCTGTTGCGGACTGGCAGTATTAACGGCGGCAACAGCGGTTGTTTTTATACGTGCTATGCATGCAGTTAGTTCAACTTCTGGCAAAATTGTTCATACCCCTTTGTTGCGTGCTGCAATAGGAGGATTGCTGGTAGGCACAATAGGTCTTGTTTTCCCGGACATACTCGGTGAAGGATATGAACACATCAGAAACATTATAGAAGGGCAGTATTCTGCGGGCATTATAATGTCCGGAATATATATACTTGCAAAAATTGTGGCGACAGCTTTAACTATAGGCACCGGAGGATCAGGGGGAATATTTGCGCCATGTCTGGTAATCGGAAGTTTTACGGGTCTGTTTTACTATCGGGGGTTGACATGCATGTTCCCGCATGTTGCATGGGCCGGGGCAGGTTATTTTGGATTGCTTGGCATGGCAGGTGTAATGAGCAGTGTCCTTCAGGCCCCAATGACAGGTGTGTTTCTTATTATAGAAATCACCGGCGGTTATGACGTCCTTGTATCAGTTGTATTGGTCTCGGTGCTTTCTGCGACTGTAAGCCAGTATTTTGAACCTTGCTCAATTTATCACAAGGAACTCATAAAACGTGGAGGGCTTTTAAGGCCCCGAACAGATGCACGTGTTTTGTCTGAATTAAGTGTGATGGAGCTGATTGAACAGGATTGCTATGTTGTAAGCACAGAAATGCGTCTCAGAGACCTTGTAAATATCATTGAAAAATCTCACAGAGATTATTTTCCTGTAGAGGATCCAAATAACAAAAAATTTGCAGGCATGATACATCTCGATGATATAAGGCCATTTCTTTTTAACCAAACCCTTTATGATTCGGTACTTGTCGAAGAGATTATGGACAGGAATCCTGTGACAGTAGCCCCTGAAGACGAATTACCTTATGTGCTGAAGAAATTTGATGAAACAAAGGCATGGAGTCTGCCTGTAGTTTATAATGGCAGGTTTTTGGGGTTGATATCCAAAGCCACTTTGCTGGATTACTATAGAAAGGAACTGATTGCCCAGGAAGAAAAGTAGCATAAAGATGTATGTTGTCTTACAGGAAGCCGTGTAAGTTATGGAAAACTTTATAACCACTGTCCTGGTATGCTTTTACATCAAATATAGGAGACTGGATTCAAATGAAAAATCAATTGCTGCATGTCTTTAGAAATACTCCTTTCGGCAGGGAAACCCTTTTGCAATCTATTTATATGTGTCAAAAGATGCAAATGCATTTGAAAATTTATATTCCTCAGTATCCCCAGTTCCTGATGTATTTTTCCAGGGAAATAGTGACCATACATCTGGATTCGAGCTTTTTGAAGTTTCCTGAAACTGCAAAAAGGCATGCTGAGGAACTTGTGCAAGATGCGGGTCTTGAGGCCAGTTTCCTGGAGCCAAAGGGGTTTACCGCCTCTACGCTGCCTGACATCCCCACTGATTTTGGTTTCATGACGTGCCCCAGAACAATAAGTGATATTTCAAGCAAAATAGGGTTAGGATATATCGGGGCCAAGGTACGGGAGATAATCAAGAATTCAGCCTTTCCTGTATTGATTCCTCCGCCTGTATTTAAAAAATGGAACAGTGTCCTCGTTTTTTTTGGGGGCTCTCAAAATGCTTTAAATGCCGTAAAAGTGGGAATAAATTTATCCTATCTTTCTGGTTTTCCCCTGAGGATGTTTACATATGCCCAAAAAAAATCCCGGTCTTATTATGAAGAGATTATAGAACAGGCAGATTTGACAAACGACCTGGAAAAGAGATTGGTTGAATGGATATTTATAACGCAGGGTTCTTTTTATGAAAACCTTTACGAAGTGCCTCATGATGCACTTGTTGTTGTTGGTGCTTACGGACATGGTCTGATAAAGGATCTGTTGTTTGGAAGTATAATGGAAAAGGTACAGTCATTTCTTCCAAATGCAATGGCTATTGTAGGCCCTCATTATGGGGAATATTAGTTTCTGCAAGAGGATTTACCCTCCTGTTTTTGCTTGCTTTTGCAGATAATTTTGTTTATACAACAAGGCTGACAGGTTCTTGAAAATTTCAGTCTGCCGTCTTATGATGATTTTTGTGGAAGTTTATTGATAATAACAGGCCTCTGTCTGTTGGAAACCAAACGGATTCTGGTATTGATTTTTTTCTTTCAGCCTGTGATTTTCGGGTTATGTGAGGATCTTCTTGTGTGTTTTTTTGCGCAATTCCCGGACTTTTCCTGATCCAGGACAGAAACCCTTGTTGTTTATGAACAGGGATGCCCGTATCCAGGATATATTGGTCAATTGCGAGTGTGAGAATAGAGTCAGCATGGTTTCTGCAGACGGCAGAGAAAGGATTCCTTACAGATTAAAAATTGGCGAGGTATCTGAGAAAATAATCCCAAGCCTCTCAGGTGCCTTGTTTTATTTGGTGTTATCAAAATGATAATGATTAAATTGAAAGATCGGTCGCCAATAGAATTAAATGATAACTGCATTACGGCCGAAGATGCCCTTAAAAAACTTGAGGTAAAGGCCGTTAATCAGGTTGTTGCAATAAAAAACAATGGGGTATTATGTGATCTTTCAGCAACAATAGATACTGATGCAGAAATAGAACCTGTTTATATTGCATCTGAAGAGGGAGAGAAAATCCTTCGCCACAGTATTGCACATGTGATGGCCCTTGCAGTGAGGGAGCTTTTTGATGATGTAAAGGTAACCATAGGCCCTGCCATTGAAAATGGATTTTACTATGATTTTGATTATAAAGATTCTTTTAGGATGGAGGACCTTCCTGTCATTGAAAAGAGGATGAAGGAAATTATTAAACGGAATCTGCCCTTTGTCCGAAAAGAGGTCTTAAGCAGGGAGGCCCTGGATTTTTTTGAAAGCCAGGGAGAAACGTACAAGGTTGAGCTTATAAAAGAGATTAATGAAGAAAGGGTGTCCCTGTATACCGTGGGCAGTTTTACAGATCTGTGCAGAGGACCGCATATACCGTCTACCGGAATGATAAAGGCCTTTCGTTTAACCACAGTGGCAGGGGCATACTGGCGCGGAGATGAAAAACGGCCCATGCTCAGCCGGATATATGGCATTGCATTCTGTGACAGGAAACGCCTGAAACAGCATGTCATAAAACTTGAAGAGGCAAAAAAAAGAAACCATACGATTCTTGGTCCGCAACTTGGCCTTTTCAGCACTTATGAAGAGGTAGGTGCGGGACTGATTGTCTGGCATCCCAAAGGGGCAATGCTCAGGCACATTCTTGAACAGTTTGAGATAGAAGAACATCTGAAAAGAGGTTATGAACTGGTCAAGGGCCCTGAAATTTTAAAAACTGAGCTGTGGAAAAAATCCGGACATTTTGATAATTACCGTGATAACATGTACTTTACCACTATTGATGAGCAGTCGTATGGCATAAAACCAATGAACTGCCTTGCCCACATGCTTATATACTCTTCAAGTACAAGGAGTTATCGCGATCTGCCCAAACGCTATTTTGAACTGGGCACTGTACACCGCCATGAAAGGTCAGGTGTTCTGCACGGTCTTCTCAGAGTGCGGGAATTTACTCAGGATGATGCACATATTATCTGTACACCTGAGCAGTTGGATCGTGAAATCAAGGGAGTTCTGGCCTTTATCAGGGATGTGATGAGAGTCTTCAGGTTTGAATACACCCTTGAAATCAGTACCCGTCCGGTCAAATCCATAGGCACGGATGAGGACTGGGAACTTGCTACCAATGCACTTGTGCATGCCATGGATGACCTTGGCTTGTCATACGATATCAACGAGGGGGACGGGGCATTTTACGGACCCAAGATTGACGTAAAACTCAGGGATGTTTTGGACAGGGAATGGCAATGTGCCACTATTCAGTGTGATTTTACTCTTCCTGAAAAATTCGGACTGGTGTATATTGATAAAGACAATCAAAAACATAGACCTGTAATGATACACCGTGTTATTCTCGGTGCCATAGAAAGGTTTATAGGGATACTTATAGAACACTATAATGGAGCCTTTCCTGTATGGTTGGCACCTGTTCAGGTAAAGGTGCTTACGGTTACTGACAGAAATATCGCATATGCAGAAGAAATATTACAGCAAATGGTTAACTCTGGTATCCGGGCACAAGGTGATTTGAGAAATGAAAAGTTAGGCCTGAAAATCAGGGAAGCTCAGCTTGAGAAAGTACCATATATGCTGATTATAGGAGACAGGGAAACCAGTGAACATAAAGTAACGCCTCGACAGAGAGATGGAAAGAACCTTGAACTTATGACACCTGAAGCATTTGCAGATATTGTTCTTCAGAAAAACAACGCTTATGATACAGGAGGTATAGAGCCATAGCAAAAAATAACAACATAAGGATCAATGAAAATATTCGATCGAAAAAGGTACGATTGATTGCCTCTGATGGCAAACAGCTTGGTATCGTGTCTATCATAGATGCCCTAAATGCAGCCAAACAAGAAGGTTTTGATCTGGTTGAAGTTTCTCCCAATTCTGATCCGCCTGTATGCAGGATTATGGATTATGGAAAATTCAAGTATCAAACAAGCAAAAAAGGTCAGGGAAGCAAAAAAAAGGCACAGCAACCTCAACTGAAAGAGATAAAACTGAGGCCTCATATTGAAGACCATGATTTGGGATTCAAGATCAAAAACCTCAAAAAATTTCTGGAAAAAAAGGATCGTGTTAAAGTAAGCGTGTTTTTCCGTGGAAGAGAGATGGCTTACATGAATGCAGGATACCAGCTTTTGAACAGGGTTGCCGAGGAAGTTGAGGATGTTGGCAAGGTAGAGCAACCGCCTGTCCAGGAGGCCAGAAACAGGATGACCATGGTGATCATTCCAAAATAGTCTCAAGGATATGCGTAATATTTGTCTGTTTGTATCTTTTGCTTTTGTGCAAATGTTATTGTGAAACATACTGCCATAATCGGTTTCAGGGGTATCTTCAGTTTGTAACTGACTTTTTTGTCTGTGGTTGTTATGCTCATTTTAATCCTGAAAAACATGTCTGTTGTTAATATCTCTGCATACCTTGAAGCTTGAACCGGCAGCCTTGTGTTTATCTGCAAATCAATTTTGGCACCGTGAGCTCTTTAATCCGGAAACGGGAATACCTTGTGCAAGATCAAAAAAATAGAGGGCAAGAAATATCGCATGATCTAACTCTTTTGTTGTATACATTTGCAGAAAAACCGGTCAGGATTCCGGTTCGTTGGGGGTCTTGAAACATGATAGAAATGATTTCAATACAGACCGTTTATGAATGACTTTATTGAAACGTCATTCATAAACGGTCTTGTTGAATTTAAACAGTATAAAATCGAAGGTACCACTTTTTTGGTGCGGGGGAAACATAACGGAGGAAATAAATGCCAAAAATAAAAACCAACAGAGGCGCTGCCAAGAGGTTTTCAAAAACTGGAACAGGCAAGATAGTAAGATACAAGGCCTTTTCCAGTCATATCCTTACAAAAAAAACAACTAAAAGAAAAAGAAATCTCAGAAAATCAACTCTGGTTGACTCCACTAATGTCAGGCAGGTAGCCAGGTTGATTCCTTATGTTTAAGTGGAGGTAATACAATATGCCAAGGGTTAAAAGAGGGTTTAAGGCAAGAAGACGGCGCAAGAAGGTATTAAAGGCTGCCAAGGGTTATCAGGGAGGACACAGCAGGCAGTATAAAACAGCTCTTGCCGCTGTCAGAAGGGCAGGTATGTACGCATACCGTGATCGCAGGATCAGAAAGCGGGAATTCAGAAAACTGTGGATTATCAGGATCAACGCCGCTGCAAGACAGCATGGCCTGTCTTACAGCAGATTTATAAATGGGCTAAAACAGTCAGGGATTGCTCTTGACAGAAAAACGCTTGCAGACATGGCTGTAAACGATGTAACCGCATTTTCCCGTCTTGCTCAAATGGTTCAATAAAACTGTAATCCTGTATTCAGTATTTTCAGAACAAGCTTTAAGATCAACAGGCTGGTTCCATACATAAATGGCTGTTTTATAATATCAGTGCCTGCCATGCCCTGAATTCTCATCGGTGGATGAACACTGCTTTTTTTGTGTTTACATAATTCAGATAGTACACCAGGGATAATTATTGTGGTTTTCATAAAAAAGATACCGGGTTGTTTTATTATTGCCGGGAGTAGTTACGGTAACAGGTAATGAAAGAGCAATTGCTTGCATTAAAAAACAAGGGTCTCAATGAACTTGAGAATATAAAAGACATAGCAGGTCTTGAGGCCTTGAGAGTGGCCTATTTTGGGAAAAAGGGACAGCTTACTTCCCTGATGAAACAGATAGGCAAGGTGCCCCCGGATATACGCCCGGAAATTGGCAAACTTGCCAATACAATCAAGGCTGCACTCAGCAAGGCCATTGAAAAAAAACGGTCCGAGATTGTTGCATCAAAGGCCGGTAAAAAAGAAGAGATAACAGATGTTACGCTCCCCGGGAGGAAACCTGTCAGGGGACATGTCCATCCTGTCAATACTGTTATCACAGATGTGTGCAGTATATTTTCACAGATGGGGTTCAGGGTTGTTACAGGTCCTGATATTGAACTGGACTATTACAACTTTGAGGCATTAAACCTTCCCAAGGATCATCCGGCAAGGGATATGCAGGACACATTTTATGTGTCTCCCAATGTGGTTCTCAGAACACACACATCCCCTATACAGGTGCGGGTAATGGAAAAGACGCCGCCGCCTGTAAGTATTATAGCGCCTGGCAGTGTGTACAGAAGGGACTCGGATGTTTCCCATACCCCCATGTTCCATCAGGTGGAAGGTTTGCTGGTGGATAATGATGTCAGTTTTGGAGATCTTAAAGGTATATTGACTGCCTTTATTCATCAGATGTTCGGGAGCGATACAGAGATAAGATTCAGACCCAGTTTTTTCCCGTTTACAGAACCTAGCGCAGAGGTGGATATCCAGTGCGTGATATGCAAGGGTAAGGGTTGCAGAACCTGTTCCCATACCGGTTGGCTTGAAATCCTGGGTTCAGGCATGGTGGATCCGGAGGTATTCAGATCTGTAGATTACGACACTGAATTATATTCGGGTTTTGCATTTGGTATGGGAATAGAAAGAATAGCAATGCTAAAGTACGGGATTGATGATATCCAGTTATTCTTTAAAAATGATATAATGTTTTTGACACAGTTTTGATGTCATATTCCTGTAAAGAGCGGTAGGGGGCAGCTCTGACTAACTGTTGCAGAATTATTAATGCTGCAGGACCGGAACAAGGAAAACAATTCTTCTGCTGCGGTTTTACCGGGTTATGGATGAAATTGAAGATTCTGTGACTGTTCATTCCGGGTTTGTGCAAAATTTTAGGTTTGTCTTATGAAAATCAGTCTTAACTGGTTAAAAGAATTTGTTGACATTGATATGTCACAGGAGGAACTGTCTTACCTGTTAACCATGATCGGTATAGAGGTGGCAAGTGCCAAACCTGTGGCTCATAATCTCGATGGAATTATTGCAGCGAAGATATTGGACATTCGACCTCATCCAAATGCAGACCGTTTGTCTCTATGTGAAATAGATACCGGTGAAAAACACATACATGTTGTTTGCGGAGCACCTAATATCAAAAAAGGTGATATTGTACCTTTGGCTTTGCCGGGAGTCAGACTCCCCAACGGAACAAAAATCAGGAAAGGCAAAATCAGGGGTGAGACATCAGAAGGTGTTCTGCTTGCAGAAGACGAGATGGGCCTGACAGATGACCATTCCGGTATTATGATACTGCCCGATACAGCTAAGCCAGGGACATCACTTGCAAAAATTATTGCGGCTCCGGATTGGGTACTGGATTTGGAACTTACCCCAAACAGGCCGGACTGTGCTTCCGTGATAGGGGTGGCAAGAGAGATTGCAGCATCCACCGGACAGGATTTAAAAAGGCCTCAACCCGGATTTCAGGAAACCGGATCTGATACAGAAGACCTTGCAAGCGTGACAGTGCTTGCAACAGAGGCATGTCCCCGTTATACTGCCGGGGTGATTCAAGGCATCAAAGTCGGCACCTCTCCGTTCTGGATGAGATATAAACTGTATCTTTCAGGAATTCGCCCTATAAACAACATAGTAGATGTAACAAATTATGTAATGCTTGAAATGGGGCAGCCTCTTCATGCCTTTGATTATGATCGTCTTGAAGAAAACAGGATCGTTGTAAAATTTGCAAGTCAGGATGAATCTTTTACCACCCTTGATGGCCAGACACATAGTCTTGATAAGAATACTCTTGTAATATGTGATGCCAAACAACCCGTTGCCCTTGCCGGTATTATGGGCGGGCTTAACTCGGAAATATGTGAGAACACTTCCAATATACTGGTCGAAAGTGCGTATTTTGATCCGATAATCATCAGGAGAACCTCAAAGCGCCTTGGAGTCTCTACTGAGGCCTCCTACCGGTTTGAAAGAGGTGCCGATATTGAAGGAACACATACGGCCCTGAAACGTGCTCTTGAGCTGATATCCATACTTGCAGGTGGAAGTGTTGCAAAAGGTATTATAGACAATTATCCAAAACCGTACACTGCCACTCCGATAACACTCAGAATAGACAAAACAAACAGTATTCTGGGTTCTGATCTGACAAGAGAAACGATAGAGGGTTATCTGAAGGGGCTGGAGATGAATGTTGAAAGATCTGATGATCAGAATGTTCTGGTAGTGACTCCTCCTTCATTCAGGGTGGATATTACACGGGAAGCCGATCTCTTTGAAGAGGTTGCAAGGCTGGATGGCTACGCAAATATACCGGTTACTATACCAAGGATCCAGCCTGCCTTTAAGGTCGATTCACAGGAAATGTCTTTTGGCAATCAGATAAGGTCTGTAATGGTAGGAGCAGGTTTTTGTGAAGCGATAACCTATTCCTTTATATCTCCTGCCTCAGCCGACATGTTAAACATCCCCGACAACAGCCCTCTCAGGTCATTTGTCAGGATATTGAATCCATTGAGTCTTGATCAGTCAGTAATGCGTACCACTCTGATTCATGGGCTTTTGACAGTCGCAGAATCAAATATCAATAGAGGTGCTGCAGGTCTCAGGCTATTTGAGCTGGGAAAGGTCTTTTTTTACAGGAAAGACAATAAACAGCCCCTTGAAAGAATGGTCCTGACAGCTATGATGACAGGACCTTACCAGGAGAAGGCATGGCACTGTCAGGAAAGGATGGTTGATTTTTACGACATAAAGGGTGCTCTGGAGGTTCTTTTTGATGGCTTGGGTATTAAAGATCTTTCTGTTACAAAAACCAGTGACATACCATGGTTTGATGCCGATATCTCGGCAAATGTTAGTTCCACAGGCAGGGTTGTTGGTAATATAGGTCGTTTAAAATCAGACATTGTCAGGGCTTATGATCTGAAAAACAGAGATTTTTATGTGTTTGAGCTGGACATTGAAGGCATTTCAGCCTGCCTTGACAAGGACAGGAGATTCAGACCTTTTCCCAGATTTCCGGCTGTATACAGAGACATATCAATACTGGTGCCCAAGGATATAGAAAGCGCCTTTATTGTCAACATCATAAAGCAGCATGGCAAAGGCTTGGTGGAGTCCATTCGTATCTTTGATCTTTATGAAGGAGAGAAGATAGATAAATCTGAAAAGGCGATAGCCTTTAAGATATGTTATCGCTCGGAAAAAGGGACCCTTGATGGAGAAAAGATCAACAAACTCCATGAGACAATTATAGACATGATCAGGAAAGAAACAGGGGGGAAGTTGCGGGAAGGCTGAGATATGGTTCATATTCCAACTGACAGAAAATACTTCCGTATTGGTGAAACCAGCAAAATTGTAGGGGTTGAGCCATCTGTCTTAAGGTATTGGGAAAAGGAATTTCCCCAGATCAGACCTCAAAGGGCTGATTCCAGACAAAGGACATATCAAAAAAAAGACCTTAAAATACTCCTTGAGATAAAGAGGCTCCTTTATGAAGAAAAGATGACCATTAAGGGGGCAAAACAGCGTCTCCGACAAAAAAAACATAAAAAAGATGATTCAATGGGTTTTATAGAAGAGATACGAATCGGATTAAAGGAGGTATTGGATCTGCTGTCATAGAAACATGTGACAAGACCTTGTGTAAGGCAATTGACGTACAAAAATGTGTTGACAGGGCGATAATTTTGGATTAGACATCTTCTCAAAACAGCGTAATATGAAATTGCGCATTCAAGAATCATAATGTTTAATATCAAGCTTGTTAACATTTATGTTGGTATAGATCACATATTATTATAAAAAATATAAAATACAAGATATAGAAAAGAGATAAAGAGAGTCAAAAAGCCAGGAAGGCAGGATTGATGAACCGAAGTTCAGCAATGCTTTTCCTGGCTTTTTTTTTGGGGGAAAGAACAGTTTGTTTAACCAATCAAGTTCAAGGAGGGAAAACTATGAGGAAAACAATGGCAAGGGCCGCTGTTTTATTAATGTTTTTATCCATACTGTCTTTTCCGGCGTCACTGTTGGCAAAAGACATGTCTGACACCATGGATGAGATAAAGCAGCTAAGGGAAACAACAAGGACACTGATCCGGAGAATTGAAACACTGGAAAAGGAGGTGGCAAGATACAAAAACACGGTTACAGA
>CAYWEN010000006.1:0-112431 GCA_964457545.1 uncultured Desulfobacterales bacterium | reverse complement strand
AAAGAAGAACTAAAACAGAGAATACTAAAATGGTTAAAAGAGATAAACGAGTCACCAGTTATTTTTCGCTGGAAATACGGACTCGATGCTATTTCAATTAATTAATTGCATTGATATGTTATATAGGAAGCACTCTACTAGGACAATCTTCATGGCAGCCTACCAAACAATGCGTCCCTCTTTTTTCATTCTGTGATCCAGATAGTAAAGTACAGGAACCACGATTCTGGAAAATATGGTAGCTGCCACTTCACCGGCCATAAGTGAAATGGCAAGCCCCTGAAAGATAGGATCAAAAAGGATTACGAACGAACCTACCACAACGGCTGAAGACGTAAGCAGCATTGGCCTGAACCTCACGGTACCGGCATCAATAACAGCTTCATCCACAGGCATGCCTTCTGCAATACGAAGTTCGACAAAGTCTGCAAGAATTATGGAATTTCTGACAACAATTCCAGCGCCTGCTATAAAACCTATCATGGATGTAGCGGTAAAAAAGGCGTTCATAACTGCATGAGCAGGAATTATTCCAATAAGGGACAGTGGAATAGGTGCAAGGATTACAAGAGGAACAGAGTAAGACCTGAACCATCCCACAACAAGAACAAATATCAAAATCATAACAACTGCAAAGGCAATGCCCATATCTCTGAAAACCTCATAGGTAACCTGCCATTCTCCATCCCACTTTACTGCCCATTCCGAAGAAGAAAAGGGCTGTGTTGTATACCAGATCCTTATCCCCTTGTTTCCGGCAGGAGTTCTCAACTCACGCAATGCCTTGTTTACCTTAAGAATCGCATATACCGGACTTTCCTCTTTTCCTGATACATCTCCTGTAACATAAACTACTGGCTTCAGATTTTTATGATATATGGGATGATCCACGACAGCCCTGTCTATACGGGCAATCTCCGACAGAGACACCATATTGCCATTTACAGATCGGACCTTGACAGACTCAAGATCAGGTTTTCCGGTTCTGTCATACAGCGGCAACCTTACTATAACAGGAACATCTTCCTTATGGTCAGCAACATGAAGAAGCCCGGCCCTGGTTCCTGCCATGGAAGTCTGGAGTACCTGAAGCACTCTCTTTGGAGACACCCCGACTTGGGCAGCCCTGTCTTTTTCTACCACAACCCTGTATTCCGGCTGTGGATCAGTCATATACCAGTCTACATCAACTATCCCTTTAGTATTCCTGAAAATATCTTTTATTTTTTCTGCAATCTGTATCTGTCTTTCATAATCCGGACCGTATACCTCAACAACAAGAGTCTGGAGAACCGGTGGACCAGGAGGAATCTCCGTTACCTTTATATTTGCCCCGAAACGGGAGGCAACCGCCTGAAGCAATGGCCTTAATCTCTTGACAATTGAATGGCTCTGGTCTTTTCGCAAATTTTTTGGCAGCAGATTTACCTGGATATCTGCCACATTGGGCCCCCTTCTCATATAATAATGACGGACCAGCCCGTTAAAGTTAAATGGGGCAGATATCCCGACATACAGCTCATAGTCAACGACATCTCTTTGTCCGGACAACACATTACCCAACGCCTGTGCAACCTTTGCAGTTTCTTCAAGAGATGTCCCTTCCGGCATATCAATTATTACCTGGAATTCACTCTTGTTGTCGAAAGGAAGCATTTTGACCCTGACCACCTTAAAGTATATGAGGGAACATGAAACAACAAAGAGTATGGCAACAAAGAGGAAAAAGGTCCATCTCTGCCACACATTTTCTATAAGATGTTTCATTGTCCCCCGGTAAATGCGGTCAAGCCATGAATCCTTATCCTCCTTATGCTCATTAGCGCTACCGAGAATATGATAGGCACTCCATGGGGTTACCATAAAAGATATGAGCATTGACAGAAACATGGCCACAGATGCCCCTACAGGCATGGGTCTCATATAAGGCCCCATAAGGCCACTGACAAATGCAAGGGGAATAATGGCAAAAATAACAGTAAAGGTGGCAAGGGTAAGAGGACTTCTGACTTCCACTACCGCCTCGGTAATAACGTCTTTTACAGACCGGTTTTTGCTGGAGGGGAATCTCAGATGACGAACAATATTTTCCACATCCACTATGGGATCATCAACCAAAATACCTATACAGAAAATAAGTGCAAAAAGGGTTACCCTGTTCAGTGTATATCCGTGGATGTAATAGATAAAAAGCGTAACAGCAAGCGTAGAGGGAATTGCGATCAACACGACAAGACTTGCACGCAGCCCCAAAAGCAGGGCCATAAGAATGGCCACTGATATGGTGGCAATAAACAGATGCTCAAGGAGTTCCCGTGATTTTTCTCTTGCAGTCTCACCGTAGTTTCTCGTTACAACACAGTGTATGTCCTTTGGAAAAACAAAACCCTTAAGCACTGCCACCTTTTTAAGAATTGTATTGGCAAGTACTGTTGCATTCCAGCCCTTTCTCTTTGCAAAGGCTATGGTTACAGCAGACTTGAGCTGTCCGGGACAAAAGGACATACCTTTTTTTTCCTTATGGCCCCTGCCGGCTCCTATCATAACATAGGTTTCAGGTTCTTCCGGACAATCCTTAACATCAGCTATCTGACCAAGCCTTACTATGTGACCTTGAACCACCTTGACAACAACAGAGGCCACATCCTGAACCGAAGAAAAAAAATTATCCAACCTCAGGGAAAAGGCCATGTTGTTTCTGTTTATGTCTGATATCCACGATGCCTGATTTTGTGATACCAAGGCATCAACAACATCCTCAGCATCAAGGCCCAGGCTGTTTAAGGCATTTTCACGAAGATTGACTCTGATCTGCCGCCTGAGACCTCCATATATATATGTGCCGCTTATACCCTGAATCTGTTTGATCTCATCCGCCAGTCCTGCCGCTATTTCCCTGAGCTGAGAGGCATCATAACCATCTCCCCACAGTGTAAGGGCAAGTATTGGAACATCATCAATCGAGTGCTTTTTCAGAAGGGGTCTGCTACACCCCGGAGGTATCCAGTCAAAATGAGAATAAAGTTTATCATAGGTCTTTATCAGGCTGTTTTCCGTATCCTGTCCTACAAAAAAACGTACTATTGAAATGGCCCTTCCCGGCATTGCAGTTGAATAGACATACTCAACACCTGGAATCTCCCACAGCAGCCGCTCCATAGGCCCAATCACCCGTTGCTCGATCTCTCTCGGTGAGGCCCCTGGCATACGGACCATAACATCTATCATAGGCACAATTATCTGCGGCTCTTCTTCATTAGGGGTGAAATATATGGCAAATGCACCAAGAAGAAGGGAAGCAATAATTATAAGAGGGGTAAGTTTGGAATCAACAAAAAACCTTATTACCCCTGTAAAAAAGCTGCCATGATGAATCTCAGGACCATGCCCGGTTTTGTCATGGTTGTTCAAGTCTGATTCCCTCTCTAACAGAGAGCAGGTTTGATGAAATCACCCTGTCTCCGGAAACAAGACCACTTAAAACAGTTACAACAAGGTTGTTTTTCTCTGTAGCCTGACCCATGTCTGAAAAAAACGGCAGATAGCCTTTTTCATATTTTTTCCACACCCTGCCGGTCTTTACAATTCTCCAATGAATTATCCGGGAGTTATCTACCACGTAAACACCTCTTATCCCGCTCCGGGAGATAATAACCCTTGCAGGGACTGTAATATAATCTTTTTCCCCAACCCCTACAAAAACTCTTCCAAAAAGGCCTGGCCTTACACCTGCCATATTGCCAAGATCGGCAAGTATGGTAAATGTACGGGTAACGGTCTTGGAAGAGGATTGCACATGAGCAACAGGGACCTTTCTGACAATCCCAAGAACAGGAATAAATACTGTAACAACATCCCCCGGAATCAACCGGTTTACAAGGCTGTTGTCTATCTCGGCCTCAAACCAGTAGCCCTGGCCTGTTCCGTTAACACCAACAAGAGAATCCCCTGTATTTACATATGTGCCAGGATCCACTCGCCTATAAGATATCTCTCCATCAACCGGCGACCTTATCTCAACATACGAAAGCTGGTTTCTTGCCTCACGCAGTCTGGCCTTCAGGGTTAAAATTTCAGCCTTTACTGCATGTACCCGGTTTTTACGGGCAATATACGCAGTACGCGCCCTGTCAAGTTCATCTTTTGTTGCAGATTCCCCGGCATAGAGTTTCTGAAATCTGCTGAAATTCATCCTGTCATATTCAAGCCTGGCAGACAGGGCACGAAGCCTGGACCTTGAGGCATTTATTGCAAAGATGACAGCCCTGACTCTGGACCGGATGTCTGTCTCATCCATACGTACCAAAAGAGTTCCTTTTTTTACGACATCACCTATGTGAACATAGACCTTTTTCACATATCCAGGTATTTTTGCAGCAAGCGTAACACGACTTTTGGAACGAACATGTCCTGGAAAATAACGGACATCCGGAAGCCTGACAGGATGAACCGTAACAACCTGAGCGACTATACCAGACAAGGCAGCACTGTTATCTTCTGAATTCTTGCGGTCGCATCCACATGTCAAAACAAAAAAGAAACAGACCGAAACAAGGAGAAATGTCAAACGGTACATATGCATGTTGCCCTCATCAGAACAAAATCCTTTTTAAAAAAAGACATCTTTTGTTTAACCACAACATCTGTCTGCATCACACACCGAAACAGCAGACCATGCACTTCCCAAAAGACCCCCATGTGTTCCTGTATCTGAAATTTTTACAAGCACTGATCCCGAACAGGCAATTCCATTTATGGATGGGAAGCAACCATATCCCTGCCCAGTATACCTGATTTCCACTTTAATGCAGACCATGCGATTCTGGCATCAAATCTGGAACGTGCCTTGGCAAGACCGGTTTCAAGAACAGCTGCATCTGCAGAAAGGAGTTCCACCATCAGTGCAAGTCCATTTTTATAACGCCTCTGTAATATACGCTGACTCTCAAGGGCCTGCTCCAATGCCTTTGTGGCTACCCGCAACTGTTGTTTTGCAGTTCCGAATTGGTAATAGGCCTTTCTTACCTCCAATTCTATGGATGCCTCCACGTCCCTGAGCTTTGCGAGCTTTTTCTCTGTCTCAAATTTGGCTGCAGAAACAGATGCCTTGTCAGCAAAACTGTTAAACAGATTAACAGACATGGTGGCCATAAAAGTCCAGGAATCACCTCCCTTGTCAAAAAGATCTTTCCTGTCTGTCTCGTAAATACCCTTAAGATTGAAAGATGGCAAAAATTTTGCCATGGCCTGATGATGTTGGTATTTGGCAATACGAACCTCATTTTTTACGACAAGAAACTCCGGTCTGAATCTTTTGGCCCTGTCAATCCACAAAGACAGATTCCCTTCGATCATGTGCTCATTGTTTACAGGAACAAGTTTCCATTTTTTCTGCTGGTTTATCCCCATAATCCTGTTAAGGGTTGCCATGGCAATCCTCAGATTCATGCGTGCCTGATATAGCTGTTTTTCTGTAGATGCCTTTCTGACCATTGCAGACATAACATCCGATTTAAGGACAAGACCCGCTCTATAGCGTTCTTTTGAAAGTTTTTCATGGGCAATGGCTGTTCTGTACATGGCCTCCAATACACCAACATTATCCTTCGCAAGGAGGGCCTGGCAATATGCCTGTTCTACCATAAAAAGCACTGTTTCACTTGTGCCTTTAAAACCAAGGTCAGATATCTTCTGTTTCAATACTGAAGTCTTGTAGGTTATATATTCCTTCCCCTGGTTGAAAACAGGCTGCGTAAAAACAAGCCTGCTCTGCCATTCATTCAGGAAATCCGGATGGTTAAGATTGTTAAGAGCAAAATCGTCCGCTTTGAAATCCGCTTGATTAAGTTTTGAAGAAAAAGAGGACACAGGATTGTTGGATCTGAGATAACCTGACTCAAGATCAAGCCTTGGGAAAAAGGCACTTACAGACTTGTCAACATTGGCACGGGCCTTATCTTGTGCAGCCCTTGCCTGCAGGATAAGAGGATTGTTTTCCATGGCCTTGCAAAAGGCCTCTCGAAGACTAAGACAATCCGCAACATCAAGTGCAAGACCCTGTGATAAGACACACAGAAAAAAAAACAGACAAAAAGATATTGTTCGAACAAAAAACATACGCATCTTATACCATCAACAAAAACACACAGGCCCGCAGCGCAGGACACATTCAATATCTATTCAGCGATCATCCAGAAACAGATTCCGGTCACTATCCGGTTTTCAATCCATAAATAAGACTTTCAGGAGAAAACCAAGGGAATCAAGGAATCCCGCAGATTGACACCGGGATTGTGCAAAAAGGCCATATTATGAATGAAAACCAATGTAATGGATCTTGAAAAATTATTACAGACAAAAAACAGATCTTCGGATAATATCCCAATGAAGCAACTCAAAAAAACATATTTTGCAAAACATGGCCCGTATATATTTTCACAGCAAAAAAGGCATAAAATGAAAACCGTTTTTTTTCAATACATACTCCTGGCATTCAAAGGATTCTGCATGGGCGCTTCCGACGTGGTGCCCGGGGTTTCCGGAGGAACAATGGCATTTATCCTGGGGATATATGAAGACCTGCTCAGGGCCATCAAATCCTTTGACATACATGCACTACGACACTTACTGCATCTCAGACTATCATCCTTTTGCAAACATGTTCAATGGAAATTTCTCTTGTCCATATTGAGCGGTATCATATGTGCCATATTTTCCCTTGCAAAAATTCTGAACTGGCTTCTCATAAACAGACCTGTCTTCATATGGTCTTTCTTTTTCGGGCTGATTATCGGATCTGTTTTTACAGTGGTACGGCAGATTGACAAATGGAATTTACCTGTTTTTATTTCCATGATATCAGGCACTGCTGCTGCATATACTATTGTAGGCATAATGCCCGTATCTACGCCTAACACACCATGGTCTCTGTTTCTGTCAGGAGCCATAGCCATATGCGCAATGATTCTTCCCGGAATATCAGGATCCTTTATTCTCGTCATCCTCGGTAAATATCAATATGTCCTTGCTGCAGTAAACCACAGGGATTTTATTACCCTGTTTTTTGTTGCATCCGGGGCATGTTGCGGCATTGTCCTGTTTGTCCGTTTTCTGAACTTGATGTTCAACAGATACCACGATATAATCGTGGCCACCCTGACCGGTTTCATGATAGGCTCATTAAAAAAGGTCTGGCCATGGAAACAAACATGCGAAGGAATAAAGCACTTGCCCAGAGACATACTTGAAAACATACAGGTTAATGTCCTGCCGTCATCATTTGATACAGAGGTGAAATCAGCCCTGTTTTTAATGATGTTAGGTCTTCTTGCTGTCCTGACAGTATCTTTTCTCGCAGAACGCAAAAAAACAAAACACATTGAATCCGGCTGTACCGGATTATAATAAATAAAATACAGTGCATATGGTCACGAATGCAGATCACACACATCAGCACGGCCCAAACAGAAAAGCACATATATTTGTTATTGATAATGACCCTGTAATCATCAAAAACCTCAGACGTATAACAGAAAAGGCAGGGCACAGGGTTTCAACATTTACAAACCCTGCAAGAGCACTGACCCGTCTGAAAAACCATGGCTGCGATCTCATTATCAGCGACATGACAATGCCATATATGAATGGTACTGTCTTACTGGACAAAGCAAAACAAATAGTTCCAGACATCGAGGTAATACTGACCACCAGTTCCCCCACCTTAAAAGAGGCGGTGGAAATCACCAAGCACGGCGCATTCTATTACCTTCCCAAACCCTTTTCTCCTAACCGGATCATCAAATTAATAGAAGAGGCCCTTCAGCAAAGCCTGCTGTTCACAAAAAATCCCTTCGGGACTCATGACCATATAGATGATAATACACGACCTGTAATGATAGGCATAAGCCCCAAAATCCTTCAGATAGGAAACATTATCCGTCGGATAGCACCTTCTGAATGCAACATAATCATTACCGGCGAATCAGGGACAGGAAAGGAGCTGGCTGCCCGTGCCATCCATTGCTACAGTTCAAGAGCCAGCAAAAGCTTTGTGGCATTTAACTGTGGCGCCTTAAGCGAAGAACTGATAGCAAACGAGCTTTTTGGACATGAAAAAGAGGCATTTACCGGCGCACAAAATGTCAAGCCCGGTTTGATAGAAACAGCCAATGGAGGAACATTGTTCCTGGATGAAATAGGCGATATGCCATTTTCCATGCAGACAAAGCTTCTGCGTGTAATCCAGGAAAGAGAACTGTTCCGTGTTGGAGGCACAAAAACAATAGAGCTCGATATCAGGATCGTAACAGCAACAGCACAGGACATGGAAGCATCTGTAAAGGCCGGAATATTCAGAAGAGACCTGTATTACCGTCTTAATGTGGTTAACATTGTCCTGCCACCTTTAAGAGAACGTCCCGAAGATATACCTGTTCTGACTTACTATCTGATTAAAAAGATTGCTTTTCGTATGAAAAAAGAAGTTAAATCAATCTCCCAAAATGCCATGGATGTATTAAAAGACTACGCTTTTCCAGGGAATATCAGGGAGCTTGAAAATATCATAGAACGTGCAATTGCAATATGTACTGGCAAAACTATTCACAAAAGGGATCTGCCTCCTGATATAATAGGTCTGAAAGTGCATTCATACAAGAAACGGAGGACAAATCTGTTAACCCTGGAAGAAATGGAAAGGGACTATATTGCTCATGTTCTCTCTGTTACAGGAGGAATAAAGACCAAGGCATCTGAAATATTGGGAATTGACCGTTCATCTCTATGGCGCAAAATGAAAAAGTACGGTTTACAGTGACCTTCCGATGCAATCCTCCATATTTTACGCTCCTCACAAAATCTCCAATATCGTTCAAATCCAGAAATGATGAGATTAAAAACCTCGTTAAAACACACTGGCCTTCCTGCTGAAACATATTTGACTGCAGCCTCTGCAGAACAGCTCAACACAACAGAAAGAAAGAAGATATTCGATAACAGAATCAAGATCTGTTACAGAGAAGCATCAAACGTACGGTTATGCAACACATATGTTTTATTTTGCATCATATTGTTTTCAATATTAAAAACAATCAGTTACCACACATAACCCTGCATATCGTTGGATTCACAACCATGCCTGCCCCGCATACCTTAATGATGTCAGCAAATTTTAGCAATAGAAACAGATAATTACGCTTAATGATCGTTCATGCATTACTGGCACAGTAATTGCTCAAGTCAACACAAAACCATACACAATATCTGCATTCCCCTGATTCCAAGAAACATGCTTATCCTTACATACAAAACATGCAAAACTGATACTGCCAAAACAGAAGCTGTTTTGGCAGTATTCCAGTCAAAGCTTAACAATACTGACCATACAGATGAGGAGTTATGTTTCACAATATCCTTGTTATTTTTGAAAATGAAAAGATCTGTGATGAGGCTGTCACATATGCACAGGAACTTGCCATACGCATGGATGCTGAAGTAACTCTTCTTATGCTTATACAAATGACCTTTTTTGACAATTCATTTCTTGCATCTAAAAGAGATGCTGTAATGCACATAGAAGAACGAATAGGCAAAAAATTGGGCACCATGTTTACCCAGTTCATAGAACACGGCATTACTGTAAGTGCGGCCCTGAAAGTAGGTGATCCTGCAGAAGAGCTGGTAAAATTTCTTGCAGAAAAACAGCCTTTCCAAAGTATCATATGGGGCAGCAGCAAAAACCTACCTGTCAAAAATCATACCGCACAAAGACATTGGGTGCAAAAAGTAATCAATATACTGGAATGTCCGTTATTTACAGTAAACAGTAAGGTTCTCAAACAAAATAAAAAACAGATCTCGGGAATATCCTGAACTGTATCTTACCAATCATACAGAATGAGGCAAATATGGAACAATTAACGCCGCAAATAATCTTAGTATTAGTTATGATAGCACTGGCAGTATTTCTGTTCATCGTAGAATGGGTACGAGTCGATGTTGTAGCTATCATAATGATGGTGGCCCTACCCCTGTTGCATCTCGTTACACCCAAAGAGGCATTTGTGGGCTTCAGCAGTAATGCCGTAATTTCCATTATTGCTGTAATTATCATTGGAGCAGGCCTGGACAAAACAGGCATTATAAACCGCATGGTAAAACCGATTGTAAGGATTGCCGGAAAAAGTGAATCACGTGTTATTATTGCAATTTCTCTTACAGTTGCCACTATTTCAAGTTTTATGCAAAACATAGGGGCCGCGGCCCTCTTTCTTCCTGCCATACAGAGAATCAGCAAATCTCTCAAGATTCCAATAAGCAAGCTCTTGATGCCTATCGGTTTTTCAGCGATTCTCGGTGGCACCATTACTCTTGTTGGATGCAGCCCTCTTATCCTTCTGAATGATCTGCTGGCTCCCTTCAATCTCAAGCCATTCGGATTGTTTGACGTTACTCCTATCGGATTAGCGCTTGTAACAAGTGGAATTGCATGCTTTATTCTGTTTGGACGTTTTATTCTGCCAGAAGGACCTGCAGACACTGACGAAGACACATCCTCACATAAATCCTCCCTTACAGAGACCGCGGGAAAGGCATATGAATTGCATACCCCTCCGGATTTTGATCATTACCGTGATCCAATAACAGTTGGGGACCTGAAACGTCACTACCTCGTAAACATAGTTGCAGTCACCGAACCACCGGATTTGAAAATTATTTCACCCGGACCTGATACCCGGGTTTTTTCAGATGTGGATATTGCGGTTTATGGGGAGGAACAGGACGTCAAACATATGGCAGAAAACGAGGGCATGATCCTCAAAGACCAGATAGAGGTTTTCAAGGATGACCTGTCAGATGAATCATGCGGCACAGTGGAAGCCGTTGTAGGACCCCGTTCTCCCCTCATCGGAAAAACCCTTAATCAAATCAGCCTGCAAACCCGTTTTCGCGTTACAGCCTTAGTTATCTACAGACAGGATGAAATTTACAGGGCAGAGACCGAGAATATGCCCCTGGAAGTTGGAGACGCCATACTCATATATGGCACATGGAAAGATCTCAAGGTCCTGCAGGAAGAAAAGATTCTTCTTTTCACAACACCTGTGGACGTAGAACTTATGCGTCCTGAAAAGGCCGCATTTGCCGGACTGTGGCTTGCAATAGCATTGACAATGATCATGCTGTTCAAGATCCAGTTATCAGTAAGCCTTATGACAGGCGCATTAGGCATGATAATAACACGTGTGTTGGACATAGACGAAGCATATCAATCCGTAGACTGGCGTACAATCTTTCTGCTTGCAGGCCTGATACCCCTCGGGATTGCTACTGAAAAGACAGGAGCGGCATCCTGGATAGCCCACACCATACTGAATGCCATCGGCACTGTTCAGCCTATTGTGCTTCTTACCGTGATAGGAATACTGTCAACAATTTTTACCCTGGTAATCTCCAATGTGGGGGCCACTGTCCTTCTTGTACCCCTTGTCGTCAATATGGCTATTGCCGCTCATACAGACCCGAGAATGGCCGCTTTGGTAGTAGGCCTTGCTACCAGTAACTCCTTCATGCTTCCCACCCACCAGGTCAATGCCCTGTATATGGGACCAGGCCGATACAGCAGCAGGGATTTCATGAAGGCAGGTTTTGTTATCAGTATCGTATTTATTGCAGTTATGATAGGCATGATTTATCTTGTTTACGGAGTTTGAAACAGGAACCTTTTGAAAGACCCTATTGGGCAGGGCTTGATACCGTTTTTTGCTGAATAACCTGTCCACTGCCATGAGACATAAATTCACTGGTCATTACAATATCGTTTATCAAAGTATCTTTGATGAGTTGCCTAATCCAAACAAGACCAGGCCTGATGTATAAACATATCAACTTTCCCGCTTTGGGAAATTTGTAAATTGTTTTTGCAAGCAATACCGACAGACTCAAACAATCTATCTCACAAAGTATCTATAAGGAGATCAACTATGCCAATAATAACCATATCCCGTGGTTCCTACAGCAGAGGAAAGGAAGTTGCAGAAAAAGTAGCAGCAAGACTGGGCTATGACTGTATCAGCAGAGAAATACTGCTTAACGCAAGCAAACAATTCAACATCCCTGAAATAAAGCTCATTCATGCCATACATGATGCCCCTTCCATACTGGACCGTTTCAATCGCAGCAAACAGACATTTATCGCCTATATCAGAAACGCACTTGTGCAACGGGTAAAAAACGATAATGTTGTATATCACGGTTTGGCAGGGCACCTGCTGCTGCCCGGAATCCCTAATATCCTTAAGGTAAGAATCACCTCAACAATAGAAGACCGCCTTGCCACAGAAATGCAGATGCGACAGCTAACACGTGAAAAGGCTCTTGAGATCCTGCTCAAGGATGATCTTGAACGACGCAAGTGGACAAAAACCCTGTATGGAGTGGACCCATGGGACAGCTCTCTGTACGACCTTACTCTCAGGATAAAAAGATTAACAGTGGACGATGCAGTTGATTTTATATGCAAGGCTGCAGCTCTGGATCAGTTTAAACAGACTGAACTTTCACAGCGCAAACTGGAAGATCTTTCAATAGCCTCTGAAATAAAGGTATCTCTCGTGGAAAGATTTCCTTCTGTTATGGTCAAATGCGAATACGGCAATGTTATTGTTTATATTAAAGGAGATGAACGAATCGCAAAATCTGTCAAAAAGGACCTTGCTCCCCTTAAGGAAAAAATACATGGAATCAACAATATAGAAGTCCATGCAGGCACGAAGGCTCCTCCTGAGGCAATTTAACCCTGTACATCTCCCCTTCAAACGATCTTTAAAACAGCAGTGATACTCCAGGTTGATCCGGTTTGCACCCAAAATTCATGGGTCCTTACAGGGAAACATACAAATGGGCATTGCCGATATTCATTTTTGTAAAAGAAACCGCTGAGTTCAAGCAACTTGTTTTCAATGTCCCATAACTCAAAGAAACATTCATACTTGTTAAGGATATATCTAATTTCAACAGGTGAACAAATAACGGACTATTTCAAAACACAAGGATAAAACAATGCCTATTATAATTTTCTTATCAGATTCTTACGAAAAGGGAAAAGAGATAGCAAAAAAGACGGCGGATAACCTCGATTACAAATATGTAGACAGGGATATATTAGGGGAAATAGCAAAACGGCATGATATCACAGAAAGCAAGTTGCTAAAGGCTCTGGATGAAATGCCATCATTGTTTGGCTTCTCATCCAAGACATGGCATCAATACCTGGTATATATTCAGGAAGGCACACTGAAGGAACTGTTGGATGATAAAGTGATCTGCCACGGACTTGCAGCACATTTGTATGTCCTGGGGGTTTCACATGTTATGAAAGTTCGAATACTAATGGACCCAGAAAAGATGGCCAGGGAGATAGCATCAAAAGAGGGAATATCTGTTGAAAAAGCCTATAACATAGTCAAGCAGCAGAAAGAATTGCGCAAGAAATGGTCCCTAAGTGCATTCAACATCGATGAGACTGATTTATCACGTTATGACCTTGTAATCAATCTCAGTCAAATCGATGATAAAGAGGCAGTGGACATGATTGCAAAAGCAAGCACCTACAGGAAATTCCAGCCCATGACATATTCCATAAGATGTCTTCATGACAGGGAATTGGCAAGCAGAGTAAAAGCAGTATTGTTAAAACGGTTTCCGGATGTAAGGGTAAATGCCACCAATGGAACGGTAGTAATTGAAATCAAGGCATTAAAGCGTGAAAAACAAAAAAAGACACGGATTATTAAAGAGATGGTGGGAAACATGGCCGGTGTTAACTATGTCGAGGTCCATATTATCAACGATATGCTCAGACAGGCCATTGAAACATTCCGATAAGGTTATGAAAACATAATCATTTAAAACACAGGTATAACCAAAAAAGGGCAGGCATCCCGGCAAAATCTGAGAAAAAATGAAAAAAGGAGGAAACCATGTCTGACAAATTAGAGGTCCTGATTCTGGATGATGAACCCATAGTAGGTAAAAGACTTAAGCCTGCTTTGACAAAAATAGGATGTAACGTAGAGGTGTTCCAGGATCCGAAGGAGGCATTGGACAGAATCGATCAAAAAAAATTTGACATTGTTGTAACAGACATTCGTATGGACGAAATAGATGGGTTGCAGGTTCTTGACCGGGTTGTAAAAAAATCTCAACATACAAAAGTGATAATGATTACCGGTTATGCCATGATGTCCGTTGCCCGTGAAGCAATGGAAAGGGGGGCATTTGATTTCATTGCAAAACCCTTCACTCCCAATGACCTAAGAGAAGTCATAGACAGAGCAGCAAAGGCCCTTGGGTCTGATATCAATTTTGAAACAACAACTGGAACCAAAAATGGATAACCATACAGCATCTCCAGACATGAAGGAGGATAACAATATACCTCCTCCCAAAACTGAGACAGATTATCCGTTTACCGAGCACTCTGCTGAAAACACGCAAAACAAACTTCAGGCGATAGAACATGCCCGCAAGGCATTGCTATCCCGAAAACGTTTCAGCGTACGGTGGCAGCTTTTCCTGTCTTTTTTTATAGCCTTCCTTTTTGTCGTTGTCATAGCAGCAATTCTGATAATTACCACATATCAAGTAAAAAACAAACTCCAGTTCATGGAAACGGTTAACGAGTTCCTGATGGAGATACAGCAGACCCGCAGATTTGAGAAAAATTTCTTCCTGTATGGCACAAATCTGAAGGATGCACTTGAAAATATATACAAGGCAGAAGATATCATTAACTCGCATATCAAGAACTCAAACAGGATAAAAAACGGAGCCGTCCATCAGATAATACAAAATTTTGAAAAATATAAAGATGAACTGCAGCGATTACTCAACTTAATACAACAGAAAGGAAAAATCCAGAAACATGAGTACGAAAAACATGAAAATCAAATTGAATTGAACTTACGGAACTATGGTCATAAAATGGTTTCATTGACAGAACAATTGGCAGACAAGGAAAGGACTTCTGTTACTAACGCCCTTTCCCTATCCATCAGAATACATTTTTACAGTCTTGTTTTTCTGCTCATACTTTTGCTGATAGAAGCCTACTTCATGGGGGGGCTCCTGCTCAAAAGCATCAAACGCTTTGCAAGCTATTCACAACGAATCGCTGCAGGTGATTTTACTCCCATCACTCCCGCCAAACGATTTCAGGATGAATTCACTGACCTTGCTCTTGCCTTTAATTATATGATTCAGGAATTGGAACGCCGTGAGGCCATCCTCATACAATCCCATAAAATGCGTGCAGTAGGAACTCTCACCGCAGGTATTGCACACGAACTTAATAATCCATTGAACAATATCACCATTACTGCACACATGTTGTTAGAAGATTACAACACCCTGTCAGATGATGACCGCAAAGAGATGATAACCGATATAGTTGATGAGGCAAATCGTTCCAAAAAGATTGTGGGCAATCTTCTTGATTTTGCGAGGGAAAGCAGCTCTCATATGGAACCGCTTAACCTTAAAGATTTACTCCAGAAAACTATTGACCTTGCAGCCAATCAAATCAAGATAGAGGGCATAAAAATAGAGATACATGCCACAGAAAACCTGCCCAAGGTTCATGGGGATAGCCAGCAATTGATACAGGTGTTTCTGAACCTCATTATAAATGCCATAAACGCATCTCCTAAGGGAGGAAGAATCCAGATTATGGTGTTGCCAGCCGACGAACCAAACTATGTAGCGGTGAAGATTATTGATTCTGGAAGCGGCATCCCGGAACATATTCTTCCCTCGATATTTGATCCTTTCTTCACTACAAAAGACAAAGGAAAGGGTACCGGTCTTGGATTAAGCGTTTCACAGGGCATAATCACAAAGCATGGTGGACGTATTCTGGTAAACAGCAAAGAAGGATATGGCACCACTTTTACCGTATTGCTGCCCGTAACCACATTTCTGCCACTTTAACAAGCCCGTTTCAATAAATCACATAACATCTTCCTGTTACCTTTAAGAACAAGGCCATATAATCCATCAAGAGGTATCTGATTATGTTAAAACGTATCTTTCCTTTTATTGACTGGTTCACGGATTATAGCCTGGAAAGCTTGCGGAATGATTTTATTGCCGGAATCACTGTGGCTCTCGTGCTTATTCCCCAGTCCATGGCATATGCACAATTAGCAGGGCTGCCAGCATACTACGGCCTTTATGCCTCATTCCTGCCCCCCATAGTTGCGGCCCTGTTTGGATCCAGCCGACAACTTGCTACCGGACCTGTGGCGGTTGTTTCTCTTATGACTTCCGCATCTCTTGAACCATTGGCAATCGCAGGCAGCGAAGGATATATAGCCTATGCCATCCTGCTGGCCCTTGTTGTGGGCATTTTTCAGTTATCCCTGGGAATATTGCGGCTGGGTATTCTCGTTAATTTCCTGTCACATCCGGTCGTAAACGGTTTCACCAACGCTGCAGCCATTATCATTGCATCATCCCAGTTATCAAAGCTGTTCGGCGTGTATGTAGACAAGGCAGAGCACCATTACGAGACCATTTACAGGGTTATAAAATCAGCAATTCATTATACCCATTGGCCCACATTCTTTATGGCAGTGCTTGCTTTTATCATTATGTATGGACTGAAACGCATATCGCCCAGGCTTCCTAATGTTCTTGTAGCCGTTGTCATAACAACACTTATATCCTGGGCCATTGGTTTTCATCATGATATCGTAACAGACATTTCCGCCATTCAGTCTCCCAAGGTCCATGAGCTAATTGAAAAATTCAATAATGCTGTCAGCATTATTGACCAGTATGCAAAAACAAGAACAAAACTTATGAATGCCCTGGAAAAGGCCAACAGTTCTCATGATATAATGGAGGTTTTGACTACAGAACGCGATATCAGCGTCCTCCTTGTAAATATGCAGCATGCAAAAAAAATGGCCCGGACATACAGGGATGCAATCAGATCCCTGCTGTTTGAAGGCGTTAAACAGACACCCGGTATGAAATTCTACATCAAAGGTGAACTTCCTGCAGGATATCAAAGTGATGGCCGCACCTGGCGTATAAAGGCAACGAATGAACACATCAAAACAAATAATATCGTCATGATGGGAGGCGGAGCAGTAGTGGGTAGCATACCCAAAGGACTTCCAGCGCTCAGCATGCCAAAAACAGACATTAATATTATGCTGCGTCTCTTTCCTTATGCAGCAATCATATCACTGCTGGGTTTCATGGAGGCTATCTCAATTGCAAAGGCCTTGGCAGCAAAAACCGGACAGAGATTAGACCCAAACCAGGAACTCATAGGGCAGGGACTTGGCAACATAATAGGTTCCATTGGAAAAAGCTATCCGACATCAGGGTCTTTCTCCAGGTCCGCAGTAAATATTCAGGCCGGAGCCATAACAGGCATGTCCAGCGTATTTACCAGCCTGACAGTAGTAATTGCGCTACTGTTATTTACTCCTTTTCTCTATTACTTGCCCCAATCAGTGCTTGCCGCAATCATAATGATGGCGGTTATCGGCCTGATAAATGCAGAAGGCTTTGTACATGCATGGAAAGCACAACGCTACGATGGCATTATCGCAATTCTTACCTTTAGCTGCACTCTTTTGTTCGCACCACATCTGGATAAGGGTATTATGATCGGAGTTGTATTGTCTCTTGCGGTATTCCTGTACAAAAGCATGAGACCCAATGTTGCTTCCCTGGCAAGGGGAATTGACTTTGCATTCAGGTCTGTCACCGCCTATAACCTCAAGGAATGTGACTACATATCCATGATCCGTTTTGACGGCCCTCTTTTCTTTGCCAATGCAAGTTATCTGGAAGACAAGATCACAGAAGTCATGCTTTCAAAAAAGAACTTGAGGCATATAATAATTGTATCTAACGGCATCAATGATATAGATGCATCTGGTGAAGAAACATTGGCTTTACTTGTGGACAGAGTTAGAAATGCCGGAATAGACCTCTCTATGAGCGGGGTAAATGAAGTAGTTATGAAGGTGCTAAAGCGCACTGGCTTTATTGAAAAAATAGGCGAAGACCATATTTATCCAACCATGGAAAGTGCCATTAACAGCATACATGAAGACGCCCACAGGGATGGAGAAGAGGAATCCTGTCCTCTCATAATGCCGATTTCCTGTTTTTATCATCCCTGAAACTGCAAGGAAAAGCAATTCTCCATGCACCATCTTCATCAAAGCCTTATGGTCATTTCATATTTATCCAAGCGGAATAATAGACCTTGAGGTTTTAATAATATATGATATAACCAAAACATGCACACATAAAAACAGATCAAAAATGGAAAACAAGATCACAGGCCTGTCAAACGGTCAACAAATACTGGAAAAGCTGATAGAAGGTAATCAAAGATATGTATCGCTGAAACAGGTATATCCAAACCAGACACCTGAACATAGAAAAAAGCTGTGCAAGGGGCAATCTCCCTCTGCCGTTATATTAGGATGCTCTGATTCCAGGATACCACCTGAAATCATATTTGATCAGGGGCTGGGAGACCTGTTTGTGGTTCGTGTAGCAGGCAACATAATAGATACTGCAGTCTTGGGCAGTATTGAATATGCAGTATCTGAACTACACACACCTCTCGTTATGGTACTGGGACACTCCCAGTGCGGCGCTGTCAAGGCAACAGTCGCAGGGAACAATCTGGAAGGCCATCTGTCTGATCTGACAGCAGCCATCCTACCGGCCATGAACAGCATACAAAACCGGACCAAAAACATAGTAGATAACACAGCAAAGGCAAATGTAAAAATGGTTTCAGAGCAGTTGAAACAGTCAACCCCGATTTTATCACGTTGTATACAAGATAACAGATTGACGGTTGTTTCAGCTTTTTACAATCTGGATACAGGCCTGGTTGAAATACTTTAAGCTGAATGGACAGACCAAATCAGCGCTATTCATAAAACAAACAACATACTTGTTTGTACTTGTGCCATACAAAACAATACACGACAACAAAGAACTGAAATTAGAAACAAGCGATGTCTTTTATATTTACCCGCCGAATATCCAGATCGCTTATCCAGTCACCTGCACGCATATCCATATGCGGTTTTGCTATTCTGATATGTATCGGTACAGTCTTACTGACACTTCCTGAAGCATCCGCAACCTCACAAAAGATAAAATTCGTGGACGCACTGTTCACAGCCACTTCAGCAGTATGTGTTACCGGTCTCACCGTACTGGATACAGGACATGCATTCAGTTTGTTTGGGCAAACAGTGATCCTTCTCCTGATTCAGACAGGAGGCCTGGGTATCATGACAATTTCAACCTTTGTAATCCTAATGGCAGGAAAACGTCCAAGCCTTGCAGGCCAAATGGTTGTGCAGGACACCCTCACGGGGGGAGGTGAAAGAGACATATATTCTACCCTCAAGGACATGGTACTATTTACCTTTGTTATGGAAGGACTGGGAGCATCCATAATGTTTCTTCGATTCCTGCCTTCATACGGAGTTATCCAGGCTATATATCTTTCTGTATTTCATTCTGTAAGCGCATTCTGCAATGCCGGTTTTTCCCTGTTCTCCAATGGATTGGAAAACTGGCAAACAGATTGGCCGATAAACATTGCAACATGTCTTTTGATTATAAGCGGGGGGATTGGATTCCTCGTAATGTCTGAGCTCAAACAAAAAAGGCCTCACAATCTGCGAACATTATCCCAGTTAAGTCTTCATTCCAAGCTGGTAATATCTACTACCCTGATTTTAATAATTTCAAGCGGTATTATGATAACCATTATGGAATGGCATAATACCCTGAGACCATTATCGGTTCCAGATCGTTTTCTCGCTGGATTTTTTCATGCCGTAACTGCCAGAACAGCAGGATTCAACACCATCCCGATAGGCAATTTTACAAATGTAACACTCTTTATTCTTATGTTGCTCATGTTTATCGGGGCATCTCCAGGTTCGTGCGGAGGAGGCATCAAAACAACCACCTTTGCCACACTGATTATACTCGGAAGCTCCAAGCTTAAAGGTTTTAAAAGACCAGAGGTGTTTTACCGTACTATATCACAGGAAAGTGTTAACAAGGCAATAAGTCTTGTTATGACCAGTATGCTTGTTATTATAGTGGGGACCATGCTTATGCTTGTAACAGAACAGGGAAACGTTCCTGTTCCGTTAAGCAGAGGACATTTCCTCAAGCTTCTGTTCGAAGTAGTCAGCGCCTTTGGCACCGTGGGTCTTTCCACCGGAATCACGGCGGATCTTACTACAGTGGGAAAGCTGATACTAACGGTAATAATGTTTATAGGCCGTCTGGGACCGTTAGTAATTGCCATGGCAGTAAGCCGCACTATAGCCCCTCGTTATCAGTATGCTGAAGAAAACATTATGGTAGGATAATTTGGTGCAGGATAATGAAACAATTTACAATTATTGGTCTTGGCAACTTTGGATACTATCTGGCCCTTGGCCTGTACAAAAAAGGTCACGATGTGGTTGCCTTGGACAAAGACCCGGACAAGGTACAAGCAATAAAGGGGATGGTAAGCCAGGCTGTCACAGCAGATGCTACTGACCGCAAGGTTATAGAGGCCCTTGGCGTAAAACATATGGATGCAGTTATAATATGCATTGGATCATCTATGAGCGATTCGATTCTTGCGACCCTAAACATGAAAGAAATAGGGGTTGAACGTATCTGCGCAAAGGCAATAAGTGAAGCACATGGCCGGATTCTCGACAAGGTAGGAGCAACAGACATATTTTTCCCGGAAAAAGATATGGCAATCTCTCTCGTAGAGAAACTGAACAATCCAAATATGTTAGATTACTTGCCCGTTATAGGGGGGTACAGCATAGTGGAGTTGTCCCTGCCAAAGTCATTTATTGGCAAAACACTTCGGGAACTTGATCTGATCAACAAATACGGGGTACAGGTAATTGCAATAAAGGAAGTGGTCCCCGACAGAGTAAATCTGATACCTACCGGTCAGTTTGTTCTTAAAGACAGCGATATTCTTATCCTTCTCGGATCAAATGAAGACATTGAAAATCTGAGGAAAGCAGTAGGGGAATCTTGACCAGGATCAAAAAAAGGCATTTAAAGCCGGCATGGTAACAGATTCTTGCCTCAAGACAGTATAAAGATATCAATATATTATTCTGTTACATCCCTAAAACCTGAGAGAGCACACAGGACAAACAATCTTTCCTCCACAGGCAATCATGTTCTTTACAAACAGTCAGCTTCTCGGTGCCATAACACTCTTCATGCCCTTCCAACCGTTGAATCGCCCGAATGATTGCAAGCTTTTCTATTTCATACGCCTTGATCCGCAGCGCCTCTGCTTTCTCTATTACCTTACCGTAATTCATTGGTTTTCCCTGACACAATTGATTTGCAGGAACCTGAAATTATAATAAACCACCAGGCATGTGCACACAGACAGGTGTAATACACAGCAGGTCTTTTGGGGTTAAAAACAGGTCAGAATTTATCCTTTTTAAGACAATACACTCGCCAGACACAATCTGTTTCACTGCATTCACTACTGTATGACCTTCTGAAACAGGGAGAATGATTATCCAGTTTCTGTATGCTTCTCACCAATCTCACGACATCTACTGATTCCTTCTCCCTGACATAATGAGATCGGGCACTAACTGCATCAACATAATCATTGTCTTTAAATCCACTGTTTTTCATAGTTGCCATACACCCCCTGCAACAAAAAAACTGAAAAAGGTCTTTAATGACAAATATCACCCTGCCGCCAAAATCATATACAGTGCCCATCCGCGAATTAATTCCGGACCATAAAGTTTCCAATACGAAAAAGAGATTTTTTGCGCAAGATCAAGAAAGCCAGGGGCACAGAAACATACATCCTGTCATATCAACACTCTCACCCATATCAATGCACAGTGACACACACGCCTGGACTATCAACATCAGGAACAAGTTCAGATGCCTTGTCACCGGTAAATACCAAAAAAGACAGCTTCTGCTTAATACTGTTCAAATGGCTCAAAAACACATGCCGGCCAAAGGCATCTATACGGTCAAGGCAGGCTGTATGGATAAAGACCTTTGAAGAACCGGTACAGTACCGTTTGAGCATATTGATCACTTCATAGGCAGAATTCCCATCAAAATCCCCCTCCAGCTTAAGATGAATATTATCGCTGTTTCTATGAACAAGTACTTTAAAATTGGCAGACATGACATTCCTCCTGTGCAAGGCCTGGAGCCGTAGCTCAAAAAAACAGCGTTAATGTTTCAAGACTGACCTGGGTTTAATATTTATGCTGATTCCTCATGACGATATTCTTTTCCCCATGTATTAAAAGGGAAATTGTAAAAGACATTAAAACCATTGTAATCAAGCACACGTAAGTCATCTTCCTGCTTGACATCATTCATTATAATATCGTATTGACGTCCATATTTCTGTCTGCAAAGATCTTCCGGGATCTCAAAGGCCAAAAATTTCTTGATCCCTTTTGCAGCCATCTTTTCGCAAAATTTTTCATCTGAAAAATCACTATAGGTGGTCAAAACAAGTATTGGGCCTGATCCACTAAAAATAATTCCTGATTTCATAGCCATTAACCTCCTTTTAAAATCAAATAAAGTTAAGGTGGTTTTGTTTCCATCCATAAACGACCTTTTTCCACAATCTCGATGTCACCATGCGGAATTCCCTGGTTTCCTCGATCTTGCACAAAAAATCTCTTTCATGGATCAGGAAACTCACTGTTGCCACGGTCTGTTTTATAGACAGGCACAAGGCAAGAAAAAACATGCCCATACTGCCAGATTGTCCATCAAGCAGTTTTTCCCCAAAAAAACAGGCTCTGTTCAATACAAATACAAAAGAGAATAAACGTGAATCTGGAAGAAAAACAATGACAACTCGCAGCAGAAATCATACGAGACATAAATCACAGGTAAGAAAATATGAAAGAAGGCAATATGAGATTTGCCAATAGTGCAACCCTGACTATCAGTATCTACACATCAATACCGATTGTCTATAGAGAAATCACCTCATTTTCATAGGAAAAATTCCCAAACAACAGATCAGTCCTTATGTAACCTGTACAGGCAGGTTCATCTGTTTTCCATTCATAAGCTCCTGTTTTTCATAATATCTGCGCATACCTGCCGTATAGATACAGACAAAAGATTGCAGTTCCCGGGTTCAAACAAAATCCAACCTGACAGGACAGTGATCAGATCCAAAGATATCATCATGTATATCTGCTCCAACGATACGTTTTTCACCTGAAGGATCAACAATGAAATAGTCTATACGCCAACCAATGTTTTTAGCCCTTGCCCTGTATCTGTAACTCCACCAGGTATACCTGCCAGGTTCTCCGCTAAATTTTCTGAATGTATCGATATAGCCTGCATCCACTATTTTATCCATCCATGCCCTTTCTTTTTGTGAATATCCAGGATTGTTTTCATTGGCATCAGGATTGGCCAGATCAACAGGCTTATGTGCCACATTAAAATCTCCACACACTATGATTGTCTTTTTCCCCGAAAGCGATTCCATGTATGTAAAAAGGGCCTCATTAAACTCCAGTTTGAAGTCAAGTCTCTTCAGCTCCGCCTGTGCATTTGGAAAATATGTATTGACAAGATAATAATCTTCAAACTCAAGTGTTATGACCCTCCCCTCACTGTCAAACCTGTCTATACCAAGTCCGTATTTAACATTCACAGGATTCAATCTGGTATAGAAGGCTGTCCCGGCATACCCCTTTTTCCTGGCTGGAAACCAGTAACTTTTATAAGAAGGAATCTTCAGTATCTCCTCAGGCAATTGATCGGGAGTCGCCTTAATTTCCTGAAGGGCAAGAACATCTGCATTCAAATGATAAAAAACATCCATAAAACCCTTTTTTACCAACGCGCGCAATCCATTAACATTCCAGGAAAAAAACCGCTTATATCCATAGCGATCATACCCGTTTTCTGTGTGTTTATTTCCGGACTTTACAGATGATTTCATCTTTATGCCGGGACACAGGGCAGAAATAATACATCTGTCACAAAGGGGTCTTATTGGTTTGCATACCTGTTGACCAAAGGCAACCAGTGTTGAATTAAATCTGATCCAGTATTTTTCAGGCAATTTTTCCCTCAGGGCCATCTCTGTCTCAAAAGGTGTCTTTGTATTGACATATCCCCATATATTGACAATACGATGAACATGTGTATCAACACAGATCGCCGGTTTCTGAAAGGCCACAGATACCACAAGATTTGCGGTTTTTCTCCCTACACCGGGAAGTTTCACGAGAGAATCCACGTCATCGGGAATCCTGCCTTTAAAAAGGCTATCAAGCGCTAAAGGCAGGGCATGAAGAAAACGGGCCTTGTTGCGGTAAAAACCCACCGGGTAAATAATCTTTTCTATATTCTCTTTATCAAGAGACTTGAGATCCTCTGCCGTATCTATGTGCTTAAAAAGCCTGCGGCATGCCGCTGCTGTTACCTCGTCTTTTGTCCTGGCAGACAGTATGGTTGCTACCAACACCTTGAATGGATCCTTGGTCTGCACTGCAACCAGATCAACTATAGGCGCCCGATATCTTTTAACATCCTGTTCCAGGATACTGATCACTTTATCTATTGGAAATAACATCTTGTATAATCCCCTTGCTATGATTTGAGAACCGGACAGTTCATGGAATCTGTTTTTTTATAAAACACGATGCAGTATATAACAGCCAATAAAAAGCAGGTTTTCTGAATTTGCCGCATAAAGAACATCCATAAAAGATAAATGAAAACCGGGCATGATATACAGAGCAAATGACAGGATTGTCAAAGGAGGTCTATGGCAGGAGTTTTATAAAAAAAACCGGTTTATGCTTACACGCCATAAACCGGTTTTTTTTATAAAACTGCAACAAGACATTCAAATATGCCACAAACGGATATCCCTCACCTCATGGACTTGTTTTTTGGTCTTATAACTAATGGTCATCTACAAATCAATGTGGGCACGATGAAAACCAACTATCGAGATGGGTCAGTGGCTGGCATGGAGCGCTAGCGGAATGCCAGTCCACTGCACCCAATTGTTATGTGGTTTTCATAGGTGGTTTTCCAAGTTTTTTTAGCTTTTCGTTTAAATGCTTCCTACGTTTTTCTAATAGTTTAGGTTGCACAAATACATAGTCAAATAATGAATCCAAAACATCGAGCAGCCATTCAGCTTCACCATCTTCAACATCAACAATTTCTCCAGTACTAGTATCCTTAAGAGGATGAGCTGCAAAATTACCAATGTTACGAATCGCATCTACTGCTTGAGTTAAATATGAAGGGATGCCAGGTAACTTGAGAAACTCATCAATTTCTTTAGCTAAGGATGAATGCTTTATTTTAAATTGTTCACGCAGTAGATTTTGCAATAATCTTCTGCTAATAGCTGCACTCGCTTTAGGACTATAAGAGAGTACTGCTGCGGCTTCCTGAAAATCTGATTTATATGGTTCAGGAACTTCATCTGGAAGATTTCTTGCAGAATATTTTGGATAAATAATTTCCTCTGTTATTACTTTTTCTAACTGAGCTCCATATTCGTGTTCTTCGTATATTCCCTGTCTGAAAAGAACTATTAATCTTCCACATGATGGGCAGAAACCTACAGCTATATCAAAACCAGTAATATCAGAATCAGCCGGCCTTTCATGGTTTTTATATTTATAGACAAAGGCATCTTCTTCTTCAAAGAAAATGGCTTTTGAACAATAAGGACAACTATCCATTTGATTCCCTTTTTCACATAACAGAGGGCTCGTATAACCCTGCCATTGTCAACAGAACGGCTCCCGGTATCCTATGCAAAAGATAAAGCAAGGAAATGCAGGATATTCAGTCTTCCGGCATTCCGAACCTGCCCTACATGGAAACATCATACAGACAGATGATCTCCAAGGGCATCTTTCAAAAGACGTTTTGCTATCTCTATATCGTAGAACTCAACAGGAGGCTTCCCTTCCCTCTTTTCTTCACGATACAATCTTGCCGCCTGTTGAATAGCATTCCATTCCACCCAGCCATGATCATTCCACAAATTCTTATCATCTGCATTCCAGAGCCTGAACTCTATGTCATCAAAACCCCTGCGAACATAAACTCTAATATTTTTATTTTCCAATACCGGATAATAATACAATCCTAAATCATCTTCCATTATTATCTTACCCTGAAGCAAAGACAACACGGCCGGATTCAAGGCCTTCTAAGCAGTATAACCAGAAACTGCAGCCCCCCGGCAGTCAATTCATACCCATTCATAAACGGACACTGGGCCCTATTAAGTTTCCAATTCATAAATAACAGTTTTTGGACAAGACCAAACCTCCGGCCCGTAGGACCTGCACCCCGAAGGGAAAATCAAAGCATTAAGCAGAGGCATGCAGGCATCCATACGGAATCCCGCAGACTGACGCCGAAATTATACAAACAGGCCATTTATGGATCAAAACTGTTTCTCTCGACAGGAGGATTGTTTACATGCCAGATCATAACGTTTGCAAAAGAGGCAAAAACAATCATTCACACACCAAATCTTTGCTGCAACATTATGCCCTGCGAACAACCTCTTCTATCTTTTTCCATACATCATCTCTGCCCTGCCTGGTCCTGGAGGAAAATATAACAGGGGGTTCTGACAAAAAATCCTGCAATCTCCCATAAATATCAACCGCCCTTTGTTTTGCCTTTTGCCGTGAGAGTTTGTCTGCCTTTGTCAATACAACAATGGAAGCTATACTGTAATGTCTTAGCCAATCCAGTATGTCCATATCTCCTTTACTTATGTCCCGTCTTATGTCCAGCAGAACGATTACTGCCCTTAGTGTCCGCCTTCCTGAAAGATATTTTTCTACCATTGATCCCCATGACCTTTTCACCTTTATTGGTACCCTTGCAAATCCATAGCCTGGAAGATCCACAAAATACAGCCTATTATTTATGTCAAAAAAATTGATGGACTGTGTTTTGCCTGGCCGGGAGCTTGTTTTTGCAAGCAATTTTCTGTTAACCAGTACATTTATAAGAGATGATTTTCCGACATTGGATCTTCCGGCAAAGGCTATTTCAGGCCTGTCAGCCGGCGGATAATGTTCTGCCTTGAAGGCACTTTTCACAAAAGATACGTTCATATCACCTTATTTAGCGGATATTCTATGATACCCTGTGCCCCTGCATCTATAAGAAGGGGAATAATATCTCTCACCTTCCTTGCATCAACAACCACCTCTACTGACATCCAATCCGACTTGTAAAGACTTGCCACTGTAGGCGCATTCAGGCTGGGAAGCAGACCTATCACGGTTTCCAGGTTTTCTTCCGAAACGTTCATTTTAACACCCACCATGTTCTCTGCACGCAATGCACCTTTTAAAAGCAAACGAATTTGTTCTATCTTGGACTTTTTCCAGGGATCTTCATATGCCTGAGGATTGGCGATAAGCTGGGTGTTTGTCTTCATAAATTCATAAATAATCTTAAGACCATGTGCCTTGATAGTACTGCCTGTCTCGGTAACCTCCACGATAGCATCAGCCAGGCCAGAAACAGCCTTGGCCTCTGTGGCCCCCCAGGAAAATTCCACTTCAACATCTATATTTTTTTCCTGAAAAAATCTTCTGGTATACCCCACAAGCTCAGTAGCTATCTTTTTCCCCTTCAGATCCTCAATCGTCTTTATATCTGAATCAGCCCTGACTGCCAACACCCATCTTGCCGGAGTCTGACTTACCTTGGAATATACAAGATCATCCACTTTTATGACATCAGAACAGTTTTCCTCTATCCAGTCCCTACCGGTAAGCCCCGCATCAAGAGTTCCGTTTTCCACATATCTTGACATCTCCTGGGCACGGCATATATTACATTCCATCTCATCGTCATTGATATCAGGAAAATAGCTTCTGTCATTTACATTTATTTTCCACCCTGATTTTTCAAAAAGATTCAAGGTCGCTTTCTGAAGACTCCCCTTTGGAATACCAAACTTTAACTTATTCATTCCCATACACCTTTTCTGGATCAAAGACCTTATTCCCTTCTACTGTAGCATTACCGTTTTCATCAATTTTTTTATGAAAACAGGACTTATATCCCGTGTGACATGCTGCCCCGCCAAGCTGTTCAACCTGAAAAAGCACAGTATCATTATCACAATCCGCATAAATTGCCTTTATCTTCTGAACATGACCGGATGATTCTCCCTTATGCCACAATTTCTCTCTGGAGCGGCTGAAAAAATGAGCTTCTCCGGTTTCAAGCGTTCTGTTCCAGGCATCTTCGTTAATATAGGCAAGCATCAGAACCTCTCCTGTGCCATATTCCTGTACAATGGCGGGCAACAACCCGTCTCCCTTGGAAAAATCCAGTTCAATCATCTGTAAAGTTCCTCCCACAATTCCCAAAAATCCGGCAGAGATTTGGTAACACATTTTTCATTATCAATCTTTATCCCCTCGACCATAAGACCTGCCACAGCCATGCTCATGGCAATCCTGTGGTCATTATGAGGATCAATTTCTGCACCGTTCAAGGGCATCCCCCCCTCTATTATCAGACCGTCATCAAGCTCTGTTATCTTTCCGCCTGTTTTGGCAATCTCCTGTGCAGAAACACTGAGACGATCGCTTTCTTTTGTCCTCAGATGGGCAACATTGGAAATCACGGTCTTACCCTTTGCAAAAAGTGCAACAACAGCGAGAGTGGGAACCTGATCGGGCATATTTGCCATGTCAACTTCAATGCCATGGAGTTCACCTCCCTGAACAGTAACGCCTGTATCATCCCTTTCAACCGTGCATCCCATATCTTCCAGTACATTTAAAAAACGTATGTCTGCCTGTTTTGAATCAGGATTTACGTTGGATGTCCTTACCCTGCCTCCTGTAACAGCGGCTGCAGCCCAAAAATATGCAGCGCTTGATGCATCAACACCAACTTTATATGTACGGCCCCTGTATGGTTGAGGCGAAATCCTGAACCATCGGCAATCCTCCGATGCCCTGTAACTCATACCAAAGCTGCGCATTACATCAAGAGTCAGGGAAATATAGGATATAGAGACAGGAACATTCTGAACAACTATTTCCATGCCGTACGGGATACATGGCGATATCAGAAGGAGAGATGAAACAAACTGGCTGCTGTTATGTCCCGGTATTTTAACCAGTCCTCCCCTGAACGGGCCTTTTATTGAAACAGGAATATGCCATTCTTCCCCCTTGAAATCCACCTGAGCAGTACCGTTTTTAAGTACCATCAACAGATCTTCCATTGGCCTTTGCTTCAGTCTCTCATCTCCGGTCAAAACCACCTCTTTTCTCGCAAGTGTTGCAAACGAAGCCAGAAAGCGCAAAGATGTCCCTGAATTCCCAAGATATATCTCGGAAACAGGATTTTCAGGCACAGGTCTGCCGTTCACACCATTTATAATTATTGCATCCGGTGTTTTTTCAATCTTTACGCCCAACTGTTCAAGGCCGTTAAGCGTGTACATGGTATCATCACAAATAAGCGCCTGCTCTATCCGGCTTTGTCCCAGGGCAAGGGCAGCAATAACAAAGGCCCTGTGTGTTATGCTCTTCGAACCTGGAAGAGATACGGTTGTATTTATATTACCGAGAGGTCTTATTTCCTTCATAAAATTGCTCCTTAAAAACAGTCCTGTTTCAAGACCGTTGCATAATATTCAATCTTGTTCAAGCTCAAAAAAACAGGGATACACTCCCGAAATCAACATCAAAACACAGCAACACCGGTAAAACAGCTATTTATGGACGTGAAGCAATCAGGACATGTATCAGGTTCAAGTGTGAAGAAGCTGTTTTTTTACAATCTGCATCATATGATCAAAGGGCGCATCCTGGCCTGTCCAGAGTTCAAACTGAATTGCACCCTGACGAACAAACATTTCAATTCCACTTACAGTTTTGCATCCCCTGGCCCGTGCTGTCCGGATCAATCGGGTTTCAAGCGGATTGTATACTATATCCATTACAATCATACCTTCTGCAAGGATCCTTTCAGGAACAACAGAATCATCCACCTTTGGATACATCCCAACCGGTGTAGTTTGGATGATAATATCGGCAGATGATATAGAACCCAATTCCCTTAACGGACAAAAAGTGGCATCAAGATCTCGCGCCAGGGCCTCACCACGCCTGTTTGAACGATTTGCCACTGTCACATGGCACCCCTCTTGCTTAACAGCAAACCCGACGGCACGTGCAGCGCCACCCGCCCCGATAATAAGGACAGTTTTGCCATGCATGTCAGTTGTTACAGTCCTCAAGGCATCAATAGCACCTGATGCATCAGTATTATACCCGACTATACAACCATTCCTGTTAAGCAGTGTATTCAGGGCCCCAATCTTCGAGGCAAGGGGATCCAACTCATCTACACGGGTACAGGCAGCCTCCTTATGCGGTATGGTAACACTCAACCCATGTACGGATAACCCTTTCATGCCATCAATGACTCCCTTTATACTCACAGAGGGAAAATACAGATAAACGGCATTGATCCCCTTGACCCTGAATGCCTCGTTGTGCATGAGAGGACTCAAGCTGTGTCCAAGGGGAAAGCCTGTTACACCAAACACCTTTGTCTCAGGATTAATGTTCATAGATATCTTTCCAAATACGTCGCATGTCAGAAGCAGAAATCTGTCCCGGGGCAGATTTCTGGTCAGCCGACAGGGAAGCATACGTCCATGGCGCCCCCATAAGAGGAGAGAGTATCCTGCTGGGACGACCAAACATGCCCATTGCAAAAGATATCAAAGGAAACCCCTGACTAACCTTTTTTTGCACAAGAGAGAGATAATCAAGGTTGCTGGGCCAATCAGACGCATATCCTATAACCTTGCCAAGGTCTGCCCCCTTTTCAAAGACCCTGTCAACCATCTGTTCCACATCAAGAAAGGGAGATGGTTCAAAAAAATGATGAGATATTATGACCTTTGTTTCATCTCTTTTCCGGGAAAAGACCTCCTTTCTGAGATCTGCCGGAACTGTAAGCTCCATATCTATAAAGTCTGCACCACTGTGACTTGCCTTTATAAGGGCAGATATCCTTTTTTCACAGGCTGCATCTGAAAAACCTCCCTGATCCTGGTCTCTATATGTGACAACAAGGGGAAGGGAAGATGATTCTATAATAACATCCAGGTCAAAGGACTGCATGGCATCAAGACGTATCTCCAAAAGATCTGCTTCAGTTGATGCAGCCTTCATCTTGGCCAGTGCATCCTGAGTATCAGATGCCATTATAGCTGTACATATACGCCATTGATTGATATCTTTATGATTCATATGCTGTACAAATTAAGGTTTTGTCTCTTTATCACAGCGTCAATCCCGGTAAAACCGCAAAGATTAAATACATGAAGAAATCGGTTTAGATTCAAGGTGCTGAAAGTACAGGTGAGATAATATGTAAATGTTCCTTTAGTGTCAATTGTTAATAACCCCAAGCTGTATCAGCCATATATTGCATAATTATGAAAAAACATGAAAAACCGGACAATTGTATTGCAAATATTACGCGATTGAAGACATGGTTTAAAGATTATGTCCAGAGTTTTTCCTCTGATGACCCTGTGGTTCAGGAAAATATAGATCTCAAAAGAGACCATACCATACGGGTATGCAAGACAATTAATGACATAGGGCACAGCCTGTGTTTATCAAATGAAGATCTCTGTATGGCAGAAATATCTGCCCTGTTTCATGATATTGGCAGATTCGAGCAGTACAAACGTTACAGGACATTTTCCGATTTCAGATCAGAAGATCACGGCATTCTTGGAGCAAGAGTCCTGAAAAGACATGGTGTTCTGGATAGTCTTGGAAGGGAAAAGGCTGATATGATTATTCGGATAACAGAGTACCATAACCGGGCAAGACTGCCTTTAGAGGAAAACAAACGTTGCCTACTTTTCCTGAAAATGGTCAGGGATGCAGACAAAATAGATATATGGCATATAGTTACAGAATATTATCATAATTCAACAAATAAACACAATCCGGCCATTGAACTGGATCTGCCCAATACTCCCATGCTGTCTGCACCGGTATACAACAGCCTGATGCGGGGACAGATTGTACAAATGACCGACGTAAAAACCTTGAATGATTTCAAGCTGCTACAGATAGGCTGGATATACGATGTAAATTTTTCCCGTACCTTTGAGATCATCAAGGAAAAGAAATACCTTGAAAAGATATGGGATGTTTTGCCAAAAACGTCTAACACTGCGACAAAGGCATACGAACAGGCAAACAGATACCTTAACCGCAAGGTTTTCAGTCCATAGACGCCCCATGAATCCATGTTTAACAAAACAGCTCTGAAACCGTCCGTTTTTGCCAGGAAATCGTAAAAAAAACAATCAGTTCATTTGACAGCCTGCGGTCATAACATAACAGGAAAAACTGCTGATTACCATAAAACAGATCTTGATTTACCGGCATTAATTCAGCCAGGATCAAGAGAGGCTGAACATGTTGGTTTTGTTGAATCAACTACAGGGATTATACAAAAAGGCCATTTATGGATGAAAACTATTTATCAGACAAACAGGAAGAGGCTGCAGGTCTTCTGCCAAGCCGGCACAGGGTCTTTGAAATGAAAAACGCAGCTCCGGCAACCATTATAATGGCTGCCCCTGAGGGCAGGTTATAATTATAGGAAAGATATAATCCGCAGACTGTAAAAAAAATACCAAATAATGATGCCATAAACATCGTTCCCCCAAGGGAATGCGTGTAATCCTCTGCAATGGAGGGAGGTATTGACAACAGGGCAATTACAAGGATCAATCCAACCACTTTTATGGTCACTACTACGGCAAGAGATGTCATCGACAGCAGTATAAAATAAAACAGTGTTACCGGTATACCACGGACAAAGGCAAATTCTTCATCATAGGAAACAGCAAGAAACTCCTTGTAAAAGAGCGACACTACCAAAAGAATAAGCACATTAAGGACTGTCATAACCAAGATATCCGATTTTACAACGGTAAGAATACTTCCAAAAAGATATCCCATAAGATCAACATTGTAACCCGGAGCAAGACTTACAAATATAATGCCAATGGCCATACCAACAGCCCATAAGGCCCCAATAGCCACATCTGCCCTGTGTTTGTCTTTTACGGTTATGACACCCATCAAAAAAGATACTGCCAACGCAAAGGCTGCAGTAAAAAAGCCGGGAGGAAATCCGAAATAAACGGCCAAACCAATTCCTCCGTAAACTGCATGTGCAATTCCTCCAGATAAAAACACCAGCCTGTTTACAACGATGAGCGTTCCAACAACTCCGCAAATTATACTTACAATAACACCCGCTACCAGGGCATTACGCATAAATTCAAATTGCAGGGCCTGCCACATATCAATCTCCTACCTTGTGAACAGGATAAACCCTGTGTGGAATTCCGTGAGCTACCAGTTCTACCGGACACCCATACGCCTTTTCCAGCATATCTTCGGTTATCTGTGCCTCCCTGTGAACCTCCAGGGTACGGTTCACACAGGCCACTGTCTTGGCATACTGTGATATCACCCCAATATCATGGGTAATAAGCACTATTGTAACCCTTTCATTAAGCTGCCTTAACAAGTCATAGATATGTGTCTGAAATTCGGGATCAATACCGGCGGTTGGTTCATCCATGAAGAGTATCTCGGGATCAACAGCCAATGCCCTGGCAATAAAAACACGCTGCCTTTGGCCTCCGGACATGTGGCCGATGGAGGTAAACCTGTGCTGCCACATCCCTACCTTTTTAAGCGCATCTTCTGCCATAGAATAATCATATGCCGAATACATCCGGCCAAGACGAGACCTTGAAAGCCTTCCCATCAGTGAAACTTCAAGGGCAGAAATTGGAAAGGTGGGATTAAACCCTGTGTTTTGAGGTACATACCCAATCTTATGATTGGTGTCAGGTGGATTCTGGCCAAAGACCTTTATTGTCCCCTTGTCGGGTTTCAAAATCCCGAGACAGAGTTTTAACAGGGTGGTTTTTCCTCCACCATTTGGTCCGAGAATCACAAAAAAATCTCCCTGCTCCACACTGAAACTCACATCCTTTAAAACAGTGGCATGCTGATAGGTAAAGCAGAGATCCTGAACAGTAAGGACATGTTCTTTCATTGGAATACTCAGGATGAAATATCCAGGCTGAAATCAATTGCTGCAGCTGAATGAGTCAAGTCTCCCACAGATATAAAATTGACACCAGTGCTTGCAATATCAGCCACTGTATCCAGATTGACCCCTCCAGAGGCCTCTGTAATTGCCCTGCCTGAAATTATTTGCACCGCCTGTTTCATTGTTTCCACAGACATGTTATCAAGCATGATAATATCCGCCCCTGCATCTACGGCATGTTTTACTCCTTTAATATCTTCTACCTCTACCTCTATCTTAAGTGTGTGAGGCGCAATACTCTTTGCCTTTTTCACTGCCTGTTCAACAGAACCTGCTGCAACAATATGATTATCCTTTATCAATACTCCATCAAAAAGTCCGAATCTGTGATTTGTTCCTCCGCCTACCCTAACGGCATACTTGTCAAACCATCTGAGACCAGGCGCAGTTTTCCTTGTGTCAAGGATCTTGACATCAAAGGGACTGACCTTTTCCACATAACGGCGGGTCAAAGTGGCAATACCACTCATACGCTGTAAAAAATTCAGGGCGGTCCGTTCAGCCTTCAGTATGGACAAAAGAGATCCGTAAACAGTAGAAACAACCTGATGCGCAGAGAGGATATCTCCATCCATAAAATTACCATCAAACCTTATTTCAGGGTCTATCTTTCTGAAAACCCGCTTGAAGACATCCAAGCCTGCCAGCACACCATCTTCACGGACAATCAAGATGGCTGTCCCTGTTGCATCAGAATCAACAGTTAGACGTGTTGTAATATCTCCCGACCCAACATCCTCTTCAAGGGCAAAATCAATAAGTCTGTCTCCTATGTCCCATACATCATGCATTTATTCCCTCAAACAAACCAAGATGCTGTTTTAATTTTTCCAGCTTTGCAGATAATGCTTCTGTCTTATTTTTGACCTCATCCACAACATGAGAAGGTGCATTGTTTAAAAAACCGGGGTTGGAAAGCTTCTTTTTGCCGGCATCAATTTTCTTCTCAATCTTTTTGATCTCTTTGTTCAGCCTCTTTTTCTCTTCCTCAAAATCCAGTAAACCCTTTAAAAGAACATGAACAGAAATGCGGTCTACGACAGCAGTAGCAGAAGCATCAGGTTTTGGAATTCCTGAACCGATAGTGATGCCATCGACCTTTGCAAGATTTTTGATATGGGGCAGATTATGTTCAAGGACTTCTCTGTGTTGCTGATCATGGACATCAACAGCAATTTTCACCTTGCTGGAAGGTGGAATGTTCATTTCTCCCCGGATATTTCGTATGCAGGTAATAACACCCGACAAAAGATCCATTTCCTTCAATGCCGCTTCATCATGTAAAAATTCTGACGGTTCAGGGAAAAATGACTGCATAATACTGCCCTTTGTTCCGGGAAGCTTGTGCCATATTTCCTCCGTAACAAAGGGCATTACAGGATGAAGCAACTGCAGTATGGCAGCAAATGCCTGCTGCAAGACATTCGCTGTGGAATTCCTTGCAACAGAATCTTCTCCATACAGCGCCTCCTTCGCCATCTCAAGATACCAGTCGCAGAACTCATGCCATACGAACTGATAAGAAATGCCTGCGGCATCATTAAATCTGTACGTATCAATGGCCTCACCTACCTGTCTGCTCACATCAGACAAGCGCGTCAATATCCAGCGATCAGGAAGACTGTAATAATCCTGAGCAGCTTTTTTCCCTGCATTACCCTGATCCTGATCATTATGCTGGACGTTCATCAGAATAAACCTTGCTGCATTCCAGATCTTGTTTACAAAATGCTGGTAGCCTGCAATCTTATCCGTGGAAAGCTTTATGTCTCTGCCCTGGGCTGCCATTGCAGCAAGAGTAAAACGAAAGGCATCGGTTCCGAATTGCTCCATAACATCAAGGGGGTCAATAACATTTCCCTTGGATTTACTCATCTTTTTCCCTTCTGCATCTCTTACAAGGGCATGGATGTAGACATCTTTAAAAGGCACATCACCCATAAAGTAAATACCCATCATCATCATTCTTGCTACCCAGAAAAACAATATATCAAAACCGGTCACAAGTACTGAGGTAGGATAAAATGTCTTTAATTCATCCGTCAAATCAGGCCATCCAAGAGTTGAAAAAGGCCACAGCGCCGAACTGAACCATGTATCAAGAACATCGGTTTCCTGAACAAGCTCATCGCCGTCACAGTGCTCACATCTAACAGGGGTGTCTTTTGCAACAGTAATGCCCCCGCATTTTTTGCAATACCAGGCCGGAATACGATGTCCCCACCATATCTGTCTTGATACACACCAGTCCCTGATGTTTGTCATCCATTCAAAAAACACTCCTTCCCAAGCAGAAGGATATATCCTGATACGTTTATTTCTGACAGCCTCTATGGCATTTTTTGCAAGAGGGGCTACCTTTACAAACCACTGTTTTGAAAGAAGAGGCTCAATCATGGTCTTGCATCGATAGCAATGACCCACTGCATTGGCATAGGATTCTATCTTTTCCAGAAACCCTCCGCTTTTAAGGTCTTCCACAACCCTTTCCCTGCACTCAAATCTGTCCATACCCCTGTACGGACCAGCAAGGTCATTCATCCTGCCGTCTTCATCAATAACCTTGATACGTTCAAGATTATGTGTATTTCCTATTTCAAAATCATTTGCATCATGAGCAGGTGTGATTTTCAATGCCCCTGTACCAAACTCCATACTGACATATCTGTCGAATATCACAGGTATATGCCTGTTAACAAGAGGCAATACAACCTTCTTCCCCTTCAGATCCGTATAACGTTCATCATGCGGATTAACAGCAACAGCCGTATCTCCCATCATGGTTTCAGGCCGTGTTGTTGCAACTACAATATACCTGTCACTGTTTTCAATAAAATAACGGATGTGATACAAAAAGCTGTCCCTGTCTTCATATTCCACCTCAAGGTCTGCAAGCGCTGTACGGCATCTCGGACACCAGTTGATTATATAGTCCCCCCTGTAGATAAGGCCCTCATTATACAGTCTGACAAAGACCTCTTTTACAGCCCTGGACAGGCCCTGATCCATTGTAAAACGTTCCCTGCTCCAGTCACAGGAACATCCAAGTTTTTTTAACTGATTAAGGATAAGGCTGCCATATTTCTTTCTCCATTCCCATACCAGTTCTACAAACCTTTCCCTGCCTATGGCGTGACGATTTGTTCCCTTTGCTGACAGATCCCTTTCAACAACATTCTGCGTAGCAATACCGGCATGATCTGTTCCAGGTTGCCACAGGACATTAAAACCCTTCATTCTTTTATATCTGCATAAAATATCCTGAAGGGTATCATTGAGCGCATGCCCCATATGCAGGGTACCAGTAACATTTGGAGGAGGAATTACAATGCAGAAAGGGGGCTTGTCAGAAACAGGCTCTGCCCTGAAAAAACCGTTCTTTTCCCAAAATTCATACCACTTGTCCTCAACATCTTTCGGCTCATAACTTTTTGATATTATGTCATCACTCATCTACAAACAAATCCTCAAATAGATCAACAGGGTTTACAGGCCTAAACCAATACCTTTACAAAAACCTTAAAAACTGGCAACACAACATATTCATTTTAATGTAACAGCTCAATAAAAACTATTTCAATGACTGCTTCAATGACTCGATCGCCTCACTGATAAGCCTTTCCGCAACGCTGCTCATGGTTTCCCTGGCCACTCTTTCAACAACCTTTTCAACCACCTGTGTAATAACTGTCTCAAGCCTTTCCTCGCTTATCCCGGTTGTTAATGTCTTTTCACTGTCAAAGGCTGGGCTTGTATCTTCTTTTTCATCTGCGGAAGAACTGCCTGAATCAGAAACAAATATATCTGACACCTCATTATCATTTTTCTCTCCCATTACCTCTGATAATACAGGTGTATCTTCCATCCCGGACAAATTTACAGCATCATCCTCCTCAAATTCAAGCACCATCTCATCTTCTGTACCCTTATCATCAGTATCATTTAAGGCATTCTGTTCCACAGTATCTTTTAATACATCATCAGAAAGGCTATCTTCTATATCAGCAAGGACATTGTCAATATCTGATTCAAGATCGTCAGAAAAATCTTCCGTACCATTTTTCTCATAAGGATCTTTTTCTTCAAACAGAGGGGTTTCGCCCTGTTCAGGGGCATTATCTTCTGTTGCATCAGGCTGTGCCTCAGCCTTATCAACCGGATCAACAATATCACTATCTGTTGACTCTTTTTCCATCCCGGACAAATCTACAGCCTTATCATCAAGTTCAAGCACCATCTCATCTTCTGCATCTTCATCATCAACATCACTTAATATATTCTGCCCTGCAGTATCTTTTGATTCTCCATCATCCATCTCAGCAAGGACATTGTCAATATCTGATTCAAGACCGTCAGAAAGGTCTTCCGTACTATCTTCCTCATCAGGATCCTTTTCTTCAAACTGAAACCCGTCTTCTTCCCCGGACATATCAGCTTCTTTATTGGAACCCTCATCCTCAATTATATCAACGAGTTCAATAATATCATCATCTGATGAGACATCTTTTTCCATGTCACCCTTTGCATTCTCACCAGAATCATCAAATTCAAAATCAAGGGATTTTTCATCTTTCAACACATCGTCTTTTTTTTGAAAACCTTTATTTTTTTCCATAATTGTACCTGCCTGTTTTAGGGTAACGTTCATTTTATAACATTTACAAACAACCTTTTTCCACAATCTTTGTGTTTGCCATAGTCATAGACACGGCAAACAGGTTAAAATAGTGTCCACGGTTCATTTCTGAATGGACATTAAAGTACGGAATCATTAATGCAGCATCTTTACTCCTCCAAAATAATACATTGATTTTCCCTGTCTTACACAAAAAAACGCCCATTTCTGGAAACAGAAGCCCTCTGCAAAACAGTGAAACCGAACAGATAGCAAAGACAAAGAATTGCAAACTCGCTATTGACCAAAATTGATCAGGAAATGGATGCAAGATGATTTGTCCAAGATCAACACATGCAATTTCTTAACCACATTAATATATTTTGAGGATTTAAAATCGAGCACAGGAACATCTGTCAACAGACAGGTAAAGATATCGGGCAAACCAGCCCGTCATAAACAAACAACAGATTTTCTAAGTAACATTACATACTTACATTGTCAAGAATTAAAACAGCCTGTCGTGCACATAGTTTCCATCCATAAACGGCCGGATTTTACGATCTTTGTATCTGCCATGTTGTACTGCCCCTGGACAAAAGGGATCTTTTGACATTACACAAAGAGACTGCTTCCCAAGGCAACAGTCCGCTTTCAAGCAACAAGGCTGAACACCTGACAGAGGCCAAATAATTGCGGACTTCTTGATCCCCACCATATGATTCGTGGACAGGATACTGATCTGAGCATATAAATTCTGATCATATAAATAACACGTTTTTTGATATGGAATTTTCCAGCAGCGCCATAGATATTATGAAAAGAAAACCCTTTTTTCATTTTGACAGTAATGTTACAATACAGTCAGAATATAATTCTGCAATTCAAGGTTACTGCACTATTCCCGGGTAAAAACAAGCAATACATATTCACATCAAATTACATGTTACGAGGTAGCATATGAAGACTGAAGCAAATGGCATACAAATTCACTATGAACTCTCAGGTATGGATGGAGCCCCTGTCCTTATGATGAGTCATTCCCTCTCTTCCGATATGGATATGTGGAAGCCACAATTGACATCGCTTGAGAACCGGTTCAGGATTCTGCGTTATGACACACGAGGCCATGGAACAAGTGATGCACCTGCCCCGCCCTACACCCTGGAGCAGCTTGCAGCAGATGCAATAGGACTGATAGACAGCATCAACATTGAAAAGGTAATATGGGTAGGTCTGTCCATGGGCGGAATGATAGGACAGGCCATTGCCTTAAACTACCCTGAGCGCCTGCAGGCCCTTGTCCTTTCCGATACAGCCGCTGTTGTTGAAGATGAGGCCCAGCCAGTTTGGGAAGAACGTATAAACACAGCAAAAACAAAAGGGATGGAAGCACTTGCAGACAGCATACTTGAACGTTGGTTTACACCACCTTTTCTCCGGCAAAATCCACCAGAAGTTGCAATGATACGTAACCAGATTCTATCTACACCTGTCCAGGGTTTTGTTGGATGCGCAGAGGCTATCAGACACCTTAATTATCTGAACAGACTACATAAAATAAACCTTCCAACCTTGATTATGGTAGGAGAATACGATAATGGAACACCATTAATCTGTTCTGAAACTATAAATCAACGGATACGTAATTCCGTTCTGTCAGTAATTCCTAACGCGGCACATCTTTCAAACGTAGAACAACCTGCCATATTTAACAAGCGGTTATCAGATTTCTTAACTCAATGCAACCTGAGTTAGTGTTCACCGGGTAATGGCTGTTTTTCACAACATCAATACCTGCCTGTATCAGACAAGGCAAACAGATACAGCACAAATCAAGTATACTGCTGCACAATACACTGATCCCCCCTTCAGGGAATTCTCCGGATCAAAACCTCTGCTGTATCCTGAATTGATTTGTAAATACCTGACGGTGAAAACCATGCCATACAAATACCAAATTACGATCACAGGAATGCATGATCTGCTTCACAACACCTCTCCAAATAACGCAACATAATAATCTATGGAGGATTTCAATGCTGCAAATTGAAGATTTACAGGTAAAACTGGGAGAAAAAGAGGTCCTGAGACATATTGATCTGGAAATCAAACCAGGAGAAACCCATGTCCTGTTCGGACCAAACGGTTCAGGAAAAACCTCTCTTCTGATGACTATTATGGGTTACCCTCAATATAAGGTTACAAAAGGCAGGATATATTTTAACGGACAGGATATAACTGAACTTTCTATCAGTGAACGGGCAAAAACAGGAATCGGCATGTCATATCAGAGGCCTCCTACAATAAAAGGAATCAAGACAGCACGCATGGTGGAAATGTGCGCAAAAAAGGAATGTGATATAAAAGCAATGGCTGAGCAACTGCATTTCACCGATTTTCTTGACAGAGATATAAATGACGGATTCTCCGGCGGTGAAATAAAAAGATCTGAACTTCTGCAACTAATGGCACAGGACCCCCAGTTGTTACTTTTTGATGAACCTGAATCCGGAGTTGATATGGAAAACATGTCTCTTGTGGGAAATACCATTTCAAAAATGCTGGAACACGATCTTGACACAAGCAATGGAAGGACCCTAAAGGAAAAAAAGGCATCAAGGCATAAAATGGGACTCATTATAACTCATACCGGTTTTATTCTTGATTATGTCACTGCAGACAAGGGTCTGGTTTTGTATGAGGGAGAACTAACCTGCTCTACAAATGCAATCGAGATTTTTAAATGTATAAACAAGGTGGGATATAAGGAGTGTGTAAGATGCTCGATGTAAAAGCCAAGGCCAGGGAAGCAAAGGATAAAAAAGCAGAATTTGGTATGGATATTGATCTCAGTAAATTTTCTTCTGCAACTGAACCGAAAGAATATCTTGAAGACCTTAGCTCCATGCCACATGATGACAGAGAGAGAATGATCATGTCAGGTGTGGATATCAGCGAAAAAGACAGGGCCGGGACATTTATACAGGAAGATACAGATGTTGTTCATGTAGGTCTGAAACAGGAAGGTCTTGAATTGATGTCAATCAAGGATGCCTTGATCAAATATGACTGGTTACAGGATTATTACTGGAAGATGGTGGCTCCGAATACCGACAAATACACGGCCGAGGTGGCAACAAATCTTCATAACGGTTATCTTATAAGGGCTCTTCCAGGCAAAAAAGTACTGTTCCCGGTACAATCGTGTCTGTATATAAAAAAAGACCGCCTGAATCAGAATATCCACAACATAGTTATAGCTGAAGAGGACTCTGAAATACATATTATTACAGGATGCGCCACTTCCTCCCATGTTACTACCGGACTACATATAGGAGTTACCGAATTTTACATAAAAAAGAACGCAAAACTCAGTTATACAATGATACACCTGTGGGGAAAGGACGTAATGGTGCGTGGCAGATCAGCAGGCACGGTTGATGAAGGAGGACTTTTCCTTAACAATTATATCTGCCTCAGTCCTGTCAAATCTGTACAGGCATACCCCACCACCTATCTTAAAGGAAAGGGAGCCATTGCCCGCTACTACACAATCCTTGCTGGTTCTCCTGGCGGTGAAATAGATATTGGAGGAAGGGTTGTCCTGCAAGCACCAGATACCCATGCCGAAATCATATCAAGAACCATAACCAATGGTGGGAATATTGCCGCTCGCGGGGACCTGATTGGCGAAGTGCCCGGGGTGAAGGCGCACCTGGAGTGCAGTGGACTCATACTGAATGGAGGAACAATGCATGCCGTCCCTGAACTTACAGGCAAGACCGAGGGTGTGGAGATGTCTCATGAAGCATCTGTAGGCAAAATCGCCCAGGATGAAATACTTTATCTCATGTCACGCGGACTAAGCGAAGAGGAGGCTGTTTCAGCGATAGTAAGAGGTTTTTTGAATATAGACATACCGGACCTGCCGACCGAATTGAAGGCAGAGATTGATCATGCAGTTGAATTAAGCAAAGACGGCCTGTAGCCTCCATCTTTATGGATTGGAAACCGATAATAACCAGAATCTCCGGGACATTAACAAAAAAAGAATATGGAGGGAAAAATGCTTGACATACTGGCACTGATAAAGGGAAGAAGAAGCGTTCGTAAATACAGGGCATCTGATATTACAGATGAGGATATAGATAACATCCTTGAAGCCGTACGCTGGTCTCCATCCTGGGCAAATACCCAGTGCTGGGAACTTGTTGTAGTCAAGGATAAATCCATAAAAAAAGCGCTTAAAGCCTGTTTCAACAGCAAAGGAAACCCGGCAAGAGACGCTGTCGAACAGGCACCCGTAGTAATAGCGCTATGCAGCAAATTAAAGACCTCTGGATATTACAAGGGTGAAGCTGCAACCAAATTTGGTGATTGGTTCATGTTCGATACAGGCATTGCCGCACAGAACATATGTCTTGCAGCACATGCCAGGGGAATAGGATCAGTCATTATAGGATTGTTTGATCATGACAAGGCCGCCAGGGTACTAAATGTAAAAGAAGGTTATGAACTGGTAACCATGATTCCAATTGGATATCCGGAGAAAATCCCCGCGGCTCCCAAACGAAAGGAAATCAGGGAGTTTGTACATTACGATTCTTTTCAATAGGACTGAAAGTTACATAATTACCCCAAAAACTGAACAGGAAGATCAAGAAAGTTTAGAATCGCTTGAGCCGCGAGAGAATAGCCGTCTGCTCCACTTGCTTGTTCTGCTCATGCCCTGTCCAGCCAGTAGTCTGGGCGATGTCGAAGGTCGGCAACTGCGATGATGCGCACGAACCCAGACTTGACTTGATAAATAACGCCAAATGGGAAACGGTTGACAAGACAGCGACGGGTATTCTTGGACATTGGCGACCATGCCTCAGGGTATTGGATAATGCGGTCAATTGTTGGCATAGACTTCTTGGGCAAACTCTATACCAAGGCCATGCCGGCAGTCTTCATAGTCCTGTCAAATTCAGTTTCTGCATGCTCGTAGAAATAGAATCTCATTTCCCGTGCTTTGCTCGAATTTTGGTAAAAACTTCTTCACCGTGGACCAGCTTAGCTTTGCCTTCCTCAATTTGGGTAACGCGACGTTCCGCTTCCTCTGCCCAAAGGCGATCGGTTTTCTCATCGACTGGAAGGTTAAGGCTCGCAAGAAGCTTTTCAATCAAACTTACACGAACGTCTGCCGGAAGGGATAGAGCTTCTTCAACAACTCTGTCATTTGTTGCCGCCATAGTATTCCTTCTTTACTGAACTATTTAAACATACATCACAAAGTAAGGCAATAATGATTCATAAGAGCACCAACGACCAAGCTGTGCGGCGCAAACAAAGCGCAGCGTAATTTTTTGCGTCCGAACAAGCGCCTTGTTATGCATTTATTGCCTCGGTATACCTGCATTTTGGAAATGCGCTGCACGCCCAAAATTCATTACCAGCATTCTTTCCCTTTTTAGCAACCTTCTTGACCATAACAGCTGAACACTTAGGACATAGTTTTTCACTGTCAGCTGGTTTACGTTCAATAACTGCGGGTTCAGTCTCATTCACTGATTTTGGTGGCATGCTCCTTGGCAGGAAAACCGATAGGGCGTTTTGTATTTCTTTTATATTGTATGTTGCCCGCGCTGCTATTTGGACTAGCGGGACATTTGCTGATTGGCATGCCCTTTCTATGAATATATCTCTATCCTTCCGCCTTTTTGAATTGTGGGAACAATCGTTAAGTTCTATTGCACATAAGACAGAAAAGTCATTTTTATCACACAACAAAAAGTCAAAATGTTTGCCAGAAATTTTATTAAATGCCTTTTGCCAATCACTGCGCGGCATTCCTTTTTTTGGAGCAATAACATCTGCCATCCGTACCTTGCCAAATATTTGGGCGTTTTCGCCTACAGCTTGATTAAGTACACCGAGAAAGGAACGTTCTGCTGGAGTGAAAAGAATATCTATCTTTCTATAAGGGTATTCAGTCGGTTGTATTCCCTGTTTTTGTGAGAGTTTTAATACAACTACCGCTAAAACCGCTACTATAATCACCGAAATTACAACCCAACTCATCTGCTCCTCCTTTTATGCATAACACTGAAGTCACCGGCCGGTGTGAAGCGCAGCGGAACACCGGTCAGGTGGACTGACAAGTTAGCCGCTTGAGTCTCCTATCAATTCTGTTAATACCTTTACAATCTTGGGGTGTAATATTTCCCCCTAGTGAAATGGTAGAACAAATCTTTCTTCCTCTTTTTGGTATATTCTGTGGCTGCCTTTGCTCCTGATGAGTAGAAATCCGGCACGAAGTAGCCTCTTTTCAGCTTCCTCAGGGGTAAGTCGTGGCAACTTAGGCAATTTGTACTGTAGTGGTCAAGTAAAAACGGACACTCTGTTAAGAACAAAAGAAGAAAGGAGAGTGTCCTATGGCTGAAACAAGGAAACGGGCCGATTACACAGAAGAATTCAAACGGGATGCAGTTGATCCGGTTGCAAACCAGGGATACCGTTGCAGTGATGTGGGAAGATGTCTTTGCGTTCCAATATCCAGTGTTACCAGATAGGTTCGGGAACATGGAGAGCGTTCGGTAAATAGTGCAACCCAGCGTGAGATAGAAGCAGAAAACAGACGTTTGAAGAAAGAAAACAAACCCAAATTATGCACTTCATGATGAGGTGGGCGCCAGGGCAGGAATTTTCAGGCGGGGGTATGTGTAATGCTTCAGACGGAACTGGAGTTTTCCTCACTCTCAATTCCATTATTCAAGCTTTTCTGTTTATGCCTTAAAAAACCCACTAAAATCAGCGCGAAGCGCATCCTTATTATTGACAGATTGCAGCTTAATCTAAAACCGGGATCCTCCAATTCACGCTGAACCAGGACACACAGATGCACACTGTGCAAACAAATATGCCCAAAGATACGGCAATTACATATGGCTGGCTGCAACTACAGATGTATTGTCAAGATCAGGACTAATGATCTTGGGACGTAACAGTATCACAAGTTCTCTTTTCACAATCTCGTCAACTGTATGTTGAAACAACTTTCCCAAAAAAGGTATATCTCCAAGGACAGGGACCTTCAGTTCATCCTTCTTTACTTGCTTGTCAATCAACCCGCCAATAATAAGCATCTGGCCATTCTTCAGCTTTGCCATAGTGGCCATATCTCTCAGCTTGACCTCTGGAAGACCCACTTCACTGTATCCGGCAGCATTACTTCCAAACTTCTGTTTAGCCATTGGTTCTGTCAACTCGGCAGTAATTGGGACAACATAAAGAACAAGATTTTCATCGTCAATAATATTGACCATAACTGCAAGTCCAAGACCTGACAGTATGGTACTGGTCTCAACCGTATAGCTTATTGTATTGCTTGTGCCCGTTGTTACATCACTTTCCACCTTGTTAACATAGGTAACATTTTTACCTACGGTGATGTTTGCAGCATGGCCGTTCATAAGCGTTATCCTGGGACTGGACAATATGTTGGTTGTACCATAGGTTTTCATGGCATCTGCCACTATTGAGAATTGATTCGTGGCCCCATACTTATCGCCGGTGCCTGTAGTATAAAATGTAGCTGCTTTGACAAGACTGTGGGTCGGATAAAGTGTTCCAAAGGTAAGGCCAGATGACACAACCCTTTGCATTACATCTCTCCAGTCTATGCCGAGCTCCGATTTGTCGTTAAGCCTGACCTCAATTATCTTTGCCTCTATTGTTACCTGACGGTACATCTCCTTTTTAAGATTATCAAGATAAGCCTGCACCTTTACATGTGTCTTTTTGGGCGCTGTAATGGTAATTATTCCAAGAGGACGATCAACAACCATGGATCCGCTCTTGCCGATAATCTTTGTCAGATTGCCTTTCACACCTTCCCAGAAATCAAGAGGCTTTGTCATCTTGCCAGTTACCTTGACCTTACCGCTCATTTTATCATTTGTTTCTTCTCCACCCAGAAGATCACCACCTACGTTTGTATCAAAATCTTCCTGTATAAATGGCATGGCAAGGTGATAGGTCTTTGTCTGTTTGTGCTTAATTACAATTGTATTCTTGCTGATTTCATAAAAATAGTCCAACTGCCTCAAAAGATTGTTCATCGCCTCCCAGAAATCATCCTCGGAGTGTATGTTGACATCCACAAGCTGTTTCTGATTTACATCATCAGCCCAACTAACAGAAAACCCCTGAATATCTGCCAATTCCTTTATAACCTCATTAAGAGGGACCTTACCTTTATCCGAAAATACATCCGCCCCTACCGGCAGGTAAGGCCTGCCTTCTTTCATTTCAATATTTACAGGCTTCAACTGATAACCTGCTGTATCTTCTTCTGCTATCCGCCTTCCCTCTTTTTTGGACACAGAAGGCCTCTCCACAGTTTTATGCTGAAGCGAGGCAGCAGGATGGATGGCCTTGCCTAATTTGACAATGGAATCATCCTTTTTAACAGGAGCGCTGGCACTGCATCCAAATAAAAGAGACGATAAAAACAAAGAACAAACTATAACATTTGTCTTTTTCATTCTGATTCTCCGTTGTTTTCTGTTCTAAGGCTTGTAATACATGACCAAATCTATCCCTGACTGGGTATGCTTCTGGCCCGGGTCCTATTCACACAACAGATGCGTTTTTAATTTGATCCGGTGCATAGCAGGTTCATCCACATCAAAACCTGAGACCTGAATCAATCTGTACTCTTTGCATGCAGCCTTTCTGTCCCCAATTTTTTCGTACAATCCTGCTATCTTTAAACTCAGTTTCAAGGATGGGCCAAAAAGGGCGGCATCTTTTTTATAAAGCGCTATTGCCTTTCTGAATCGTTTATGCTTTTCCAGAAACAGGGCATAATTATAAAATGCTTCAGCTATTTTTGGTTCTCCTGCCATCGCAGTTCTAAACAGAACATCCGCTTCTGAATCCAGACCCATTCTTGCAGCAGCCAATGCAGCATACTGTGCAGCTTCTGCATCTTTGGTGTTTAACCGAAGCGCCCTTTTGGAAAAATAATAACTTTTTGAAAAATTCCCCAGCATATAATGGAGATATCCTACTTTCTTTAAAATATTTATATTGTCCTTCCATAACCATACGGCCTTTTCATATGCTTGCAAGGCTGACTGTTTATCTCCTCTGGCCTCAAGATCATTGCCCTTAAGAATAAACCGTTCTGCCTGTTGACGCCGTTCCTCTCTCTGTTTTAGCAGCTTTGCCGGCTGTATGACATCATTTGACACCTTGCGAACAAGGAGCACTCCCTTTTCACCCTTTTTATCCGGCATCTTGGAAATAATAATGGTATTAAGACGCTCTGTCTTTTTAAGTTTTTCTACATTCAGGATGAGTTCCATTGCAAAATCCCACGGCACATCCTTTAAAGCCATTGTCAACTTTCCCTTAACATCCTGGTCCACAATGATGTTTTTTCCGCTTACTTCAGAGAAAACACGAAACACATTGTGCAAGTCGGTCTTGTAAAAATCCAGGCTGACCTTTTTCTTGCTGTATGTACTTATCTTGTTTGTATCCTTTTTGGCACCCCTAACCGCAGATGAACTGGCACGGCCTATAATGTCTGCCAATCTTTTTGCCGGCGGACTACAGACAGAATCCGCCTTTTGTTCATGCCGGAATCTCTTGACAGTATTACTTCTTTTTTTTGTCTTCATATGAGTGGGAGGAGTTGCCTCCTTCCAGCATCGTACAATAAGATATCCTTCCTTGTCCTGGATGTTGGCATGAAAAGCGCTGTCAGGTCTTGCAGAATAAAAAACAATACGCAAATCTTTATCTTTTGCACCTGCCTCTATTTTTGAAACTACAGGGTTTTTTATGTTTATTGTTCCTGGCAGGTTTTTAGACAAAGAGGCATTATCCAGATCAATAACAAATCTGAAAGGAGATTGAGACATCACAGCCTGGTAAGAATTATGTTGGCCCTTGATCATAACGTTTAGACATGTCTTGGTATTTTTCAAGACATCTATTTTAGTGACCATACCTGCAAACGCAGGTACGGTTAGCCATAACCATATCAGCAAAAAATACGCAAGTGACTTGACCATGTGCTTCCCCTATCTGTTTCGTTTCCATCCATAAGCAGCTATTTTTTTTACAATATCAACGCCCTGCCCCGTGAAATTCCAAGCCTGTTTCACTGGGGTCAACATACGGGATCATCTGTATAGTGAACTGCAAGTACGAATCTGCATAATCCCTTGATTTGCCTGATTTTGCAAAAAAGATATCATTTCCGGATTAAAAACTCCTTAATGCCCGTTGATTGTAAACAGGCATTATTTCGCATTTAATTTTTCAAAGGCCTTTTGAGTATGAACAGAGACATTTTCAGCCCTTTGCTCTGCATCACGGGCATGTCTTGCTGCCTCTCTTGCATCTTCAGCGGCCTGATTTGCCTCTTTTGCAAACTGCCTTGCCATTCTGGCAGCCTCCTGTGCATCTGAAGCAGATCTCTCCATATTAACTATATCCGCCCCCTTTAAACTTTTTTCTGTGTTTTTTTCCCCTGAATGATATGTTTGCACCAGCTTCCCTGATACAAAGTCCTGCCTGAAATTATATGCAAGGGCCCTGACCGCTTTTTTTATAGCCTCTCTGAACAGGACTTCCTTGTCATGATCTGCATATACGGTACGCGGAGCAATCTTTGTCTCTGCCCTGTTGGTCCACACCAGATCTCCTGTATGGGCGTCCTGCACAAACATCCTCACCTGGACGGTATTTAACATGGGAGTAAAAGAAAATTTGCCAAAAGAATCATAGCGATATGCACGGGCAACACCAAGGATTGTACGCCCTGTTGATTCCAGAAAAAAGGGAAGGATTCCTGTTTTAAGAGGATTAAAGGTATTATCATCCCCTGAATTAAACACGAGGATTCTTCCCCTTATCACATAGTCGGCATCAAAGGTGTTTCCGATATCTTTTACCGTAGTTTTGTCCAGGGCGATTAGATTTATTTTCTTTCCATAGTCATTAATATCAATATTGCCCTTGTTATCGATCAGGTTCCTTAACTCTTCTTTCATGGCAGGGGACCATTCATTGCTTTCAATCTCTTCCTTTATAGAACCCGATCCTCCGTCTTTACCGCACAGAAGTTTTATAATCCTGTTATCTATAAGATACTTCACCACATCTTCTTCAACTGCAGGAACAAAACCAGCTTTATACAAATCGTCACATAATTCCTCTGTAATCATCCTGTCCCGCATGCTGTATGTGTACGGAGAAGGAGATGGCGTATAATCGGCAAAAGGCAACACAACAATTCTCTCAAACCCTGCATTTACAGGTTCAGGTTTTTGAGGAACAACTGTCTCCCTGACAGTTTGCCCACAGGCAGAATAAAAACATATGGATAAAATGGCAAAAACACACAATCTTACTTTTGTTTTCATTGTCTATCTCCTGACCCATCTCCAAAATTCATATCCAGAAATTTGTATTTCTCTTTTCCGTTAGATTTTATCACAGGTTCCCTTATAACCACTTTTCTGATATCCTTTTTACCAAGGGGCGTCATTATGCTCTTCCATATAATCCTGCTCACCCTGCCACCATTCGTTCCTATTCCAACTCCCTCTTTCAGGATATATCCCTTTCCATCCGGACCACGTACCATTGCCCAGACATTATTCTGACTTTTAACAACAGAAACCAGTTTCAGATCAGATATTTTAATTCTTTCCAGTTCAGTCTCTGCAGGAAATAATCCCTTTTGAGATTGCATGTTGAAGTTTATATCCTTTTCTATAAAAAAAGGGAGAAAAGGGTCTTTCTTGCCATCGGCTGTAAACACATACTTTTCTTGCTTCAGGTTCTGCAGCTTGACAATATCGGAAAGAAACTTTCCCCCTTTATTATTATGAACCGCCTTGTTTTTTTTTACATATGATGGCGACAAAGACGGATGTGATTTTGACAACACCGTTTTTTTATTTATCTTTTTTGCAACATCTCCATTTTTTTGTGTGTCATCAAGTCTGCCTGAGGTATGCCTGTAAACAATTTTATGCATAACAACAGGGTTGGCTAATGCACTTGAATTCAAACAAAACAGTGCAAAAAAGATAAACAAGAAAGATAAAAGATTACCTTCTTCTCCTATTTCTCCGTTTCTGTTTTGATAAATCTTTTTCATTTTCTCCCCGAAAACGATAGGTAACAGCAGTAAAACTTGTATTCAAATCCGTAGACATAGCCTTTTTAGGCTTCATTTTTACATCAAACACATTGACTATTCTTGATATCTTGCTTATTTTATCAAAAAAAGTCAGAACATTATAATATTGGCCGGCAACCTTGATAGAGATAGGTATCTCAAAATAAAAACCGCATGATTTTTCTTTTTTGGGTCTGAACAGCATAAATTTCAAATCAGATTCTTTGCCCAGATGATTAACATGTTTCAACAGGCTTGGAATTTCTTTCTTATCTGGCAATAACCTTGAAACAGCCTTAAACTCTTTCTCTATTGAAGCAGCTTCAGCTTCAAGCCTGGGGAGGTTTCTTGCCTTTGTTCGCGCCTCATTGAGTTTAATATCCAACTGGGAAATTGCCCTTTGCACCATCTGAATCTTTTCCGTTTTGGGGAAATACACAAAATACAAAAAAAGGCCTGAAAACAAGGCAACAGCACCTGTAAAAATCAGCACCCTGTGCACTCTCTTTACGGTCTCTATTTTTTCTATCAAAAAAGAAAGATCTTTCATCTTTTTCTTCTATTATGCCCCTTTTTCCTGACTATCTTCTTTGGAGAAATCACCTTAATATTAAGCGTAAAACTGCAAACATTCATCTTGTGCTCTTTCATGGGTTTCAGGGAAGTAGATATCAAATCCACAGATGATATCAATTTTATTTTCTCAAGGTTTGTCATGTACAGGGCAAGAGCATCATTATTGACTGCATATCCTTTTATGGTCACAAGGGTACCTTTCTGATTCAGGGAAGACATCCATAATTGATCTCTTGGAACTGCCATGGCAATTTTGTCCAATAATTCCACAGGCCCGTGTTTAGTGCTTGCAATTCTCCTGATTGTATCGATCTTTTTTTTCAGTTCTCTTTCTTTTTTCTTTATGGATTTAATCTTTCTGAGCACATCAGAATAATGGGCCAGCTCCTTGGTTTTGTTTGCCCGTTCAGCTTGTAACTCGCTCAACCTGTTATTTAAAGCAATTGAGAAATACACCAAAAGAGTAAACAAAAATACCATTGAAAGGCCATAAACACTAAGTTCCCTTCTGATATTTTCTTTCTTTCTTTCAGCCCTGAAAGGCAGGAGATTAATTTTTATCATTTATCGTCAACGCTTCTTAAGGCTAACCCAACTGCAACAGCTGATTGAGGTGCCATTAAGTTTAAATAGTTAATATCAAATCTGTCTTTATCGATTATCAGATTTGCAAACGGATTCAACTCATACACCGGTATGTTTGTTTCCGTACCAAGATAACTTTTAAACCCGGGGATACTGCTGGCTCCACCAGTAACAAAAATCTTTTCTATTAATTCATCAGGGTAGGTACTATATACAAAATCAATATTACTTTTTATCTCCCTTACCCATTCAGAGACAACAGAACCAACAATATCCTCTACCATATCTTTTTCGTTTTCATTTATTGCTCTGCCTCCTAACTTAAGCTTTTCGGCTTCTTCAAACCCAAGCTTTAGCTTTGACATAAGCAACCCTGTGATTTGCATGCCACCAAAGGGACAGGATACCCTCGTAAAAAGAGATATATTGTCTTTTATTATATTTATTCCTATTTTTTCGGCTCCTATATTTACAAGAGCAATACATTTGTTTTCACTTTGTGGATCCCAGGGTCTACTTATTTCAAAGGCATTCTGAAGAGCAAAAATATCTACGTCCATGATTGTAGGAGCAAGCCTGATATCCTCAAGCATATCCATATAGCTATTTACAATATCTTTTTTTGCAGCTACAACCATGACATCCCTGACATTTGATGTCTCTTCACTTTCCTCATCAACATTATCCTGTTCCAAAAAATGCTCTGGCTCCAAAATATCAAAGTCCATATTTACATCGTCAATATCAAAAGGAATATACTCTTCAGCTTCATCTCTAATTGTTTTTTCTATATCCTTTTTATCAGATGTATCGACTCTGATCTTTTTAGCAATAACAGAAAACCCTGATATTGACAGGGAGACTTTTTTATTTCTTACCTTTAAATTACGAAACAAGTTTTCTATTACAGAAGAAACTTCCTCTGGCCGCTGTATCAGGCCCTCGACAATTGCACCCTCCGGTAACAGGGCCACTCCAAAGTTCTTCAGCACTCTCCCTTTTTTGTTATGATTAATTTCTACCAGTTTGATAGAAAAAGAACCTATATCAAGACCAACCAGCTGCTTTTTCCGTGGAATGCTCATTAGTTTTCCATTTACTAATATTTATAAACAATAGCTTGTTATATTAAACTCTTACCTGCATACAATGGCCATATACAAACTTTCACCCCAAGGCACTGCATGATATCTCTGACATTCAAGGTTTGGGACTGAACCTGCAAAAAGACAGTCGGTGACAGACAAAATCCGGTTCAGATCCGTTACTTACAAAACTCATTACAATCAATACATTTAAACAGGCAAAGAGTTAGCATCCATTCGAAAACGGTCTTTTTTGCACAGGACGTCTTATAGTGAACAAAAATTCTCATTTCCGAATGGATCCTATGACTCTATTCAGGAGGTTAACAGTTTGGCAATTGCAACTTATTTTTTTGCAACAAGCGTGCCATAAGAATTCGCCCAATACAAAATCTCCTGTCAACAAATCAGATTTTTTTTCATAGAATCAAAAGAATCAAGCATCCGTAACAACAACTATTATGCTCATTATTCTTTTATCTATGCATTACCTGTCCTGTGCGCTACAAACATGCACCACAACTGCAGAAAAGGGCCGTTTATGGATGAAAACCAAAGAAAAATTTCTTTACAAAACGAAGAATAAGGACATATAAACTTCTGTACCCTACAGATAACCTCTTCAACGTGGCAGAAAATTTCCAGTCTGCTGAGGAAATTTATGCCCTTTAAAATACAATGTCTTCCTAATGAGGCTTGTTCAACAAAGGGCTTTCAAGTCATGTATTATAAAAAAACAATTAAAAACTGCTTGCTTGCAATATTTTTTCCGCAGTCTTGATTCCAATGTAAAGACACATCCTAAATAGTGCCCATCCACAGATTAATTGTGGCAGGATAAAATTCCCGGTCCAGAGATGAAATTTTTTATACAAAATAAAGAAAGGCAAGGACACAGAGACGCACTTTAATACAGCCGCACAGGGGGAGAAGAGATACCGCAAATTGGCGCAGAGGTGCCAAAAGGCTGTTTTATAGATAAAACCCGGTTATCATCCTGCCAAAGGACACTACCGCACAAAAATTAAAATTGAGGTAATATGAAAAGAAAAAGTGTTTTCCGAGAGTACGCTGAATCAGCAATCATAGCAGTCATTCTGGCATTGTTTATACGAACCTTTATTGTACAGGCGTTCAAAATCCCTTCTGGATCCATGATTCCAACTTTGGTAGTAGGAGACCATCTCCTCGTCAATAAATTCATATATGGTGTCAAGATTCCATTTTTAAGAAAAACCATTATACCTGTCAGCCAACCTAAACGGGGAGATGTAATTGTTTTTATTTTCCCTGTGGACAAAAGCAAGGATTTTATAAAACGAGTCATAGGACTTCCGGGTGACAAGGTGGAAATAACTGGCAAAAAGATATACATAAATGGAAGGCTCTACAAAGATAATCATGGATACTATGCAGAAGATGACCCTATGGCCATATCAATGGAACAAAAACATTTTGGGCCTGTTATTGTACCAAAAGGGCATCTGTTTGTTATGGGAGACAACAGAAATCATAGCTATGACAGCAGATTCTGGGGGTTTGTACCTCTTAGCTATGTAAAAGGAAAGGCCATGATCATTTACTGGTCATGGCCTCATTGGAAAAGATTCATGAAAATAATACGATAACGGTATCAGATCAACATATGAAACCTGATTATATACGAACCAATTTCAAAACAGAACAGCTTGGAGCCAGCTTGTGTCAGATATTTGCAAAAAACCATAAATTATCCGGAAAGCCAAACTGTTGTTTTGCATCAGCAACACCTTTCTAATTTATATCCCGCCAGTAAAGAAGCTTCCCCTGGTCAGTAGGAATAGAAATTGCCAAAGGAGGCCGCATCCCACCGCCGCCACCTTTTGGAACCTGTATATACAGGGTCGGAGGAGCCACAACAGGGGAAGAAGCAATACCTTTACCCAGGCTAATAAATTTTTTATGGGGATCAAGGGGATTATTGTTGATGTCATATTCCAGACCGCCTTCACCTCCACCATCCTGATATCCGCCACAATCCACATTGTCTGGCCTGGAAGAACATTTGGTGGTCACTGTCAATCCGTACAGGTTACTGGTGCCCATGCCGCACCCGCCTGTTGACTGATATGTGGTAAAATATACAACTCCCCTGTATGCAGTTGGGTACGAAAGCACCTTTTCCCCTGCAGGGAAACCGTCTATATGGGCACTGTTCTGATCGTCAGGATCAGCAAGATGCCAGTATTGCCATACAAGCCTGAACCTTCCATCTGCAATATCCTGTGCAGTACACGGAGAACCATCGTCAAACCCCCCTTCTGAATTATCGTACGCCCTGTCCTCAATCTCATAAAAATAGTCAACAGAGGTACTGTTTGTCGGATCGTTTTCATCTCCAGTACCAAACAGCACAAACCTGCGACCTCCACTGACACATTTAAGATCCCAAACTGCAGGACGATAATATATTGGCCTGGGATGTTCAGGAACATACAAGGTTTTCACCTGAGGATTCCAACCGGAATCAGCATTAAGACCTGTCAGTTTATATAATCTTCCGTCTGTTCCCCCAAAATATGACACCTCAATAAACCCGTCCAGACTAGAATCAACAGGAGACCTTGTAAGATAATCAACAGGAGATCCGTTTATATCGAGAAAACGCATGTTACGAATCTCTGAAGGAACATTGTTGCTTGAGGTTCCTACTGGTAATTCCTTTATAATCTTCCCTGTTCCGGCATCCAAGATATAAATACGGTTGCCAACATTTTCAGAAGTGGAATAACCACCTCCGACAAAAATCACACTGGTAGGAACCCCATTGATATTTATACGGCCAAACGCAGGTATTGACCATGTTTGTCCCATATCTCCCGGAATATCAGCTCCCGGGAATCCCGGGGCACTGGAATCCGTCGAGCTGTCATCCGTAATTTCCCACATAAATTGCGGATCAGACGGATCTGTAACATCAATTGCAAAGTAATATTTGCCGCCCTGTCTCAAGCCGCACACAACCATTGTTCTCCAGTCAGGAGAAGCGTCTGTTCCAATATTTATATCTGCCGCCTTTATGGGAAGATCCACGGTAAATCTGTGTCCTTCCTTGAACTCATGCAATTTGCCAAGGATACAGTTCGGTATCCATGCCCATGCCTCCTGGCCATTGCTTTCATGTATGGCATGCAGCATACCATCATTGGCACCAACATAAAGCATTGTTTCCCTTGATGCATGCGCAGCCTTGAATGCACTATATCCGGCCTGGGCACTATCAAAATTGGGTTTGGTAACTACTACAGGAACAGAGTGATAAATATCTCCAAGCGGCCAGTCAGCATCACGGCTTCCTACATATTTTCCGCTGTCATACCCCGGATCAAGCGTATAGTTTATCACCGCTGTAGCATCGGCATCCGTATTGGCTGTGCCATCTCCATCTATGTCATCACCATCGGGATTAACCAACGATTTAAGGTCACTTAGATTGGCAGTTGAAAACTCTTCTCTGCCGCCATTTACAACAGTATAGACGGTTCCCCTCCCATTCTCCTTCATCTCACATCCCGCATCTGCATCAGGACCGGAATCACTGTCACAATCACCTGCCCATCCTGGGAGTTTGTTGCCTATGGATCCGTCCGCGTTTATTTTGTATCCTTTCAGATGTCCCTTCCATATGGGATAGTCAAAGTATGTATAGTATATCTTGAGATCATTTGCTATTGTATCCCCCTCTCTCAATGAAGTTACAGTCGGAGCAGAACGTGTATATGAATCACTGACGATATCACCCATAATGTCATTTGTCAGAACAGAGACAAGTTCATCAACATCGGTCGCATAATACGCATGGGTCGTTCCACCAGCAGCCGCTATAGCATTAAGCGATGCCTTGCTGGCATCATCAAGGCCAAATCCTATGACATAGGTCTTTACAGGTGTGGGCCTGTTATTTACAGACAGATTATACAGCGCTGCAGCAGCGGATACAGGATCCCCGTCACAGGTCTCAAGCCCGTCTGTTAAAAGAATAATATAGTTGTTCCTGCATTCTCCCTGTGAATAGCTGTCCTGACTTATATAACTTCTGTAATAAGCCAGGGCATTTTCAAGGGTAGCCCCAAGAGGAGTACCCTTGCCTGTAACTGCCTGAGAACTGTTTACCGCAAGGGAATTTGTATATGGCATCATTGTCTTAACATATCTTGTATCCTTCGGATACGGGACTCTTGAAAGATTTATGTAGTTCTTTATGATGTTAATATTGTTCCCATTCTCATCATCCTTGGTTACTACAGCACCATTTATTACATCGTATGGAAGGTTAACAAATATTACCTGATCATCTCCCTTGCGATTTGCATTGTCATTGCCCACGTCTGCAGGAAAAACCTCGCTCGGCTGCATGTCATCACGCCATTTGGCCTTGTGTTTCCAGCTTGAATATTGATATATCCACCTGTTGTTAATATTACCATTGTAATAGGCTCTTCTGTTACTCCATGCATGAGGGCGGTCATCTGTACCTTCACCCGGATATCTGAAATAGGAATTATCAAAAATTATCCTTGTAATGGTCCCTGTCGCACCACTTGAATTAACAGGCCCGGTTATCCCGCCTTCAGGTACCAGTGTCCAGTTGACGTCCGGATCAGGGTTTGTGCAGGACCAGCCGCTGCCGCTGCAATACCCTTTTGAAACCGTTACAGCGCCTGTCACAGGATCAACATAGCCCGGTGTACCCGAATCTGTTATGCCGTAATCTCCATATGTATCGTGCCACGTGCTTTCATAATACCAGCCTGAACTGCCGGAAACACAACCAGGAGCATACTCTAAATCGCATGCTGTAGCACGATGCCATGTGTGGCTGCCCTCAATATATGGATCAGGATACGCATACCCGGCACATCCACTGCAATCTGTTACATCATCAAAATATATCCAATTATAATACCTGTATCCTCCTTCATTGGACACTCCTACATTACTCCTCAGTCGTATACGATACCTGTTCGGAAGCGAATCTGTAGGAGAAGGGCTAATCTCCGTGACCTTGTAATGTATTGTCTGGGAAGTGCAACCACTGCCATAAGGTCTGTCTATCTGATCTCCTATACTGACATCCTCATGATGAACACCCCATGCATCAATATCATAACCATTTGCAGGACCATCAGGATCATAACAATCCTTATGAGTGTCAGCCCATCTGTAATAATATGCACGACATCTGTCCTGGGTGTTATATGTGTGTTTTCTGTAATATCTGGCACACACCCTTGGAATACGGGCAGACATGTAGGTAGCAAAACCCATATTAAGCAGGTACTTGCCATTGCCATCCCTGATTGCATTGCTGTTTAAAAAGGTGTTTAGCGCCTTTTTTGCCTTGTAAAGCTTGCTGTCCGGGTGATTGCCACCGGTAGCATACCTGTTATCATCATTAGAACCAAGGATACGGTAGTGTGTTGTATAGTCACATGCCTGAGGCAACGGACTGTTAAGACGCCAATACTTATCGGACGTGCTATAGCTATAAATTTGTCTCTTTTCACCCTTGTTTGTCCCATCAGTGATCTCAAGGATTTTCCACCTGTAATTTGTGCTGAAATCAGTCCATCCAGAAATTGTCGACCAGTCAAAATACCGGTCATACAGTCTGTCCAAATGTGAGGAGCCCCTGTATGTGGACGTCCCGGGAAAACCTGTCATAAGTTCGTAGGTATATGGCTCAGGTCCGCTATAATCTATATTCCGGTCAACCCGCCAATAGCCCGAACTGCTATAGCTGTATATGGTTCGGATCTGTTCCGCACCATTGGCATCCTTTATCTTTACCTTCCACCATCGGTAATTGTTGGAAAACGCTGTCCAGGAATTGATACTGGAATCTGTCCAGTCCACATTCGTATCATATATCCGGTTTGAAGAATTACTGATGATTTTTGTCACAGTACTGCTCCTCGAACTTAACCCCGGCAGGTTTGGGGGGTTGGTTCCAGGAAGAGTCAATACATTGGAGGTCGTAATATACTTACCATTATCATAGACAATATTCCCGTTTGCGTCTTCCTTTATATGTCCGTTTTCTATAACAACGCCCCTCCTCCAGTAAGTCCATGGCCTGTAGGTATTGCCATTTATCCGGAGGTATGGACAATCCTGCATTGAATCAGAATTATCAAATATAAAAAAGACATTTGGATTGCCGGTATCACCGGCAAAAAACGGCACATCATCATCCATTGCCTGTATAATACAAGGCATGATAAAAGGGATTAAAAGAATAGCGAAAAATATAATCCACAATTTTTGAGCTTTGTTTTGCATGTTGAGTCCTCCAAGGTTTTATAAGACCTTATAAAGGAATTGTTAAAAGAGGCCTGCAATGCACATTTTACAAATGCGCATATTATCCCCGGTAGATACAGTATGTGCAGATAATTATGAACAGACACAAGGCTAATATGTCTTTTTTTCCCCTGTATCTTCCAAAGCCCCCCTTATTGGAGTGGGCAACTCTATACCAGCCCATATGGCTACCTTCCCATTACCGCCTGTTGATTCAGACCTTATATCAACACTTACAGGCGGACCAAGCGAATCACTAAGCTTGGTAACTTTAAAATTAAGGGGATAAGGCTTGAGCCGGTTGAATTCCTGACCGTCCGGTACAGAGGCATCACTCTGATTTAATCTGGCAACTGCCCATGAAACACCAGCGTCTGCTTCCATAAGCCGTTGTTTATAATTTTTGTCATTGTTCGATATTTTTGTCTCTACAACAGAAGTTGTAGTAACTGCTATCCCTAACAACGTCAGCAAGATCAACATAACAAGCGCAAGCAGGATTGCAGAACCATCCTCGTTATTTATCGGTTTTATACACATAGCCATAACCTTTACACATACCTCTGCAAAAACCTTTTTCCATACTGCATCAGGGCAACCCGTACAAAAACCCTTATCAGGTGATTTTCATACTAATGATATACAGTGACCATGCTGTTTTTCCTTTATCCCTGAAAACAAAGGAAAATGCCCATTGGATGGAATCATCTATTTATTCTTTATATAATCCAGGGCAATACGGTGCATTTCCTTTCCCTTCCATGCAACAATCACCCTGATCTGTTTTGCAAAAGAAGATAAATCTGCAATATTCCAGTAAACCAAATAATTCAATCCTTGAACATTTACCACCTGGCCATGATCTGCCTGCCCTGCCCCTCCAACAGGCAAAAGGACATTCCCGCTTGTTATTACAGTTGAACGGTTGGGATTATCAATACCTGCATTCCCATCTCCATTGACATCAACAAGATCAGGATTGCTAAAATCCTCCATGATCAGTTGTTCCACCTGATCCTGGGCAATAGTAGATGCCTCGGTAAGGCCATTTGAAAAAGAATTTTCCTTAATTGCAGCAATCTGCATGGCCCCTACAGCAAGTATGCCAATGGCAAATATGGTCATTGCTATAAGTATTTCTACAAGGGTAAATCCATTTTCATCGCAATTGAGGCTGTTTTTTGCTGTTTTGATCATAATCCCATATTCCGTATCTTTACTGTTGAACAGAGTATACGTCTACGATAAGCATCAGCGCCACCAGCAGCATGGTCCTCTATAGCAGGCCGCCTACCGCTGAAGTTTCGCTCAGGTTTATCTGAACGGGCGAGTATATTTATCCTTATCGCCCGGATATCATCATAATCATTGCTCGGGTCAGCATCTGTATCGTTATAGGAAGTACCTTCTCCGCCATCGGCAAAGATATACACCAACTCCATATCTTCTATGTTATTGGCAAGAGGCTGGTATCCTCCTGCTCCATTTGGCCCCTGGAAATTTATTGCCAATACCGGATGCAAAGGATTATTCGCAGTTACCTTGTAAGATACATATCTCGCTTTATACACCTTGCTGCCGACCCCATATCCCCCAGAAGGAAAGATATTGTGGCCTCCAGGAGGATTGATATTTCCGGCACCTGGATTATGTTGCAACTTTAAAGCCGCGGTCTGCACTTGTGTTATTTCCAGAAGAGATGCATTGTTTCCATCAGTAACAATAACAAGATTTCCACTTGCAAACCCATTTGTTGAATCAACATTCAACTCAGCGCTTGAATTGGGCATCTGATGAGTGATGGTTGCATTAACTGATGGATCTGCATAGATTATGTCGATCTGATCAGGATTACTATTGGTTATGAAAATCCCCTTAATATATCCTGTAACAGATGGAGAAACACTGTTGTCATACCAGGATACCTGTCCGGAAGAAAAGCCAAACCCTGCCATTCTTACATCGCGGGACAATATTGACATACTTGCCCTCAGGCTCTGCTGCATCGCAGCAACATCTTCCTGTACGATATAGCTGTCCTGCTGGGATTTAAAGGCCGTAAATATGGCTGCTGCCACAATACCTGATATAGCCATAGCAACAAGAAGCTCTATCAAAGTAAACCCATCACAATGCGTTGACATCTTCCCCATTTATTGCACCTTAAAAAAGACCTTATGCAGACATCATAATGCAAAATAACATTACCACCAGGTTATGCCATCATTGCTCTTTTGAAGAGATATATTGCCTGCCATGGAAAACAATATCTGGTAATACCTTGAATTGTTATTTCTCAGTCTTATATTTCCCCACCTGTTGTTCCAGGGAAATCCCCGGTTATTGTAACCTGTAGTGTGGCCTGTAAAATTGTCAGAATACAGAGACACATTCCTGGGCATATTAACCTGCCTCAAAAGCCGCTCCCCGCCATTTTGCACACCATCACCTGCAGTACCTCCACCACTACCATCATCTACAAAAATCTTATAACTTCCCACATTGCCGGAAGGCATATAAATACCAGGAGTAAAAACAACAATTATATCAGCATCTGACTTTATTGCCTCCAACCGCGCCTGTTGCATATCAGAACAAACAGCCATTGCAGCCCGTCTCAACCTGTAATCAGGAAGCCAGTGAAGAACAGCCGGTACAGTAATGCCGGCAAGAATCCCTATCATGGCAAGGACAAGAACAGCTTCTATAAGGGTAAACCCGGCTTGTCTTTGAAAACCCTTTCTCAGAACCAGACAAGCCCTATTTACATAAAAACATTTCATGCCAAACTCCTTTTAATCAGCCGTTTATTTCTTTGCAAAAAGCATGCTATAAATACAGGACAAAAAAAGATGCAGACAAAAAGCAGAACGTGACAGTAAAATCAATGAAAACCCGTTTTCTATACATAATGGCACAAACAAAACAACATATTTTCGTAAAAGCTCAATGAATAGGGGCAGGAGCGGAAAAAGTAATCCTCCTGCCCCGGTGGTACGTTCGCTGTTATCCCCCTATTATCGAGCTGATACATATTTTCTTACATTAAGGTATTGCTTATATCCTTCCTCTCTACTAAAATCTCAGATGCAACGTCTTTTTCATCCAGGATATTTTATATCTGCCATGCCCCTGTCCCAGTAAAACAATATATTATACATAGGATTACACAGCGACAAAAATTACAACTTATATGCAATTCTGACTCACCCTGCAAACCTTTTCAGCACAAAGAGAATGATAAAAACAAAAACTGAACAGATAAACATTAAAGATATTGATTTCAGGCAAAAGCCTTATTTTCTGCGTTTCGGACGTCCTACAACTGTCCTTGAAGACTCAATAAAAGCCGTAGGAATTATTAATCCTCCGCTATTAAATGCTTCAAATAACAGCCTGTCGATAATAACCGGTTATGGCCGCATACTTGCAGCAAGAAATCTTGACTTGTCATACATACCCTGCCAGATTGCCACGGAAAAAGATATTTCCCATACTGACAGTCTTTTTATAAATCTGTATGACAATCTCGTCTCAAGGGGCTTTAATACTGTAGAAAAGGCAATGGCCCTATCCCGCCTTGAGCCATACATCACCAAAAATGAAATCATAAAAAAGTACATGCCTGCATTAGGGCTTCGAGGTGATAACTACACACTTGATTTATATCTCAAAATCGAAAGACAGCTTGATGACAACATGAAAACATGCCTAATAAACAACATTGTTTCTTTCAAAACATTAATTTCCATGTTCAAACAGAATATGTCGCCTCAAGATATTTCTATGACCGGAAATTTCATCTCAAGATTAAGACTGAACTTCAATTATCAACGACAGTTGATTGATATGCTCTCTGACCTGTCCATGGCAAAAGGTACATCTGTTGCTGAAATACTGGCTGATCCAAGGTTAAAAGACATACTGGCAGATGCAAACACCAATCAGCCTCAAAAATCAAGAAATGTAATTGATTACCTAAAGGAATTGCGTTACCCACAGTTGAGCAGGGCCAAAACAAGGTTCGGAAAAGAGGTGGCATCACTGAAACTTCCTGCCAAGGTCCATATAAAGGCTCCTCCATTCTTTGAGGCAGAAGGTTTTAGGCTGGAAGTAGATTTCAATGATGGAGAGGAATTGATCAGCATACTGAAAAACATGGTTGCAATCAAAGGACTTAAAGACTTTAATGCACCATGGGAGGACAAGCCGTAAGATGTCCGGGTATGGTTCAATAAACAAACTGATTATAGAGACAGATGCCTTTGATTATCATATTACAAGACACATCATTCAGGCACTTCCTGATATCCCTCATGTAGCTGAATCCACATACAATGCCAACAAGACATCCCTGCCTGCTGATATGGGAAAGCATTCACTCCGGCTGCTTTCCTTTAAAGGGGATTTCCTTAAACCATGTCCGGGAACAAAAAATTACATATGCTGTGGATACCAGATATTAAATGTGGGGACAAATTGCCCCCTTGACTGCAGTTACTGTATCCTGCAGGACTATTTCAACAAACCTGACTTAAGAGTGTTTGTCAACTATGCAAAGGAACTGGACAAGATACTTGACCATATTGACAAAAACCCATCCATAATTTTCAGAATAGGTACAGGAGAATTTACGGACAGCCTTGCCCTTGATCCCATAACTCAGTGGAGCAAGTATTTGATCCCCAGGTTTTCCACAAGAAAGAATGCAATCTTGGAATTAAAGACAAAGACTGTAAACATAGACAATATTCTTAAAACCGGACATAGAGACAGAATTATAATCTCCTGGTCACTTAACAGCCAGCATATCTGTTCTACTGAGGAACATGGTGCACCTGCCATAAAACGCAGATTAGAGGCAGCAAGAATATGCCAAAAGGAGGGATTTGTCCTTGGCTTTCATTTTGATCCCATTATTGCATATCCAGGGTGGAAAAAGGGGTATCGTGAAACCATAGAACTTATGGACAGGTATATTGATCCCAAGGGAATAGCATGGATCAGCATGGGCTCAATGAGATTTATGCCTGCATTAAAGACCATTGCCATGAAACGTCGGCCAAAGACAAGGGTCTTTATAGGGGAATTTGTCGATGGGCTGGATGGAAAAAAAAGGTATTTCAAGCCAATACGCATTGAATTATACAGCTTTATGAGGGAACACCTTGAAAAATGGTACCACGATCTCGGACTGTATCTCTGTATGGAATCGGATGAGGTATGGAAAAAAGGCCTCGGATGGTCGCCAGGCACATCAAAGGAACTTTCTGATTATCTTGACAGTCGTGTACTCCCTGAAAGGTGGAAACAATACAGATGACTATCATACATGTCATAGGACTTGGTACTGGCCTAAACGAATTACCCGAAACCATTCGGGATTATATCTTCAATGCCGATGTGCTGGTGGGTGGACAGAGACTGCTTGATCGTTTCAAAACATATAACGGCGAAAAAAGAATTATAAAGGGTTCTGTCAAGGACCTGATCAACAGAATAAAAGAGGATCTTGAATCAGGCCGCAAGGTAACGGTTCTTGCAGATGGTGATCCTCTTTTTTTTGGAATAGGCAGACAGCTTATCAACTCCATTGATACCAACAAGGTCATCTTTCATCCAGGCATCACAACACTTCAAGCAGCAGCGGCACAGGAAAAATTTTCATGGGAAGATATAAAAGTGATCTCATGTCATGGCAGAGACAATCTTTTGCCCCTGTTACAGACACTTGTAAAGCATGACGTTGTCGGCGTATATACAGACAACATCTTTACCCCTTCAAGGATTGCTCGTGAACTCATCAGAACGGGAATTGACATTTTTGCAATAACCGTTTTTGAAAATCTCGGAGAAAAGGACGAAAAAATCAGTAACCTTACCCTGTCAGAGGCGGCTAAAAAAGATTTTCCTCCTTTGAATTTTGTCATCTTGCGCAGAACAGGTTACCCTGAAATCCCTTTGAAAATAGGGATAGATGACGACTTGTATATTCATCAAAAAGGACTTATAACAAAAAAAGAGATAAGAGCAGTTGGACTTGCCATGCTTTCTATAGAAGATCATCATGTGGTTTGGGATTTGGGGGCAGGTTGTGGATCTGTAGGAATAGAGGCATCCTCCTTAGCAGGGAGAGGCATGGTTATAGCCGTGGAAAAAGATATAAACCGATGCAATATAATAAGAAGAAATATAAAAAAAACAGGCTCATGGAATGTGTCAGTCGTTAACAGCACTATGCCGGAAGGGCTTGACAGACTTCCAAAGCCAGACAGAATCTTCATTGGCGGCGGCCTGAAAAACAATATCACAATCCTTAAAAAAGCCGCCGGTTTTTTAAAAACAGGGGGAAGGCTTGTCATTCATACGGTTCTTTTGAAATCATTAAACCAGACAACAAGCTTTTTTGATGAGGTTTCGTGGCCTTACTCGATTACAGAGGTTACAGTATCTCGCTCAAAAAAACTGGCTGACGAACTGTATTTAAAACCGCTTAACCCTGTATTTATTGTTGCTGCCTCCAAAAACAGATAATTATCACGCAACAAATGGTTCGCAGACATGAAATTGCAGATTTTTTGTTGACAAAATCCGATTGAGACATATAATTATATATCAGACTGTTTCATGTTTTTATATTATTAGCAATTACGGTTGACCTTGGGTAATCTTTTCTTAAAAAAACAAGGTCGTTACAGTCTGTAGATATTCTATAGATATATTGTCACTGATCAGGGCGGGAATAGCTCAGTTGGTAGAGCTCCACGTTGCCAACGTGGTTGTCGCGGGTTCAAGTCCCGTTTCCCGCTCCATTTTTTATATGGCGGCATAGCCAAGAGGCTAAGGCAGCGGTCTGCAAAACCGTTATTCACCGGTTCGAATCCGGTTGCCGCCTTTCAGGCCTTTCTATACACACCTTTTCTTTTTTTACTGTTTTTTATTGCCAATATCGCCCCGCACAATTCTTTTGATGTCCTGTCCAGAAACCGGTTTGCCTGTCAACGTCTGTGATACCTGTGCATAATGTCCCTTTGTCAGGTTTATGCGCCAGACTAAAACCTTAATCCTTGAAATACTCAATGTATTGCTGCGGTTATTTTTGCCTTCTTTGAACTTGAACAAGATTGAACATTCTGCAACTTTCATCATGCCCTGTCAGCCAGCTACACCTTGCAACCTTTTACAGTGTCAGCAGATACGCCAGAGGATTCTTTCCGAAAACCACGACCCCCTACATCATAGACATTACTGCCGCTGCTGCCTGGATGGTAGCCTGAATAGCCGCCGGAGTATGGGCAATAGAGATAAAGGTTGACTCAAAAGGCGATGGAGCAAGATATATTCCTTTATTTAACATCCCCTTATAATAATGTATAAAGCGTTCTGTATCACTTTTGCTGGCAGAATTGAAATCAGTCACAGGTCCTTCAGTAAAGAACAGGGAACCCATGGAGCCGATACGGTTGATCGTAACAGGAATACCTGCCTTTTCAGCCGCTGTTTTCAGGCCTGAAAACAGCATTGCCCCAAGCCTTTCAAGTTTATCGTATACCCCTTCCTCATTTAAAAGCTTCAGTGTTGTGATCCCCGCTATCATTGCAAGAGGGTTACCTGACAGTGTTCCTGCCTGATAGATATTTCCTGCAGGTGACACATTCATCATTATGTCTCTACTGCCACCGTATGCCCCAACCGGAAGCCCCCCGCCTATGATTTTGCCGAGACAGGTTATATCAGGCATAATACCAAAAAGCTCCTGGGCGCCTCCTCGTCCTACCCTGAAACCGGTTATAACCTCGTCAAATATCAAAAGGCTTTCATACTCCCTGGTTATCTGTCTTATACCCTTTAAGAACTCCATGTCAGGCACAACGACTCCCATATTTCCGGGAACAGGCTCTACAATAATTGCCGCAATATCCTTACCAAATTTGGAGAAGGTTCTGTGAACAGCATCAAGATCATTATAAGGCAATGATATGGTATACTTCGCAGTATCCTTTGGCACACCTGGACTGCCAGGTATACCGAGAGTGGCTATTCCTGAACCGGCAGAAACAAGAAAAGAGTCTGCATGCCCATGATAACAGCCGTCAAATTTTACAATATTATCCCTGCCGGTAATTCCCCTTGCAAGCCGAATGGCGCTCATAGCTGCCTCTGTACCTGAGTTCACAAAACGCACCATCTCTATGGAAGGAACCATATCAGTAACCATCTTTGCCATATCAAGCTCAAGCCCTGTGGGCGCTCCGTAACTGGTGCCATAAACAGCCTGTTTTTTCAGAGCCTCAATGACTGTTCTGTTTGCATGTCCAAGAATGAGAGGCCCCCATGAACAAACATAATCTATATACTGAGCTCCATCCACATCCCACACAAGGCATCCATCTGCTCTGTCAATAAACAAAGGAGTTACACCTACAGCCTTTCCTGCCCTTACAGGACTGTTTACACCACCGGGAATATATTGTTGTGCCTCTTCAAATAATATGTCTGATTTTGTTCTCATGTTACCTGACCTGTTAACGTTTTTTAAAAAAAGGCCATCTGCCGGCCTTATCAGTGCCTATCCATAAATGGGCTGCGGGCAACAGTGAATTTCCAATCCATAAATGAAAACTTTTGGGCAAAATCAATGACAGGGATACAAGTACGCCGCACAATAAATACCGCAGATTGCACAAGGCCATTTTATGGATTGGAACTCTTTATCGCTACAGCTTTCTTACAAATATATCAAAAATATTTCATGCTCGTCTTTTTAAACTCCTTTTGGCTGAACAAAAGCTTGTGTTTATGCATACCTGCTGCAAGTGAAAGTTTTTTTACTGTTTCATGACATTGCGCCTTATCTCTGCCATGAATCATGGTATAGACATTAAAGTGCCAGTCTTTTTTAGGCAATCTTTGATAACAGTGTGTGACCTCCCTGAAAGCAGAAAATATTCTGCTTACCTTTTCCACTCTGTCTTCAGGGACTGACCATGCAACCATTGCGTTTGAATTAAAGCCTGCCTCCTGATGACGCAGCGTAGCGCCAAATCTGCGCATCACCCCGGTATTTTTAAGATGGTTAACCCTGCTTATAAATTCTTCTTCGCTTATACCTGCTTTTTCAGCAAGAAAGGCAAAGGGTCTGGAAACAACAGGGATATCTCCCTGTATCAAGCTTATGATTTTTTTATCCAGTTCATCTATCATACATGACACCTGTACTGTAAAAAAACAGGCCAGAATATGGTTTCAGCCTTGCATACAAAATATGCCTGTAGCAATATCAGTAAACACTTGAAGTCATAATTAAATACAGTGTAGAATTACTGAAATCCAAATCTTTTGTCAACCTGCTTGACCTGCTTGACCATGATCTGAAACAAAAAGACTTTTGAACATTCTGCCTTTTCAAGATATATCTGAATCAAGCCGGCATGATAGAATCCAAGGCATACTGACCGTAACAGCTCAATAAATAGGGGCCGGCGGGTTTTTCTGACGCGACTGCCGGGAGGAGGGCTGGAGCGGAAGAAAAAACCCTGTAAATTGACACCGGGATTGTGCGAAAAGGCCGTTTATGGATAAAAACTGTTGAACATAAAAACACAGTCTGATCTTTGGGCATACTTCGAAATGTATTTTCACAGCAAGATATCTTTTCATCAAAACATTGAATGCAAATTCCAGGTTTAACATGCTTGTTCAGTTAAATATCTCTAATTTTGCCATCATTGAGCATCTTGAAATAGATCTGAGCCCAGGGCTAAACATTATTTCAGGGGAAACCGGTGCAGGCAAATCAATTATAATAAATGCTGTAAATCTTATTCTTGGCAAAAGGGCCTCAACAGAACTAATAAGAAGCGGGAGCAAAGAAGCAACGGTTGAAGCACTGTTTTGTTTTTCTGATAACAGTACCATTTCAACCATGCTGAACGAACTGGACATCCCTTTTGAATCAGAGTTGCTGATAAAAAGAAGCATATCATACAAAGGACGAAACAGGATATTTATTAATGGCACAATAGCAACTCTGCAAACACTTGCACGCTTGGGAATAAATCTGATAAGCATCTCAGGTCAGCATGAACATCAACTGTTGCTGAATCCTGAAAATCATCTGTTCCTCCTGGACAATTTTGCCGGACTGAGCAAGGAAAAAGATCAATATTCACATCTGTTTACAAGATATCAACTGTTAAATGCAGAGATAAAACAATTGGAACAGGAGATATCCCGGACCAAGGAAAAGGAGGATTTGATCGAATTTCAGGCCAATGAAATAGAACAGGCAAAAATAACTCCTGATGAAGATCAGATCCTAACCCAGGAAAAAATTCGCCTGCAACATGCAAATGAACTCATAGAAATACTGTCAAGGTGTTATCATGAACTGTACGAGAACAGGGATTCAGCCCTTGCCTTAATTGCACGTTGCACCAACGATATGGACAAGGCAGCACAGATAGATCAAAACTTTGCACAACCAAAAGATACCCTTGAAGAAATAAAATGGAAGACAGAAGATGTGGCAATAACCATCAGAGATCTTCAGGAATCTGTAAGGATTGATCCCCAACGATTAGAACAGATAAATGAAAGGCTTGAACTGCTGAACAGGCTGAAAAGAAAATACGGCAAGACACTAAAAGAGGTTATACAATTCAAAGAAAGTCTTATATCAAACATAAACAATCTTGAAGATAAAAAAAGACTTCTTGAGGATCTAAAAGCAAGACAAGCAGTCCTGTTCAAGAAAACAATAAAAACAGCAGAACACCTCTCCAGCAAGAGGAAAAAATACGCACTTTCCTTTGAAAAGGCATTGGAAAAAGAACTTGATTTCCTTAATATGAAGGAAACGCAATTCAAGGTATGTTTCAAAAACAGATATGAAAACAGACTACTTGCAAATGAGACAGCAGATGATTACTCTGGGTTATCAAACGAAGGACTGGACCAGATAGAATTCATGTTTTCATCAAATATCGGAGAAGACCTGAAGCCTCTTGCAAAAATAGCATCAGGGGGCGAGCTGTCCAGAATAGTGCTTGCAATAAAGACCCTTCTTGCAAAAAGTGCTTCTGTAGAAACAATTATATTTGACGAGGTAGATTCAGGCATTAGTGGCCCAACCGCATCTGCAGTTGGAGAAAAACTTGTCTCTCTTGCCAAATATCATCAACTGATTTGCATATCCCATCTTCCGCAGATAGCAAGCAAGGGAGAAACACATTTTTATGTAAAAAAAGAGGTTGAAAACGAACGTACACGTACAATACTATGCAAATTGAATATTGAAGAAAGAATCAATGAAATAGCGCGGCTCTTAGGTGGACGCAAGATTACAAAACAGGCATTGGAGAATGCAAAGGATATGCTGTTAAACAGTACCAATCAATAATATCAAACAGATTCTCTGTGTAACATCCTGATCAGTCTGCCGATACAAATGGTCTTATAATCTGCCCCGGAGCAAAAGAATCGCCTTTTATTGGTTTGGCCAAAGAAAATGTTTTATGTACCTCGGTAACACGCAATTTGCCTGTATCTTTTCCTATTAAATTGTACGACCGGCCACTTGCTGTTTTTATTTCTTCTCCCTTTGCAAAAACATTAAATATCATACCCTTGAAGATTCCTGCTTCTATCCCTGCACCTATCGTAATATTATCCTTGTCAACAGAGACTATCTTGCCTGTCCAGAGCTGCTTTTCAATAACCTGAACAATCTCAGGCGACATTTTATCGAGCATATACAAAATACCTTCATTAACAGCCCTTTTTGCTATCTCATCCTTCTTGGGCTTACCGTTGTCCAGGGAAAATAAAAGATCATGGCAATCCCTCTTGCTCAACATAAGAGTACCGCTTACAACATCAACCACATTAACAACTACAGAAACAGTATATGACCGGACAGTACTATCAAAAGGCCATATTCCCTTTTTCCTGGTTCCTGAATCCTGCATATAAACAATACCTGTTAAAACGGTGTTCATATTTGCCTTTCGCGCCTGTTCCAGGATATCGGAATTGCATATTATACCAAAAGAATCAAGAGAATCCGATGTTTCAATCTCACATTTAAGAGGGCTTCTGTACATACAAGCAACAAAATCATCTGATTCATTAAGCGATGCCACAAGATGCAGTGTAACTGTACTTATGATTTTATTTCCCAAACCAGCTTCATCAACAAAAGGAAAAACCAGTACCCTTTTTTTCAGGTGAGATACACTAAAAGTTTGAACACCCTCATCGGATTTTGCAGAAGACGTAAAGGGGATGCATCCCGCAGACACAAATAACAACAATGACAGGAACAAAACAAGAGTAAATACAAAACAATCTTTTTTCATTATTCAAATTCCTGTCTAATTAAATAGGTCATAGTTATTACCCCCAAATGCTTCGCCTCTGACATCAAAGGAAAAACATCCAGCAAAGTTTAGCCTGTTAATGAAAATCAGAGGCATTTTCATTGAGCAGTTGATCCCTAAACCTGTCCAGAAACATATCCAAATCCTCCTGCCAGGAACACATAACATTCAAACCCTGTCGGCTCAATAACCGGTTTTCCAGAATGCAGTTGGCAGGCCTTACCGCAGGACTTTTAAAATCATCAAGAGTGCAAGATTCCAGTTTTGCATCAATATCCAGCTTTTTTACAATGTGTTCCGCACATTCAAACCTGGAACAATGACCTGTTGCAGTTGCGTGGAATGTTCCTCGTGCATCACTGTTCAGCAGTGTCTTGATCTGTAATGCAAGTCGATATGTCCATGTAGGAGAACCTATTTGGTCAGTTACAACCTTTAGTGGTTCAGAGTTGAGGGCCTTTTTTATTATAGATCTTACAAAATTGGGACCATTTATACCATATAGCCATGCAGTACGGATAATAATATAATTAGGAGCATTTTCGCGCACTGCCTTTTCACTTTCCATTTTACTTACGCCATAGGCAGACAACGGCCTCAAGACATCATCCTCAAAATAAGGCTGCGGTACTGTTTTTTTACCATCAAAGACATAATCACTGGAGATATGAATAAGCCTGGCATTAAACCTTGCAGAACACTGTGCAAGATTTCTGGGGCCCTCAACATTTATACGCTGACACATGTACTCCTCTGTTTCACACGCATCAACATCAGTAAAAGCAGCACAGTTAATAATCACATCAGGATTAATCCTTTGAAGATTCTCTATTACTCCGTCCCAACTTACAATATCCATGTCTTCTTTACTTGGCATTACAAGTTCGTGTTCCTCTGAAAGAACCTCTTTACAATCAGCTCCAAGCATACCTGAACTTCCTACAATAAGTATCTTCATTGCAAAGATCTCCCCATGAATAATTTGTCAATATATTTTTCCTGAAACATTTTTCTCTGCTATGAAATGTCCATATATACAGTAACACCCATCCGCAATTCAGTATTTGTACAGGACAGGGTTTTCAATCAAGAAACAAGAGCCTTTTGTACGACATCAATGCGATCCAGTGCCTGTGTACATACATCCCAAATACTACATCTTCCTTTAATCTGGACAAGAACTTAACATCCTGTAAAACATCTAAACTAACGATCAGAGGCAACCGGCAGCATGTTTTTTTTCCATCTTGTCCAGCCATTTTCAAGGAACCTGACATGTTCACATCCTCGAAAAAAAAGTCGCATGGCCAATTCCCGTGCCAGACCACATAGTTTACCATCACAATATGTAATTACCAGGTCCTTTTTAAAAAGTTGGGGTTTTATACGATCAAAATGTTCATCAAATTCGTCCAAAGGAAAATTGACAGCCCCCCGTATATGACCTTCGGCATATAATTTTAATGACCTTGCATCTATAAACAAGGCCTTGCCTGAAAAATATGCCTTTTTGGCCTCATCAAGAGAAATGGCAAGATTTTCCTCAGATGCACCATTATCAATATTCTGTCCTGAATTTTCTTTCCCGATTAAAGGCAACCTTGTATCACGAATACAATTGGACACAAGGGCACACAAAAAAGACAGCAAAACAATAAATGCTGATTGCATTACTGCCCTTGCAAGATATGTCTTCATTTTACCTGCGCAGGGAATTTTCATGTCTTTTAACAATCTTGCATCTTATACGAATAATAATTTCAGGATGTTCAGGATAATTGGTTTTTATTTTCATTTCTCCATAAAAGAACTGGGGAGGCAATGGTTTGGATTGAAAACTCACTCTGAACAATCTCCCCTTCTTCAACTCCTCAATTCTGTAAACAATCCTGTCTTGCAGATCAAAATAAACAGGTGTAAGTTTCAAAGGCCTTTTAAAAACAGGCCTGATCATAATACTTGCAGCTGCAATATCTCCTTCCCGAGCAAACAGATTGACATATTGAGATGAAACATCAATAGGAACTTTCACATTTGCCAGAACAGTCAGTGTTATCACCTTAGATTCAGGATCATTGGAATACACCTTTATTTTTTTGACAATCTTGCCTTTATAATGCCTTGTATTAATCAGGACTGATATAACACCTTTCCGACCTGGAAGGATTTTCCTGTCAAAGGAGGTTAAAGTACACCCTCATCCAGGCCTGACATTTTTTATATTCAGCACTGCATCACCATGATTAAATATTTTAAATGCATGCTTAAGCACTGTCCCCTGATCTACAGATTCAAAATCAAAGACAGGAGTTTCAACAAATATCTTCGGAGCATGAGCAAGTCCAGAAACACTATCCGAAGCAAAGATTAACAAACAGATGACTATCAAACATATGCCAAATACACTTCTTATAAACAGAGACCTTAAGTCTTGATACATTTGTCTGTCCTCCGGCAAAGCCTGCAAAACCATAATGAATGAACCTTTAAAAACATCAATTTCCATTCAGAGGGGCTATCCTTGCAATCCCAATGCCAAGTGTAAAACACCTAAAGCCCTCACAGGAAACAGGCAAAAAATACTGTTATAAAAAATAAAAAAAGGCCATCTAAACCTGCTATTTTCTGCACGTAAAAAACCTATGTGGTTTACTTACATGTCATAGAAAATAAAAAAAGTTTAAAAGGCCAATTGTTTTGTATGCAAATATCACAAACACCGACTTAAGACACTCTGTTATCCCGGACGATTCCCCTCATATAGAGACATGCTGTTTATAAAATCTTCAAACATACGAGCATCATCTTTTTTGGAAAAACCTTTAAGCAATCTATCCTCAACCAGTGCAATAGCACTGTCCACTACTTCATCAATCAAGATCTGCCTGGCTTTACCGGCCTGATATTCAGCATAAGATTGAGCATCCTCAACCATCTTAGAGGCAGCAAGTTTGGCATCATTAATAATTTTTTCCTTTTCCCGTTTGGCCATATCCATGACATTTTTCCGTAACTGCTCAATGTATTCTTCAATATTTTTGAGTTTCTCATTTTCTGCATCAACTTCTGCTCTGGCAGCAGCCAATTGCTTATCTAACTCATCAAAATTTTTCCTGACCTTAACACCTTCATTCCTGAGAAAATCCAAAAGGGGCTTTTTTGCATACTTGACAAACAGAAAAACAAGTATCCCAAAATTTACAAACAGCATTATATTATCATATAATGAACGGGCATGAGACGGCCCCTCTGCCATAGCATAAGAATGGGTAGTTAAAAGAACATTGCCCAGCAAACAACAAATAATAATGAAAAAAAACCTCAAGACACGTTTTCTTGTCTTTGTTTTCAAGCCGTAATCCTCCTGCCAGCAATTTTCTCTGTTATCTGGTCAGCCAAATCCACAACATGTTCCTTCAATTCAAGTTTTGCCTTATCCAGAGCATCCTGAACATTTGCCATTGCCTCGTCCTTGATTCTTGCTGACTCAGCCCTTGATTGCTCAAAAAATTTCTCTGCCTCTGCAATAGCAGCCTCTTTTTGTCTCATCCTTTCCTGGGCAGCCTTAAGCTTTGCCTCGGTTTCTATTTTTATCAAATCTTCTTTAAGCCTTACAGCCTCTTTTCTAAACCTGTCAATCTCTTGTTCCTTTGCAAACAAACTTTCCCGCCTTTCATTAAGGACCTCGCGTGCAGGCCGAAACATGATCTTGTCCATGATAAACATGAAAATCAGAAACTGGAAAATTTGCAGAAAAAGTGTGGCATTAATGGTTATAAGGCCTTCTACTGTTTCAAATCCCATAATTATAAATATCCTGTGTCATACCAGGCCAGTACAGCCCACTCTGTTTGCGTTTGTATGCCTTGCAAGGCAAGAATCCAGCACAATTAACATATTCACAAATCAATACGCATTTGTTTGCCTTTACAAGGGGCTTACAAACAAAACCTGTTATTTGAGAATCCTCAACCCACGTGCAAAGATAACCTTAAACAACAAAAAGCAAAAGCAAAGCTACAACCAGAGAATATATTCCTGTCGATTCTGCAACAGCCTGCCCTACAAGCATTGTCCTTGTCAGAAGGCCTGCCTCTTCAGGTTTTTTTCCTATTGCCTCACATGCCTTGCCTGCAGCGAAACCCTCACCAACACCCGGACCGATTGCGCCCAGACCCATTGCTATTCCAGCACCAAGCATTGCCATGCCTTTAACAAAATCAGGACCACTAATTGCCATAATAAACCTCCTAATGACTAATAACATCTGAAACTAAAAACAAACGTATCCCTAACAAACCAACAATAACCTTGCGGTCTAAAAAACAGTCAACAACAGCAAGGAAACAACCAATGCATATATACCTGTAGACTCTGCAACAGCCTGCCCTACAAGCATTGTCCTTGTCAGAAGAGTTACCTCTTCAGGTCTGCGTGCAATTGCATCACAGGCCTTGGCACCGGCAAATCCTTCACCAATTCCGGGACCGATACCCCCAAAGCCGGAACATAGTCCTGCGGCGATAAGAGCCATAGAAGCGGCCATGGTCATATTTTCCTTAATGCCCATAAAAATAAGCATCAAACTGACCAAAAAACCGTAGATTGCCGTTGATTGGGCAACACTGAGGGCAATCAACATCACCTTATTCAAATCTTTGCCCACCCTGGGATTTCGTGCAACACCGCTTACCGCATCCATGGCTGTAAAACCATTCCCCAAACCAGGCCCAATCGCGGCAAGTCCTGTTGCCAGACCAGCGCCTAAAAGTGCGGCCCAGCCAGGATATAACGGCATATCAGAATAGTTAAGAAATATAAGAAGAAAAGATACAACCATACCAAAAATAGCAGGAGTCTGACATACTGCAGATCCGATCAGCATGGATGTAAGGATCTTTCCATTGTTGGCCGGCTGACGAACAATCCCCAAACATGCCGCTCCGGCGGGAAAACCTGCACCAACACCGGATCCAATTGCCGCCAGCCCCATGGACAAACCACCACCAAGGGCTGCCCATGCCAACAACACATTATTGGTCTCCGGTTCACTAAAGAGGAGAATCAGGGTAACAACCAAGGCAAAGATCGCCGCTGATTCTGCAATAGCCTGCCCCACAAGCATATTCTTAATTACCTCTCCGGACTGTTCCGGCCTTTGAGCAATTGCCTGAGTAGCCAAACCAGCTGTAAAACCCTCCCCCAAAGCTGCGCCAATAGCGCCGAAACCCATGCATACACCTGAACCCAAAAAAGAAAACAACTTGATTGTAGTATTAGTATCCAACATCTTACTTAACCTGTACTGATATATAAACAAGGGTTAACATCGTAAAAACAAACGCCTGAACAGTTCCGACAAACAGTCCGAAAAACAAGTTCAAAAGAGGCGGAAGCACCAGACTGTAGACAAGATGAGTAACTACTATGATAATAATGGCCCCTCCCATTATATTTCCAAAAAGACGAAATGAGATAGAAACGATCTTGGCAAGTTCTCCTATAATGTTCAATGGCGCCATCAGAAAGATTGGATCCATATATCCCTTTATATATTCTTTGATGCCTTTGGCCTTAATCCCTGCATAGTGGGCAACAACAAAGCCCATAATGCCCATTCCCAGAGGGGTATTCAGGTCTCTTGTAGGTTCCTCCAGTTTAGGTATCATACCAAGCCAGTTACTGATCAGAAGGAACATGAAAAGAGCACATATGAGTGGAAAGTATTTCTTTGCCAAGTCTTCATCAAGGGCATCATTGACCAGGTCCTCAAAAGTATTAACAATAAGCTCGGCAACCACCTGCAGGGGATGGGGAATCAGGCCCTTTTTTCTCGTTGCCAAGAAAGCAAACAGCATCAAACCGCCCATTACTATCCACGTCATGACAATTGTTTCTACATTAAACCGCAGACATATACCCATAACGGGTATCTTAAACTGGAGTATTTCTGTAAAATTTTCCATTCAAACACCTTGCGTTATCGTTTATTCAGATAATAATAAGGAAAAACAGTATAGGGGTCAACGACACTAACACTGAAAGGCTGTTTTACATATACCACCGGCAAAAGAATTTTCAAAAATGCCCTCTTTCCCCTGACTCTGCAACCAACAAGAAAATCAGCTCCTAAAATTAACTGCTTATGAACAACCCTCTTGCCAGACAGACCCAGAAAAACAATTTCATAAACATAGATTATCCATCATTGTGTCCTCTGTCTACCAACAGGGGTCTCAACACGACGAAATACAGCAAAATTGTTATCTGAACACTAAAAATACCAACAACTACAGCAGGCAGATTAAAGGCCGAGGATTTAATAGCAACAACAACAGGAATGGCCAGAATTACATATCTGATTACAATTGACTGCAAGGCTTTCAGATTCGCAGTCATACGGGAATGGCCCAGAGGTGAAAAGATAAAAAAATCCATAACAATAAAATTGATAATACTAAAACCGGTTCCCAAGAAAATACCCTTAGCTGCAGCCAGCTTATGAAACAGCATAAGTGAAACCCCAGCAAAAAACCCTATGGATACAGCCCCCCATAAAATGCCGTTCCTAAACCGGGCAACATCATTACAATCAGTCACCATTTCCGCATTATTTTTTTTTGTCATTCGTTAAATCAGCTTCCATTATCTGCCTGTAAGCAGTATATCCTCCTCCCGCTACACCAAGCAAAATAAAAATCGTGATAAACAGACCTGATGTATCAAGCCACCTATCCAGCAGGTAACCGAGATAAAAACAGAAAAGTATTGAACCCACCATGGTCAAACCAAGTTGTGAGACCAATATTACATTGTCAATCACCTTGCTGTTTTTTTTAAGGCTAAAAATCGGAACCCTCGCAAAAAGACTCTGTTTGCTTTGATCGTTAATAAACAGCCTTATCACTGGCCTTTAAAAGCCATGGGCGGCTTCCCGCAAGATATGAATCAAAAGCAATTAAAGCAAATATACTAACAGACAAGCTCATGTCAAGGTTAAAAAACACATTAACTCATAAAAAAAACCAGAATCTCAGTCTGCCACAATATACAGAAAAACAATATAAAACTTATCAATATAATGTAACAATGCAGACACAAAGTCAGATAAAGGGGAGTTTCCTGTTTACACTTTCCAGGGCAGTGTGCATACAAATGCGTAAAGGCCAACACAACAATACATCTGCAATATCTTCGATCTACAGGCATTGCTCAAAACACCACGGACTGGCGCAAGACAAATCCTTTAATATATCTTCACAGAACACTTGCAGAAATCATATTATCTGAACTTGAATTTTATTACACTCTATTCTATAGCTATTACCTACCCAGAAACAGAGTTTGTTCGCCGCCTGATTTCCTGTCCATCTGGCCCTTAAGGCATTTTAACACCCAAAGGAACAATTTCCGGATCAACCACAACTGGAGGTAGATATGACGTTAAACGAACTTCTTGCAAAGGCCTTAAGATTATGGCCTGAAAAAGAGGCTATAATATGTGGTGATGTAAGGATGAATTACAGAACACTTGGAAAAAGGATATTTTCCCTGTGTACCGCCTTTAAAGAGCTGGGTATTAAAAAAGGTGATCGACTGGCAATAGTTCATGAAAATCACCATACATTTCTGGAAGTTTATTTTGCAACAGCACACCTCGGCATAATACTGGTACCAATAAATACAAGGCTGTCCATAAACGAGCTTTGCCTGATAATAGAGGACAGTAACGCATCTGTTATTATATCTCAGAGCAAGTTTTATGACATACTCAGACAATTATTGGCCAAAACAAAAATAAAAGAGATAATATGGACAGATTTTCCAGAAAAAGAGGATGGCCTTTACTACGAAAAACTCGTTAATGAATCAGGCCCCTTTATCCCCCCTGTTTGTATCAAGGATACCGATATTGCTCAGATATATTATACCAGCGGAACTACAGGAAGGGCAAAGGGAGTAATCCTTACCCACAAAAATGTAAAGACACATGCCCTTGGAGCCATTGCAGAACTTCACCTGACAGACAGGGACAACTGGCTGCATGCTGCTCCAATGTTCCACCTTGCTGATGCCTGGGCAACCTTTGCCATTACATGGACAGGAGGAAGACATGTGTTTATACCTGCATTTGAGGCATCTTCTGTTCTCGGTATCATTGAAAAGAATAAAATAACCATAACAAATCTCATACCTACCATGCTAAATATGATGGTAAATCATCCAGATGCAAAAAAACATGATTATTCAAGCCTCAGGATATTGATGAGCGGAGGGGCGCCCATAGCGCCTGAACTCGTAAAAAAGATAACAGATATATTTAAGTGCAATTATATACAGACATACGGAATGACAGAAACAAGCCCTTACCTTACGCTCTCCATATTAAAGGAGCATCTGAAAAGCCTTCCGTGGAAAGAACAGCTAAGGTACAAGGCAAAAACAGGAAGGGAATTCATCACCATAAACCTCAGAGTTATAGATGAAAGAGGAAGGGACATAAAAAAGGATGAGAATCAGGTAGGAGAAATCATTGTACAAGGAGACACCATTACTCCAGGATACTGGAATCTTCCCTGTGAGACAGAAAAGGTCATAAAAAACGGCTGGCTGTACACAGGAGATCTGGCTGTCATGGATGAAGAAGGTTATATACAGATCGTAGACAGAAAAAAGGACATGATCATCACTGGCGGAGAAAATGTCTATTCCACAGAGGTGGAAAATGTTCTTTATATGCACCCTGCGATACTGGAAGCAGCAGTAATCGGGATACCGGATAAACATTGGGGAGAATCAGTAAAGGCAGTGGTAGTCTTAAAGAAAGGGTATCATACAACAGAAAAAGAGCTTATAGATTTTTGCAAAAAACATCTTGCCCACTATAAGGCACCAAAAAGCGTAGATTTCACTGCCTTTCTTCCAAAAACAGGCTCAGGAAAGATACACAAGAAAAAGATTCGAGAAAAACACTGTAACAGGCCGGAAAAATAGGACACCTTCCTTACCATTCGATGCCGTTTCTCATAAAAGACACCGGAAAAATCAAAGAAACCGTCCTCCAAAATACCTTGAAACAACTGCATCCAAGAATGAGTTCACAAATACAACAAAATCGCCGCAATTAATTCGCGGATGGGCAGTTATTGGAAACATGGGGCCTTGAAAAACAAAAGCCCCTGTTTCCAATAAATATATATGTTACTAATTCTTGCACGACCCCGTAGATTGACACCGGGATCGTGCAAAACGGCCATTATGGATGGAAACTAACTTACAACCAGAAATGAAGCAAGCAGCTTAATCAATATCAAACTCACCACACCAACAGTTACAGCCGCTACAAGTCCAACAAGAAATGGTTTTATTCCCAACTTTTTCAATTTTTTGATATCAGTACCAAGTCCAACGCCAGCCATGGCAAGAGCAAGAAAATATTCCGCACAGTGATTGCTGAAGTCACAAATCTCTTTCCATGCCTCCGGGCTGCTGAACAAATGCTGTTTTACTATAAAGAAGTCTCCAAGGGATCTAATCACTGCCATCCCAAGGAAACCAAGGATAAATACCGGAAAAAGCTTGATAATATTGATCTCAGTCTTTTCTGCCATCTGCCTGCTTGTATAAAAATAGGCAGCAACAGGAATAACAAGGGCCATAAAAATATTCCTTACAAGCTTGGTTACAATAGCAACATCCATTCCTGTGGGGTGTACACCTTTTGTAATCCAGAGCTGGTCATACATAAGCCCTGCACCAGCCACCTGGGAAGTTTCATGAATAGCTGTTCCCATAAATATGCCCGCCTGTATATGCGTCAAACCTAAAACAAGGTGGGTAAGATATGGATACACGAACATGAGAACCAACCCAAAAAGAGTAATAGTCCCAACGGCATATGCAATTTCTTCCTCCTTGGCATTTATGGAAGGACCAACTGCGACAATAGCTGTTGCCCCGCATATTCCTGTACCAACCGCAATAAGCGTACCAAGACGTTCAGGAAGTTTGAGTTTCAATGCCATGGTTATAGTAAACAAACACCCTACACATATGCATACAAAGACAATACCTACAGCCATCAGACCTATTTTTAACACAGCAAAGATACTCAATCTTATACCCACCAAGATAATACCCAGCTTTAACATCTTGGCAAGGCAAAATGCTATCCCCGGATACATGCCTTCACTAACATTTATGGTGTTTCTCACAATGAGCCCAAGAACAATAGCTATCATTATGCTACTTATGGGACTCTTTTTGAGATGAAAAAGCACTCCGATCAAGTCATGTATATAAAAAGCAAGAACAGTAATAACCACTGCCACTACAAATCCAGGCACAAGACTTTTCACATCCTGTACGCCAAACAGAAAATCTTTTAACTTGGACTCATTTTGCATATTCATACATCCTCCTTTAATTGCATTCCTTTCATTTTACTTGGTTTTCCTGATAACTTTATCCGCAAAACATCCAACAGCATACCATACACATCACTCTATGCATATTAAGCACAAAAACAGGCATAGCACCTCTAAACCCTGACAAGGAACTTTTAATTGAATATTTCTTTCTATCCGCTCCATACCTGGACTCACCATCTGTTATCAATCCCTCTGCAGTAACAGCATCCATACCCCGGCAGACAAATCTAACCCTTTGAACATACAACCCTAAACTGCTGAACTTTTAACAATCATCCTGTTCCTTGTACAGCCCTTATATGCCAAGTTATTCAATCTGCATAATATCTATCCCCTCCTTGTTTTTTTATAAGATTTCTCGGTTTCTGTTCACAAACAAGACTTTTTTCGGACAAGACCATTGTACAAAAAGATCATTTATGGATGGAAACCAGGCTAAGAAAAGACCCTTTTTAGCCACAAAAAGCAATTGATATAAAACACAAGCTTTTTTATTATTACGATACAGTTTATGACAATGTATCAGCAATGCCTTTGACAATCTTTCTGTTTCTGCAATACCAGCCATGACAGATCCGGATTCCATTTCCCTGTCTTACTGGCACCTATGTCTATGTACACACGTAAAATGAACAGGCAATTCTGATCTTGCAGAGCGTTCAGCAAGACTCGCTTTTAAAAACAATACTGACAGAACGACCTGATTTTATGGTACAATCAATATTGAAAACAGTGTCCTAACAGGCCTAATCAACAACCCGGAGGACCGTCAGCAACCTGCTCTGTAAAAAGTCTAAAATATTTATAATATAAATTTGCTTGAATTAAATCAAGTCTTTTTAAGAACAGACAGCTCCTTGGCCTCAAAATTGATTCGAAAACAGGCACTGACCTCGATAATTAACATCAGAACATATCCTTTTTACTGATAAAGATCACAATAACCCGCAAACAGGGAACAATCGGCCCATCCAAAAAGGCATATTGGAATCCAAGTGTATTGTTTGACGTCAAACCATATTCACCTTATAATATTAAAAAGTGGGACTGTATTTTTCCATCCATAAGAGCATGGAACAGACAATCATCTGAGTTGTTGCATACTGTTTCATAATCAGACAGATAAAAAGGCCACCTCCACAGACTCACACATAAACATGGCTGATACCCATGTGCCGAGCCCTTCAACCTTGCCACATACAGACAATGTCATACATGGGATAATATGATCATAAAACGTATTCTTATCCTTGTTCCTGTCATCATCATTATCTTGATGCTACAATCCTATCTCTGGGTACCAACCTATGAAGAACAAACCCGGGGCAATCCAAACCGTCTGACCGAATACATAACCGCATCAAGTGGTGACGCCACATTACTGAACCCTATTCTTTCGGCAGACAGTGCAAGCAGTCAAATCGAATCCATGGTATTTGAAGGCCTTATTGACAGAGACAAAAATCTTCACTTCAGGGGACGTCTTGCCAAATCGTGGGAGATACATGAAGAGGCATACTTTTATGCATACTGGCCTGACCATAATAAAAATGATTATGATACAGATAACAAAAACAGCACAAAACAAGCTGAAAGGATTGTCGCACTGATAAGAAATGCCATGAGCCACCCTGAAGGCATGGACAACCGCCTCTATGCAACCCTAAAGAATATAAAAAAAATATATATCATACCGCCTGAAACCTTCCAGAAACATCTCACAGACGATAAAAAGAAAACAGTAGAAATTCATGCACCTGCCCGTATAAAACTGGTATTAGACAGGGTGGATCAGGATCTCTTTAAGAATCTGGAGAAACTTGCGGGAAAAGGATATTTCTCAGGATTCCCTTCAGAAAGATATATCTTTTCTGATACCTCCCGAAAAATCCCAAGGGCCGTTGCCAGATCCATTCTGCCTGCCGTTGAACACAATCCTGTAATAACCTTTCATCTGAGACCTGATGTAAGATTTCACGACGGTGTCCTGTTTACTGCCAAAGATATCAAATTCACATACAAGGCAATAATGGACCCCAAAAACCTGTCTCCCCGTGTCTCGGACTTCGAACCTGTGAAAGCAGTACAGATAATTGATCCTCTCACTGTCCGCATCGTGTACAAGCGTCTCTACTCTCCCGCACTTGGAACATGGGGCATAGGGATACTGCCCGAACACCTACTCAATAAAAATGCCCTTTTAAAAGAAAAACACAATCTTAACAAAGAGGATGTTTCTATACGACAAAGCAGTTTCAACCGCCACCCCATTGGATGTGGTCCATTCAGGTTTACCGAGTGGAAACCGGACCAGTACATCAGACTGGATCGTTTTAAAAACTACTGGGAAGGTCCCCCAAACTATCATTCCTATATTGTAAGAATCATACCCGATCCCCTTACCCAGGAAATGGAATTCTATGCCGGGACCCTGGATCATTACAATGTCCAGCCTCATCAGGTAGAAAGGCTCAGGCACGATCCACGATTTCAGATCTTTTTCGGCACATCCTTTGGCTACACCTACATTGGATATAATATGCGAAAAGAGCCCTTCAATGACCGCCGGGTCAGGACAGCCCTCGGCATGGCCATCAATGTAAACAGGATAATAAAATATGTACTTTACGGCCAGGGTGAACGTATATCCGGCCCATTTGCCAAACAGACAGATTTTTACGATCAAGGCGTCCCTCCACTGCCCTACAACCCGGAAGGATCCTTAAAACTTTTAAAAGAGGCGGGATGGACACGCAATAAAGACGGATGGCTTGAAAAGAATGGGAAAAAACTGGAATTCACACTTATTACAAACAATGGCAACGATATCAGAAAAGCCATACTCGCCATTGTACAGGATGAATGGAAAAAGATAGGTGTAAAGGTACACACTGATCTGCTGGAATGGTCTGTTTTTATTCAGGAACGTATAAACAAGGCTGATTTTGATGCAGTAATCCTTGGATGGAACATGGGAATAGAACCGGACATGTACCAGATATGGCATTCCAGCCAATGCCATCCGGGCCAGTTAAATTTTGTGGGGTTCAAGAACAGACTGGCAGATGATCTTATCATAAAGATAAGGCGGGAATACAACCACAAAAGACAGGTGGAATATTGCCATCAGTTACACAGACTTATAGCAAGGGAACAGCCTTATACCTTTTTGTATCTCAGCAAATGGGCCGCTGTCATGGACAAAAGGATTGTCATTAAAAGAGTGGACAAGAACAAACAGATACATTACGAAAAGATCCGTCCATCAAAAACAGGAAACTACAGTTACGAGTTTAACAAATGGACAAAGTTGCCGGTCATGCCACAATTTGCAATTGAACAGAGATAATGTGCCCATTACATGGCAACAAATATCTTGCCCTCAGGATAATGCATCCTGTAAGGTGGAAAAAGCGTTTTTTTTATTTTTTTTATAAATCTCTGCACACAGGAAAATCAGTCACAGGGTACCTTGTCATGGATAAAATCGGTAAATCAAGATGGTACAGTTGTTTTCTGTTTTCATTTCTTTTAATCTTTACATACCTTACAGCAGCGGTATCAGCAAACAGTATAATCAAAACCAGGCTCAAAAACGGGCTAAGGGTTGTCATTATACAAAATCCCATTGCACCGGTTGTAACAACACATATAACCTATTTTGCAGGCTCCAACGAAGCTCCCGTTGGTTTTCCCGGAATGGCCCATGCCCTGGAACACATGATGTTCCGTGGAAGCAAGGGCCTGTCTGCAGAACAATTGGCTGCCATAACCGCAGCAATGGGTGGAATGTCAAATGCAAGCACAGGCCAAACCGTTACACAGTACTATTTCATAGTACCGGAAGATCTTGCAGAACTGCCTCTGAGAATAGAGGCAATTCGCATGAAAAATGTTCTTTGCACTCAAGATCTGTGGAAAAAGGAACGCGGGGCCATAGAACAGGAAGTGGCAAGAGACCTTTCAAGCCCCATGTATGTCATGTACAGCAGATTGCTTAAAAAGATGTTTGAAGGAACCCCCTATGCCCATGATGCATTGGGTACGCGTCCTTCATTTGAAAAGACCACAGGCAATATGCTTAAAAGATTTCATGACACATGGTATACCCCCAACAATGCACTGCTTGTTGTAACAGGTGATATTAAGCCCGAATCCGCTCTTGCCCTCATAAAATCATTCTTTGGAAATATTCCTGCACGTCCCCTTCCAAACCGGCCACCAATACACCTGAAACCTCTAAAACCATCTTTAATAAAACTTGACAGCAATCTGCCATACGGTCTTGCAATTGTTGCCTACAGACTGCCAGGATACCAGGACAGGGATTTTGCGGCAGGGATTATATTGGCTGATATAATGAACAGTAAAAGAGGGAACCTGTACAAACTCGTTGTAGATGGAAAGGCCCTGTTTACAGGGTTTGACTTAAAACTGTTTAAAGAGACAGGTATGGGATTTTTATATGCAGGGTTTCCAAAAGGCATGGATGGATCAACAGTAGTTGCTTCCCTGAAAAAGGTTGTTGATACATACAAAAAAACAGGTTTTCCAAAAGATCTTGTAGAAACAGCCAAACATCGGGAGATTGCAGAAGCAGAATTCAGGAAAAACTCTATATCAGGACTGGCCGCTGCATGGTCCGCTGCTATTGCCATTGAAGGACGCAACTCTCCTGATGATGATATCAGGGCTATTAAAAAAGTGAGTCAAACAGAGGTAAACAGGGCAGCACGCAAATTTTTCAAAACTTCAGTAATTGGTCTTCTGACCCCAAGGACCTCGGGCAAACCTGTTTTTAGCAAAGGGTACCAGGGTAAAGAATCTTTCACAGAAAAAAACCCTCCTCAGGTAGAACTGCCTGCATGGGCAAAAAAGGTCCTTTCAACCCTGCCTGTTCCCAAATCAAAACTAAAACCGGTTGTAAGCATCCTGGCAAATGGTCTGAAACTCATTGTTCAAAGAGAGACTATAAGCCCTACTGTAACACTGTACGGAAAGATAAAAAACCACCCTGGCTTGCAGGAACCAGAAGGCAAAGATGGAATCACAGACATACTTGACGACCTGTTTCAATACGGAACATGCGACATGAACAGGCAGGATTTTCAAAAAGCAGTAGATGATATAGCAGCCAATCTTTCAGCCGGGACATCCTTCTCTTTGAGCGTGCTGACACAAGATTTTGACCGGGGAGTTGAACTCCTGGCACAAGATCTTCTAAAACCCCGGCTTCCTGAAAAGGCATTTAAAACAGTTAAAGAAGAGACCATAGCCGCCCTTAGAGGAAAACTGAAAAGCCCATCCTACCTTGCAAAACACGGTCTTTTGTCCATGCTGTATCCCAAGGGCGATCCATATCTGCGCCAGGCAACGCCAGACACAGTAAAATCCATTACCATAGACGACGTCAGAAGATTTCACAGAAAGAATTTCCGGCCAGATCTGACTTCAATAGTGATCATGGGTGATATAACCCCTGAAAAGGCCAAAGCCATCATAAAAAAACACTTTGGAACGTGGAAGGCCACAGGCCCAAGGCCCAATATCGTGCCCCCTCCTGTCCCGCCAAACAAAAGTGCAAACCTGTTTGTCCCTGACAGAACACGTATCCAGGACAGAGTGATTATTGCAGAAACTATAGGTGCAACACGTACACACAGGGATTATTACCCGCTCCAGGTTGGTCTCCATGTGTTGTCCGGCGGATTTTATGCAACACGTCTTTACAGGGACTTGCGCAAAAAAACAGGACTTGTATACACGGTTGAAGCATTTTTGGATGCCAAAAAAACCAGATCGATATTCGGCATTGTATACGGTTGCGATCCACCAAAGGTTTCAAAGGCTCATTCCCTTATCATAAGAGACATATCAGACATGCAAAAGGCACCTGTAACCCGGCATGAACTCAGACAAGCCAAAACCATGATGATCCGCCAGGTGCCCATTTCGGAAGAAAGCATAGACTCAAGCAGCAACCTGCTTCTTGACCTTGCAATTCATGACCTTCCTATAGATGAACATGTCAGGGCTGCCATGAGGTACCGCAAGACAACTGCAAAAGAAATTCAGGCTGCATTTTCCAAATGGATACGTCCCAAAGACTTTGTAATGGTAATTCAAGGACCCCAACCCAAATGACAAGACACCACCTGACGTGCTTCACAAGGAGGGTGGCCTTTCAATGGCCTGCTGGAGACAGAAACCTTTATCCGGCCTGTTGCATCATCAACGGCTTACTGTCATCGGGGCCCAAAAAGGATTTAACCCGTCACTACAACAACAGTAATCAGGATACTGATAAAAAAACACCAGGCCATGTTTTTTCAAACCTCATCCTTCAAGTCTTCTTCTTGCGTTGTTTATAAGCACCACAGCCCTTTCCTTCGAGATTCCAATCGCATTTGCCACTGCTGACGGTTCTGCCTCAGCCAGGGCAGAAGCGGTAGTTATCCCTGCACCTGTAAGCCTCTCGGCATAAACAGGACCAATCCCCTCAACCATATTCAACCTGAACTCCCCTGGCGGAACCACCACAATACCAGAAACATTGAAAACCACGTCTCCGGGGCTCATTATCTTACCAGCAGATGTGATCACCGTAAAGCTGCGCCGCCCGGGTTTTGCACGAGACCCTATGTTTATACTAACCGGAACCTTGGTAAGACTAACCCTGCCGGATATGCGGGCCGTAACCCCTGCGCCGCTGAAGATCACCTTTTGGGCCCCAAGAAGATTCGTACCAGTAATCACCGCGTTTACCGTGGTACCGACCATGCCCCTGGACGGTTCGATTCCTGTTATCCTCGATGGCTCTACCGCTGTTTCAACGGTAAAGCCTGCCCCTTCCGGACTATGGGTGGTTCCGGCAGGGACTGTCACAGTAAAACCTCTTGTGCCGGGTGTGGCATCGGCTGCAATATCCACCTGTACCTCAAGCTGTTCAGGATCAGTGCTGGACAAGATCCTCGCGGTCACTCCATCTCCTTCAAACCTCACCGACGTAGCCCCCTTAAGATGGCTGCCCTTTATTTCCGCTCTTACGCTGCGACCGGCAATGCCACTTGCGGGGCTGATACCTTCGATCTCAGGCAGGGGTAACTCTTCATGCACAGTAATGATAACTGTATCCGGTTTGCTCCTGAGACCGGCGCTGTCTTCAACTACAAGTTCCAGAACATGCCTTCCAGGCGGAAGGGTAACCTTGATCTTTGGCTGGTCTGTCTCAAGGGGAAATCTTGTCAGTGCCATAATAAAACTCCTTATCAGTATTTGTATATCAGTACGTGCCCGCATATAAACAGACCGTGGGCAACAGTGAGTTTCCAATCTATAAATGATTTCTTCTGGACAAGATCAAGCCTCCTGCCCGAAAGGAAAATCAAGGGATTGTTCGGTGTCGGACACCGCACAAGGAATCACGCAGATTCACACCAAAGATTGTGCAAAAAAGCCGTTTATGAATGGAAACCAGGACGCCATAATTGAATACGGCAAAAACCAGATGCTGAACAAAACAGCAATATGTTACAACTTTCTGAGCCTAATGAAAGATCAACCTGCCATTCACAATGTTATATTTTTCAGGACTAATCCTTTTTCTCGTTCCAGTAGTAGCGTACAATCCTCCTGCCCTCAAAAGGCCGGGAACTGCTGGCATCCAGGGTTACTGTTGCCTCACCTTCTCTGGCCGTAACAGTAACATCCCCCCCGGCATCCGCCTCAGGCACCCTGAGAGCAATTTCCGAAAGCTCCCTGGCCGCTTCGGATACCGTGGCCTGAGCGGTAAGAAGGGCTTCTGTTCCGGCCCCATTGCGTATGTGCTCCAGAAGTGTAGATACCGTATCCCTATAGGCTGTGAACTCCGGCGTGGCAACAAGAGCCGGATAGGTTGCTCCGAGTTCCTGGGTCACATCCTGTTCCACTGCGGCAAGTGCAGCAAACACATCCCCTAATTGCCCGGGCCGGATCGCCCCGAGCCTTGCCAACATCTCCAAGGTAAGCGCACCTTGACGCGAGTCAGCCGCGGATGGCACGGAAAAGCGGCCCTCAAGGGCAGCAAAGTCTCTACGTCCATCTGCCATCAGATGAATGAGCCTTTGAAGTTCAGGGGGAGAGAGCATTTCCTCTTCCACCCCAACAGCCCCGGCCTTTCTGACAAACCTTGTATCTATCTCGTTTCCGCCCGGATTCTGCGGATCAAGCGGCGCTGAGATCACAGTCACCCCGGTCTGGATATCCACCCGGGCAAGTTCGATCTTTACCATGTTGTCAGGGACCTCAGTCGTAAGCTCCAGCCGAGGGATCTCGGAGATACGGGTATTGCCGCTAAATTCCGGAGTATCCACATTTTCCACGTATCCGCTCTCCTCCTCCCTATAACTCATAGCTACATAGACAAGTCGCGGCAGATCATAGTCTCCCGGTTTCACCGTAAGGGTACGGGGCACACCGAGGTATATCTCGTTTCCTGCTCCGTCCAGGGCTGCCCCCGGCATTACCCTGATATTCAGTCCTCCCGCAGCCTCCACCTGCAACTCGTCCCTTTCCCCGGAGATCACGCCGGGAGTATGAAGCCCCCGGTTATGAAGTCTCCGCTTTTCCAGATGGTAATCCTGACCCTCGTTCCAGTCATCCGCCGTGGTGAAAAAACCGGTAAAAAAATTAAGCCGTTTAAAACCAGTGATATTTGCCATAACCTTTCCTCTCTGTCCACTCATCCAAGAATTGTATCCACCCCAATGGTAGATCGAACCCCCATCTGCATGGGCTGAAGAACATATCCGCTCACCACCGGCGTGACCTTGAGGTAATATCTCGTGTGGGCAGGCTTTTCCAGGTCCACTATCGCCCGCACCCTGTCTATTGCTATTGCCATGCGCTCCATCCCTGAAACAGGCACCTTGACATCCACTATAAAACAGTAAGGGAGGTCTTTCTCTTCGTCTACAAGCAGGCTATCCCCTGTGTATTCAAGTTCCCTTGCCTCTATCCCGGCGCCGCCGGTATCAACTTCTGCACGCACAGTGTAGAGGTTTTCTGAAAGGCTGTCCCTTCTGCTGACCGTAGCAGGGCTGTAGAAGTATTCACCCCCTTCCACAGCCTCCATCCTGACAAATCTTTCTCCCTCATCTATGCCCGTCTCTACCCGTTTAATGCGGTCCGCCCGGTGATACCTTAAAACCCTGCGCAAATGTTCCAAACCATCTTCCAGGGTATCCACCACATAGTAGTCACTCTTCCCTTCATGGTGTTCCACGTCCAGTATGCGTACAATTCTCTCTGATGTCCCGGGATCCGGGCGCAAGCCTCCCAGCATGGATCGTACCCCTATCTGCATGCCTCCTGGCCAGTGCCACTCCCTGATTTCCGGAACAAGGCCCGTGTATATCTCAAGGTATCTTTTGAGGCCCTTTACTGTTCCGCGCCACCTGTAAAGTTTTACAGCCTCCCCTATGAGCTGCCGCCTTTTGGACTCGTCCCACTCCTCGTCCATCACAAGGGCCACCCACGAGGCCAGCCAGGGCAGAAATTCGGGATCAGTCATGGCCGGGGACCACAGGTGATCAATGCCGGAGAGAAGTTCGCCAAAGGCATCCATTACCTCCTGGAATGGAACAAGGAACCTTCCCAGCAGCGGGTCATCCTGGAATATTGATGGAAGATAATCAAGGTAACGGCTCCTGACATCGCTCATCTTACTCTCTCCCCCCCCCGTACAAGCCGCGTGTTCCATGACTGAATATCGCCTGGTTCCAGCTCAAGCTGCACCAGGCTGTCAGGCCCGACTTTAACCGCCCCTCCTGCCTGGAGGACCCAGCCTGCTTCACTATCCCATGCAAAAAGGTCAAGGGATTCCACATGGTCCACCCCGGATATATCCTCCATCACCTGATACACCTCTGATGGATAGACATGCCTGCCAAAAGGCCAGCCCGTGCCATCAGGTCCTCCTGAAAACGGATCAAAAAATGAGCCGAGGTTCCGGCACACAGTCTCAAGCATTTCACCTGCAGGCAAATGTGAATCAAGAGCCAACTGCGCCCGGATCCTGACCCGGGTGTAGCCTGGACCTGTAACATGAACCCTGCTGGTAACAAGCCGCCTTTCTTCAAGTACCCTTTTCACCTTACAAATACAGTCATGATCCGGACGGGGTGAAATATCTCCCTGTCCCGAGGGCCAAGGCACAATCACCACAGTTATCGAACCGGGTCTGTAAAGAACCTCTCCCTCAGGGGTAATCTCCATACCGGCAAGACACCTAACCCGTGCTACCAAGCCCTTAATCGAATCCACAGGATCATTCACCAAAAGCGTCCTGAAATCGTCTTCTGTAACTGCTCTCCAGCATTGCCTGATCCCTGCCGCCACCTTTCCCCTGGCCTCATCCAGGCTCGTTGGATCAGCTCCCTGGACAAATATCACATTCTTATCAGGTATGATCTTTACTACGGAGGCCTCCTTTCCCCGAATACTGAACAGCACACCATCCGGAATGTTCCCAGCCTTTCCTAAGGTGCAGCGGTAGTCCACTCTGATTCGGGCTCCCTCCGGCGGGATCTTCCCTCGTACACCGTCGCCAAAACAGATGCGGTTCTCCCTCGGATCCACAGTAAAATGAAGATCCTCCGGACCTGATCCTATAAAGCTCTCCGTATATGACCAGGGCACATTATCCACCATAACCCGAGGCAGAATCTCCGGAAAAGCCTGCAGCACCACAAATCTGCAACGCAATGTTAATGCCTGTAGCGGCTTTCCGCTGCTATTCCCGTGCTCCTCCCCAAGCACTTCAGCACACTGTCTTGCAACCACCCGAACACCCGTGGTATCCACCGGCACTATAACAGCATGCGCAATCTCCAGGGACACGGCCCTTTTGTCTCCGGGTACCGCTGCATCTATCACCGTTCCAGGGGGCAAGGACACAGGCACCGGTGATTCCGGCGCAACCAGCCTCAACCTGAATCGTGCAGGCACAGCGGGCAAAAACCTTGCACCCAGAAGCTCGAGAAATCTTGCCTCGCTTGCATCCGGCACACGGTTCAGGCGATAGATCAGGGCCTCTGTCAGCCAGGAAAAAAGCTCTACAAGCATAATACCCGGATCAGACACATTATGATCTGTCCATTCCGGGGCATACCGGGGAATAAGTGCCCTCAGTTCCTCAACAAGATCGGAAAAGGTTCGGTCATCAAGGTTTGGAATGGGTAAAACCATGCTTCTCCTTTATAATCATGGATCCAGAATCATCTCAATATCGTGATCCCCTGAACATACCAGACAGCCGGCAGGCACAAACACACGATCTTCACAGGGAACAATTTCTTTCACAGGAATGAATTCAAGCGCCGCATCCCTGCGCCTTCCAGCTACAAGGCTGATAGTGTCACCTGGAGCAAGACCCTGCAATTCAGCCCTCACAAGACCACCTGTTTCCTGTGAAAGTCCGCCTTCTACGATGGGCATCCTGATCCTCGCATCAAGAGACATGACAGCAAGCCCGTTAACCGCGCCAAGGGAGACCGGGTCAAAGGCCCTGTCAAAGATAATACCTCCCGGAACAAGCAAGGCAACCTTCAGGTTATCCTTAAGTACCGAATTGTCCTCCCCAACAATGCAAACCCTGTTATCCTGTCTGAATCCGCGGACTGTCACACACAAGACAGACTTTCCTTCTGGAACAGGACGTTCCAGGAGAAACCTCACACGTTCATCAAAGGTGCTTACCTCGCTGTCACAGGGAAGGTCAAATGGAGCGGTCACCGGATCATCCCCGTCATGACCGAGATAAATGTAAAACTGCTGGATGGACCCGCCAAGTCTTATAGCTGCCAAGTGATCCACACCTTCCACCGCCTCTATCTCGGCACTGATTTCGGAGATATAGACATCCCGGCCAAGCTCCCAGCCTCTGGCGTCAGGACCGCCTGTGAGAGGGTGAAAAAACCCCTCGAGTCTCCTCAGCACCGCAAGCTCCACCTCATCCGCCTTTTCAGGAATCGATGCTGCCACCCTGGCCCTTACAACAACCTCTATGTATTCCGGTCCCTTTACATATATCCGGCCTGCACCAGACAGATTCATCAGGGCGTGTTTTTCAAGGTATGATCTTACCGTCCTTACAAGTGCCAAGGTGGGACAGGGCCTTTTATCCCTGCTTTTAGGGGTGATCACCACTGTCACCCATCCGGGTTCAGAGATACCGCTCGGATTAAGCCCTGGCAGGCACCTTGCCTGGGCAACCTCTCCGCTCGCCTCAAGCGCCAGCCACTGAAAATCCTCCACAGTTACCGCCCGTTCCCGGTGCTTGAGATACTGTGGACCGCGTTCCTTCAAGGCATCCACTGTTTCTGCATCAGAACCGCTTGAGGCGTCTTCAGGGTTTGTCACTGATTTTATGTTCTGAAGATCCCCGGAAGGATTCCTCAGCACGGTCACAGAACAGGAAGGCACATTGCCCGCCGCACCGTTATGAGACCGATAGGAAAGCACCCTGATGTTATCCCTTCCCACAGGAGGAATCTTTCCAAACACACCGTTTCCAAAGGAGATCACCCCTGTAATGGGGTCAAGCACAAAATGCCGGCTTGCAGGACCGGAGGAGTAGAAATCCCTGACCCTGTACCAGCGCACCCATACCCCCTTTTCCCCTTCACCGGTCTGAGACACCGGAAACACAACTGCCGAATCCTTAAGGCCAAGCTCTTTTACAAGCTGATTCAACTCGTCTTCCGGCGGCAAATCAGGTTCCCTTACAACAAGTTCAATCCCCGGCAACACCGGCGACCTAAGAAGGGAAAAGGATTGACAGGGCTCTCCATTGCTTGAGCCAAGCGTCTCGTCTCTCACAGTAAGGGCATTTTCAGCAGGCACGGTATTTATTCGAACAGCCCGGAGATACGGAACAGAAACAGATTCGGTGTCTTTTTCCGACATAGCAGGGACATCCCCGGATACAAGACGCCAACGGTACCTCCTGATGGTTCTGCCGTAAAGGCTCTTTGAACCAAAGGCGTCAAGTTCCACCACGGCCTCACTTTTTCCCTCGGGAAGCAGCACATCCATGTCATCTCCTGCCCTGGCAATAAGCGTACTTGTAGATACCGGCCGCCATATATAACGCGTGATATCTTCCCCGCCAGATGTGCCGGACATGGAGGCATCAAGTTCCACCACGGCCTCACTCTGGTCACCTGAAAGATCAACAAAGATGTCCGAACCCGCATGGGCTACAGGGACATTGTGCGGCCTTACTCTGAGCCAGTAGGCCTCCTCGCCGAACTCTATGGCCGGTCTGTGACTGTCCGGAGCAAAAAAACCCACATATCCCCTCTGGGTAAGGCCGGAAGTACCGTCCGAAATTCTGAGTGCAGACCATCCGCTGCCATCCCAATACTCCCAGTAAACCACAGTGGTCTCCGTCCAGGATTCACCGGTCTGATCAACATCAACAAGAATCTGTATCCACTTGCCGGCCGGAAAGGCAGCCTTGAAACCAAGGTAAAGCGCCGGGCCCTCATCCCTCGCACTGAACAACAATATCTGCCTACCCTCTGCAAAATATGGCGCAAGATTTTCTGCCATGCCATCCACCCTGCTCCATATGTGATCGACAGGGTCCGGATTACCGCTTGACACAGCATAGTCTTCCAGGGTCATGTCCAAGCTGGTTACAAGGGGAGCGTGGGTCCTTGGCTGATTCCAGACACCGTCAATCATCCCGCCCGGCTCATCAAAGCTGCCGGCAGTTACCCTGGCTCTTATCCAGTAGCCCTCCATATCATTAACCCTGGTTTTTGTCATGTCATCCGGGACAGTAAAAGATATGACAAGCCCCTTTCCAGTTCTGGTAAAGGCACAGGTAGTATCCAAAAAACCAAAGGAGGAACTTATCATCCCGGTTTTGCTGCTCTCACCAAGTCTCATCCATCCTATACCGCCGTGATATTCCCAGGAAACCCGCAACCTGTCTATCTCGGTTGAATCATTAATATCGCGGGGAAGGCCTGCAAGATCCACGTGGAAACCTGCCCTGCCACCCCCCTTGATCAGGGCCTCGTCCGCCCGCAGATAGAAGGTATCAAGGCGCACCGGCCGGACACCCAGGGGATAAAACTCACCGGTAATGTCCAGAGGAACATATGCCACCCCTGACTGTACTGCATGAAATGCAGCATCCACCGAGACAGATGTTTTGTTGATCTCAACCGTCCGGCTGATGGCAAGGCCTGCAAGAATCGGCAGATGTGCCCTGGCATAACCTCCCTTTAGGCAGCAGGCAAGAGAAACACCCTCTGTCTCGCCGAACACAGTATCCTCAGCAATGGCCGGAAGATCGGAAAACCTGATGGTTCCATTCCTCTGAAAACCGCCTGTATTATCTTCAATACATCTTCCGGGAAGTACCTTCCAGCCGGTACCGTCCCAATAGTACCATTGAATGATCCACCCACCGTCCTTGGCCGGTTTTCCTGGATTATTCATAGTGAGATCAATGGTAATGGTGGCATTTTTCCTGGACAAGTCATCCTGAAAGGAAAGCAGGGCATCCCCAATAAACAGCCAGCGCTCCCGTTCGGTCTCACCTGCAAAAGCAGCAAACGATTTCAAACCTGCCCCCTCCCCCTGTGCCTCGAGGGTACGGTCTGAATAAAAGATCTGGTCAAAGGCAAAACACTTTACAAGGGAATTCGGCACAACAACAAGGTCCCGCAAGGTCTCAAATACCACCTCAGGTCTTGTCTCTGTCTGGGCCGTTGCCACCTGGGTTCCCCGGGGAACCTCTATATATGCAGATCCGTCCGGAGCAGAAACAAAGGCAAGGTCTGTGGACGCACATCTCGGGGCAAGAAGCTCAACGCCCGCCACATCGAGAAAGGCCAGAAAGTTCTTGTCAGGCAACCTGTTCAGTCGGTCAAAGACAAGATCCATCAGCCTTGCAAAGAGCCGGGTCATGGCCCAGCCCGTACCACCAGGGCGGCCCGTCCAGCCACACACCTGACAGAGCCGTGGCTCGAGGAAATCCTTAACAACCGTATCACTCCCGGAGAAAGGTCTCATACCCTCAAAGGTCTGGAGCCTTATCTTAAGTCCCGGCGCCTTCTTGTTCATACTGCCTGCCCCCTCTCAAGGTAAAAGGGATAAACCAGGTTGAACCTGCTGTCCGTATCTCTTGTCCTGTATCTTATTTCTATGAGCATCACTGCCCTGTCCGATGGATCAGGACTCACTGCCACCTCCTCCACCTCTATCCTCGGTTCCCAGAGGGCAAGGGCCTCCTCGACATGGTGCCGTACCAGGCCCGCAGTTCTGGCATTATTGGGTGCAAAGACATAATCGTGCATACCACAGCCAAAATCCGGACGCATAGTCCGCTCACCCGGAGAGGTACCCAATATAATCCTTATGGACTCCTGAATATTCTTCTCGTGCACAGACATGGCGATCTCCCCGTCCCTGTCCAGCTGTACCGGAAACATCCAGCCCTTGCCAAGGAATTCCTGTCCCATGCCTATGCCCCCTTTGTAAAGATTGTACTCTGTGCCCCCTTTACTGCCGGCGTGGCAGGAGGCGATGTAGGAGAACCCATGTTGCCTACGTGGAAATGGGCGTTAAAAATGTCCAGAAAGGTGTCGTTTACAAGGCTGAGGGCAGCAGACGAACCAAGTTTGATGTTGGTACTGTCAAGGGTGATACCAGATGGCGCAGAGATGGTGGCAGCACCTGTTACATTGATACTAAGATTCCCTCCCACACTCTGGTCCTGGTTGCCGTTGCATTTCACAGTAAGAGATCCTGCATTGGCATCAAATTCCAGCCTGTTGCCCGACTTGTCCTTCAGGGTTAACGTACCGTCTTTGTCATCCAGGGTCAGGTTGTGGCCTGCGGCGGTCTCTATCTGGATCTTTCCCTGGCTGCCATCGTCGTCCAGCACTATCTCGTGGCCTCCCGCACTACGGATAACCAGCCTTGTCTTCCGGTCTTCATCATTATCCTCCAGGGAAACCTTGTGGCCGCTTCTCGAGGTAATGGATCTTATGTGGTTCTTCCCTTCGGGATCCATATTTTCCGGCGGGGTGTCTTCTGCGTTCCACAGGGAGCCTATCACATAAGGCCGGTCCATATCCCCGTGCTCAAATGCAACCAACACCTCATCTCCCACCTCCGGAACAAAGTAGGTACCCCTACCAGCCCCTGCCATGAGGGTGGCAACACGTGCCCAGTAGCTGTGCGCTCTATCTTCGTCAGAGGATATGGCAACCGCCTCTGACGCCTCACCAAGCCAGGGAAAGTTCACCTTGATCCTGCCAAGATTCAGAGGATCATTTATATCCTGGACAATACCCAGCACCACACCATATATTCTGTCCCTTTGCCTGGCAGACGCTGCTGCCTGCTGCAGGAGTTCCGCAATACTCATCTCGCGTTCCTCTTCACCTCAAAGTTCGTTCGATATCCCCCGTTTCCCATGGAATGGGTAGTGGATGTAACATAGTACTTGCCGCTGAAACGCCTGCCCATGCCATTCAGTTCAATGACCTTGCGGGCCATAAGATCCGGCCTGCCTGCGCAGGAGCCCCTGCCTGTTATGTAGCCAAGGGAAGCAGTCTCAAGTCTTGCCCTTGCTATCTGTCCGGCCTCCTCTGCACTCGCTATGCTGTGGTCTTCCACAAGAAGGTTGTTCTCGCCAAAGGCCGCCAGGGCTGCCTGTGTCCCTGTCCTGTCTCCCATGCTTACCTCTTCGTTTCCGGCAGAGGCCGTGCCTACCAGTGGATCCTTTCCCCTGCCCTGGACAGTCTGCATACCCCTGACAGTCACCCTGGTAGGGAGATTGTAGGTGTTAAGGCTCGATGAAAAACTTATCAGATCCTTTCCCCACTCCAGCACAAGATCCGGCCCCAAACCCCTGAAACAGGCAGGCCGCTGAAAATACAGGGTTCTATCCTTTACCGCAACCTCATACCCTATGCGCTGCGCCCTCTGGAGGAGAAAGGACGCACAAGTTTCTCCCCCAGGAGACACCAGGGGATGCTCCACCCCGGTGTCATCCGCCTCTACATCAAGACCCATCTCCCTCGCAATCATGGCGGCAATATCACTATCCTTTACAGACTCAAAGGGCTTGCGAATCCTCTTGCGCTGCAGCCTGTGGAAGAGACTGTAGCCCCGTACCCGAAGGGTCGACTGACCGCTCGCAGGAAAATTGCAGTCCACTGCGGTGATCTCTCCCCTAAGCATAAATCTGAGATCATCCACATAGCCCATATATATCTCCACTTCAGTTCCTTCGTTGAAAATATCGCTGTCCATCCATTTCAGCTCGTCCCCTCCGGCGAACAGCCTGTCCCGATCGGGGTGGCGATCCCTTAACGAAAAGCTGAAGGAATCAGCCTGGTTAACCGTTTCGGTTACACTCAACAGAAACACATCAATGGTAACCCCGTGGATCAGTTCCCTGCCGCCCACAACAATCCTGAAACTCGGCGCGTAAAACTCAGGTATTTCCATAATGTCTACCCTACACGGCCGGCAATGTTAAAAACTGGCCCGGCATGATTGCCAAAGGATCATCTATGCGGTTTTTTTCCGCAATGACCCGCCACATCGCAGGATTCCCGTATTCCCTGCCTGCAATACCGCTGAGAGTATCTCCTTGCTTCACCACATAACGCCGGGTAAAATCTGCCGAGCTGTTCAACCTTCCCTGCTCAGCAGCAGAAAGCGCCTCCTTGAAAGATACATCCATGGTCGCCCTTGCAGGGATTCCATCAGGGTAAAACAGGGTAAAACGCACATCCGCACGTTCAAGCACCCCCTTGAAAGCAAGCCTGCCCCACACAAACCTGCATACAGGCGGAGCGTGCAACTCCTTCTCAATATCAAGAAGGCCTGTTACCATGGATGTGTGATTCCGGACATCATCTCCTGTTTCATATGTATCAAAGAAAAGCTGCATGGAAAGGGTTCTTGGATTTCCGCGCACAAACTGAAGGGGCGGTGACTGCAGTCCGGGTACCGCCACCTCACTGAACACATTTGCCTTGGCAAGACGGTACTCCGTAGGATTAAAAAGGACTTCCACCGCTTCATTCCTACCCTTTACCGTATATTCTATACTTGCCTTTTCCAGGGCCAAAACAAACCTCCATTACCATAAAACCAGATTAGGGGTAAAAACTCAAAGCAAAAGGCACTTACAGCCCCCTGCTCTCTCTTTCCACAGCAAGCCTTCTTTCCAAAACAAGGCAGACCTCTTCAACGAGACGCTCAAGATCAACTTCTCCTGAAGCACCCGTGTTATCTTCTGATTCTCTCTCAAGACCGCTTTCCACGGCAGAGGGAGTCTGGGATAAAGAGAGATCGCCCCCAGTGTATCCACCTTCTGTCCTGAAAGGGGCATCCTGTTGCTCAGACACCCTGTCTGAAACATTCAGCATGTCTTTTGCCACTTTCCTGAAGATCAAGGCAACCGGTGCACCGTAACGCATGTAAGTTTTTTTCTCCTGTGCCTGCAACCGGTGCCCGTAACGGACATCGTCACTTCCTTTTTTCAAGGATACCGATTCATGGAAAGGCATACCTGATTCACCGGGGTTTCCGAAACAAAGATCCTGCCTTGAAATCCCGGTCGCACTATTGTAAGGTTCCCCTGTTTCATCTATCACCGTCCTTGCCTGTACGGTCCTGGAGAGGGGCACAGGAGATGTTATGTTCAAGCACCCTCTGTTTTCACCTGCCAATTGCATTACATGCCTCATAAGGACCGGTCTGGAAGTGATTCCCATGGCAGAGAGATACAACAAGGATTCCAGCCTATAACCATCACGAAAAATTCCAATGCCAGGGGTAGATTTCAAGATGCCTGACCCTTGCATAAGATCCGTTTTCAAATGCCCTTGTGGATGTTCCGATTTCCCGAAAACCGGACTTGCCTTCCCTTGTGCAAAAGCACTGCTCCCAACAGAAGGCCTGTCCGACAAGGCAGGAATCCTGCTGAAGGGTTCCGAACGGATTACACTCCTGCTGTTCTCCGTACCTTTAATGCTTCCGGCGCCTGCCTCTGCACAGGGCCCTGGCATATCATCGTTCTTCATACGCAGGGCCATGGCTCCATTGCCACAATCTTCCGGACTTTTCATCACAGTAGCAGGCCGTCCTTTTCCGGAAGGTTCATCACCATATTCCAACCGCATGCCCCGATGGCAAACAGAGGATACAGGGTCCGGCATAGGCATTGCAAAATTCCTGACCTGTTGAAGTGCCGGAATCATATTCATGCGTGCCTTGTCTTGCGTCCGCTGTTCTCCGAAAACATCTGTGTAACCTGAACTGATACCCGTATCACCGGAATGGCTGCATAGAACAATACCCGAAGCAGACAATGAGGTCTTTTCCCCTGCACCCTCGCGAAACAGCACAGACAATAATACCTGCCGCCTTACAGATACGGGATCCGCCAAGGTTTTTCTTGAGGTCAAAAGACCGATACCCGGCAGACGGGGGAAACCCCCGACATTCGGGAGGATGCGAACATGTCTGCGGCTTTTGTCCTGTTCCTTTGAACAGACACCGCCCTGGACATCCATACGAGAGGGACTGTTATCTTTTCCTAAATCTGACAGGCAAATACCGGACAGAGCCGTAGCTCCGGCCTTTCCAGACAATACGCTCCGGCCCGTTTCATTCAACAGGATCCCACTGCCCCGGAGAAACCTCGCTGCAAAGGGCATGGACATGGGGCTCAACCTCAAAATACCGGCAGAAAACATTCTGAGCGTATCCACAAGGCGGACACGAGCAAAATTTCCGGATCCCAAAAAAACCGGAGGCTTATACTTTCCAAGCACAGCCCTTTGCCAGTCAGAATTCACAAAGATGGCCATCCTCCTCACACCTTCATCATCATAAGCCCGTGGTGAGCTATTGTCAGACTTTCCATGGCAATCGCGCTGGTGGCAGCCCTCAGGTCCGGCCCCTCCCACTTTACGGGAAAAGCCTCCATCACATTCCACCAGAGCGCCGGTTCTCCTGCCTGGTCCAAGAGACAGATAGAAAGGTTCTGCCTTGTAACCATCCCCTGAGCCACCCTGTAACACCAGTTCCATACGACATCTGTGTCCGCCATACCGTGCTTCAGGATTATTGTATTCTGTTTCACCCTGCCCGGAAACTGACGGGTAAACGAGTTCAACCCACCCTCGGCGTAGGTCTGGACATCCAGCTCCAGCCGAAGGCCCGTTACCTCGCTGAATCCGGCCACTACAAGACCGTCCAGCTCAACCCAAAAATTATATGCTGCATACGGATCCTGCCGTAAACCCGGAGCTCCAGGTGACATATACTTTCCTCCCTCTATCCCGCACAATACAGTTCAGATACCTTCAGAAAAAGATTTTATCTGTATTTGGGTTAATGTCTCAGACCAGCCAGGCTGCACGGCCTCATCCCATGTCATCCATAGAAGACATGTTCAGCCTGCGGTTGATTTCTGCTATCTCCTCCACCCATTTTCTGCGCTCGTGATGCTCAAGGCGCATGATCTGGTCATAGGACCAATGGAAGTGATAGGCAATATAGGCTACCTCCTGGTGCAGCCATTCCAGGGGGTAGCGCGTCACCCCCCCTGAGGGGAAAGCTCTACCTCGAATTCATGCTCACACTGGGGACACACCACCTTAAGCGCCCCGGACCGGCTCTCGTTTATCCTTCGGTAAAAATCCTGCAAAAAGGCAAGATCCGAGGAAAACAACCCCTCTATCACTTTGGGGTTTATCTGGGTCAGGGTACCCAGCCTTGTTATCACTCTGGAAAGCAGAATGATTACAAGATAACTCTCATTGGCCCTTACCCTTGGGTCCTTTAACGGAGCAATCTCGTCGTAGGCGGTGGCAAGCCTCATTACTCCCTCCCTGTGAAGGGTCCCTTCCGGATCCACATAGCCTCTCGGCAGTGTGAATGTAAACTCGGTCTGAAGAGTCATGCCCTGGTTACCCCCTCGTGAGCTATCTCAAGAGTCTCTATGGCCACCTCATTGCCCGTTGCGTTAAAACTTGGTCCGGTCCACTTGGTGGGCCACCCTTCCCTGAAATTCCAGCGGAGTTTCTCAGCGCCGGTATCATCAAGAAGAATAATAGAGCCGTTCTTTCTTTCCACCTTCCCGTCCACGGCCTTCTGCCGCCACTCCCAGAGCTCAGCATCATCCGTTGTGCCCCACTTGAGACTGATGTTGGAGTACTTGACAAGGCCGGGGAGCTTACGCACGGTGAGCGCCTCTCCCCCCTCCCTGTACTCGATAGGATCCTGGGTAGTATCCAGCCCTGAGCACTCCCTGAAAGCCGCTCGGGCGATACCGTCTATTTCCACTAAGAAATTATAGGCGCGATACGGATCATTCCGGTCACCTACTGGCATGATGGAACCTCCTTGTCATTGTGTAATCCCCGGCCCAGCCGGGTCTGTCCCCCCTGCAACAAACAGGGGATTCAGAAAAATGATTTACGATTTATTGTAATCTCCTACGGTATATTCAGCTACAAGCCTTCCTTCCCTGTTCCTGAGAAAGGCCTTGTCTCCCACATTGTTCCATACAGGGGCATGTCTTCCCCAGTACAGATCTGTAGCCGTGTTCTTCCCCTCTCCTGTCCACACTCTCACAGTACCCCCTGGCAAAAGGATAAAAGAGGGAAAAACAAAGGTGTTATATGCGAGGTCATAAAGAATCCAGCCCGTTATATCCACCGGAATCTTTTCCTGGTTCCGGAGAAGAACATACTCCCCGGATACATCCCTTCCCGGCGGATTGAACTCCACGGACACAATGGAAAGCCAGGGCAAAGAACCTGTCCATGTGCTCCCGTCGGAACCTGTTACAGTGCCCGGGACAGAGGCAGTCCCAAGGCTTACAACCGTACCATTTGCCTCCTGTTGCACCCTGACCACCACAAATTCTCCGGGAACTGCAGGAGCAAGGCCAATCTCTGCTACCACACGGCCCACATCTCTAACCTCTTCAGAATTGGTCTCCCTGTCACACTTAACATAAAAGGCCTCTTCCCAGGCAGCCCCCATGAGTGCACCCTTCCTAAACAAACCGCCCAGAAAGGCATTAAGATCCCTGGTTATTCCTGCCCAAAGCCTCTGATCATTTGGCTCAAACATGGCAGAGGCCATGTTGTGCTCCACCCACCTGCCCACTGTACTGACAAGCCGCCTAACATTCACATACACAAGCTCCGAATCAAGGCCCAGTGTCCGCGCACCCCACACCCTGATCCCACGACCGGAAAAAGCCCTAATACAGTTTATGCCAAAGGGGTTCAGCGCTGCCTGCACAGCGGATGTTACACCGGTTTCAAGCCCCACCACCTCCTCAAGGAGCTCATTGGCAGGGGCCTTGTGCACGCCATGTTCCCTGTCGGTTCTGGCGTAAATACCTGCCACATGCCCACATGGAGGAAGGAAACCAGAGAAATCCTCTACAGGTCCCTCAACCACCCTCACCCACGGGTAGTAGAGTGCACCGCACGGGTTATCCCTCAGGGCACCACGTTGCATCTTCACACCGGAAGGATCAACCTCCGGCAAACTGTCAAGTATGGCAAACCACTGGCCACGAGCGGCACACCAGTCAAGCACCGACTTCTGCAACCTCAGCACCTGTTCCCTGGATACACCTGCCTCCTCCTGATAAAGCCACATAAGATCCGGCACACACACAAGATCAGCGTCATTCAAGGCAACAAGGGTATCAAGCGCATTGTGAAGCGCAATTTCCACAGACTCGCCAGACGCGAGCAGACAAACAAGAACGTGGCAGTTACCTCCACCGTTGCGGAAAAAGCCTCGCACCGAACATCCCAGGTATCCAAGCGGCCTGAGCACATCAAAGGCGGCCTCGAACTCCTGCCACGAACCAAAGGCACCTTTCAGAAACATTCCGAAAGAATCTATGCCAGGTATGGAATCAGGCACTCTGTCTGCAGGAACAAGGCCAATAAAAACAGGTACACCTGTTGGAAACAGAACATTTTCGTTTGGCAGGGTTTCCTCCCAGTGTACCCCTGGCACTCTGTAGTTTCTTGAAGTCACCCCCTATCCTCCGCATTCATCTCTTCACAGTTCCGGTTCATCATGCCCCTGGCCCTGCCCACTGGCTTATGCGGAATATGACAAACTCAGCGGGTTTCACCACAGCAACACCTATCTCTGTTACCACCTGTCCCAGGTCCCTTACCTCAGGAGGATTGGTCTCCCCATCACATTTCACGTAAAAGGCCTCCTGGGGTGTAACCCCGAAAAGAGCGCCGGAACGCCAGACATTGGTAAGAAAAGCCGAAACGTTTCTCGTAATCTTGGCCCACAACTCAGGGGTATTGGGCTCAAAGACCACCCACTGGGTGCCCTCGTCTATGGACTCCCTGAGATACAGAAACAGACGGCGGACGTTTATATATTTAAAATCAGCGTTGGCATCGCCACCTATAGTGCGCCCTCCCCAAAGCCTGATATTGCCATTGAGATCCCGGATGCAGTTGACTCCCTGCGGATTGAGTCCATCCTGCTGGGCCTTGCTGATGTTGTACTTAAGACCCAATGCACCCAGCACAGGCTCGTTGGCAGGGGCCTTGTGCACACCACGAGTGGTATCCACCTTGGCGTAAACACCTGCCACATGTCCTGAAGGCGGTACGTACCGGAGTCCGTCACCCTGGGGATCCTGGATCTTGGTAGCAGGGTCAAAGACCTGTATCCACGGAAAATAAAAAGCCGCATAGTCCGAGTTGTCAGGCAGGATGTTATCATCATCCGACGGATCAAACAGCGTAAGGTCGAGAACTCCTCCTGACTCTACGGTCTCCGAACTGTCGAAAATGGCGAACCGGTCCTGTGTCCGCTGCCTGCAGTGGGCATCAACGGCACTTCTGACACCTGCATCTGTAACCCCTGGCACAGCTACAATGGCAATCTCGTCAATGGCCTCAAATGCCTGAAGTGCCGAAGTCGATATATCACCTATCCCTGTCTCCCTCACCACATAACAGCGAGATCCCCCGTTGTTGAAAAAACCATACACTGCGTGAGCCAGGTTACGCTGACCCGGATCGGTGGAAAAATCCCCGAAGAAGCGCTTGAACTCGGTAAAGTTGGTACAAAGCTTCACCTCGCCTGCCTCAACTGGCGAGAATGTTATGGTAACATAGGGCGGATTCTCCGGAGGATCTGCTCCCATGTTCGTTTCCTGGGTTGGATCATAGTCCGGATTGGACGCCGGGATGGTGATGGAGTCGGGCACGATTCCTATGAACCCCGCTGTACTGGTACCAACACCCGCAATGGGCTTGACTGCGGAAGGCACCTCCTCTACATAGACTCCTGGTGAAAGATACTGTGCCATATTCCCCTCCTTTTTTAAGGTGAATGCCGCCCTCCCCCTGGATGACGACAAGGTTTTCTGCCGGTTTCCTACAAAGAGGCCAATGCCAGCTCAAAATTCGCAGTATACAGGGCCCCTGCCTGGTCAAGAACCACTGTAAGGGATCTTTTTTTATAACCCTGGGCAGAGGCAATTACTGTCCGGCTTCCCACCTCAAGCCCAATCAGTCTGTATTTCCCCTCCCCATTGCTGAAACACCTCTCCCCGCTTCCCTGCACCTGCACCATGGCCATTGGAAGCGCCCTGCCCTGGGCAGTAACAATGCCCTCCAGTGCAGTGCCTGGCACAGACAGGACCACCGTGGTCATGGAAAGATGGCCGGATGCACCCATAGAGACAGTCACAACCGACTGCGCCATACCGTACCGGCTACCCATACCCGGCACAGACGCTGTAAGGGTATAAACACCGTCAGGAAGATCCATGAAACAAAAATGGCCGTCAGGAGCCGTATGCCGCCTGTCAGGACAATCCTCTATGGTCTCCCACGCTGCTTTCGTCTCCATACGCCTCAAGGCAAGCCACCTGGTAAAGGCAGCAGGTGCAGAGGTGATCTCTACCCTGGCCCCAGCAATGGCCTTGCCTGTACGCAGGTCAGTGACAAAACCCGATACAGCAACTGCATGGCGCACCACCTCCCATGCACACATCAAACTGTCCCCTTTTCCACATGGAATTTCAAGATCTTCTCTGTTACTACTACTGTCTCAAGCGGTCTGTGGACATCCACTCCAAATGTAACCGTATAGTTAAGAGCTGCCTTTGGTTTTCCGCCAAGGGCCTGCCAGAATTCTCCAAGACTTTGCAACCTTCCGGGATGAAGGGTAATGGCAGGAAGCGGAGGCTCCTGACCCTTGAGTTCTCCCTGGAGCACCTCCTCCGGTATTGCAGGATAACGCAGCAAAACCATCATCACCTCACTAAGCAACCTGTGTTCATCCAGGGCAGGGGTGGTTGAACTGTCGCTTGCCCAGGCAGTAACAAGATAGGAAGATTCCACCCGAACAGGCGAACGCCGCTTCGTAACCGTGCCATCCGCCCTTCTTTCCATCAGCCATTCATTGGTGCGAAGATCCCGGTTCTCCCTCACATCGTAGAGAAAGAGATCTATGGCAGGGAGGGTTACAGAGGTAGGAGGAAACTGATCATCAGGTGTAGCAAAGCTGATAGTCACCTGGGATACAATGGAGGGAGGCAGCTCCCGTCTCAAAAGCTCTTCAAGTGTTCTGTCGAGGTCGTCTATCATTTTCCCCATGCCCTTGAATAAGTCATTAGGATTTGCAACAAATCAGGTACGCTCCCTTACTGCATTAAAAACAAAAGTCGGAGTAGCCTCAATTAATCGGTAACGTTCCCCTCCACTATGAGAAATCGACCATGATCCTCCCAGGTTAAGGCTTGCTCCAGGGGTCACACTTGCTCCTTCAGAACCCAGCTCTCCCTCAACTCCTAAGGTGGTTCCTCCTGTAACCGATTCAGTTATAGTACCGCCAATGTTGGCATGAACCTTTACAGAAACAGCCAGCTTTTTATGATTGTCATTAACATTCTGAATCTGGGTATTGGTTATCCGGGCAGTAACAGTCAGGGGGCCATCTCTTTCAGGTGTAGACCCGGCAGACCCCCCCCTTGTAGGAACTCCCAAGGTGATTGTCCCTGATTGTGGATCAAGTTGAAACCTTCTGGCATCAGACATACGAACAGTTCTTGTTCGCCAGCCTTTTGCTATAATTCGTCCAAAAGACTCGAAATGTGTGAACACCGCATGCCCCGAAGCAATAACCTCTGCATCAGTATTTGAACGATACCGGCTTGAAGAAGCATTATAAGAAAGCATAGCGCGCGCAGGCATAAACAGACCAAGATATCGCTGTGTGTAATCCTCAACCTCAACCCTGTTTCTGACATGTCTGTTCCTGCCTTCCACACTGCTCCAGCGCCAGCGCCTGTGATTAGGACGTAAAAAAACCCGATCAGGCCGGTTAGCAGGGATTCTCCGACCATTCTCCTTCATCCTTATCCCTTCTTCCTCTTCCTCCAAAGGCTGCCTTTGCACGTGCTCCTGCCGCACAACAGCCCGGGCAACCCGGTCTGCCTCCTGCTCGTACTCATCGTCTGCCTGTCCCACAGTCAGCTTGGGAGATATGCCGCCGGCCTGCTGTACCACATGAGCAAGCTCGTGGGCTATAAGCTCCCGGCCAGTGGAACTTCCCGGATTGTACGAACCGGAACGGAAAAAGACATCCCGGCCAACAGTAAATGCCCTGGCATTCAATGACCGGTTAAGGTGGTCCGCCTCGGCATCAGCATGCACACGAACACCACTGAAATCAGCATTAAAGGCCGTCTCCATCTGGCCCTGAATCTTGCTGTCCATTCGCTGACCTCCGCCACGTTTGGCATTTATGGCCTGCTCTATATCAGGCTGAACCTCAACCTGACCATGACCCTGCCTTGAAATCGAGGTAATCATGCGACGCACACCCCTGTTGCCGTATTTACGCTGAAGTTCCAACAAGGGATGTGACAAAGGAACTGCATGCACAGAATTCCCTGACGAATTCTTTACGCAAGACACAACCGCAGGGTCCTTTTTTCCAGCCTGATTTTCTCTTTTACATACACTCATTCCGGCCTCCAGAAACCGATTGTTGGCAATGGGCCTCAAGACCTGCTGAAAACACAGGACAATACCCTTCCAGTACATATCCGGGGAAAAATCCAGGTTCACAATGGAGACACCTGACGCATCCTCCCCATATTCTAAGAAGACATTACGAAATACCACAGACCCGGCACTGAATAACGTGGCACTGCCGGATCATCCCTTTTTAAACACTCATGGACACATGTACACAGCAAAATCATAACGTACCGGCTTCAACAGCCGCTGGACGACAAAGCGAAACAAAGGACAGGTTGTCCTGTCAAGGTGTTTGATAATCCTCTCCGGCATCATTCCCCCTTAAATTTACAGACAAAACGTTTTCCAAGTGAACGGCCTTGTTTCTATCATACCCATCAAACTCCCCTCCAAGCACCACCTTTCCCATCTTCTGAAATTCCCTTCGAGTGGCACGGATGAGATGTTTCATGGTCACCTCTCCCCCGTCGTCCGCAGCCAGAAAGGCCGCCGAAAGGGCAATATTGCGGATATTGCCCCCTGCAATCTCGAACCGGCGGGCCATGAACTCCAGGTCAAGGTCCGGACTCCTTGGCATTTTTTCCGGCCAAATCTCCTGCCATATGCGCCTGCGGTCATGAATATCAGGAAACGGAAATTCCACGGTAAAATGCATCCTGCGTACAAATGCCTCATCCATGTTCTTTCTCAGGTTGGTAGCAAGAATAACCACCCCCTTATACTCCTCCATCCTCTGAAGGAGGTAGCTGACCTCTATGTTGGCGTAACGATCGTGGGAATCACGGATCTCGCTCCGCCTGCCAAACAGGGCATCCGCCTCGTCAAACAGCAGAACGGCATTAGATCTCTCTGCCTCATCAAAGATCTTAGACAGATTTTTCTCTGTTTCGCCTATGTATTTACTGACTACAGTGGAAAGGTCTATCTTGTAGAGATCAAACCCCAGGGTGCCTGCCATAATCTCTGCGGCCATTGTCTTGCCTGTTCCAGATGGCCCGGCAAAAAGTACATTCAGGCCTTTGCCCATGGAAAGTTTTTTGTCAAATCCCCATTCCGAATAAACCCTGGACCTGTACCTGATCGAACCACAGATTTCCCGCAACTGATCCATACGGTCATTGGGCAGGACAATATCATCCCACGTGTGAACCGGGACAATCTTGCGAGCCAGAACTGAAAGCATCCGGTTTGACTGTCTCCGACAGGCCTCATACAAATCAGCGGCAGAAACCCGGCTGTTCTTTGGATCACGCCACATGGCAATATTACGGGCAGTAGCGGCCGCATCTCTGATCTGGCCGCCGCTCAGACGAAAACAACCTGCCAGCACATCAAGATCCACATCAGGCAAGATGTCACTTTTTCCGTGCAGGGCCAATCTCCACAACTCCACACGGCGGGAACAGGAGGGAAAGGGGAACTCAACACGTAGAAACGGCAATGAATTTTTGTTCCAAAAAGACTCCCAGGGAACATTGCCCGCAATAAAAGATATCCCTCCAAGGGAATCAAGGGCCCGCATCAGTATTTTCAGAGGGCCATGATCGTCAAGGGCAACCAGATCGTCAAAACCGTTCCAGTAAACAGAAGCATCCTGAAGTCTTGCTTCCCGTACCACAAGATCAACCGTCTCATGGAAAGAAGGCTCACCCAAAGCCCACAGGGCCTTTCCGTCAACCACCATAAGACCGGTTTTCAAGCGTTGGCAAAGGGCCTCAGCCATGGACTGCCTGCCCACTCCACTGGAACCCTGGAAATAGAAAACCATTCCCCTGCCATCCCTTATGCTGTTTTCGGCAATGGATGACAAACGTGATTTAAAATCTTCCGGAAAAACCAGGTCATTAAGCGAATGCCCCAACACAGCAGTGCGAACATACGAATAAAGCCTTGTATCAATATCATCCGAATCAAACAGGTAGGCAGTTATACGCTCGTCCGGCCTCAGATATCGACCTAAAAGCGGTGGTTTTAAAAGAGAGGGATCAGATACAACATCGAGCAAATGATATTTCATCAATGGGGCGTCCCTGAAAAAACAGCGGCGTGCATCTATCTTGGCATCGAGTGAAGGGGCAAGCAGATTCAGAACCAGGTCTACGCCGGGCCATCTTCTGGTCACATCATCCTGAAGATATGCGTAAAGACGTTCGTACCGCAGATCAATCTCAGGGGCAAGGCATATTAACAGGATTGAAACATCAAGGGAAGAAAGGTTAAAGGAACGGGCAAGACAATCAAGCCGAAGCCTGACACCACGTTTTCTGGATTCCTCAACACGTGTGGCTATCCGGGATCTAATCCTTGAAATTGATGCAGCCAACCGATCTCGTGCACCTGACCTTTCTGCCTGTGCCCAGGCAGGAAGACCTGCAGGCCTGCCAAGAAGCGAATCAACCTCCTGCTCGGAGATATAAAGACCCTGAAATTCATCTGACTGAAACAGCTTTCTTGCCCGATTGACATAAAACTGTATCAGCAGATCAACCCATTCAAGCTCCGCAAGCACATGCTGGATTGATGCAGTATAAAAACCCATAATACAGCCCCCTCACACTTGCAGGTCATCCACTTGACGGAGCAATGCACAAACATCACAGATATTCAGATTTCCACAACATCGCCGCTTAGTTGTCTTTTCACCAACTTTCATGTTCCAAGACCTGTTTGCGGCTTCCTTTCAGTGAGATTGTTCGGCAGGCTGCCCAAGAGTCTCATAAATGATGCAACACTCTTTTGTCACTCTATTTATTGTTTGTATCAAGTTTGCATCAGGGAGTCAAACAAAACAAATTTATTCAAGTTTCTGA
>CAYWEN010000005.1:0-17289 GCA_964457545.1 uncultured Desulfobacterales bacterium | reverse complement strand
CCTGAAGAAGAGGATGCGGGATCAGAAGACAGTCTGGATGACTTTGATCATGATTTTTCAACAGAAGAACAGGACAGTTTTGATGCCCTGAATCATGAAGATCTGGACGACGGTAATGAGGAAGAAGGTGGTTTGCAGCCATCTTTAGCGGAAGACGGACAAGAGTTATCTGAAAACAATGATGAAAGAGAAGAACAGGAGAACAGATCCGATGATAATGAAAAAAACGATGCCAAACAAAAGACATCATTTTTTTCTCACGGAATAATGATTTTTACTGTAATTGTGTGCATTCTACTTGTTGTCACTGTCTCTGTTTATTTTTTTGCCCCGTCAAATACTTTGTCCTTGCTGTCTAGGGTACCAAAACATGAACAACAGAAACCGCCTTTGCCTGAACAACAGAAACCTGACCCTGGCATTGAACATCTTGCATTTGAATCTGTTTCCGGATTTTTTGTTACCTCAGATAGGGCGGGACGCTTGTTTGTAATAAAAGGGTTGGTAAAAAACAATTATTCCAGCAGACGCTCTTTTATCCGTGTCAGAGGAAAAATTCTTGATGAAAAACACCAGCCCATAAAAATCAAAGAGGTGTTTGCAGGTGCTGCCTTGGGTAAAAACGAAATCTCGACACTGTCTCAGGCAGAAATTGACAATATTGGCAGGAACAGGTCTGGAGAAGACAATCAAAATGTCAATGTCCCTGCATCAGGGGCCGTTCCGTTTGTAATCATCTTCAGCAATCTGCCGGATAACATGAGTGAATTTACAGTAGAGGCTGTCAGTTCTTCTCCCGGAACGTCATAGGCATGGGTTGGTCTTGCTACGCTGTGTGCCATAAGTCTCAAAATATCCCTGTTGCATATCTTGAACCAAGGATACAACAGGGAGATAACCTGTCAGAACACCCGGAATACAGGGGGGATATTTTCTGCAGTTTTTTCCCTGTTTGTTGAGCAGATACAATGGAAACCTATCTGTATATCTTTTTGACACCGTCAGGAACAGCAAGATGAAAAAAACCGTCCACAAAATCGGATTGAACGACCATGTTGTTTAGATTAAAACGGGTAATACCGCCAAGGAGATTGTATATCTCTACTGTACGTATTTCATAATCCTTACTTACAGTTAATATTATATGATCTATCTCTTTCCATGACGGTGCAGGCTTCAGTTCTATTCGGTATCTGTCTTTTCTGTTTTTCGGAAGCAGCATGACCCTGAATTTTTTGTTTACATCAACAAGGCCGCTGAATATATCGGACAGCAGACTTAACTCTTTACCAAACCTGTTTGAAGGATATATGTATACACATGATTCTTCGGGGATATACCACCATATTGTATTTTCATTGCCTGCAATAATTTCCCTGCGGGGTGTTTTTTGTTCCAGTCTGATTAAGCATGGCGGAGCAAAAAATATATCACCTGTTGCTGTATCTCCTTTAAGCTTGTTGCCCAGCATGGACATGGACCTTGTAATGACCTCCCTCGTATATGAGATCCGGCATCCTGCAAGATGAGAATATCTTTTCTGTATCCCATCCAAAATAACCACTGCATTGTATCTGGCATAAACCTTTTCGTTAAAAAAGGATATTGCCAATACAGCAAAAGCGGCAATAAAAATCCTTTTTAAATTAATTGCCTTCATGTCTTCCGTAAACCTCCCTCGGTCTGACTCCGTCTGACGGACCAACAATACCGTCCCTTTCCATTGCTTCAATCATCCTTGCTGCCCTGTTATAGCCTACCCTTAATTTGCGCTGTAGCATGGAAATGGAAGCCTGTCTTGTTTTCATTACAATATTAATTGCATCCTCATATTTTTCATCCAGATCAATATCATTATCTGCGGGTTCATCTTCTTTGGTCATATCAGCAATGATATTCTTATCATAATCAGGTCCTTTCTGTTTTCTGATAAAATCCGTTATTGCAGAAATCTCTTCTTCAGATATAAATGCACCATGGATCCGTTGTACGCGTGCTACACCCGGAGGCAAAAAAAGCATATCCCCATCACCCAAAAGATTTTCTGCACCCATTGTATCTATGATAGTTCTGGAATCCACCCTGGAAGAAACCTGAAAAGATATTCTGGCGGGAAAATTGGCCTTGATAACCCCTGTCAGCACATCAACAGAAGGCCTTTGGGTGGCAATTATCAGGTGTATGCCTGCAGCCCTGGCCATCTGTGCAAGCCGGGTTATTGCCTCCTCAACATCCCTTGATGATACCATCATAAGATCAGCAAGCTCATCTATGATAAGTATGATATATGGGAGGAAACTGTCTGTTCCGCAGGAGGTATCATCCGCTTCAGACTGGTTAAGGTCAAATTTTCTGCTTACTATCTTGCTGTTGTAGCTTTCAATATTTCTTACGCCTCTGTCTGAAAGAAGCATGTAACGTCTTTCCATTTCAGCTACGGCCCATTTAAGTGCCTTGGTAGCATCCTTGGGCATGGTAACTACAGGATGAAGAAGATGAGGGATATCATGATATGCTGAAAGCTCTATCCTTTTAGGATCAACCATCAGAAAACGGACTATGTCTGGAGGAAGCTTGTACAGAATACTTGTGATCATGGTGTTTATACACACACTTTTTCCTGTGCCTGTGGCGCCTGCTACCAAAAGATGCGGCATTTTTGTAAGATCTGTAATTACAGCAGAACCTGTAATATTCTTTCCAAGGGCGATAGGCAGCTTGTATCTGGTATTTTGGTATTCATGACTTGACAGTATATCCTTCAGGAAGACAATCTGTTTATGGTTGTTGGGGATTTCTATTCCAATGACTCCTTTGCCCGGTATATTGGGGACAACCCTTATACTGGGGGCCCTGAGGGCAAGAGCAAGGTCTTCACTTAGTCCGGATATCTTGCTTATTTTTATGCCGGGAGCAGGCTTGTATTCATACATGGTAATCACAGGCCCTGGCAGGACCTCAACAACTTCACCCTTTACCCCAAAGTCTCCAAGTTTTTTTTCAAGACGTTTGGCATTCATTTCCAGACTTTCATTTTTGATGCTGTGATCTTTTTTGTCTGGAGGATCATTTAACAGATCTATAGAGGGCAGTTCAAAGTTGTCTGCCATGTTCATAAATGAGAAATGTTTCTGCTCTGGAATTTCAGGCTTGGATGAACCCTTTTTAACTATTGTGACTTTTGGCTTTGACTTTAGTTGCTGTCTGGCTGACAGGCTGTTCTGAGCCCTTTTCTTGCGTTCTTTTTTCTTGATTATCAAAGCCTTGAGATGTCGTAAGGCAATTGCAAGCCATATCCACAATGCAGATAACAGCCTTGAAACAGACAGCCGTGTGACAAGCATTAATGACAGAAGAAAAACAACCGTAAAAAACACATTTGCGCCAAAGTAGTTCAGGGCCCTGCTAATGTGGTCGGAAAAAAACAGGCCTGTAAATCCTCCCGGGCCTTCTGGTAAGGGGGCTCCCTTGAAAATGACATTTTTTTTCAGTTGCAAAGACAGTATGGAGGAAAAGGAGATAATAAGGAAAATACAAGAAAGGCATATAGTTAGGGGTGACTGGATACTGTGGCCGCGGAAAAATGAAACGGCAAGAGTGAACATTAAGAGAACAAACCAGAATGATGCAAAACCAAACATGAATAACATGAGCCACGCAACATGCGCTCCAATTATTCCAAACAGGTTGTGTGCTCCGGTTATGCGGCCTGTTATATTCCAGCACATCTGATCCGAGGGATTGTATGACAGCAAACTTGTCCCCAGAAAAACACAGACGAAAAGAAGAATAATTGCCAGTGTCTCTTTTATTAAAGGAGAGGGAGCCCTTGTGTCGTCGATATCTTTTTGTACCAAATTTGTTTTTTGTCTTGTCACATCGAAACTGTTTTATAGGAATCTGTTTTGCGGTATTGCATGAAAAGTATCCAGTCAAGTCTTTGAATACTGAAGGGCTTTTGGCCTGTAACCGGGAACTGTCGTAAGATCAGATCTTGCTGCCCGTTGCAACAGACACCTTGCAGGTGCGGAAACCGGACAAAACAAGGGCCTTGTCAAGGGGCTGTTTTCAGTTACAGACAGTTTATACAGGAACAATAACAGATAGTATAACAGGTCTTCGTTCAATAACATTAAAAAAGAATCTTTTCAGATGCCTTTCGATCTCTGTTTTGGCATCTTCCCAGTCCGGCACACGGGAAGACACGTGTTTTTCAAGTAGATCCCTGGTAAGGGTTTTGGCATTTTCAAGTATATCCCTGTTCTGATCCTCAAAGACAAATCCTCTTGAAAATATATCGGGGCCATAAACAATACTGCCCGTTTTTATATCCACAGCTACAAGAACAATAACAATGCCATCTTCGCTGAGCTTGCGCCTGGCTCTGAGCACTGTTTCCACCACATCTCCCACGCCTTTGCCATCGACAAGGACCTGTCCTGTACAGGCATGTGATTCAACAGTTACATCCGATCCATTGAAGCATACCGTATCACCGTCTTCAATGACCAGTACGTGATCTTTTGGCATACCCATATCCATGGCAATCCGGGCATGGTTGATCAAGTGTCTGTATTCGCCATGTACAGGGATAAAGTATTGTGGCTTTACTATGCCTAACATTATCTTGAGTTCTTCTTTTTTTGCATGACCTGAAGTATGAATGTCTGATACCTTTTCATATATTACATCAGCACCCATACGATAAAGTTTGTTTATGATTGAAGTAATGGCCTTTTCATTGCCGGGAATAAATCTGGAAGATAAAATAATGGTATCACCCTGTTTGATTCTGATGTTTTTGTGGGTTCCATATGCCATTCTTGACAGGGCAGACATGGGTTCTCCCTGGCTGCCTGTAGTAATAACAGCAACTTCCTCATCCCTGAACATCCCAAGCTGCTGTTCATGAACCCTTAAGCCGTCAGAGATGGTTATAAATCCCTGTTTGATGGCAATATCCACATTGGTAATCATGCTCTTTCCGTTAAAAATCACCTTGCGGCCAAATTTTTCAGCAAGTTCTACAAGTTGCCGTATCCGCGTTATACTGGAAGAAAAACTGGCAATAATGATCCTTCCTTTACAGGTAAGAAAGATACTCTCAAGCGTTTTTCTGACATCCCTTTCACTGAGTGTGTACCCTTCTTTTTCTGCATTTGTGGAATCAGAAAGCAGGGCCAGTACCCCTTTTGATCCAAAGTAGGCGAACCGGTTAAGGTCTGTAAACTGTAAATCAACAGGCGTGGAATCAATCTTGAAATCACCTGAATGGACAATTGTACCGTCTGGTGTGTCAACAGCAAGCCCCACACCGTCCACTATGCTGTGGGTTACACTGATGTATTCTATATTAAAAGGGCCTGTTGATGTTGTGTCGCCCCGGGAAATCTTTCTGAGATCCGGTTCAAAAGGCAGGTCATGGTCTTTAAGCTTTTCTTTTAATAATTCAATCGTAAAGTTGGTGGCATAGACAGGGACCTGAAATTCCCTCAGAAAAAAGGGCATTGCCCCAATATGGTCTTCGTGGCCGTGGGTAAGAATAACGGCATCTATTTTTTTTTGATTCTCTCTGAGATATTGGAAGTCCGGTATTACGAGGTCTACGCCTGGCATATAGTTATCCGGAAACATCAAACCTGCATCTACCACCAGAATATGTTGGTCATATTCAAAGACCATCATATTCAGCCCAATTTCTCCTAATCCGCCAAGCGGGATAATCTTTAACATGGGATTCTTGTGTTATGATTGCTTTGGTTAGAGATCTGTATGGTTGACATCCATAATTGTCACATCCTGCAATTCCTGTGTCAATCTGTAGTATTGCCTGTGTAACGCATCGAAATATGTCTCCATACCTCTAATTTTCTTGACCTTATACCAGGAATTTTTGTGGATCGGCGCTGTTTACAGTTGTCTGTGTCTGTTAATGTAAGCAAGCTCTGTCAGCTGATCCCGGTGTTTGTTGCATGCAAGGTCAAAAAAACAGCAGTATTGTCAACTTGTCAGTGTCAGTGTATTGTGATTGGCATTTGCAGACCTGTCTGTGATGTTTTAGACACGGGCAGACCCTGACATTGTGACAAGATGGCCATTTTATGGATGTAAACCGAGTGATTTTATCGTTGCATTTGTCTTGACACACAGTATCTTTTTTTTTATTATAAAAAGGAAACCTGCCTTAGGCAATAGCTTTCATAATTATTTTTTAACATCATATGGAGGGTAACAAATGATTAAAAAATGCATGTTTGTGTTTGCAGTTATGTGTTGTGCCATAACTTTCATTGGTGCCGGGCTGTTAATTGCTGCTACCTCGCCTGACAATGTAGTGATAAAAAATGAAGGCTATAAAAAAATCAAGAAAGGGCCTGTAAACTTTGCACATAAAATGCATGTCGACAAATTGGGTATTAACTGTGCAGAATGTCACCATAAATATGTAAATGGTAAAAATGTCTGGAAAAAGGGCGACCCTGTTGAAAAGTGTGCTGAGTGTCACAATCCTGTAAAGAAGAAGGGAGCAAAAGAGTTGGACCTTATGCATGCATATCATAAAAACTGTATGGGATGTCACAAAAAGATGTGCAAAGCAGGCAAGATCTCAAAGAAAGAGTATAAACATATGAGAAAATGTAATACCTGTCATGAAAAAAAGTCAAAGATGTAAAAATTGAGGAGTATCTGTATCGGCTCCATTTTTCCTTGAAGGCCCTCTTGTATTTACAGAACTGGTTCCGGAAATATTATGTTGGTGACAGGTTTAAGGTATGTCCTGTGATTTTTCATCAGTCTGTGGCAATGACGTGAGGTCTTTTCGGGACAGTTTCTCTTTGATAGATGTATCTTTCCTCTGAAAACATCTTAACTGAAGAGGAGAGGTGAAACTGCACTTATCTGCTTCACAAGCTGTATGGAAAAACGTTTGTACTTCAGGTTTCAGTCAGTTTGGCCATGTTATACAGGCACACAAATTGGCAAAGGAGAGAAAGGAAAAGTGCCTAAGGCTGTTTTTTGAAACCGAATCATTAAAACAGATAAATATATAAAAAATAACAAACCCCGCTGACATTTATATGCCAACCGGGGTTTTTTTATTGATCTTAAGATGCCTTTGCATAACGTTCCTTTTTGCTTTGTCCTGTGTAATCATATGAATATATATCTCGGGTTGATTTTTGCTTTCCTTGAGATTTGGACAAAGGCGAATATTTTGCAAGGACAGGTTTTGTGAATACTGTCCGACAACCAACCAGTTACCACCTTATTTTATTGCCGGAGGTTTTGGCATGAGCAACAGTTATGAATTGATTCTAAAGGTTCCATTTTACGATCTGGATCCAATGAAGGTCGTTTGGCATGGAAATTATTTCAAATATTTTGATCAGGCAAGGTTTGCACTTTTTGAACGTTATAATATAGATCTTTATGAGTATTTGCATGAAAAAAGATATGCCTTTCCAATAACGCGTACGAGTATTAAACATATCTTTCCTTTGAGGTACAACGATGAATTTATATGCAAGGCATTTGTAACAGAGGCAAAGTACAAGATAGTTACCAACTTTGAAATACGTCTCACGAGAGATAAAACCATGTGTGCTAAAGGAAAAAGTGAACAATTGGCAGTAAAACTGCCTGAAATGGAATTACAATTTGAGATTCCTGCCGATATCAGGTCTGCTCTTGGGTTGGGCTAATGAAAAAAAGACTGTGTGATGCCTTTACTCTCGGATATGAAAGGATGGCTGCCTGTTCTGATCTGCTTGATATGATTAATGTCTTTCCTGTTGCAGACGGAGATACAGGAACCAACATGAAGATCAGCCTTGCCCCCTTGCACCATATCAGCAGTAAAAAGCCTCCGTCCGTCAAGACTCTCCTTTTTTCTGCAACAGGTAATTCGGGTAATATTGCCTCTGTTTTTTTTTCGGAACTGCTTATGGTTTGCAATCCGTCAGAGATTCCTGCTGCTGTTGCAGCAGGTAGGGACAGGGCATGGGAATCCGTTGCAGATCCTAAACCTGGTACCATGCTCACGGTAATGGATGAATTTGTTAATGCACTGAAGATTTACAATATAAATGAAATAATGATGTACCCTTTAAAAACAATAATATTGCTTGAAAATGCAGTCCGTTCCACATATGAACTTCTTCCTGCACTGAAAAAGGCTGGAGTCATAGATGCAGGGGCATTGGGGCTTTTTCTGTTTTTGGAAGGTTTTTTGCGTTCTTTAGCTGCGGTTATAGAGGAATGGAGACCTGTTACAGATATATTTAAGGACAAAATACGTATCAACCCTTCATTGACAAATATTAACGCAGGGGAGTCCTGTATTAATGCCACCTTGGATACCAGCCGGACAGAAATGCAAAAAAACAGGGTCATTGACAGTGTTAAGAATGAAAAAAGCATTGTATCTGTCCGTAGCGACAGATATCTTAAGCTGCATTTTCATACTGATCATGCAGACACCGTGCGGGAAAAATTGGAGAAACATGGCAAAATAGTTCAATGGGAAGAAACAGACATGGCCCATATGCATGATAAAAACAGTGTGTTTGTTCCGTGTTATGACGGGGAAATACATATAATGACCGATGCGGCAGGTTCTCTTTCCCATGATATGGCCAAAAAACTTGGAATTACACTGTTAAACAGTTATATAGTGATGCCTGATACCCGGTATCCTGAAACAGGTATGGACATTCAAACTCTGTACAGCGCTATAAACAAGGGTATACGTGTCAAAACAGCCCAGGCCTCCAGGTTTGAACGCTATCAGAGTTATCAGGCTGTACTTGGCTTGTATGGACAAACTGTATATCTTTGTGTGGGATCTGTTTATACAGGAAACTATGAAACAGCATTGGTATGGAAAAAAGAGAATGACCCTGAAAATCGCATGACGGTTATTGATACAGGTATGGCATGTGGCAGGTTGGCAGTTGTTGCCATCGTGTCACTGCTGCATGCAAGATATATAAAAGATATCAATAAGTTGCTTGGTATTATTCAAAAGACAATTGCTGAAAGTAATGAACTGATCTTTCTTGAGAGGCTTAAATATCTGGCAGATAGCGGAAGGATATCCAGAGCAAAGGGATTTTTTGGTGATATGTTTCACCGTATGCCCGTTGTCAGGCCAGGGTGTAATGGGGTAGAAAAGATGGCAATGCTCCGTAAAAAAGAAGAGCAGCTGGATTTTGCTGTTAACTACATGAAAAACAGATTAAAGGACAAAGATTCTTCCTTAATCCTGCTTGAATACTCTGATAATTATGAGTGGATCAAACAAAATGTTGAACTCAGACTGAGGGATGTGTTTTCATCATCAATCTTGATAACCCAGCCTCTTTCGTTAACTGCAGGGACTCACATGGGGCCTGGTACGTGGGGAACCGCTTTCTTGCCTCTATGCTTGTCTGAAAAGGAGCTGTTCGAGCATATGTGTCCCTGTGATTAAGGTTTTTGCATGCCTTTGTCCTGAACAAGCTGTTATATTCATGTAGGGGAAACCGATTATGCGTTTTCTGTAAGAAATATAAAAAATGTCGGCTACTTTCGCTTTTGTACAAATCTTAAAACCCTGTTTGCGTACCTGATAAATGTATCCTTGGTTACCCTTTTTGGCAGGCTCTGCATATATTTTGATGAAAACTCAGGTTCAATTACAGGGTTATCATTCAGTTTCCAGTCATTTCCGTCATATCCTATAAGCTCCATGTATGGAGTATAGGCAGGTTTGAACAGTTCAACATCTTCCGGAGTAAACCAGTTTCGCCAGTCCCCGTAGGTCTTTTTCCTTACTACCTTTGTATATCCCTTGGGAACCTCTGTTTCTGTCTTTACCTCAAAGCCTAAATATTCATTCAGGCTTTCAAACTTATTGTCTACCATATCTTCATATTTAAACAGGAACCAGTCGTCCTCAAGTCCCTTTACAAAATCATACATCTGTTTATAGCGCGCATACTCATGTTTAAAGACCTGTTCTTTGGTTATAGGCCATTCGTTATGGCCCGCATAGCGGCAAATTTCATAAAAGGGTATGGAACGTGGATTCTGTTCTTTTTCAAGGACAAGGGCAAGGTGAGCCTCATACTGTTTTTTTCTTCCAACATATCCCCTGTGCCAACGATACAGCATTTTGCTTATTGCCGCATCTCTGCAGTCACGCGCAATCCATATCTTTTTGTCATAGTGAACCTTGCTTAAATGTTCTCTGAAAAGATTGAAGTCTTTTCCCTTGCGTGGACTGTATGTGTGCTTGTAAACAGCATTTTTATAGTCTCCAAGATATTTTCCAGGTTTACCACCTGAAAATGCAAAACAGTTGGGAAGTCCGCCTGCCACCTTATATAAAAGTGCTGTGGTACCTGATTTTCCCAACCCTAATATAAAGATTCTCATTTCTGACCCTCACACGGTGTAGCCTTTGCAGAATGTTATGTCTTGTCAACATCCGGTAATGTGAAGCAATTGGACAAAAAGGGGTATTGTACAAAGGGCTTGATAGTTTTGAACGGGATTACGATTATACGGATTCCATCCACAAATGCCTGTTTTCCTGCATCATTATGTTCAGATTTTAATCCTGGAAAACCCGGTTAAAATTTTCCCGTATCTTGATTTCTGACAAATCTTTTTGTTGATGGATGGAAATTTCCTGGTTGATATCATCAAAATTTGCACGGTCTGTTTTTAAGGGGATATTATGTGAATTTCAATAAGATATCAATATATCTTTTAAATGGGATGAAGATTTCATGCTCCCCATCCAAAAAAAGCCTTTGGTCACTATCTGGTTTCAGCGTTTCAAAGCCGTTTGGTATTTATACGTTTCAATTTTTAGCTGCTGCAATGTTATGTGCGGTTTGTATGCAGATTCATTATTGTACGGAATTATGTATCTAACACAAGTATAAAAATGTAATAGTATTTGTCCGGTAATTGGTTTTTATACTGTTACTGCTGCAATCCATTCTTAGCTACTGTATCAATATCCTTGAACATAATTTCTTTATTCAAAAGCTTTTCAATATATAAGGTAAACAGCTTCCCGAGCCTGTTTTACCTGCCACTTTTTATATCCACGGGTTTCAGGATAACCACAAAATGCTTCCAGATCACTTCCGGAAACATCGTCCAGCCGGTTGTCATGGTATCCCAGAAAGCTGTTCAGCCACCTGATATAATATTTTAATGCCTTGTTCTGTGAAATGTGATAACTCAATAAATAGGGCCCGGAGCGGAAGAAAAATCCTCCTGCCCCGGTGGTACGTTCGCTGTTATTCCCTGTTATTGAGCTGATACCTTTTACCCACCAATTCCTGATCTTCTATTCCACGGGGCGCTGCATGGTTTTCCCCTTCAGCTCTTGTATGATAACGGGAGAAGATTAGCATGCTTGTATCATCTTTCCAGGCTTTTTCAGTGTGTTATTATGGTATGGCATCTGCAATATACCTGTTTGCCTGCCTTTTCAGCAACTTCCGATTTTCATACCTCTGTTCGTTCTTTTTTCGGTGACATTTTTTGGCGGGTTGTGCAAAGGTGTCTGTATATTGATTATGTATTGCAATATATAATCAATAGCATAGTTTTTTTTGACATTTCAATACAATAATTATAATTTTAATGAAACCTTATGATGGTAATTGGAGGCGCCATGCAATGAATGCAAGTGACAGAGAGCTGTTTATAGTTATTCCTCTTGCGATGGTATTCGTGATTATAGGAATTGGCTTGTTGTATTGGGGCACTTATATATATAATGATATAAACTCAATAAGAGAAAGAGGTATAAAGGTTAAAGGCCTTATTTTACGCTATGAACGGCGTGGTCCCGGTTCATCCACAAAGGTAAGCGATATAATTACCGTTCCGATAGTTCAATTTAAAACGAAATCAGGAGAATCGGTCATAGTGGAAGGTAATGTCGATGATATTGCGATTCTGAAAAACATCTGCAAGAGCGGAGGAAATATCGAGGTTATATATGATCCAGACAAGCCTGAACACGCTGTAATAAATACATTTGCCGAGCTGTGGTTTGCACCGCTGATAATGTGGATTGTTGGATCGGGATTTGTCTTGGGTCCTCCATTTACAATATGGCGCCATTATAGAAGATAATAAAATGTGCCTGACATCCGGGATGCTTTTTTTGTGTCTGATACTGATATGATTGATTTATAATCTTCCTCCAACGGAACTTGGTAAACTGCTGAAATATGCTTCAGTGCCTGGGTTGCAAAAAGTCTGCAGAGATTTTGCAGAACAAGAACATCTTGAATCGTTTCTGAACCCATCCAAGACGAGCAAGAAAACAAAGACCAGACTAAGGGCCATTCTTTAAGCCGGTCTTTCCCGGGATAGAGTGCAGAACCTGATTATAGATTTGATATTGGTTGGTTATTCCTTATAAAGAACACGAGATCAAGTCCCTGTTTTTACGCTCTAATGGAGGGATTTCCTCTTCTAATAAAGAATTTGTCCAAAAACCTTGTCAGGCCTTTTTCGTTTTTGGCAGTTTTCTGGGTGATGAACAGCTATGCCGATTGTATTATTTTGCTTTTGCAGGATGTAGTTGTTTCCAAAGGAGGTGTGTTATGAGAAAGGTATGTCCTATATCGTTTGAACAGATAAATGAACGGGTTGCCCGGGTGAATGCTGCCCTGGTCTTTTTTTCTCTTCTTGTTTTTATGCTTACTTCTTTTAAGTGGATTGTTTTTATTCTGGGCATTGATTTTCTTGTTCGTGGTTTTTTAAATCCTTCCTTTAGTCTTTTCAGTGCGATAAGCAAAAACGTTATCAGGATTTTGAAGATCAAGCCGGTTATGGTTAATGCAGGTCCCAAGATTTTTGCAGCCCGGATAGGTTTTGCATTTTGCTGTGCAATAGCTTTATGTTATATCTTTGATTTTTACAGAACCTCTTTTATCTTCAGCTCCATCTTTATGTTTTTTGCTGCCCTTGAGGCAATTTTCGGGTTTTGTATAGCATGCAGGATATATCCCTTTATATGCAAAACAGAATAGATATTGGGTATCCATAAACAGACCGCGGGTTCTGGTGAGTTTTTGATCTGTAAATTGGAATTCTGGACAAGGTCAAGCCCACAGTCCGCAAGGCCTGCGCTCCGGAAGGAAAATCAAGGGATTATGCAGAGGTCTGTAGATGTTCCATAAGGGATTCCGCAGATTGGCACACCGGGATTGTATAAAAAGATTATTTATGGATGAAAAATAGATATAATCTGTGCATTTCATGGAGTTGTGCAAGGTGCTGGAGATATTTGACAAAAGGTCCAGGATGGGCAATAGTGAGGATGTAATATTTATGGCAGAGATAAATGCAGGGAAAGGGCCTGAAAAAGACAGTGCCCCGGATAAAAAAAACAGAAGGCCTGGCCTGACAGGCAGGTTTTTGTCTTGGCTGATAAAAGGGGCAGAGGAATATAGGCAAAAGGGTTGTTCAGTCTGAGGAGTCAGAAAGAGATAATATGCTTCCGGTCGGGAAGTTCAGGTTCTGTTGCAGTAAACAATGTGTTCCTGTGCTTGATTCTTTCTGAATTTTTACAGTTTCTTACATCCTGTAATGTCCTCAGTGGGCTGGTGTTAATGTTAATAAGGCAATTACTATGGAAGATATACAAAACCTAAAGGATTCCCGCAATATAGATATAGACAAGGTTGGTGTCAAAGGCCTGCGTTACCCTATTACCGTTATGGACAGGGAGAGGGGAGAACAGAGGACTGTTGCAGAGATAAACATGTATGTTAATCTGCCTCGTTATTACAAGGGAACACATATGAGTCGTTTTGTGGAAATATTGAATGAATACAGTAATCGTATATCTCCCCGGAGTTTTTCTGATATATTGCAGGAAATGAAAGACAGACTGAATGCAGAAAGTGCGCATATGGAGGTGGAGTTTCCCTATTTTATAAAGAAGAATGCCCCTGTAACAGGTGCTTCGGGTTTGATGGAGTACAGGTGCAAGTTTATAGGATCATTAAATAGTGGTTCGGATATGGTGATCATTATATGTGTGCCGATAACTACACTTTGCCCATGTTCAAAGGAGATAAGCGATTATGGTGCACATAATCAGCGTGGGGAGGTTCGTCTTCAGGTAAGATTCAGAAAGTTTGTATGGATTGAGGACCTGATAATGCTTGTAGAACGATGTGCCTCAAGTGAGGTGTATCCTGTCCTTAAACGCGAAGATGAGAAGTTTGTTACAGAACATGCCTATAACAAGCCCATGTTTGTAGAAGATATTGTCAGGGATATTGCTGTTGAACTTACAAACGATTCCAATATTACGTGGTTCGCTGTGGAGTCGGAAAATTTTGAATCTATTCATAACCATAATGCATATGCCTATGTGGAAAAACACAAGTAATGGCCTGTAAGTCTTTCTTTATTACTTCTTGATTGTTTGCTTACCGAACAAAGGGATTTATGGATGGGTTATGCTGTGAACCATAAGGTCGCCGCATATTGGAATGTAAGCTTTTTTGCATATGAAACCTTTTTGATATCTTTACACAGATGCATCAGGCACTGGAAGACCGTTTTAAATGATATGGAAAGGCAGAGGATGTTATGAAAGATAATCTGAAAAAGATGTACCGAACTGTAATGGATGATCATTTTCCTGAGGACATGACTATTTCCTTTGGTGATCAGGTCCTTATGTATAAAAAGCGCACCTGGAAGATAAAGGATGAGAAAACAGGTGATATTGTAAAAAAGGGGTTGCGTTATGGGGAAAATCCCGGGCAGGAGGCGGCCCTTTATGAAATAGTGAGCGGAAACCTGATTCTTGGTGGGTGTGAGTTTATTATGCCAGGCAGGGGGCTGGTGTCTGCCCTGACTGAACGAGACATGATCCAGAGCGGAAAACACCCCGGAAAAATAAATCTTACAGATTTGGATAATGCTCTTAATATATTGAAATATCTTGATCAGGGGCCTGCAGTGGTTATTGTTAAGCATAATAATCCCTGCGGGGTAGCCTATGGCAGTACCATTGCTGATGCCTATGAAAAGGCCGATATGGCTGACCGCATTGCTGCCTTTGGCGGATGTGCTGTATATAACAGGCCGGTGGATGTTGAGACGGCCGGAATGATTGCAGACAGGTATCTTGAAGTTGTTGCTGCCCCTGATTTTGAAGAAGGTTCCCTGGCTTTGCTTACACAGCGGCCAAATCTTCGAATAATACGTATTACAAGGATGGACAGGCTTGCTGACTATGTTGACATGAGGTTTGTGGATTTTAAAAGTCTTATGGATGGAGGAATAATTGTTCAGCAGTCTTCTCTTAACAGGATCAAAAGTATTGAGGATTTCAGGCTTGCATCAGATGTTCATGACGGCAGGGAATTTAAGATACTGAGAACACCATCAGAAAAGGAATACAGGGATATGCTTTTTGGATGGCAGGTGGAGCAGGGTGTTACTTCCAACTCGGTTATCTATGTGAAAGATGGTGTGACAGTTGGTATAGGTACGGGAGAGCAGGATCGTGTAGGAGTAGCTGAAATAGCTGTTTATAAGGCGTATACCAAATATGCTGATGCCCTGTGTTTCAGGAAATACCGTGTGTCATACAAGGATTTTCAGCGTATGGTGAAAGAAGGTAAAAGGGATGGAGAACTCCTTTCTGAAATCGATAATGAAACCCGTAAGGCAAAGGCAGGACTTTCAGGTGCATGTATGGTCTCAGATGCCTTTTTCCCTTTCAGGGACGGGGTTGATGTTGCCTTTAAGGAAGGCATTACCTCTATAGTTCAGCCTGGAGGATCTATAAGAGATTACGAGGTTATTGAGGCATGTAATGAACAGGATCCCCCTGTGACCATGGTTTTTACAGGACAGAGGGCATTCAAGCATTAATGTTTCTGTGAAAAGCACATCTGCTGTATTTGTTTTTAATGTAATAAGGGGTATGTGTTGTAATATGCCTGCCCCTTTCACGGATTGCATCTTTACATATGAAACGTACTTGCAAGAGAAGAAAGTATTATCTATGGACGCTATAATTTTCCTTCTGTCACCAGCCTTGCAAAATGCTCAAAAGATCGGTCATATGTGGCTTCTGCTTCTTTTGTGAAACAACATCCTGGAAGTTGTCTCATGTTCAAATGATAACTGATACATTCACAGCATATGCCTTTTCTTGCACATGGTTCATATGTGCATGGACAGTGGTTCCTGTTTTTTTCCTGTTTACATTCCATTTTTATCTTTTCCTTTCCAGATGTCTTCTGCTGAAAAATCACGGATGGATTTACCTCCTGATCTTTCAAAGGTTTTTATCCATAGTTCTATCCTGTCTTTGCCATATGCCTGTTTCCATGCCGATAGTATTTCGTCTACTGGCACGTCCGCATATGTACCGTGTTCAGTAATGTACTCCATGAACTGTTGTTTTTTGTTGTTGAAAGGTTGAAAGATAGAGTCTTCTCTTCCGTTGAATTCCAGGGGTTCAACCCCGTGTCTCTCACATAGACTGGCATTGAATGCAGGTGTTGCTTTGACCCATTTGCCCTCTATGTAAAATTCCGTTATTCCGTGATACACAAACAGATCGCTTCCAAAAAATTCTATAAGCTGTTTTGTTGCCAGGTGATTACGCACATCAAAGAAACTGAGTCTGGAAGGAATGCCAAGTGCCCTTCCAAGGGCGCACAGCAACGATGCCTTGGGTACACAGTATCCCCTTTTGTTTTTTAGTACATTGCTTGCCCTGTAATGTTCAGGAAGATAAAAGGGAGAGTAGGGATCATACCATATGTTATCACGGACTGCATAATATATCTTTACAGCCTGTTCCACAGGGTCTTTTATGCCTTTTGTGCATTGGACAGCATAATCTGTAACTGTTTTGTTGTTGCTGTCTATAATGGAGGTCGGCAAAAGATATTTTTTGTCCATAGTTGTCAATAAACAGGGAATACAGCCTTTTTTGATCTGTATAATTGTGTTTTTTTACCATACAGAAGATTATGAACAGAACTTATGGTTATCAGGCTCTTATGCTTCTGTATGTTGTCGGAGTCAGGCTGCTGTCAAGCAATACCAGCGGATTGACAGTCAGATCAAGGGGTTTGTCTTGATTTTTGCTTTATTTTTTTATGACTGTTAGAATTTTCTGAATTATTTCATAATGTCGCTGTGTTAACGATTTTTATAACAGGTCTTCCATATATCATGATTGTATTGGCAAATCAAGTTTGTTTGCTTTAGCAAAGATTTCAACATGGA
>CAYWEN010000004.1:0-214496 GCA_964457545.1 uncultured Desulfobacterales bacterium | reverse complement strand
TCCAAAACTGAATGTGCTTTTTTTACAAATTAAAAATGCTCACTCGGCAGGCCCAATTCCCTGGCCCTAAGGACCCTTCTTAAAAGCTTCCCTGAAGCAGTCCGCGGCAGTTTGTCCAGTATCTCTATATGCTTTAATGGAAGGCCAGGAGAAAAATTGGCACGGACAAAGGCCTTTATTTCCTGTTTAATACGATTTGATGCAACAACCTGTTTTTTCAGAACAACAAAGGTTTTCAATTCAGGATCTTTTCCCCTCTCTGCCAGAGATATAACAGCGGCTTCCCACACTGCAGGGTGCTGGCACAGCACATGTTCTATCTCAAATGGTCCTACACGCTTGTCTCCCACCTTGATAAGGTCATCCATTCGTCCCTGATGATAGTAGTAGCCTTCTTCATCTTTGAGAACCATATCCCCGGTTAAAAACCAGCCTTTCACACGGAAATATTCCTGATATCTTTCCTTGTCCCCCCATATACATATCATAAGCCCAGGCCATGGCACCCTAAGGGCAAGCTCTCCCATAGTTAAAGGAGGAAGGATATTTCCATCTTCATCCATAACAACAGCCTCAATACCTGGCACCGGCTTACCCATTGATCCTGGTTTTATATCCATGGAAGGAAAATTAGCCAGACAGATAACGCCTGTTTCACTCATCCACCAGGTATCATGAGGCGAAAGCCCAAGATTTTTGCACACCCAGTAAAAGAGATCAGGCCCAAGATGCTTCCCTACAGTGACTATGTGTCTGAGCGCAGAAAGATTGTAACGTGTCGGCAAATCTTCTCCTGCCCGCATAAGCAGCTTGATTGTTGCAGGAGTAGTGTACCATACAGATACATGGTGCTGTTCCAGCGTACGGTACCAGGTAGACGCAGAAAAAGGATCCCCCTGAACAACAGAAGTAACTCCGCACAGCCAGGGAACGAACATACCGTAAACCGTACCGGTAATCCAGGCTGGTTCTCCATCTGTCCAGAGGATATCTTCTGATGTAAGATCAAGCACATACTTGCCTGTTGCAAGCTGTCCAGCCATATCTTTATGGGAATGTACAACACCCTTTGGCGGACCAGTGGAACCGGATGTATAAATAAGAAACAGAGGAAAATCTTCTCTTAACCAGACAGGTTCCCTTGTTTTTTCCATCTGTTCAAGTACCCTTAAGACAGAAACTTCTTTTTTAAAAATTCCGGGCAGGGCATCGTCCACAAAGCCTACAACATAAACAGAATCCATCACGTCAACAGGAAGAACTTCTGCAAGATCTGAATTGGTCAGCACACAACGCGGTTTTCCATTTGTGATAATACCTTCCAGCTCATCATAATTAAGGCTGGAATAAAGCGGGGAAAAGACAATTCCGACACGAATACATCCAAGTATGGCAAAATATATCTCAGGGCATGGAGGCAAAAATACAAAGATCCTGTCCCTGCTGTTCAGACCGAGATGTAAAAAGAGATTTGCCCACTGACACGATTTATCTTTCAGATCCTGATAGGTAAAAGACACAGTCTTGTTTTCCGCTTCAAATATGAGTGCCTTCTGATCCTTTTTTTCAGGATTATCTGCCCACCTGTCAATGGCCTCATGAACAATATTCAAACAACCGGTTTCATACCACGTAAAGATCTTTTCTATCTCAGCCCAGGAAAATTTCCTGTAACAGTCCTTATAATCCTTAAGATTTGCCAGCCTGTTCTGTGCCTTTATTCTTGCCTTTATCACTTTTCTACATCATTCCATATCAATTGGATTGAACTCATTACTGCAAATCAGGTTTCATCCACGAATTGATTCTTGGTTCCATGGCCTTTCCGGGGATAATCTTTCAGCTTTTAAAAACAGCCCGGAAGGTTTCATAACAATAAAGGTTTCATAACAAAGGATACTACAGGTCAGGTTCCTATTCCACCAGAATCCCAAAGCTCCTGTGCGTTTCCATAACCCGATCTACAATTTTCAAGGCCTGCTCTGATTCAGGTTCCGGCGCATCAAACCAGGAATTATCTGCAGTCAGGCTCCTGACAAGCGACATCACCGAGTCGGCAAGGGCACGTGGCTGATATCCTCCCTCAAGGGCAAAAAGAACCGGAGGATTTTTCACCTCTTTTCTTATAGTTGACAAAAAACCGGCCAACCATGAAAAGGCCTGTTCTGTCAGATTACATCTGCCTATAGGATCATCATGATGGGCATCAAAACCCGCTGCAACAAGAATCAACTGCGGCCTGTATCTCAAGATAGCAGGGACAAGTATCCGCTGATAGATGCACACAAAATCCTCATCTTTCATGTTTCTGTAAATTGGTATGTTTACGGTGTACCCCTCCCCTGCTCCTGCTCCCACATCTTCAAAGTTTCCCGTGTAGGGATAAAGCAGTATATCATGAGTAGAGAGATAAAAGATTTCAGGATCTCCATAGAAAAGATCATTAATGCCGTTTCCATGATGCACATCCCAATCAATAATCATTATACGCTTTAGCCTGTACTGTTTTGATGCATAACGTGCTGTAACACCCAAGTTATTGAATATACAGAATCCACCGGCAGAGTTTCTCATTGCATGGTGACCAGGGGGACGTACAAGGGCAACACATGCATCATATTTGCCGGCAAAAAGCTCATTAACCGCCTTTATGCACCCGCCCACAGCAAGCCATGAAGCAAGGTATGTCATCGAACTTGCCGGTGTATCAATTGACAGACTGGTAAAATCATGTTCTGCGGTTTTCAGAACCTTATCAATATAAAAGGGGGTATGGACCAGTTCAAGGGTTTCAAGAGTAACAGGCTCTGGAGTGACTGTAATCAGATTATCATTGTGATACCTGTCCAGTGCATCATACACGGCTTTAAGTCGTCTCGGATGCTCAGGATGATTATAACCTGGTTTATGAACAAGATACCGGTCATCCCGGACAACACCTGTTTTCATACCTGCTCCGATCTTCCTGTAACAATAAAATTCCGGAAAACCAAGTCTTCTTTATTCTTACAGTTTTAACACCATCAATCGTTCCGACATACAATCAACGGGCTTGGGAAAATAAAAACCATGTTTCCTGTAAAGACGAATTGCCCTGAAATTGTGAGCATCTACCGTCAACCATATGATTTTTATTCCGTTGCGTCTGCACCATTTGATGGCCTGTTGTGTAAGTTTGCTCCCCACTCCCTTTCCCCTGTATGACTGAACAACAAAAGCCAGATATTCTGCATCCAGTTTGTCGAAATCGGGCAAAAGGGCTACATGACCAACAATCCTGTTGCCGCCTTTTACATACGCAACAAAGTTCTTGCCGTTGTCAGTCACATGTCTGAGCCAAATTGAACACGTGTCATTGTCACACGGCGGAATGCCCTGAAATTTTCCTTTTGGCACAAAGACATCATACATATCTGCAAGATATGGATAATCTTCCTGTGCATATTCTTTAACTTCAAAGAAAATTTTCTTCTTGCCATGACCCTTCATGATTCAGATCTAACAGGAAGACCTGTCTGCAACAAGTCTGTCAATAACCGCGGGATCAGCGATAGTGGAAAGATCTCCAAGATCATCGGTTTTGTGTGCTGCGATCTTTTGCAAAATACGCCTCATGATTTTTCCACTTCTGGTCTTGGGAAGCGCATCTGCCCACTGAATCACATCAGGAGTGGCTATAGGACCTATTTCATGACGCACAAGTTTTTTCAAATCTTTTTTCAGATCCTCAGATTTGCGGACACCGGAAGCCAGGGTAACAAATGCATATATACCCTGCCCCTTAATATCATGAGGAAATCCCACAACCGCAGCCTCAGCAACATCCTTGTGTGACACAAGTGCTGATTCAATCTCTGCCGTACCCAAACGATGGCCCGAGACATTCAGGACATCATCAATACGACCAATGATCCAGTAATAACCGTCTTCATCCCTTTTTGCTCCATCTCCGGAAAAATACATCCCGGGGACCTGGCTAAAATAAGTTTCCTTAAATCTCTCATGATCTCCAAAGACTGTACGAGCCATGCCAGGCCAAGGTCTTCTGATACAAAGGGCACCCTCCTGTTCGGGGAATATGGCCTGATCTCCTGTTTCATCCACAATAACAGGATCAACACCAAAAAAGGGGAAGGAACAGGAACCCGGTTTCAGAGGGGCCACACCTGGAAGGGGTGTAAGCATGTGTCCACCGGTTTCTGTCTGCCACCATGTATCTATGATAGGGCACCAGTTTCGTCCCACATGACGATAATACCAGCGCCATGCCTCTGGATTAAGAGGCTCTCCTACTGAGCCAAGCAGTTTCAAGGACGAAATATCATGTTTTTTAATATGCTCAACCCCTTCTTTTGAAAGTGCACGTATAACAGTAGGCGCTGTATAAAATTTGGTAATTCTGTATTTTTCCACAATGGCCCAGTATCTGTCAAAATCAGGATAACTCGGAATACCTTCAAACAACATATTTGTTGCCCTATTGATCAATGTGCCATACACACCATAACTGTGACCGGTTATCCATCCTATATCCGCAGTACACCAAAACAGATCATCATCCTTGAGATCAAACACCAGCTTCGTTGTCATGGCGGCATAAAGCAGATACCCCCCGTGTGTATGGACCATCCCCTTTGGAGTGCCTGTGCTTCCGCTGGTGTAGAGTATGAACAGAGGATCTTCCGCATCCATTGGTTCAGGGTCAACGGTTTCAGGAAGGGCAGGATCAGAGATGGCATCATGCCACCAGATATCTGTTTTGCCGTCGAGAGTAATTCCGGCATCTCCCCTATTGTAAACAATGGCAAGTCTTATATCAGGGCACGCCTTAAGGGCCTTGTCTACAATATTTTTGAGAGGAACAACCTTCCCCCCTCTCATGGAAGAAGTGGCTGTTATAAGAATATCGGCACCACAATTCTGGATCCTGTTTGATAGAGCTTCGGCGCTGAAACCGGCAAAAACCACACTGTGCACTGCTCCAATCCTGGCACATGCAAGCATGGCTACAGGCAGCTCAACAATCATGGGCATGTAAATAATCACCCGATCTCCCTTTTTTACTCCCCTTGATTTCAGAAAAGCCGCCATTCTGTTTACCTCGCTATACAGTTCCCCGTAGGTAATCCTTTTGCACTCATCAGGGCTATCACCTTCCCAGTAATAGGCAACCTGATTTCCATACCTGTCCAGATGACGATCAAGGCAGTTGTACGATGCATTTAACTTCCCGCCATTGAACCATTTTACAGATATCTCTTTAGGATCATACTCAAAAACCGTATCCCATGGTTTCATCCATGACAGATATTCCCTTGCCTGTTCTCCCCAAAAGGCATCAACATCATTAATTGACCTGTCATAAAGCCTTTCGTACTGTTCCCTGCTGTTGATGTAGGCAATCTTTTTATAATAGTCAAGATGAGCATCGTATAACTCTTTTGCATCCATTTTCATCCTCCCTGTTATTCGTTTAGGGAATACCCCTCCATCAATTCTGGCACCATAACCAAGAGAGATCCCGATCATACCTCCTGATCAATCAACCCCACTGACCAAAAGGGAATCTTCATATTCATAAATGAGAAATTCCGCACAAGTTCAAAGGAACAGGAAAACCGCCCGAATGGCAGGAAATTCAAACAAGGCATACACAAACCAAGTCATTGTGCAAAGACATAAAAGACATACAGATGCCCTGCCCCTCCCCCGCAACTTGACACAGATATTGATAAAAAAACTGTTTATGGATGGAAACTGTTCAATCACAAAATAATATTGTACTTTAATAAACAGGAGATAGAAAGGAAGATATAAGGAAAAATATTTAACCAAAGATATTTTTTATTGACTCAAAAACAATTTTCGATTATTTAGGTTTTACCTTACAGCAAGATTAATTCTCAAAAGATCTGGCTGCGTCTTTATGATCAGGGAGGGGTAACAAAACACCTTAAATCCGGTCGGCAATGTTGTTATTGTCTGTTCCCTGTTCTGCTGGGCAGGAAGCAAAACAAATCATAAAAAAACATAAAATCATAAAAAAAAGGTAATATGGCATCTATTTTAACATTCCCAAAAGGTGGCGTTCATCCGCCAGAGTCAAAAGAGTTGACAGAGCATTTGCGTATAGAAATCATGCCAATGCCGTCAAAATTGGAAATTATCCTTGGGCAGCATATAGGAGCACCGTGCACACCAACTGTTGAAAAACGTTCCAGTGTTACCGAAGGAGATCTGATAGCTGATGTAACAAAAGGACTCGGGGTTCCCCTGCATGCACCTGCCGCAGGAACAATCAAGGCCTTTGGAAAATCTGCGCATCCTATCAGAGTAACAACTCCATCGATAACTATTGCAGTTGATCAGGAAGCGCCATCAAAACAATGGAAAAGTTCAGAATGGCAAGGTCTTGCGCCTGAAGATCTGCTTAAAAAGGTTCACAATGCAGGTATTATTGGAATGGGTGGAGCAGGATTTCCAACTCACGTCAAGTTGAATCCACCAAAGGACAATCCTGTTGACACATTACTGATTAACGGTGCAGAATGTGAACCTTACATAACAGCAGATCACAGATTAATGCTGGAATCAACAAAAGAGATTGTCGAGGGCGTCAAGATAATTTTAAAGATTCTTGGCATCAAAAACTGTTCGATAGGAATTGAAAAAAACAAACCTGATGCAATAGAAGCCATGACTGAAGCAACAAGGTCTGCTTCAGACAATGAATTCAATATCAATGTTGCACCTCTTGAAGTAAAATATCCCCAAGGCTCTGAAAAACAACTTATTCAGACAATAACCGGCCGCAAGGTTCCTTCCATGGCATTGCCATCATCTGTTGGAGTTGTGGTGCAAAACATAGCCACAACAAAAGCAGTTTACGATGCAGTTGTCCTGGGCAAACCATTGTATGAGAGAGTTCTTACTGTATCCGGCAGAGGAATAACAAGACCGGCCAATCTGCTTGTCAAGGTCGGAACATCTGTCAGGGATATAGTGGATTTTTGCGGCGGCACAACCCCTGAACTGGCTCGCGTAGTGATGGGCGGTCCAATGATGGGTTTTGCAGTATCTACTATTGATATCCCTGTCACAAAAACGACATCATCGGTATTGTTTCTAACCGAGGAAGAAATTGATACCAGGCCATTATCTTCCTGCATTCAATGCGGCTGGTGCCTTGAGGCATGCCCTATGGGACTGGAACCCAAGGAAGTGGGAATATATGTTGAAGCAGACAGGGCCAGCGACACCGAACAGTTTGGTGTTTTTGACTGTTTTGAATGTGGCAGTTGCGCCTATGTCTGTCCTGCAAAGCGTCCTTTGGTACAGTTCATACGGTTGGCAAAAATGCGGGCAAGGCATTAATTTAAGGGAAGTGCTCACTTTCAAAACGTTGAATACTGCCTTAAGCTAACGCAATTTAAGGTGTACCAAGCCTCCATTTGCAAACTCTCCCCGGGGGGGTATCACAAGGTAAACAGACAACGCTTTGAAAGGGATATTTTGAAACCAATATGGAGGGAAAGGTAAAAAAATAAATGTTTAACCAATGGGCTGATTTATAAATTACTTTCCAGTTTTGCCCTGTATTGGAATGCTTCTGCACCTGATCCTGTATAAACAGGGCAGGATTGGCTGCCGATCATTCATGTGATCATAAAAAGGAACATTTTACAATCAGCCCAAAGAAAGATTTATTAAAGGAGAGTCATCATCGAAGCAAAAGCAACCAACAATCAGACATCCAATCCTATGAAGTTGTGGAGTCTTTCTGTTTCTCCACATATTCGCAGTAAGGAATCGGTGGCAAAGATCATGTGGACTGTTGTGGCCTGTCTAATGCCACCCCTTATCCTTTCAGTCTTTATCTTTGGCGTACAGACATTGCTAATTACAGCAGTATCCGTAGCGAGTTGTGTGGCAGTGGAGGCCATAAGTCAAAAATCATTGGGGAAACCAATAACCATCAAAGATGGAAGCGCTGTTCTGACCGGTGTTCTTCTTGCCTTTGTTATTCCGCCGGGGGTATCAATCTTCATTCCCATACTTGGCGCTGTAATGGCCATATACATAGGGAAACAGCTGCTGGGTGGAATAGGATACAATATATTTAATCCGGCATTGCTTGGCAGGGCATTCCTTTTGGCAACATTCCCAGTGGCCATGACATCGGCATGGCTGCCTCCTCTTCACAACGGAGCCATTTTTTCTTACATGGGTAAAGGAATAGATGCAATTTCAACGGCAACTCCTCTCGCAATCATGAAAGAACATGGAATTGCAGCCTTTAATGCAGCATTTGGTCCTTCTTCATCTGTATATGGAAGTTTTTTTATGGGGTGGAGGCCAGGCTGTATAGGAGAAACCTCCGGACTGTTGATAGTCTTGGGAGGCCTTTATTTAATGTATCGTGGTTATATTACGTGGCATATTCCAGTCTCCATGCTTGGAACCATTGCTCTTTTAACATGGATTTTTGGAGGCAAAACATTGTGTTCCGGAGATCCTTTACTGGCAGTCCTGACAGGAGGAGCTCTTTTAGGGGCATTTTTTATGGCAACGGACTATGTTACATCCCCAAGCAACAAAACAGCTCAAATTATATTTGGTGTTTGTATTGGAGCCCTAACCGTGTTGATCAGATTAAAAGGAGGATACCCTGAAGGTGTGTGTTATGCTATTCTGTTAATGAATCCTATTAGCATAGCTCTTGATGGATGGTTTAAACCAAAGCGTTTTGCTCCTCCGTTGGGAGGTGAAAAATGAAAGATATAATTACCATAATTGTGCGTCTTACATTATCGTGTCTGATTGCTGCCCTGATTATGGGGACTACCTTTGTCTTTACAGAAAAGGCAAAAAAGGCAAATGAATATGCACACGAAAAAAAGGTCATGCTTTCTTTGCTTGGCTTTTCACAATCCAAACCTGTACCTGCAACCATATCGTTTCATGATATCTTCAGATACGTTGTTACAATGAACGGAGACAGATTTATTGGGTATCTGCTTCCAACTGCCGATAATAACGAGGAGTCTTTCTTGTTTATTGTTATTAATGGCAATGGCAATCTGGTTTTAAAGAAAAAGATTTCTATTAGCACAGAAGAAGTTAAAGAGCAAAAAAAACGTGATGAAATAATACAGGCAACCATAGGAAATGATAAAACAGTAGCTTTTGGCGACAAAATTACCGTTGTTACAGATAAAGGAAAAAGAAAGGCATATCTTCTCTCAGGCAAGTTTCCGGGTTACAAATCAAACATCTCCATTATACTTGCACTTGATCCAGAACTGAATATTATTGGTCTTGAAATAATGGACAATGAAGAAGATCCGGGTTTGGGAGCTGAAATATCACAAAATTACTTTAAAAAACAGTTCATGTTCAAACCATTTGAAGCTATAAAAAAGCTGGATGTTGTTAAAGAACCACTGCCAGAGGATTATTTCAATGCATTAGAGGGAAAGCTTGATGAAAAACAGGCAGTTTCAATTATGAAAAAATATAAAAACAGTAAGATATATGCACTTACAGGTGCCACCATTTCTTCAAGCCGTGTTACCAACGGCATAAAGGCTATGACGAAGAAATTTGCCTATCGTATAAATGTATTGGATACCATATTGAAAAAACACAATATCAGTGTTCCTTTTTAGCACATCGGCAAAATTTATATAAGCCATAAGAACCTGAAAGGCATGTATAGTTCGCTGTTCATTCACAGATGAATTAATTTGCCTGTCTACATTATATCACATAAAGAGGATAAAGAACGTGGCAACTGATAAATCGTACTCACAACTTGTTACAAATGGAATTTTTGAAGAAAATCCAATCTTTCGGCTTGCACTTTCCATGTGTCCGGCAGTTGGTATTTCAACTACTGTTATGAATGGACTTATGTTGGGAGTTGCAGTGCTGTTTGTCCAGGTATTCTCCAGTGTTACAGTTTCTTTTATCAAAAATTTCATCCATCCCCGTATCCGTATTCCTACCTATACCCTAATAATAGCAACATGGGTTACGGTAATTGATCTGACTCTTTCCGCCTATTTTCCTCAGGCCTATGCCAAAATGGGAATATTCATAAAGCTCATTGTGGCATTTGCAATTATTACCATGCGTCTTGAGGTTTTTGCCTGTAAAGAGCCGGTAACTGCATCCTTTTGGGATGGAATTGGAATGGGGCTGGGCTTCATGTTTGGTATGGTTACGCTTGGTTTTGTCAGAGAATTATTAGGCTCAGGCAAATTATTGGGATATGATATCCTTGGATTTAAACCTCTCCTGTTTTTTATTCTGCCTTGTGCCGGTTTTTTTGTAGTAGGCTTAATGATGGGTTTCTTCAACTGGATAGAGGCAACGTATAAAAAACGTATTACAAAGTAAGAGGATAACAAGATATGAAACTGATAAGATATTGTTTTGTTTTTATTATAACCCTGTGTCTGTCTGCCTTTAGTGTCCCCTCAGAGGCAAAAGGGCTGATTACTGATACCAGTTTTGCAGGTCAGAATGAAATTGTAATTCATTTCTCCAAAAGCATAGATCCTGCCAAAGCATCTTCTATAGAACATTATTATGTGGTAGAGGAACAGGATCCGGATATCCGTGTGCCTGTTTCATCCGTCAAGCTGTCAGCAGACAACAAAAAGGTCATTCTCAGTTTTGCGGAACCGCTCAATACAGCAAAAAAATACAGGGTTACACTTTTTAAAATAGGTGGTGCAGAAAAAACAGTCTTTTCTGTAAGTAAACCCTACATCGGTTTTCTCCTTTCCATTATGCTGGGAGCATTATTAATTCATAATTTTGTCTTTACCAAATACCTCGGCCTTTGTGTCTTCTTTGGCACATCGAAAAAAAAGGCAACAGCAAAGGGTATGGGGGTAGTTTTTACAATCTGTATTCTTTTTGCCACTTCCATAAGCTGGATCCTGAATCAATACATCTTGAAACCATATGACCTTGACTATCTGCAGATAATAGTATTTATCGGCCTGGTTTCTCTTACTGTGCAGGCAGTAGATACCATTTTACGAAAAATAAATCCTGTTCTTTTTAAAGAGTTCGGTGTTTATCTGGTACTTGTTATTGCCAACTGTGTAATATTGGCAGTTCCTTTGATCATGGCAACAGAGGGATATAACTATTGGGAAACATTCATGCTGAGTCTTGGTGCTGGTCTTGGTTTTCTGCTTGCCCTCTATCTTATGGGTTCAGTAAGAGAACGTATGGAACTGGCAGGAATACCTCCCACATTTAAAGGCCTGCCAATTGCCTTTATCATTGCTGGACAATTTGCCCTTGCCTTTCTCGGGTTTTCAGGATTAAAGATATTTTAACGGTTTTGCAAAAAATTATTTCGATTTAACAAATTTTAACAATCTTAACATAATGTTGTAACAGGAGACATCAAACAACTATGGATCCTACATTAGTAAAAATGGCGATTGGAGGCATTGCCCTTCTTGGTTGTATAGGCCTGTTCTTTGGTATAGGTTTGGCACTTGCCGCACACAAATTTGCTGTAGAGACCAACCCTCTTGTAGAAGAGGTAATGGAAGTGCTTCCCGGAGCAAACTGTGGTGGCTGTGGATACGGCGGATGTGAAGGATACGCAATGGCCGTTGCAGAAGATCCGGAAATACCACCCAATCTATGCGTGCCCGGAAGGGAGGCTGTTGGAAAAAAGGTTGCCGAAATTACAGGTAAAAAGATGGCTGAAGTTGAAGACGTACTTGCTGTAGTACGCTGTTCAAAAATAGAGGGACAGGTACCCCAAAAATATCAATATATTGGATATCAGACATGCGCTGCTGCCAATCTCGCAAACGGTGGGCCATCTGCCTGTCAATATTCATGTATAGGTTTGGGAGACTGCGCAAAAGTATGTGCTTTTAATGCAATTCAAATAAAAGAAGGTTTTCCGGTCATAGACCCGGATATCTGTGTTGGATGCGGAACCTGTGCAAAGACATGTCCCAAGAACGTCATAGAAATTCAAACCAGAAAGGCTCGAGTCTGGTTGCCCTGTTCAAGTAAAGATCAGGGAAAGGAAGTTAAGGAAGTCTGCAAGGTAGGCTGTATTTCATGCAAGATGTGTGTAAAAGTCTGTCCTGCAAAAGCCATTACATATGAAGACAGTCAAATACGGATAGATCATAAGGCATGTAGTGAGTATGGTGCGGAATGCAAGGAGATCTGCGTTGAGAAGTGTCCAAGACACATACTTAGAATATATGATGCAGATGCAAAAAAATCCGCCAATGTAAATGACAAACAAAAAATGGCAAATGCTTAATCTTTTTATAAGGAATTATTCAATGAACAATATTAATGAAAACAAGAAGATAGACAGACGTTCTTTCTTAAAGCTTTCAGGTTTGTTAGGTGTCTCTACAATGGCGCCTGTAATAATGCCGGTAAAACCTGCTGAAGCTTTTTTGTTCAGCCGGAAAGAATACAAAATAAGTGAAATGCGCCTTGCAATGGGAACTTTTGTAAGTATTACGGCAATACACAAATCCAGAACCCAGGCAGAAGATGCATTTGGCCAGGCATTTGAAGAAATTAACAGATTGAGTTCCATACTGAGCCGTTTCAAGGAGGAATCTCCTGTTTACGAATTAAATCATACGGGGAAAATCAGGGGGATACCCAAGGAGCTAAAAGAGGTTATTATTAATGCTCAGGCATTATATCACAGATCCAGGGGAGCATTTGATATCACGGTTAAACCGATAATAGATCTATACATGGAATGCTCGAACAGGGGTTATGACCCTGACCCTGATCAGATTACTGATGTTCTGAAACGTGTTGGGGCCAATCATCTTAAACTGAATAATAATTCTCTTTACTTTACGCATAGTAATATGGGAATTACCCTTGATGGAATTGCAAAAGGTTATATTGTAGATAAGGCTTCATATATACTGAGAAAACATGGTATCAAAAACCATTTGATTAATGCCGGTGGTGATATACGCACCAGCGGGACCGCAGCAAATGGGAAAAAATGGACTATTGCAATTCAGGATCCTCATAAACAAAGAAAATATCCTGATATTATTCATATGAACACCGGTGCTGTAGCTACCTCAGGCAATTATGAGGTTTATTACGACAAACAAAAGTTATTTCATCATATTGTTAACGCTCATACAGGCCTTTCTCCCCAACAGTCAGTAAGTGTATCCATAATGGCACCGACAGTACAAAAGGCTGATGCCCTATCCACCACTGTTTTCGTTTTAGATCCACAAAAAGGTATAAATTTCATAAACAGCCAGCCTGACTGTGAATGTTTTATAATTGAACGGAATGGAACTGTAAAACGCTCATCAGGATGGATGGGATAGGAATAAAACACAGTCCACAAAAAACCCGGGAAACAAAAGGAATAAAAACATAATCTGATTACATTGTGTCCCGGGTTAACCAGGTTTTTGCATATCATATTTTTTAGATGAAAGCCGGGTTCATATATCAGTTCATCATACCAAAAAGCAATTTGTTGTCTGCAACAAGGTTGTGCATTCCCATTATTTTGTACATCTTAATTAATGAAATAAGACAACTAAGTGTAGATTCGGCTCCCTGATTTTCATTGACCCCATTTGGCTGAAGGGCGTCATAACATCCTCCGGTTTCAAAATCGTAAAGAGGCATGCCCAAATCATTTTGCCCGAGAAACCACCCGAGACAACGTTGGGCATCCTGAAACCAGACGGTATCTGCTGTTGCAATATATATATCAATACATGCATCAATAAGATTCATCACTTCTATAGGTTGTTGATCAAATTTTGCCTTTTTCCCCCCTCTGCTATACCATCCTGCATTGCCAATTATTGAAAGACATCCATTTTCAGATGTCTGTTGATCAAGCAACCACCTGAGTGCCCGTGTCCCAACCCTGAACATCTCTTCATTAGGTATCCATTGTCCTGCAAGGATTAAGGCCTGTGGTAACTTGGCATTTGCATATGTTACTGCGTCTTCACACCAGGGCCAATCTTCTGTAGAGTTTTTCTGAAAAAGCGCAAACAGCTTTTCTGCGAGAAATGTTCTCAGTTCCCGGACATGAGAATCGCCTCCATATTTGTTGAGATATGCATCAAGTCCCACAACACTAAACGCCCATGCCCGTGGAGAAGACAAGTCCTCCAAGGCAGGAAGAGCCAAATGAAACAGCCTCATGGCCATATTCTGAATTCCCCTGTTCGGTGAATATCTGACAGCAGTACCCAGGCCCCAGACCGCCCTTGCATGCGAATCTTCACTTCCAGCATCATCAAGCCATTGTCTATCATAAGAAAGAAAATTTCTGAACCTTTTCTTGTCAGGATTAAAGGCAAAATTCAAAAAGGCAAGATATCTTGTCAGCATTGGCAAAATTGTTTTATCTTTATTTAATGAATAATATGTACATAATGCAATAATCGCCCTGGCATTATCATCTGTACAGTACCCATGAAGAACATTGGGGACATTATATACACAATGCTGTATAATCCCCGTATCATCTGTTATAGCCTTCAAATGCAAAAAGTTTATCTCCGGAAATTCAGATAAAACCCTGTGCTCCTGAACTGCTGTGGCCAGATCTCTTGGCACCTGCATGCGCAGTTCTATAACATCAGTCATAACAGAAAGATATTCCTGAGCCACCTTTGTATACACCATAGACCTGCTGAACTGATAGGCCCGCCTGCGCATATCTTCACGTTTCTGATCATTATCCAGAAGGTCTATGATACTATTGGCCATTGCCCTGGAATCATTGAACGGAACAAGGCAACCCCGGCCATTTGCCAAAAGCTCCTGGGCATGCCAGAAAGGTGTTGAAACAATTGCAGCACCTACCCCAAGGGCATAAGCCAAGGTTCCAGAAGTAATCTGTTCTTCTTTTGGGTATGGCAACGTATATATCTTTGCGCTTCTAAGACACTCTATCAAGGTATCATCTGAAACAAACTGATTATAAAAGACTATGTTATCATTAACACCCATTTGCCTTGCCAGCTGATACAAATTGTTTCTATAGGCATCCCCTGACATATCCTTTACATGAGGATGGGTTTCCCCCAAAATTACATATACTGCCTCAGGATGTTTTTCAACAATGGCAGGCATCGCCTTTATCATGGTTTCTATTCCCTTACCCGGTCCCAACAGACCAAAGGTAAGAATCATGTCTTTATCCCTGATACCAAGACGATAATTGTATTCACCAGGTTCTCCAAAAGGCACATCAGGAATTCCATGAGGAACAAACGAAATCTTGCTTTCAGGGATACTGTATATATCTATCAGGATTTCTATTGCCTTATGACTCATCACCAAAAGATGATCTGACAAACGGGCAATCTCCTGAATAACAAACTTCTGCCCAGGAGAAGGGTTTATAAGGACAGTGTGCAGATTGGTAACAACTGGCATATGCAGAGCCTTTAGCATATGCAGAATGTATGACCCATCTGTCCCTCCAAATATCCCGAATTCATGCTGCAGCAGAATAACATCGTACTGGTTGGCATTGAGAAAGTCTGCTGCCCAATAGTAATCTGTCTGCACATTTACCCTAACATTAAATTTTACCCGTCGGGGATAATTATAGCCTTCTGGTTTATCATTCATAGCCACTACAGACAGATCTGTCCCGGAGGACTCAAGTTCCTTTTCAAGCGCATTGCAAAGATTGGTTGTATACGTGGCTATTCCGCATTTGCGCGGCAAATGGTTACCAATTATAGCGATTCTTGACAGGTTAAACCTTTTTATATCGCTTGCCATAAACAGGTACTCCTTTTCTCATATCAGGACGTTTGCATTGCACATAGTAATTCATCAAGTGGCACAGAGGCAAAACCTGATTTTACGTCAGACATACCATATGGTATAATCAACTCTCCATTATGTATAATAGATCCACATGAATAGAGCACATTAGGCACATAACCATCTCTTTCTTCTTCCCTCGGGGTAAGGAGAGGATAGGGCAATCGGCCAATTACTTTTGCGGGATTATCCAAATCGAGCAGTATAGCACCTATAGAGTACTGCCTCATCGGTCCCACACCGTGTGTAAGCAACAACCACCCTTTTTCAGTTTCCAGGGGGGGGCCACAGTTACCTATCTGAACAAATTCCCAAGGCTCAGAAGGCTGTTGTATGACATTACATTCCTGCCAGAAATGTATATTATCTGAAAACATGATATAGTTGTTGACCCCGTCCTGTCTGGAAACCATGGCAAATTTACCGTTGATACGTCTCGGAAATAAAGCCATACCCTTATTCTGCACTGCCTTACCGTTTAAGGTAAGGATTTTGAAGGTAACAAAATCCTTTGTCTCGATCATCTGAGGCAAGATATCACGGCCATTGTATGCAGTGTAGGTGGCATAATAGGTAACCAACCCGTCATCATTAACAAAACGGGTAAATCTGGCATCTTCAAGCCCCATGCTCTCGTTTTCTGATACAGGAAAAATCACCCTTTCAGATATCCTGCGATCAGACCGAAACCTGATTTCATAATTTGATCTTGCAAGCCACAAAAACGTTTCAACTGTCTTATCCAATAAGTCACGTGAAAACATATCACTATCTAAAAGCGACTGAAGCTCTTTCTTGGCCTGCTCATAGGTAAATTCCTCTGGCAACCTGGAAAACAGATAGGTCGTTATCTCATTGCAAACCCCCAATTCATGCAGTTTTAACTCAAACAGAGATTTAAGATAAACAGGATTTAACTGAAGCTCAGGTGTATCTACAAACCTGCTTACTGGATCAATAGAGATATTGTTGGCCATGTCAATCTTACCGCTTCTAAACTCTATCGATGATATATGGCCCTCTCCCACTGCCCGAAAACTCATGACAAACCTGACAGAACCCTCGGAAAGATGACCCTGATCCGGATGCAATACAATAGAGGGATTAAAAAGACCTGCTGATTCAATAGAATATTCCATTGTAAAATATGCCCCTATCAAGGCACGTTTCTGATCACTTATTTTTATATCTCTGGAAATAAAGGATTTGACCTTAAGAAAATTTCGTTCAAACACATCCAGAATATTTCTATGCCGGTTTGAAAAATGTTGAATAACATAGTCAAAAACTGCAGAAACTTCATCCTCGGACATATTCAGAATGCGGTCAAAAAGCCCTTTTACGCGTTCAGCATTACCAGGCATGTACAAACGTGTTATTACACGTGCGGAATCCTTGATATATATCCCCTTCTTTCTTTTTAATTCTATTTTTTCCATATGCTTCAACCTTGTTGCAAAATGGAAACGCCAATATCCTTGAACAAATATCCAATTAAAGACATATTAAAAACATATTGCCCTATACAGCCTGTCTTGATCTATTCAGACACATATCCACAAGATCAGCGATCCTCGCTGTTCCCACGCACATAACTGTATCAGCAGCCCCCCAGTAGATTTTAACCGTCCCGTCCTCCTCCGGAACAGATCCACAGGTAAAAACCACATTTGGAACATAGCCTGTACGTTCCCATGGATCCTCAGGTTGCAAAATCCAGTGATCAGACACACCAATAACAACAGAAGGATCTCTTAAATCATGCAAGGCCACTCCCAACCGGTAAATTGCACCTGCCATAGTATTGAAGACACCATGGTAGATATTAATCCATCCCTTTGCAGTTTTAAATGGTGTTGATCCAGGACCTATCTTCATCTCATCCCAATGATACTGCAAAGGTTTTATGATAACCTTTGAATCACCCCAATGTATCAAATCGGATGAGTATGATACCCATATTGACCATGGAGATATTTCTGAATGAGGACGATCAAAACGAACATAACGGCCATTAAATTTCTCGGGAAATATAACAACATTTCTCATATCTGCCTGAGTAATAAAGGCAATACGCTCTACATCCTCAAAATCTCTTGTACGCGCAATGGCAATCCTGACCCCATGACGTGAATATGCACTGTAGGTCAGGATATAGTCAGGGGGATCCTCTTCCATAGCACAAATACGCAGGTCTTCTATACCAAACTCTTCATACTCTGCAAAAATTCCATGTTGCGCAGGCACCAGGAAAGGCACTGGATCTACTTTAAAGGTAAAGCCATCCCTGCTTTTTGCCATACCAATAATGGAACGCCCATTATGCAAATGTGATCTGAAAAGCATTATGTAAATACCATTATGTTTAACAACACCTGCATTATGGACAGTGGCAACAGGATATGGAACATCATCTGGCGTTAGCACAGGGTTTTTGATATATCTTTTTATAACAGGATCCATGTGATACATACCTTGTCTATCATCCACAAATCATATCTTTTTAACACAGCAGGGCCTTTTATCTGTTCATAAGAACTGTAAGCACCTATTCTCCTGTATGTATATATATAACAACATTATGATATCCGTGTCATATTGACAATACGCCTGTAAACCTCTATATAGTCTCTAACCATGCGGTCCGAAGTAAAGCGTTCCTCTACCACCTTTCTGCATAAAAACCGGTCAATCTTTGGAATATCGTGTAATGCCGCAACTGCCTCATCCTCATCGTTCACTAAAAAACCATTAACTCCCCGAGTTATTAGTTCAGGCATGCTGCCTCTTTTAAAGGCTATTACAGGAGTACCACATGCCATTGCTTCAATAACCGACAGTCCAAAAGGTTCATTAAAGTTTATGGGATGCAACAGTGCATACGCATTACCCAAAAGGTTATCCCGTTTTTCCGGCCCAACACTTCCCACATAAATTACATTTATCCCATCTACAAAGGGTTCAACCTCTTTTTCATAATACTGCCTGTCCTGTATGATCCCTGCTATAACAAGCTTCATACCGCTCGCACGGGCAATTCTGACAGCCTCCTTAGTGCCCTTGTCATTATGTATCCTGCCAAAAAACAGCAGGTATTCACCTCTATGAGGCTGGAAGGTGAACCTGGAGATATCAATCCCATGGTACACATTCGCTATATAATCCAACAAATCCAGCCGATCTGCCATACTTATAGATACATAAAAAACCCGACCATTATACTTTTGATACACCGGATATATCTTGGGAGAAGAAAAACCATGTATGGTAGTAACAACAGGGGTTGACACAAGTCCGGAATATGTCAAAGGAAGAAAATCAAAATTGTTATGAATTATATCAAATTCATCTGCATGTTCAAATACCTCTGATATGTGCAGACTCTCCCACACCTTCGGGTCAATAGAAGGATCTTCTTCGTATCCCTTTTTACACACCGCCTTAAGCCTTGCCTTGGTCTGTGAATCAGCAGTAGCAAACAGAGTGACATCAAGGCCATACTTTACCAATCCTTCTGTCAGAACAGAGACAACACTTTCCCATGGCCCATAGTGTCGTGGAGGGGTTCTCCATGCAACAGGCGACAACATTCCAATTTTTATAGTCATAATAGCAAAACATCAAAAATATGGGTTAAAACAAAACATACCATACCCTGATCAAGAACATTTAATTTGACAGGCCTTTTTATAGTGCTCCTAAAAAACTATTTGCAAACAACTTCATAAAAAATACCCTGTGGAGATTTCACAACAGGGAATAAAAAAGAAAGACCAATTGATTTTTCAGATAACAGCTCAACAGACGCAGAACATACAGGGCATTCCAAAAATCAAACCATCAAAAACAAAAATTATGCTCCCTTGATTCCGAGTTTTTCCATCCTGTATCTAAGGGACCTACTGTTGATTCCCAACAGCTTGGCAGCCTTTTGCCTGGAACCATTAGCGAGCTCAAGCGCCTTAAAGATATAATTTTTCTCAATAGCTGCCATAACCTTATCCAGATCAATGCCATTAGGCCCCATATCAAATTTTCTCCTCCGTTTTTCCACCTCTCGTTCACGAAAATGTGACAAGGTCAGACTTTCAGGCAAAATGATATTAGAGGTCTCAAGCGCAACACTTCGTTCTATAATATTCTCAAGCTCTCTTACATTGCCCGGAAAGCTGTATTGGCGTAATATTCCCAAGGCATAAGTTGACATCTTGCGAATATCCTTTCCCTGTTCCTCAGAATATTTTTTTAAAAAATGTTCTACAAGTAAAGGCAGGTCCCCCTCTCTTTGTCTCAATGGAGGCAAGGGAATCTGTATTACATTTAATCTGAAATACAAATCTTCCCTAAAGTTGCCGTCTATTACCTCCTGCTCAAGATTTTTATTGGTTGCAGATATAAACCTGACATCAACATGCTTTTCTTCCACACCTCCAACAGCAGTAAAAGTCTTTTCCTGAATTACTCTTAACAGTTTTACCTGAATAGGAAGAGATAACTCACCAACTTCATCAAGAAATACCGTTCCCCCATCTGCTACATCAAACAATCCTTCCTTGTCTGTTACAGCCCCTGTAAAGGCACCCTTCTTATAGCCAAACAGTTCACTTTCTATGAGGTTTTCAGGTATTCCTGCACAGCTAATAACAACAAAAGGTCTTTTACTCCTTGGACTCATTTCATGTATAGCCCTTGAAACCAGCTCTTTCCCCGTCCCGCTTTCACCTGAAACCAGAATATTAGACTTGGTCTTGGCAACACGTTTAATCAGGTCATAGACCTTCCGCATCTCAGGGCTTTCACCAATCAACCGGCTGAAATGATAATGATTATATTTAGAATCTTCCTCTATTACCTTGGTTTTGGACTTGAGCGCATTTTTAACAAGGGTCTGAAAATCAGACAGATCAAATGGTTTTGGAACATAATCATATGCGCCCTCTTTCATCGCCTCCACTGCAGTATCAGCCGTTGCAAATGCAGAAATAAGTATAACCATTGTTTCAGGATTGACCGACTTGGTTTTTTTTAATACATCAATTCCGTCGATATCCTTCATTCGTATATCTGTTATAACCAGATCAAATGTTTTTTGATCAAGAATTGAAAAGGCATCTTCCCCACTGCTTGCAAGAGCAACATCATAACCCTCTTTTGACAACATAATGTCTAAAAACTCACGCATACTCTCTTCATCATCAACAACAAGGATGCTATGTTTTTCTTTCAAAGACAATATTACCTCCAAGCATTGTCAGTTCATTTCTGCCCTGTAAGGTCTTGCCAATAAATGGTGAGTTTTTGCTCTTGGAAATGATATCCTCAGGTAACAACTTATAGATACATTCCGTATCAATAATTGCCAGATCCGCCACTGAGCCTTTCTGCAAACGACCGCCGGATACATGGAGGATAGATGCAGGATTACAAGACAACTTTGCAATTGCATCGGGCAGATTCATAATCCCCTCCCGAACCAGATTCAAGGTCAGAGGCAATGCAGTTTCAAGACCTATCATTCCAAACTCAGCCTCATCAAATGCGACATCCTTTTCCATAGGAGTATGAGGGGCATGATCAGTTGCAATCACATCAATTACCCCCTCCAATAAACCCTGTTTTACAGCAATGACATCACCTTTTGTCCTGACAGGAGGTTTCACCTTAAAAGATGTGTCATATCCGGTCAGGGCAGAATGGTCCAGTGTAAAATAATGAGGAGCAGTTTCAGCAGTAACAGGAAGGCCTTCATCTTTTGCCCTTCGTATCAACTCAACTGATCCGGCAGTACTCACATGTGCAATATGAACCGGACATCCTGTTAATCTCGACAAAGCTATCTCCCTGAAAACCATTATTTCCTCACTGGCCGCTGGAATTCCCTGCAAACCGATCCGAGTTGAAACTCGACCCTCATGCATCACTCCATTACCACTCAACTCCAAATCTTCAGTATGGGAAATCACTGCAAGCCCGTGATAAAGAGCATACTCCATTGCCCTTCTCATTATCTCACTGTTTGTAACAGGAAGCCCATCATCAGAAACAGCTACTGCCCCTGCATTTTTAAGATCACCAAACTCGGTAAGAACTTTTCCCTTTTGTCCTACAGTAATGGCCGCTATGGGGTAAACACGGGCAAATCCTGCCCTCTCGGCCTGTCTTAAGATAAACTCGGTAACAGCGCTACAGTCGTTTGGGGGCAAGGTATTAGGCATACAGGCCACGGCAGAAAAACCGCCGGCTGCAGCAGCCCTTGTGCCGCTGGCAATGGTTTCCTTATATTCATAGCCTGGTTCTCTCAAATGAACATGCATGTCTATCAGACCAGGGATGACAAATTTACCGGAAGCATCTATGACCCGGTCACAGGATACAGCCTTAGAAGAAACAACTGAAGGTAATATATCAATAATCTTCCCGTCTTCAATCAACAAATCAACATGTTCAAGAGAGCTCTTTATTGGATCGACCAAGGTGCCATTCTTAATGTATGTTATCACTGGTTTGACCTCCTATCAAAAGATAAAGGACAGCCATTCGAACCGCAACCCCATTTGTCACCTCGTCAAGTATAACAGAGGTTTCACCATCAGCTACATCGTTATTTATTTCCACCCCCCGGTTAATTGGGCCAGGATGCATAACAATGACATCCTGCTTGGCATATTGAATTACTTCTTCTGTTATACCAAAAAAGGATGAATATTCTCTTAAAGTAGAAAACAGAAATCTGTTTTGTCTTTCCAACTGAATACGCAAAAGCATTATCACATCTTTATCTTTAACAGCCTCCCGAGGATCAAAAACAACCTTTACCCCCAAATCTTCAACTTTTACAGGAATCATGGTTGGAGGGCCAGACACAGTAACCTCTGCACCAAGCTTAGTAAGGCCAAATATATTTGATCTGGCCACCCTGCTATGGGCAATATCCCCTATAATAACGACCTTCAACCCATCAATTCTGCCTTTTTTTTCTCTTATAGTCAGCATATCAAGCAATGCCTGTGTAGGATGCTCATTTATTCCATCTCCGGCATTTACAATACCAGCCCTCACCTGACTTGCGAGAAGATGAGGAGTTCCGCTCGATGAATGCCGCATTACTATAATATCAGGATGCATGGCCTGTATGTTACGGATAGTATCTGCAAGAGTCTCTCCCTTCACCATACTGCTCGCAGAAGCTGTTAGATTAAAGGTATCTGCACTCAATCTCTTGGCTGCAATTTCAAATGACATACGGGTTCTTGTGCTAGGCTCATAAAAAAAATTAACAACTGTTTTACCCCTAAGGGTAGGAACCTTTTTTATGTCACGTTCAGAGATGTCCTTTAAAGATTCAGCCGTATCCAAAATAAGTTTTATATCGTCCACGGATAATTGCGCCATGCTAATCAAATCTTTGCAGGCCAAGTAGCTCATGTCACAATCCCCTTTCAAAAAAAAACCTCCTTACTGTTTAAGCAGCAAGGAGGCTATATCTTTTCGTTTACAGATGGACCCATAATTAATCATATATCAGACAGATATTTTAAAAGTACTATGTGTGTTTTTGAACATATGTAAAAAAATGGTTTATGTTGTCCAATCTCTGCTTTCATGCCAAAATCTTTCCTGTACAAGATATTGATATATTCGTGTCAGCTCAATAACAGGGGGATAACAGCAAACGTACCACCGGAACAGGAGGATTTTTCTTCCGCTCCAGGTCCTATTTATTGAGCTATTACATATATTCCGTTTATTAAAATTTCAGCCTTCCTCAAAGCAGAAATGAAACATCATACTGACAGTCAATCAGTTTACGTTGTTTTCAGAGTCAGAGGGCTCTGGATTATCCACATTCCCCATATTATCAGATGCCTTTTCTTCCTTCTCACTAATATTATTATCTTTTATATCCACCTTGCTACTATCTCTTGTTGCTGTTTTCTCAACACCCGTCTTTTTCTTGGAAGACGGAACATCCTCAACAGGTATCAATTGAACTATGGAAACAGGGGCAGCATCACCTTTTCTGATGCCTTTTTTAATTATTCGAATATATCCACCCTGTTTTTCAAGATAACGATCCTTTAATTCTCCAAAAAGCTTGTAAGTCACAGCCTTCTCTCTAATGTAGGCCATGGCAAGCCGTCTTGAATGCAAATCCCCTCTTTTGGCCAAGGTGATCAATTTCTCAGCAATTGGCCTGATAGCCTTGGCCTTGACATCCGTAGTTTCAATTTTCTCAAATTTAAACAATGAAGTCACCATGTTTCTGAACATCGCCTTACGATGACTTGGATTTCGGCCAAACTTTTTCCCAGCTTTCTTATGCCTCATCAGCTCAAATCCTCTGCTTTTTTCGTTTCCCCTGTTTCTGCCTCATTTGATGTGGCAGCCGGTGGAAAATTATCTAACTTCATCCCCAAAGACAAACCCATTTCAGCCAAAATTGTCTTTATTTCATTAAGGGACTTCCTGCCAAAATTTTGCGTTTTCAGCATTTCACTCTCTGTCTTTTGTACAAGTTCTCCAATCAGTTTGATGTTCGTATTCTTTAAACAGTTGGCTGAACGAACAGACAGTTCAAGCTCTGAAACAGGCCTGAAAAGATTTTCATTTAATTTTTCTTCTTCCTCTTCTTCCTCTTCCGGCTCAGGTTCTTCATCAAAATTAATAAAAGGATTCATCTGTTCCTTTAATATCTTCGCAGCATAAGCAACAGCATCTTCCGGTAAAATTCCCCCATCTGTCCATACCTCAAAAGTCAGCTTATCATAATCACTTATCTGACCAACCCTTGCAGTTGTAACCTGATAATTGACCTTGACAATAGGGGAAAAAAGCGCATCTATAAGTATAACCCCAAGTTCATGCTTGGAGGTCTTGTTTCTTTCGGCAAGGACAAAACCCTTTCCCAATCTGACAACCATTTCCATATCAAGGGCGCCATCACCGCTAATAGTAGCTATATGATAGTCAGGGTCCAGGATATCAACAAGATCATGAGTATCAATATCAGCAGCTGTTACTTCTCCCTCCTGATTTTTATGTATATGTATAACTGCCTCCTCAGAAGATTTCAATCTAAGTCTGAGGCCTTTCAGGTTTAATATAATATCTGTTACATCCTCTATCACTCCAGGGATAGCACTGAACTCATGTACAGCTTGATCAAATTTAACACTAACAATTGCACTACCTTGGAGAGATGAAAGCAGAATTCTCCTCAATGCGTTCCCTATAGTTATACCAAAACCTTTTTCCAAGGGCTCACAAACAAATTTACCATAAGAATTTGAATGAGTACTCTCATCAAGTTCTATACGTTTTGGTTTTATTAATTCTCTCCAATTCCTGCTTATTAAATCTGCCAAAAATACTGCCTCCCGTTATCCAGACGAAATAACCCTCTGAAATATTTAATATACCCCTTGGGCACTAATACCCAATCAGAACACAGCGGACACTATTTAGAATAGAGTTCAACAATCAGCTGTTCATTAATAGGCATAGTCAATCCTTCACGATTCGGCAAATTCGTTATTGTGCCTCTGAACTTTTCTGCCTCAAGATTTATCCAATCCGGAACACCCCTTCTCATTACAGTTTCCATCGCCTCAATAATCTTTGGATTTTTCTGGCTGGCTTCCTTAACCTGTATAATATCACCCTGCTTTACAAGATAAGACGGAATATTTACCTTCCTGTCATTTACTCTGAAATGATTATGCCTTATCATCTGCCTGGCCTGGTTTCTGGAAGAAGCAAACCCCATCCGATATACAACATTGTCAAGACGACGTTCAAGCATAATAAGCAGATTGGCGCCTACAATTCCCTTTTGTCTTTCAGATCGATAATAATAATTTCTAAACTGTTTTTCAAGAAGGCCATAAATACGTTTTACTTTCTGCTTTTCTCTGAGCTGAAGTCTGTAATCAGAATACTTTTCTCTGCGCTGGCCTTGCCCATGTTGTCCAGGAGGATATGACCTTCTTTCAAAAGAACACTTGTCTGTATAGCAACGATCTCCTTTCAGGAAAAGCTTTAGATTTTCACGTCTGCATAATTTACATGACACACCAATATGTCTCGCCAAAGTTCACACTCCTTATTCAGCTAATAAATATAAGATGTTATACTCTGCGCCTCTTAGGAGGTCGACATCCATTATGAGGAATTGGGGTTACATCTCTAATCATCGTAACAGTAAAACCATCCACCTGAAGAGCCCGTATAGCAGCTTCTCTTCCAGATCCAGGACCCTTAACACGAACCTCTGCTGTTCTCATACCCTGTTCCATCGCTTGTTTAAGGGCACTTTGCCCTGCCAATTGAGCTGCAAAGGGAGTACTTTTACGAGACCCCTTAAATCCAACACGACCAGCGCTTGATTGAGCTATCACATGACCAGCCGGATCTGTAATAGTTACTATGGTATTATTAAAAGTGGACTGAATATGAACAATCCCTGTTGGAATATTTTTCTTCTCTTTTTTTTGCCTTCCTCTCTTTCGTACCTTCTTTGCCATAATAAAAATTCCCTTAAATAAATATAATCCTTATTTTCTTTTTCCCACTACTGCCCTGCGTGGACCTTTTCTGGTCCGTGCGTTTGTGCTTGTCCGTTGTCCTCTTACAGGAAGGCCTCTTCTATGTCTCAAGCCCCTATAGGTACCCAGATCCATTAATCTTTTTATATTCATAGAGACTTCACGCCTCAAGTCACCCTCAACTTTGTAACTCTTATCAATCACATTGCGTATTTTTGTTATATCTTCTCCGGAGATCATATCTGACTTGATATTCAGGTCTACACCAGCTTCATTAAGCACTTTCCTGGCAGAAGTCCTTCCTATACCATAAATATAGGTCAAAGCAATCTCCATTCTTTTTCCTCTTGGCAAATCAACGCCTGCAATTCTGGCCAATATCCAACTCCTTTATATTAAAGTAAAAAGCAATTCAAAATATCATATCACTATAATCAAGGGATTACAGTAGAAGAGCATTATATACTATAAGAAAAGAACCCATTGAAAAAAAACTATTCCCTTTTTTATAATCAGAATATTTCTCAACCCTGTCTTTGCTTATGACGTGGATTCTCACATATAACACGAACTTTTCCTTTTCGCCTTATAATCTTGCACTTATTGCAAATCTTTTTTACAGAAGGTCTGACTTTCATGATTAAACCTCAATCCTATTAATATGTTATTCAGCGTGGTTATAGCCTCTTTATAAAACAAGTACTATATCAAAGGGGGCTATATCATAAGACCTTTTTTCATAAAGCCATCATAATGTCTTGTCAATAAATGAGCTTCTATCTGAGTCATGGTATCCATTGCAACACCAACAACAATCAAAAGAGCCGTACCACCAAAATAGAAAGGAATATTGAATTTATATATCATTATCTGAGGAAGAATACAAACAGCCGAAACATAAATCGCTCCGGAAAAGGTCAACCTTGTCAAAACACGGTCAATAAACTCAGCAGTATTCTTCCCGGGGCGAATACCCGGAATATAGCCTCCCTGCTTTTTCATATTTTCAGCAACATCAACAGGATTAAACTGAATGGATGTATAAAAAAAACAGAAAAAGAAAATCAAACATACATAAAAAAAGCTATAAACAACATGACCTGGACTTAAAAAAGAAACTATATACTGTAACCAAGGGATATCCTTTGTATTCATAAAATTGGCTATAGTTGCAGGAAACATCATAACAGACGAAGCAAAAATCGGAGGTATAACCCCGGCAGAATTCACCTTAAGCGGCAAATGTGAACTTTGACCTCCGTACATCTTCCGGCCAACCATTCTTTTAGCATATTGAACAGGAATCCTTCTTTGTCCAGTTTCAACAAAAACAATAACACCCACAACAACGAGCATCAAACAAAGAATAATAAGCATAAAAAACGGAGAAAGTTCTCCTGTACTCATCAAACGAAAGGTATTGGCAACAGCAACAGGGAGCCGCGCAACAATACCCGCAAATATGATCAGAGAGATACCATTTCCTATCCCGCGTTCAGTAATCTGCTCACCAAGCCACATAAGGAAACACGTTCCTGCAGTTAAAGTTATCGTAGTTAAAAGCCTGAAGCTCCAACCTCCTGCAGGAACAATCATAATACCACCAGGACTGGACATGTTTTCAAGTCCAAAGGCTATACCAAATCCCTGAACAAAACATAACAAAACAGTACCGTAACGGGTATACTGGGTTATTTTTTTTCTTCCCTGCTCTCCTTCCTTTTTCAGCTTGTCTAAATGTGGAAGGACCATAGTCAAGAGTTCTAAAATAATGGCAGCACTGATGTATGGCATTATCCCCAATGCCATTACAGACATTCTTTTTAAGGCACCACCAGTAAACATATCAAAGATGCCAAACAATGTCCCCTGTTTAGCTGAAAAAAAAGCAGCCAATGCAGTACCATCAATCCCTGGCGTGGGAATATGACAACCCAAACGATAAACAGCAAGCATAACAAGGGTAAACAGGACCCTCTTACGCAACTCAGGAAGTTTGGGAATATTTTGAATACCACGTATCACTACGCATCCCTCTGTTTTATAAAGGTTAGTCTACTGACAACATAGAATGATAAAACATTTTGCATACCCCTAAGCAAACATTCAGGTCCGGGATTTTGCCAACCAAAGCCATTTGAATGGCAACAGGAGAATCAATCTCATGGTTTGCAAACAGTTTGAAATCCGGCAACAGACCTCGGCATACCGCCTACAACAAGAACAGCCTGATATCTTTAGCCATAGGGGAACTCATCAACATAAACTGTCTGTTTTCAGTGTCAAGATGCTATCCATAAAGACAGAAAGTATCAGTTCAATCACTACCAACAGACTTTTAAGTATAATACCCGTATCTCGACAGACATCTTGCCGTCTGTCCACAGTTATCATAATTCTGTTCTCAGGCGGTCAATTTAGGCATGAATATCGGTTTTGGGCATGAATCTTATACCAATAAAAGGCTTTTTCAGCTTCCTGTGACACACAGTAAGCAGCTTTTTGATCATTTGTAAGATTAGTTACCCGTTTTTGTTTTTATTTATCCCGCATGTCTGTCAGAAGATTTATGTGATAAGTCATACTGACCAGACATCCTCAAAAAAAATTGTTCAAAAACCCTGTTAGGGTTTTTCCATGCGATTTTCAGAAGATAGTAGTTGCAATATTTTCATAAAAAAACACACGACACAGCCATTTTCCGAAACTGGCTGTTTGCAGACAAAGACTCACCCTGTTGTCATATTAAAGATATTAGAGGCAATAGCAGGAAAGATCCATAACAAATACACAGGCAGGAGAAAAAGACACCTTATAAAAGCGCACCGGAATAATATCTCAAAATCAAAAAAAATATCCCGTCAGATAATACGCAACGAGGATGCAAGGAACATTAAAGGTCAGGATCCAAACAAAACAGTCTGAAATCCTGCATGTCTCTTAAAAATGCATAAAACAGAGAAAGTCAGACCAGTTCAACTTTGCCCCCAGCACGTTCAATCTTCTCTTTTGCCGTTTCGCTTGCCTTATGGACCTTGATATTAAGAGGAAAGGTAATATCGCCAGTACCGAGAAGCTTAATCAAAGACTTTCTTTTCTTTACAAGACCAGAATCAATAAAATCGCTCAAACCTACAGTATCCCCTGATGAAAACCTGTCCAAATCTTTCAGATTAACAATTGCAACAGATTTTTTAAATATATTTGTGAAGCCTCGTTTAGGCAAACGCCTATGCAAAGGCATTTGTCCTCCTTCAAAACCAGGCCTTACCTTGCCTCCTGCTCTCGACTTTTGGCCTTTATGGCCTCTGGTAGCTGTTTTACCATGCCCTGATCCAGGCCCCCTACCTATCCTTTTTTTATGTTTCCTTGCCCCTTTTGCTGGGGATAAATCATTTATCTTCATAGGTATTGCCTTATTCTTCCTCAATTCTAACAAGAAATAAAACCTTGTTGATCATTCCACGAACAGGTGCCACATTCTTCAACACCACTGTTTTGTTAAGCCTTGTAAGGCCCAATCCTTTCAAGGTATCCTTTATCCTTTTACTTTTACCAATACCACTTTTAACAAGAGTAACTTTTATCGAATCAGGCATAACTAACTCTCCTGAGGGTTCTAAGCCTTCCGTTTCCCCAACTCTTCCGGCAAACGAAGTGATCGCAGACCTACTATTGTAGCCCTGACAATATTATGTGGATTATGTGACCCAAGGCATTTGGTAAGTATATTTTGAACTCCAACTGCCTCAAGAACTCCCCTTACAGCCCCACCTGCTATTAAACCTGTACCTGCTCCAGCAGGTTTCAGAAGAACCCGACCTGCCCCGGCACGTCCTATCACTTCATATGGCACTGTGCTTTCATAAAGAGAGACCTTTTGCATATCCTTTCTCGCCTTTTCAACTCCCTTTCTGATAGCTTCAGGCACCTCTTTTGCCTTTCCAAGTCCAAAACCAACCATACCCTGGCCATCTCCTACAACAACTATAGCGCTAAAACTAAATCGCCTCCCTCCCTTTACGACCTTGGCAACACGATTTATATGCACAACCCTTTCAATTAACTGTATATCTTCTTCAGGCTTGACCAAGAGCTTCTTCTCCTCTCCTATCTGTTTTTATCCACAACTTACCTTTTTATGCAACATCTGTATCTGTATACATCAAAAAAATACAGCCAGGTCAATTTGCAGGATCAGTTGTGCAGCTTACTTTTATGCACTACAGGTTCTGCATAATCCTTCAACCTTTTACCAGATCTTGCACAAAAACTATCTATTACCCCAAAATTGATTTATGGATAGCACTATCTAAAAAACATATCTCAAAAAATCTGGCACAAATCTAATCAAAACTGCAGCCCATTTTTTCTGGCAGACTCTGACAACGCCTTTACACGGCCATGATATAAAAACCCGTTTCTATCAAATACAACAGATTTGATGCCTTTATCAAGAGCTGCCTTCGCAATTGCAGCACCAACAATTTCCGAGCCAGTTTTATTGCCAGAATTGTTTCCTATATCTGACACAAGATCCTTGGACATAGATGACACAGAAACCAAAGTAGTCCCTGTGGAATCATCTATAAGCTGAGCATATATATGTTTTGAACTTCTGAAAACGCACAAACGAGGCCTTTCCCGAGTACCGACAATCTTTTTACGCACTCTTTTTTGTCTTCTTAATCTCGAGGCTTTTGAATTCAATTTTCCCATTACCTGACCATCCTAAACATATCTCGCATTTTTTTGCATTAAGCTTTAAGAAATCCACAAAATAAAGGCCTGTGCCATAAACACATCTGCAAGCACAGCTTTTCATAAACCAAGAAAAGATCCTACATATATTAAGGTTTATCGTATTCTGAGCTTTTTTGTAAATGAAGGCTACTTAGCAGCACCAGCCTTACCCGCCTTTCTACGTATTATCTCACCTTCATATTTAATACCTTTACCCTTAAAAGGTTCAGGTTTTCTAAAACTTCGTATCTTAGCCGCCACCCTACCTAAAAGATCCTTGTCAGAGGAAAACAACCTGATTTTTGTTTTGTCAACATTGATATCCACACCTTCAGGCAATTCATAATTAATAGGATGCGAGTAACCAAGGTTAAAAACAGCAACCCGGCCCTTAAGTTCAACTCTATAGCCAACACCTACTATCTCGAGGTTCTTTTCAAAACCCTGGGTTACACCTGTAACCATATTAGATATCAACGCATTAAAAAGACCATGAAGAGCTCTTACTTCTCTGGATTTTTCTTTTACAGATACAATTATTTGATCATCTTTAATTGTAACAGAAACCTTAGGGTGAATTTCCCTTTTAAGAGTACCCTTTGGGCCACTAACAGTCACTTCATTATCTGCCAGTGCAACCTTTACACCCTTGGGGATTGGTATTAGCCTTTTACCTATTCGTGACATTAGATACTCCAGATATAAACGTGTCTAACAAGCAAACAATATTCACATATATAATCATAACAAATGAGGACCCCAGTAAAAAAATTCACTCGTACGAACCAAGGTGGATATAAAAGCAGGCTTTTTTAGAACATTCAAGTCTTTCTGTGTTTAATATTCTTGCCCGTAGGATACACACACCCTCATACAAGATAAAAGAAGAAACAAATAAGGAATCTGCTGAGATTTAATTACCATACAGAACAAAGAATTTCACCACCAACTCGCAGGTCCATAGCCTTCTTGTCTGTCATCACACCCATAGAAGTTGAAAGGATATTAATACCATAGCCATTAAGGACCTTCGGAATATCCTTGTATTTAGTATATACACGACAACTTGATTTACTTACTCTTTTAAGCCCATATATAACCGGATCACCCTGTTTGTCATACTTCAAGAATATCTTTATATATTTATGCTGTCCTTCTGAAATGATTCTAAAAGCCTTAATATAACCTTCTGCTTTTAAAACTTCAGCTATTTCAAGTTTCAGTTTTGAATGTGGAACGACCAATGAATCATGAAAAGCCCTCTGGGCATTTCTAATTCTCGTTAACATATCTGCAATGGGGTCAGTCATTGTCATATAAAATACTCCTTAACGCTTCAATATTCTCCCCGTATAAAACCAGTTTTAAACAGCAGCACAGGCATAATCGACAAATGATAAATCAAATTTAACAGAAAAGAATCAACATGCCAAACAGTAAGATAACAAAGATAAAATGGTTTTTGTTAGATCAAAAGATTACCAACTCGATTTAACAACCCCAGGAATCTCTCCGTTCAATGCCATACGTCTAAAACATATACGGCATATACCAAACTTCCTAATAAAGGCTCTGCTTCTCCCACATATAGGACATCTGTTATATTTACGAGTTGAAAACTTAGGTTTTCTTTGTGCCTTGATAATAAGCGCTTTCCTTGCCAAAATCACACTCCCTTGACACGAAAAGGCATTCCCATATGCTTAAGCAGGGAAAAACCTTCTGCATCATTTTTAGCAGATGTAACAATAGAAATATTAAGGCCCTTAATTTTTTCTACCTTATCATAATCTATCTCAGGAAAAATAATGTGTTCCCTGATACCTATAGTACAGTTACCATGACCATCAAAAATCTTGTCTGAAACACCCCTGAAATCTCTTACTCTTGGCAAAGCAATATTGAAAAGCTTGTCCAAAAAATCGTACATCCTATTACGTCTCAATGTAACCATACATCCTATAGGCATTCCCTGTCGCAACTTAAAACCTGCAATAGATTTCTTAGCTCTTGTTATTACAGGTCTCTGTCCGGCAATTATAGCAAGCTCTTCTACACCTGAGTCCAAAACCTTAATATTCTGTATTGCCTCTCCAAGCCCCATATTCAAAACAACGGCCGTAACCCGCGGTACAGCCATAAGACTCTTGTAAGCAAATTCCTGCATCATAAGTTCAACAATCTCAGAATAATACTTTTCTTTTAATCGAGACAAATAACCACCTCACATTTCTAAGCTGAAGAAATTAATTACCTACTCATCCATCATTTCGTTACATTTTTTACAAACACGATGAGCAATATTATCGCCAGAAACACGAAACCCTATCCTAGTAGGTTCAGCGCACTTGTTACAGACTATCATAACATTGGACAGATCAACAGAGGCCTCCTTCTCAATAATACCACCCTGAGGTGCTTGGCTGGTCGGTTTCGAGTGCCTCTTAACCACGTTAACATTTTCTATAAACAGCCGTCCTTTTTTAAGGTCCACACTAAGGACCTTTCCTATTTTCCCTTTATCCTTTCCAGTTATCACAATAACTTTATCGTCTTTTCTGATTTTTGTTTTTTTCAATCTCAATTCAAGTTCTCCTAATATAATCAAAGAACTTCCGGAGCAAGAGAAATAATTTTCATGAAATTCTTTGCTCTCAATTCTCTGGCAACTGGACCAAAAATTCTTGTTCCTATTGGTTCGCCCTGAGCCGAAACCAGCACTGCAGAATTATCATCAAATTTAATATATGACCCGTCTGATCGTCTGATCTCTTTTGCAGTTCGTACAATAACGGCTTTGACAACATCACCTTTTTTAACTTTTGAATTTGGCAATGCCTCTTTTACAGAGACAACAATTATATCTCCAATGCTGGCATATTTTCGTTTAGATCCACCTAACACCTTAATGCAGGATATTAATTTAGCTCCTGAATTATCAGCCACTTTTAATTTGGTTTCCGTCTGTATCATCTTCCTGCTCCGATGAACAACATGACCCGTAAAAATGGGCCATTATATTTTTTAAAAACAAACATGGTTACGTCTATAATTCAAAACACAAGCCGCTAAAAAGACATCTTGTGAATAAAAAGCAAAAAGCCTTCATGCAGACAAGATAGACGCTGTTTTGTGCAGACTCATATTAAACTGTTTAAATGTCAGAGACTGGCAAAAACACAAGATCAGCATCACAAAAAAAGATATTTTAGAGTTCAGTCAACACCTTCCTTTATAATGTCTAAAACTCTCCATCGTTTTCTTTTACTAATTGGCCTGGTTTCCACAATTCGAACCTTGTCACCCACATCACACATGTTTTTTGGATCATGAACCATATATTTAGATCTGCGCTTAACATATTTTTTATATATTTTATGTTTTGTCAAACGCTCAACTAAAACCATAACAGATTTATCCATCCGGTTTCCAACAACCGTTCCTACAAGTTTTTTCTGCACCCCACGTTCCAACATTATACCCTCAAACTTACAGTCTTATTATCAAACAAACTATTTCTTTACATAAAAAAACAAGCACACAGAATTAACAGATTGTATTTTTATCCTTCAGTTTCAATAAACTTTTAAAAAAGATATCAATCTTATCCGGTTTCCATCCGTAAACAAATTCAGGACACATTCAAAAGAGGACATTCATAAACACACACAGGAGCAAGCTCATGCTCAAGACAGATAAAGAAAAAAAAGAGCAAAACACGCCTTCAATCAGGAGGATGATGGGGCATATATCAAATGTTTTGTTCTTTTACAGCAAGCAGCAAACAGCAAAAAAAGAGCCTCAAGGAACCGGGAAGAATAAGGTTTTTGACAATAAATCATCACGTAGGAAGCAAAAACATCATAAACACTGCTAAAGATAAAAACACAGTCTGTTTTCCAAACATGAATTACGTGTATTTTGAGTAGCAATCAAAATTAAGCATTATTTTTTTCAGAAAGGATTGTTTTAACCCGGGCTATTTCCCTTTTAGTTTTTGGAATGGCTGCGGTATTTGATAATTGACCAATTGCCTTTTGAAAACGCAAATTAAACAATTCCTGAGACAATTCAAGACATCTGTCTTCAAGCTCCTGTACTCCTAACTCTCTTAATTCACTTGTTTTCATCGGCCTATACTCCCCTGGAGACAAACTTCGTAGCAAATGGCAACTTATGACCTCCCAAACGAAAAGCCTCTCTCGCCATCTCCTCCGAAACACCCTCAAGTTCGTAAAGGATTCTTCCTGGCTTAACAGGAGCCACCCAACCTTCAGGAGCACCCTTTCCTTTACCCATCCTTGTTTCAGCAGGTTTTTTTGTTACTGGTTTGTCGGGGAAAATACGAATCCACATCTTTCCGCCACGTTTTACATGCCTTGTCACAGCTATTCTTGCTGCTTCTATCTGCTGGGCAGTCATATAGCCTCTTCCTACAGCCTGTAAACCGTAAACCCCAAAAACCAAGGAGTTGCCTCGCATTGCAACACCCTTGAGCCTGCCTTTTTGTCTCTTGCGATATTTAACTTTTTTTGGACTTAACATAATAAAGTAAAATCCTTATATCTTTTTGTTTTTATCAGGCAAAATTTCACCCTTAAATATTATAACCTTGACACCTATTGTACCGTACGTAGTAAAAGCTTCGGCAAAACCATAATCAATATCTGCCCTAAGTGTGTGAAGAGGAACTCTTCCTTCCCTATACCATTCTCTACGGGCCATTTCTGCTCCGCCAAGTCTTCCACTACACGTGATTTTAATCCCCAATGCCCCAAATCTCATGGCAGAACTAACAGCCTTTTTCATGGCTCTTCTAAAGGCCACCCGACGAACAAGCTGTGTTGCAACATTTTCCGCCACTAACTGGGCATCGACTTCAGGTTTTCTAACTTCCTGTATATCTATTATTATCTCTTGTTTGATTTCTCTTTCTAAGTCTTTTTTCAGCTTTTCTATATCAGCACCTTTCTTACCTATCACTATACCAGGTCGTGCTGTATGCATACGGATCCTGACCTTTTTAGCCGCCCTTTCAATTTCTATCTTTGATATGCCAGCCTGAGCAACACGCTTCTTTAAAAACTTGCGAATTCTATAATCCTCTAACAAAAACGTACTGTACTCCCTAGTGGCAAACCACCGTGAATCCCAATTTCTATGCACTCCCAACCTAAAACCAATTGGATGAACTTTTTGTCCCAATATCCCCTCCAGATAGAACTAATTAAAGATCACAGCCTATTTAAATTTAACACCTTTTCAAAAAGTGTGATTTTTTCTTAATTTTCAGCAATACTCATGCGATAAATGTTAAAAAAAACATTACATCTTTGCAAAAAAACAAATTCCACAACAACCCAAACAACGGATTATATTTCATCCACAACAACGGTAATATGGCTGGTTCGTTTTCTTATGCGTGTTGCACGTCCCTGTGCCCTTGGCCGCCACCTCTTCAACATAGGGCCTTCATCAGCATATACCTTTTTCAATTTTAATGTATCTATATCAAGGCCTAAATTCTGAGAAGCATTTGCACCTGCAGATCGTATTAAATCAGCCAATATCTTTGCCCCTTTTTTTGGCATAAAAGAAAGAATTGCAATTGCATCTTCCAAGGTTTTTCCCTGAATCTCTTTTATTATAACCCGCATTTTCTGAGGCGAAATTCTTACAAATTTTGCTACGGCTTTTGTTTCCATTGTTCAGCTCTATCATTCCCAAAATAAAATTGTTCTATGTTATACATATGTCTTTGTATAAGGTATTTTTTTATTTCTTACCCTTCAGCTTGGACTTTTTACTGCCTGCATGTCCACGAAAGGTCCTTGTCGGAGCAAACTCCCCTAATTTATGCCCCACCATATCCTCAGTAACAGAGACCGGAAGAAAATTTTTCCCATTATGTACCGCAAATGTAAAGCCAACAAATTCAGGAATTATAGTAGAACGTCTTGACCATGTCTTTATAGCCTTTCTACTCACTGTCCCTGATAATTTCTCCACCTTCTCTATCAAACAAGAATCTACAAAGGGTCCTTTTTTTAATGACCTTGGCAAAGCTATCCTCCTTTTTGTTCCTGCCCCCTATTACCTTAATAAGTTTTTATCCATAAATAAAATTCAAGGAACAAGTTTTAGAGCACTGTCAAGTTTCCAGCCCAAAAACAAAAACATCCAAAAATATATCAAGACATATCACGGTTATTATAGAACAAATATGAAAATTTCAAGAACGGGTACAAGTTCAGGTTTGTCAGTAATAAAAAACAGTATGCAGTTTTTCAGTTTTATATTATGCCTCCTGCTTTAAGACAGAGCGCTATTTCTTCCTTCTTCGAATAATCAGACGATCACTGGTCTTCCTTTTTCTGGTCCTGAAACCTTTTGTAGGCACACCCCACGGTGTTACAGGATGTCTGCCTCCTGAAGACTTGCCCTCTCCACCTCCATGTGGATGATCAACAGGATTCATTGCCACGCCCCTGACATGAGGACGCCTGCCCAGCCATCTGTTTCTTCCGGCCTTACCAATAGAAATATTTTCCTGGTCCAGGTTCCCAACCTGGCCTATAGTAGCCTTACAGTCAAGCAAAACCATTCTTACTTCACCGGAAGGGAGTTTTAACTGAGCGTATTTACCCTCTTTGGCCATTAACTGAGCATAAGTCCCTGCGCCTCTCGCAATTTGTCCCCCATGACCAATATTCATTTCAATGTTATGCACATAGGTTCCAAGAGGAATATTCCTTAACGGTAAAGCATTTCCAATTCTTATCTCGGCTCCTTCACCTGAAAGGAGGCTGTCACCTACCTTAAGATTGTTGGGAGCAATAATATACCGCTTTTCACCATCTGCATAATGTAAAAGGGCAATATTGGCAGATCGGTTAGGATCATACTCAATTGATGCCACCTTAGCAGGGATACCGTCCTTGTCCCGTTTAAAATCAATTATCCTGTATAAACGTTTACAGCCCCCTCCGCGATGTCTGACCGTAATACGTCCGTTCGAATTTCTCCCCCCACTTCGTTTTAAACTCTTAAGAAGACTCTTCTCCGGTCTGGTACCAGTTAATTCTTCAAAGGTAGATACAGACTGGAATCTTCTCCCAGGGGATGTTGGTTTATTAGTTTTAATTCCCATATTTATTCAAGCCAGATCAGGCTATACCCCCTCAAAAATATCCATATTCTGACCCGGTTTCAAGGTTACAATTGCCTTTTTCCAGTCAGAAGTTTTCCCAACACTTCTTCCTACTCTCCGTTTCTTACCTTTAACATTAATAGTCCTTATATTTAAAACCTTAACATTAAATATAGCCTCTACAGCACGTCTAATTTCTACCTTGTTAGCTCTTTTCTGTACCTTAAAAGAGATCTTATTAAGATCACTTTTTTGCATAGTGGTTTTCTCAGTACTAAGGGGCTCTTTTATAATCTGATATATATTATCCACTGAATTAACTCAATGCCTCCCCTATATCCCTTAAAACAGACTCCTCAAGCATAACAAAATCATATTTCAAGATATCATAGACATTAAGACCCTGATGTCGTATTACCTTTGCATCCTGCACATTCCTTGATGATCTTTCAAGGGTATCTTCCTTGTCATGAGTCACAATCAAAGTCTTGTTCAGATCAAACCGTTTTAACAATTCTACAAATTTTTTGGTTTTCAATTCTGAAAATTCCTTAAAGTCCTTCACAATAACAAGTTTATCAGATGCAACCTTATCAGTAAAAGCCATTCGCAAGGCAATCTTTCTTACTTTCTTGGAAACATGATAACAATATGTCCTTTGCTTAGGACCAAATGCCACTCCGCCCCCTTTTCTAATTGGAGAAGCAGCATCTCCCACTCTTGCCCTGCCAGTACCTTTTTGACGCCATAGTTTTGCACCAGAAGCCTTAACGCTTGATCTGCCTTTTGTTGAAGCAGACCCTGATCTTTTGGCAGCAAGTTGGGCAAGAACAACTTGATGAAGAACATGTCTCTTTACTGGCACACCAAATATATCTTCCCTCAGCTCTGCCTCTGAAACCTTCTCTCTATTAAGATTATACACATCGCAACTAATCATTGAATATACCTGCCACAACAGAGTAAAAATTAAAGATAAATACTAACAGGAACAGAACAACGCAGACAAAACAGCCAGTCATGGACAGACCACAAACAACCGGCCATCCTTAAACACCCTTTTTTCCACAAGCCCTGATTTTAAGAAACTGCTACTCTTCCAGGCCCCCTAATAATCAGGCCTTTCTGATTTCCAATACAGCATTGGATCCACCAGGAACAGAACCAGTGATTAAAAGGAGATTTTCATCTGGCCTGACATCAATAACCTTGAGATTCTTTACCGTTACACGCTGGTTTCCCATTCTGCCGGGCAGTTTCCGTCCTTTCAGAACCCTTCCCGGAGTAGCACTGCAACCTATAGAACCAGGAATTCTATGAGAACGGGAGCCGTGAGTCTTTCTTCCACCTGCAAACCCCCATCTCTTCATAACGCCTGCAAAACCTCTTCCCTTACTGTAGCCACTTACATGAACCACATCACCAACATTAAAAATATCAGGCTTTATCTCCTGTCCCTCAGTAAATTCATCCAAGGAATCCACCTTAATTTCCCTAAGACACTCAAAACATCCTTTACCAACCCGTTTAAAATGTCCTTTTAAAGGCTTGTTTACACGCTGTTCCTTTTTGGGGCTAAAGGCGACCTGGATAGCATTATAGCCATCCTTATCCTTAGTCTTTTTTTGCATCACAACACATGGCTCAGCCTTAACAACCGTCACAGGAACACTGACTCCTTCCAGGAAACACCTCGTCATACCTATCTTTTTTCCATATAATTTACTGACCATATGCAATTACTCCAACGTACTACAGTACTGTACTATACACTTAAACCCTGACGGTTTTTTCAAAACTGCCAATGTTTTTTTGATATATAAGGGGCCATACCCCCACCTTAAAAAAAACATTGACAGCGGCCGTGCCCATAAAACCTGCACACCAAACAAAATGGCAAAGCGCTTTTACACCAATTTATTCCGCAATCAGAATAAAAAACACAGCAGACTTTCCGCAAAGCCGTAAATCACAATTTTATTTCCACATCAACGCCTGCCGCAAGATCAAGTTTCATAAGAGCATCAATGGTCTGCTGGGTTGGCTCCAAAATATCCAGCAAACGTTTATGAGTTCTTATCTCAAACTGTTCCCTTGATTTCTTGTCAACATGCGGAGATCTCAAAACACAATACTTGTTAATAACTGTAGGAAGAGGTATGGGCCCGGCAACTCTCGCTCCCGTATCCTTAGCAGTCTCAACGATTTCTTTGGCTGACTGATCCAACAAGCTATGATCATAAGCCTTCAAACGTATCCTGATCTTTTGGTTAGTCATCATATCTGCTACCTACTCAATAATTTCACTAATAACACCAGCCCCTACAGTTCTACCACCTTCACGAATCGCAAATCTCAACTCTTTTTCCATTGCAATCGGTGTAATCAGACTTACCTCCATGGACACATTGTCTCCAGGCATTACCATTTCAATGCCTTCCGGCAAGGTAACCACCCCTGTCACATCTGTTGTCCGAAAATAAAACTGAGGCCTATACCCATTAAAGAAGGGAGTATGACGTCCTCCTTCCTCTTTGGTAAGGATGTACGCCTCTGCTTTAAATTTAGTATGAGGAGTTATGGATCCCGGTTTAGCAACTACCTGTCCACGCTCCACCTCATCTCTTTTGGTTCCTCTTAGCAAAACCCCTACATTGTCACCTGCCTGGCCCTGATCAAGTATCTTACGGAACATCTCAACCCCGGTACAAACTGTCTTCAGGGTATCCCTTATTCCGACTATCTCTACTTCATCACCTACCTTGATTATTCCTCGCTCAACCCTACCTGTTACAACTGTACCCCTGCCGGATATACTGAACACATCTTCTATAGGCATAAGAAAGGGTTTCTCGATATCACGGACAGGATCCGGAATATAACTATCTATCGCATCCATCAACTCAAATATAGGCTTAACCTCTTCTGAGTCAGGATCATCACTCTCAAGAGCCTTTAATGCACTTCCTCTTATAATCGGGATATCATCCCCTGGAAACTCATATTTACTCAAAAGCTCCCTTAACTCCAGCTCTACCAGCTCTACCAGCTCTTCATCATCAACCATATCACATTTATTAAGGAACACCACTATATTAGGCACTCCTACCTGACGCGCCAACAGTATATGTTCACGAGTCTGAGGCATAGGACCATCATCTGCCCCTACCACGAGGATCGCACCATCCATCTGCGCTGCCCCTGTGATCATGTTCTTTATATAGTCGGCATGACCCGGGCAATCCACATGGGCATAATGCCTCTTGTCTGTTTCATACTCCACATGCGCCGTAGCGATTGTTATCCCTCTTGCTTTTTCTTCCGGTGCCTTGTCTATCTCATCAAATGGCACAAAATCGGCCTTTCCCTTTTTGGCCAGATGTTTGGTTATAGCCGCTGTCAAGGTCGTCTTACCATGATCGATGTGCCCTATAGTGCCTACATTCAAATGCGGCTTTGTTCTCTCAAATTTGCTTTTTGACATCTCTCATTCCTCCTTAAAGATAGTTACCAACGATAGTGGGCAAATGCCTTATTAGCCTCAGCCATCCTATGCGTATCCTCTCTTTTCTTAACCGCAGAGCCTCTACCTTTGGCTGCATCCATAAGTTCACCAGCAAGCTTGGCAACCATTGTCTTCTCTCCCCTTTGCCTCGCAAAACCTACTATCCATCTTATAGCAAGGGCAAGTCTCCTGGACGACCTAACCTCTGTAGGTACCTGATAAGTAGATCCCCCTACCCTTCGCGATTTAACCTCTACAACAGGTTTAACATTATCAACAGCCTTTTGAAATACTGCTATTGGATCATCATTTTTCATGTTTTCTTTTATAACATCAATAGCACCATAGAAAATCTTTTGTGCAATACTCTTTTTGCCTTTTTTCATCAAGCCATTAATAAACCTGGCAACAAGCACACTATCGTACTTTGGATCAGGCAATGTCTTCCTTTTAAGAACAAATTTCTTCCTTGGCATTAAACACTCCCAATATTAGACATCAAAGACCTTTTGGCTTCTTCGTACCATATTTGGATCTACCCTGCCTGCGGCCTTCCACTCCCGCCGCATCCATGGTTCCCCTGATAACATGATACCTTACACCAGGTAAATCTTTTACCCTTCCCCCTCTAATCAATACTACCGAGTGCTCCTGAAGATTGTGTCCCATACCTGGGATATAGGAAGTAACTTCAATCCCGTTTGTCAGTCTGACCCTTGCAACCTTTCTGAGAGCAGAGTTCGGTTTCTTTGGCGTGGAAGTATAAACCCTGACACACACACCTCTTCTTTGTGGAGCACCCTGAAGAGCAGGGGTTTTCACCTTTTTCTTTGGCTTACGACGACCATATCTTACAAGTTGATTAATGGTTGGCATCAATTCCCTCGTTAGTTTTTAGTCCATAAAGGGCCTTTTTGCAACATCTGTATCAATCTTATCAGTTATACAGATATTATTCTCTGTATGCCCTTACATTCCTCGATATTATACAAAAATTTATATTTATGAAACAAAGCTTTATTTTACTTGTTTCCAGAAATTGATTTTATGAACAAACCGAACATTGAAAAACCATCTTTTTTATCAATGGTTCAAACAATAAGAATCCACCCTTTTATTCTTATTTGTTCAAATTGTCAAGCTGTTTTATCTGTATAACAAAAATTAATTCACAACCCCTACAGAAACATCCCTGTACATTTTAACGCCAGTTCCTGCAGGAATCAAGCGTCCCATAATAACATTCTCCTTAAGGCCTTTAAGATAGTCCACCTTACCAGCAATGCTTGCATTGGAAAGCACCTTGGTCGTCTCCTGAAACGATGCAGCGGAAATAAAGCTTTCTGTACTAAGCGATGCCTTAGTAATACCAAGAAGCAACGGACTGGCTGTAGCCGGTTTTTTGCCCGCCTCAACAAGAGCCCTGTTCTCTTCTTCAAATCGCCATTTATCCACCTGTTCTTCAATCAAAAAGTTTGAATCACCCACATCTGTCACTTTGACCTGACGCAACATCTGGCGAACAATCACCTCTATATGTTTATCATTAATCTTGACTCCTTGAAGCCTATAAACTTCCTGTACCTCATTCACCAGGTACCTTGCCAGCTCCTTGAGACCTCTTACCCTTAGAATGTCATGCGGATCAGCCGAGCCATCCATAAGAGGCTCTCCAGCCCTTACATAATCTCCTTCAAGAACACTTACATGCTTACCTTTTGGAATAAAATAGGTCACAGGCTCACCAACATCAGGCGTAATTGTCAGTTTTCTTTTTCCCTTCAAATACTTACCAAATGACACCACACCGTCCACATCACTGATAATCGCTGTCTCCTTTGGTCTTCTGACCTCAAAAAGTTCAGCAACACGAGGCAAACCACCAGTAATATCCTTTGTTTTTGTAGTTTCTCTCGGAATTTTTGCAAGGACGGCACCTGATTGGACCTCATCTCCTTCATTAACAATTAAAATAGCACCTACGGGAAGATAATATCTTGCAACAGATTTTGGCTTTTTATCCAGGTTAATTGTCTTTCCTGACAAATCTTTGATAGAAATCCTTGGTCTTGCATCCATATCCTTTGACTCAACAATTACTCTACTGATCTTTCCGGTAACGGGGTCACGCCTTTCCTGCATGGTATTTCCTTCGACTATGTCACCGAACTTTACCTTTCCCGGCACTTCAGTCATGATCGGAATGGTAAAAGGATCCCATTCAGCCAGTACTTCACCGGCCTTTACCTTCTGCCCATCCCTGACTTTAAGTGTGGCACCATAAATAATGGGATATCGCTCAATTTCCCTGCCATTCTGTCCAAGAATAGCTATCTCCCCATCGCGGTTCATTACAGAAAGAGAACCATATTCATTTTCTACAACATTAAGACCCAAGAATTTTACCGGCCCACTATTTCTTGCCTGCACTGTAGATTGTTCAACTCTTTTACTGGCTGTACCTCCTATATGGAAGGTCCTCATTGTAAGCTGGGTGCCAGGTTCACCTATGGACTGGGCAGCAATAATACCTACAGCCGCTCCGATATTAACCTCATGACCATGCCCCAAATCCCTGCCATAACATTTTCTGCATATACCGCCTCCCTTTGCCTCACAGGTAAGGACAGACCTGATCTTTACACGCTCCACACCAGCAGCCTCTATTTTCCGCACCTTCTCTTCATCAAACTCTTCATTTGCTGCAATCAAAAGCTCGCCTGTTACAGGATCATAAACATCTTTAAGGGCAACTCTTCCAAGAATCCTCTCTCCAATCATCTGAAGGACTTCCCCACTTTCAACAAGAGCGTTTACCCATATACCGTCCATAGTTCCACAGTCTTCTTCAGTAATAATAGCATCCTGCGCAACATCTACCAGACGTCTCGTCAAATAGCCTGAGTTCGCTGTCTTGAGTGCAGTATCTGCCAACCCCTTTCTGGCACCATGAGTTGAAATAAAATACTGCAACACATTCAAACCCTCTCTAAAATTGGAGACAATAGGCGTTTCAATGATTTCACCGGATGGTTTTGCCATCAGTCCACGCATACCTGCCAATTGCCGCATCTGATCCTTGCTGCCCCTTGCCCCTGAATCAGACATCATGTATATGGGATTAAAGGTGGGCACCTCAGCCTTTTTGCCATCACCAAGATCCACAACCTCTGTAGATATCTCGTTCATCATTTCAGAGGCAACATCTTCTGTGGACTGGGACCAGATATCCACCACTTTATTATATTTTTCTCCACCTGTAATAAGACCTGCCTGATACTGATCCTCTATCTTCTTGACCTCTTTCTCGGCCTTTTCAATAATCTTTCTTTTTTGTGATGGAACAACCATATCTTTCATGGAAATAGATATTCCTGAAATAGTAGCATATTGGTATCCGGTATCTTTCAGCCTATCTGCCAGAATCACAGTGGCCTTGGTACCTACCTTTCTGTATGATTCATTAATAAGCGACCGCAATGCCTGTTTGGATAAGACCTTGTTAATAAGCGAAAAAGGCAGTCCATCAGGTAAAACATCATACAGAAGAGCACGACCAACCGTTGTATCATATATTTTCCCTTCTATTCTGACCTTTATTGATGCATGAAGATCAACCTCATTGGCATCATATGCCATTTGCACCTCATTCGGAGAAGAGAAAATAAGTCCGGAACCTTTTACAAAGGGTTTTTCCCTGGTCATATAGTACAAACCCAGAACAATATCCTGGCTTGGAACAATAATTGGATCCCCATTTGCCGGTGAAAGGATATTGTTTGTTGACATCATCAGCACTCTGGCCTCTATCTGGGCCTCTATGGAAAGAGGAACATGAACAGCCATCTGGTCACCATCAAAATCAGCATTAAAGGCTGTACAGACCAGGGGATGAAGCTGGATAGCCTTACCCTCTATCAAGATTGGCTCAAAGGCCTGTATGCCAAGCCCATGCAGAGTAGGAGCACGGTTCAGCAGTATACAATATTCCTTCACAACCTCATCAAGGGCATCAAAAACTTCCGGATCTTCACGTTCAACCATCTTTTTGGCACTCTTGATCGTAGCTACCAAGCCTTTTTCATCCAGCTTATTGTAAATAAAAGGTTTAAACAGCTCCAAGGCCATTTTCTTGGGCAAACCACACTGATGCAAACGGAGATAAGGACCTACCACAATTACAGAACGTCCCGAATAATCTACCCTCTTGCCGAGAAGATTCTGTCTGAATCTACCCTGCTTGCCCTTAAGCATATCACTAAGTGATTTAAAAGGCCGTTTATTAGAGCCAGTAACTACCTTTCCCCTTCTACCATTATCAAACAGGACATCAACTGCTTCCTGAAGCATCCTTTTTTCGTTTCTTACAATAATATCAGGAGCTTCCAATTCCAAGAGTCTCTTTAACCGATTATTCCTGTTAATTACCCTTCTGTAAAGATCATTCAAATCTGACGTAGCAAACCTGCCGCCATCAAGAGGGACAAGAGGACGCAGGTCCGGAGGCAATACCGGAATTGTGTCCATTATAAGCCATTCAGGTTCGTTCCCGGAGTCCCTGAATGCATCTATAATTTTAAGGCGTTTTATGAGCTTTTTCCTTCTCGCATCTGATTTGGAGTTCATCATCTCAGATCTTAAAGTCCGTGACAGATTATCTAAATCAAGATCTCCAAGCAGGGTATGGATAGCTTCTGCACCAATTCCGACTACAAATCTGTCCCCATAATCAAGCCTGGCCTGATAAAGCTGCTCATCTGTCAGCAACGAACCTTTTTCAAGGGGAGTATCCTTGGGATCTATAACAATATAACTCTCAAAATAAATGACCTGTTCCAGGTTTTTAAGAGTCAAATCCAGCAGGTTGCCTATCTTTGATGGCAGGCAGCTCATAAACCATATGTGAGCGACAGGGCATGCCAGTTCAATATGCCCCATGCGTTCACGCCTTACCTTACTCTGTATTACCTCTACACCACATTTCTCACATACTATCCCCCGATGCTTCATCCTTTTATATTTCCCACAGTTACACTCATAATCTTTTATGGGACCAAATATCTTTGAACAAAAAAGGCCATCACGTTCGGGTTTAAATGTCCTGTAATTGATAGTCTCGGGTTTTTTAACTTCACCATAGGACCATTCCCTTATAGTATCAGGTGAAGCCAAGGATATCTTTACCGCATTATAACTGGATGGGTCCTTAGGTTTTGCAAAAAAGCTGTACCGTTCTTCCAATGTCCCCTCCTAACAACCTGATGCCCTCGTAAAAAGTCTAAAAAATCTTAGCAACATACATTGTGTACATACTGTATTATTAACAAGTCTGACAAGCAGTGCTTCGTAAATATAACCAGGTTTTTCAACTTTCTACGGAACCATCACAACTTAATTATCCAAAAAATGTCTTACCAATGGTTTTGTTCCTTAAATCACTGCGTTTGACCTTTTTTACAGCTTTAATCATCGTATAAAACACGGATCAATCCGTATGAACATCTTCAAAAAGATCAATCTTTAATCCCAGACTCTGCAGTTCTTTGATCAGAACATTAAAAGATTCTGGCAATCCAGGTTCAAGGACATTGTTGCCCTTTACAATTCTTTCATACATCCTCGTTCTACCAACAACATCATCTGATTTAACTGTCAAATATTCCTGAAGAGAATATGCAGCCCCATACGATTCCATGGCCCACACCTCCATTTCTCCCAGTCTCTGACCACCAAACTGTGCCTTGCCTCCCAAGGGCTGCTGTGTAACCAATGAATACGGACCAATAGAACGGGCATGCAATTTGTCATCAACAAGGTGATGCAGTTTCAGCATATACATCATGCCAACAGTAACATCCTGATTGAACGGTTCCCCTGTTCTGCCATCATAAAGCCTTGCCTGGCCTGTTACCGGCAACCCCGCCTCAATCAAATACTTTCTGATTTCATCTTCATTTACCCCGTCAAAAACAGGGGTTGCCATTGGAAGGCCATTTTTAAGCAAAGCAGCCTTTTCTATAACCTCTTCATCAGAAAATCCTTCAAAAGCATTCTCATATTCCTGTGGACTTAAAAGATCTTTAAGCCTTGCCTTCAGTGCATCAATATCCTTTTTCCCATTAATACTGTCAACCATGGCACCAATCTTTCGTCCCAATTCATAGGACGCCCAGCCCAAATGAGTCTCCAGCACCTGTCCAACATTCATCCTTGAAGGTACCCCCAAAGGATTTAAAACAATATCAACCGGAGTTCCATCAGCAAAATATGGCATATCCTCAACAGGAAGTATCCTCGATAAAACGCCTTTGTTACCATGCCGACCGGCCATCTTGTCCCCGACAGACAATTTTCTCTTCACGGCTATATAGACCTTGACCATCTTTATAACTCCCGGAGGCAACTCATCACCAAGATCGGACCTGTCTATTTTATCCTTAAGCAAGATATTAATACGCTCAACCTTATCCATATAATTATTGATGATATTTTCCACCTCTTCAATAACTTCCATATGGGCATTAATATCTGCTCCTAACCATTCTTCAAGATCAATCCTGTCAATATCTTCTGCTGTAATGGGTTTTTCTGCCGGCAAAACAGTTGCACCCTTTTCTTTTTCAAGCAGATCGCTCTTTAACGTTTCGCCAACCAGCAATATCTTAAGCCTGTCCCTGACAATACTGGCAAGAATATTAATTTCATCAGCAAGGTCTTTTTTTAGTCTATCTATTTCTTCAGCCTCTACAGCAAGTGCCCTTGCATCCTTTTCAACACCTTTTCTGGCAAAAACCCTGGCACCTATTACAACACCCTGAACACCTGGCGGAACCCGCAAGGAACTGTCTTTGACATCACCGGCCTTGTCTCCGAAAATGGCCCTTAAAAGTTTTTCTTCCGGAGAAAGTTGGGTCTCACCCTTTGGGGTTATTTTGCCAATCAGCACATCACCTGGCTTAACTTCAGCCCCCACCTTTACAATACCACTTTCGTCCAAGTGTCTAAGGGCATCTTCCACAACATTCGGGATGTCCCGCGTAATCTCTTCCTTGCCCAGCTTCGTGTCCCTTGCTACCAACTCAAATTCTTCTATATGAATCGATGTATAGCGATCTTCCTGAACAACCCGTTCGCTGACAAGAATTGCATCTTCAAAATTGTAGCCCCCCCAAGGCATAAAGGCCACCATTACATTCTGCCCAAGTGCCAGTTCCCCCAATTCAGAAGAAGGGCCATCTGCTATGGTCATGTCCTTGGTAACAATATCTCCCTTTCTTACTGTGGGCTTTTGAGTATAACAACTGTTCTGGTTTGACCGCTGAAATTTGGCAAGTCGATATATTTCTACATCCGTGTATCCCTTGTCAGATTCATCAGTAGTTCTGACAACTATCCGCGATGCATCAACATCTACCACAACACCGTCTTTTCTGGCAATAACAGAGGTACCTGCATCCCGCATAATGACTCGTTCCACTCCTGTCCCTATAAGAGGCGCCTGACTTTTCAGCAAAGGCACGGCCTGACGCATCATATTGGACCCCATCAATGCCCTGTTAGCATCATCATGCTCCAAAAAAGGTATTAAGGCAGCAGAAACACTCACCAACTGATCAGGTGAAATATCCATATAGCGAACTTCCTTGGCAGGAACCTTTGCTGCCTCCCCTTCTATCCTTACAGTCACTTCTTCATTGATAAATCTGTTGTTTTCATCCAAAGGGGCATTTGCCTGGGCTATTGGATAATCCTTTTCATCAAGAGCAGACAGATATTCAATCTTGTCCAATACCACACCATCCTGTACGTATCTGTATGGAGTCTCAATAAAACCCAAATCATTCACTCTTGCATATGTACTCAAAGAAACTATAAGACCAATATTGGGACCTTCCGGTGTTTCAATAGGACAAATCCTGCCATAATGAGTAGGGTGTACATCCCGCACTTCAAAACCTGCCCGTTCTCTTGTTAAACCACCAGGACCTAAGGCGCTTAATCTCCTTTTATGAGTGATCTCAGACAAGGGATTGGTTTGATCCATAAACTGGGAAAGCTGACTCGTACCAAAAAACTCATTGACAACCGCTGTAACAGGTTTTGAATTAATCAAATCATATGGCATCAAGGTTTCTACCTCATGAAGGCTCATTCTTTCCTTGATGGCCCTTTCCATCCTGATCACTCCCACTCTGTACTGATTTTCTAAAAGTTCACCAACTGCCCGCACACGCCTGTTTCCCAAATTGTCAATATCGTCTACAGCTGAATCCGTATTCTTAAGACGAATCAGTTCTGCAACTGTTAACAATATATCCTCTCTTTTTAAAACCCTGTACTCAAGAGGAACATCCATATTCAAACGGTAATTCATCTTAAGACGACCTACCCGTGACAGGTCATAGGTATTGATGTTGAAAAAAAGGTTATTGAAGAAATTATAGGCAATCTCCTGGGTTGGTGGTCTGCTGGGACGCATCTTTCTGTATATATCCAAAACAGCTTCATCCGGAGAATTGATCTTGTCCAAAAGCATAGTATCCCTGATCGTACTGCTCACATTCTGCCCGGAAAGAATGAGCACCTCTATCTCATTTATTCCTTTTTCCTGTATCAGTTCAAGGGCCTCCTCTGTAATAGGCTGATTTGCCTCGAGCAAGACCTCTCCTGTTTCAGGATCAACAAGATCATCAACAACAACACGGCCTACAAGCTCTTTAATATCAATGGGAATGTGAGTTATACCATTTGCCTTGAGTTTCTTGTCCAGACGTTTGGTATACTTGTCGCCCTTTTTGGCCAGAATTTCCCCTGTTTCAGGATTGACAATATCCTTGCTAAGTTTTTTAGAATATAAGTTCTTGACATTGGCTTCCTGCCAGCATTCATCTTTGCCTATACGAATGACTTCAGTCTGGTAAAAGTAAGTCAAAAGCTCTTTCGTGGAATACCCCAAGGCCTTTAACAGTATTGTGACCGGAAACTTACGTCTTCTGTCAATACGAACATAGAGATAATCTTTTGGATCAAATTCAAAATCAAGCCACGAACCCCTGAGGGGAATTATCCTTGCTGAATAAAGCACCTTGCCACTTGAATGTTTCTTCCCCTTGTCATGTCCAAAAAAGACTCCTGGCGAACGGTGAAGCTGTCCAACAACCACTCTTTCTGTTCCATTTATGATGAATGTCCCTGCATCTGTCATCATTGGTATGGACCCAAAATAGATATCTTGCTCCTTGATATCTCTTATACTTTTGACACCGGTATCAATATCTGTATCAAAAACAACCAAACGCACAGTCAATCTTAAAGGAACATCCCATGTCATGCCTTTATTAAGACATTCGTCAGCACTATATTTAATATCTTCAAATGTATATTTTACAAATTCCAAAGAAGAGGTCTCGGCAAAATCATGTATAGGAAATATCCCGTTAAAAACAGCTTGCAAACCTATATCTTCTCTCTCTTCAGGCGGAATATCTTTCTGCAAAAAACGTTCATAAGATCTTTTTTGCATATCTATAAGATTTGGAATATCAAAAAGTTTCTTTATTTTCCCAAAATTCTTCCTGACTCGTTTTATATTACCTTTTTTTTCTGGCATAGCATTTCCTTCTTGCATTAAAGCCGCATTTATGGATTGGAAACTTGTTTGTATCCATTGCCTATATGTGGATGAAAATCTGTTTCATTTTTTTGCAACAGGACTGTAGGATCAAACAGGCCCGAACATTATCCGATATCAATATCCATTCATAACCGGGCAAGGTTTGTTCAAGACAAAGGCATGTAAAAAATCCGACCACAAAAAGATATGTTTCCATGATTAAAATCCGGACATAACAACCGGACAAAACAGCCAGTTATAGATTTGGTGTTCATCCAGGAACAGATTCTGGTCATTATCCGGTTTCCCGCTCTGCAAACAAGATCCTTTGCACAAGATCACTGAAATCAATGATTACAGGGCGGCGTTACACATGTTCCACAAAAAAATCCCGCAAATGGGTGGAAACCGGATTAGGCATTTACCTTAAATAAACAAGCATATATCTTTTGATATCTTTACCAATAATTATCGTACAGTCAGACTGCAATTTCAAACAGAAGCAAGATTACACAAAAGGGAATGTTTAAAGCTTGATTCATATGTTTACAATTTATACACAGGCAAACAATATGATTAGGAATGGCAAGTAAAAATCTATGAGAATCCAAAACCACTTGCAGATAGGTATTGTTGGAAGATATTAATAAGCATAAGGCTGTACGCAAAGCCTTTTTCCCAAAGCATATGCTTACCCGCACATGACCGCATAAAAACAGGTTATATGAAAAACATTCCAAGAATATTAAAACGCATAATACCTGCAAGGCTTCAGGTAAACCCTGGTTTCGGAAAAATACCCCTAATTTGCGAACAGCCTTATAAAACAGTTTCTATCCATAAATGGTTGTTTTTTTACAATATCTGACGTATTGGATCAAACAAAGCAAACAAGGCACTCTACACAACACCTAATTGCCTTTATCTTGTAAAAATTGTAAAAAGCATTACATATCTGGACAGGAAACTCTATAGCATACAGATCTGAAGACAGATACTATTTAATCTCTACCGAGGCTCCTACTTCCTCAAGTTGAGACTTGATCTCCTCTGCTTCTTCTTTTGTTACACCTTCTTTAACAGGACCAGGAGCCTCATCTACAACAGCCTTTGCCTCTTTAAGCCCCAATCCTGTAATAGCGCGAACAACCTTTATTACCTGGATCTTTTTGTCACCAACACCTGTAAGAACTACATCAAATTCGGTTTTCTCAGGTGCTGCTTCCTGTGCCTCACCACCAGCACCCCCTACTGCCACTGCCACCGGAGCCGCAGCCGTTACACCAAATTTTTCTTCCAGTTCCTTCACAAATTCGGAAAGATCAAGAACCGTCATATTTGAAATAAATTCAATAACATCTTCTTTGGTAATATTATCAGCCATATCCGTTATTTAAACCTCCATTGTTTTTATTTACGCTTGGGTACTAATTGTTTTTTTGTTCTTCAATAGCTTTCAGGACATTCAGCAAGTTAACAATCACTGCATTCAAAACTCTAACAAAAGACCCCGGCACAGCCTGCATAGCAGAAAGAGTCTGTGCCAGTAATTGTTCTCTCCCTGGAAGAGAAGCCAGCCGTTTAACATCTTCTGCATTAAGCACGTTACCAGCAATCTGACCACATTTAATATCAAGTTTTTCATTCTCTTTTGCAAAATCCACCAGAACCTTTGCAGGAGAAACCACATCATCGTAGGTAATCGCTATGGCAGAGGGCCCTTGCATAAAATCCACGATCATATTCGTATCTGTATCCCTGCTTGCCAATTTGAGCAACCTGTTCTTTACAACCTGAAATTCAGTATTGGATTTCCGGAGCCCCTTTCTGAGTTCATTGATAGCCTCAACATTAAGGCCTTGATAATCAACAAGAAAATTACCGTTAGCCTTTTCAAGCTTAGAATGCAGATCATTTACCAGTTGTACTTTATCCTCTCTTTTCATGTTCACCTCCTCTCAATTTGACGGTATGCTGCAAATATCCCAATAAAAAACGGGAGAGAACAACCCGGCTTATAACTTTAAGATTATCTATATAGGCCATATAAGGGCTGAATAATCAATGACAGTCTGGCCGGAAAACTTTTTGCTCAAGAAGATATGCTCAAAAAACTCTGCACATTCAACAAATACAGATACAAACAGATGTCTTTTACAAGACTTCAGTAAAAGCATACAACTTATCCTGGCAAACAAGAAAACAATAAAAAAAGACCACCCCAAAAAAACCATCCAGAGCAAAAAAACTTATACCCTGACAGGCGGCCATAAAGATTATCCTCTCTAAATGTTTTTATTATCAAGCTATTGCAGTCAGCATATACAACACTTATCATCAGGAATTTGCCTGTGTTGCACATACAAGCAGATTCAGCAGGCTCTGTTTGACAAAATCTCAATCAGAGCCTGTTTATCAGACAAAAAACATCTTACATGCACCTTTCTTAGAAACCTTTGCATCATGCAAAAGACCTTGTCCTGAACAAGATTGAAGATAATGCAAAAATTTCAGTTCCAGTCAAAAACAGAGGACAAAACAATTACTACCAAGCAATAAATCACAAGGTATTAGATAGTGACCAAAATCTGTTTCCGGACGGGCACTAAAATATATACCTGTGGAGAGTCAAATCAGTTCAAAAGACCTTTCCTGCATAGGACATCTGATTAAAACAGAGATACAAAGGCAGAGACATATGCCTGAAAATGGCTACCAGCCGGGCTGTCTTCAGATTTAGAAACAAACATAAAAAAACAGCTCCAACAGACAAAAGCCAAGGCCTTAAAACTGATTTTCAATAACAAGATATGACTGTCAAAAAGTTTATACGGTTTGCATCAATAACAAATCACAATATCTGCACCCGCCTGCCCCAAGTACTGCAGACAAACCAGGCCGGGGAACCATCTTCAACAACTACCATATAAAACCACCTGATTAAACAAGCAGTTGCTTTAAGAACAGTCTGTTATAGTGTTGATTAAGATAAAAAATACTCGTCTCGGCAGGCAAGATTTTAAGCCTCAACAGGATACAAGCACATCATTATACCCATATACCCATTTTTAAAAAGCACCTACTGTCTTTGACTGTATAAAAAAATAATGTACAAACAAAAAAAATGTACAATAAAACATATATGCAAGATTGCCCTATTGATCAGGCAACACAAAAAATCACCTCGTGCCCATCCACAAACAGAACACGGACACTGGTGAATTTCCAAGTTATAAACAAGGTTTTTTTGAACAAAATCAAAAAATTCTGCAGATCGAGACTGAGATTGTGCAAAAAGGCCATTTATGAATAAAAAGAACCTGAAAAGCCTGTTTCAGAATGAGCCGGACAATATCTCTGTTTTGCAAAATCGAAATACCTGTCCATTTGGTATAGAGTTCCTAAGGTATGTTTACGAACAAGATCATCAAAAAGATTCCGGAATAGCCATATAATGACCTATCAATAATCTTGCCAATAGCATGAAAACAAAAAAAACAGTCCATGCCCAGACCTTATCGTTAAAATACCCAACCGATACAAACAGTTATTGGCTTTTCAAAAGATCCCTCACACTAAGCGGATCAACTTTAATCCCCGGTCCCATAGTTGAAGACAGGGCTATTCCCTTTAGATAAGTCCCTTTACTGGCAGCAGGCTTAAGTTTTACAATCGTCCTAAGGAATGCTGCTATGTTTTCAAGGAGTTTTTCACCGCCAAAGGACACCTTCCCCATAGGGGCATGAACAATACCGACCTTTTCGACCTTAAAATCTATCTTTCCTGCCTTTAATTCCTGCACAGCCTTTCCTACATCAAAAGTAACAGTGCCAAGCTTTGCATTCGGCATTAACCCCCTTGGTCCCAATATACGGCCCAATTTCCCAACAGCCCCCATCATATCGGGAGTTGCAACAGCTTTGTCAAAATCAAGCCATCCTTTTTGTACCTTATCAACAAGATCATCTGATCCAACAAAATCAGCCCCTGCCTCAAGAGCCTCTTTTTCCTTTTCACCCTTTGCAAAAACTGCAACACGCACTTTTTTGCCAATACCATTAGGTAAAACAACGGTTCCTCTTACCATCTGATCAGCATGTCTTGGATCAACACCCAAACGTACAGCAATATCCACAGTCTCATCAAATGCTGCATAAGCACACTCACGTACAAGATCCAGGGATTCATTAAGATCATATCTCTTTGTTCGATCCACAGCTTTGGCCTTTTCCCTGTATTTTTTTCCTCTTTTAGGCATATCTAAAGTTCCTTCCTTATTATTAAAATATAGACCCTGCTTTTTTTATCCGTAAATGGCTATTTTTCTGCGATCTCAGCGCCCGGTTATGCAGGGGGAAAAGCTGAAAAATTACATAGTGCTACCCAAAAACCAGTCTGCAGATAAACACTATACTACTGTAATCCCCATACTCCTCGCTGTACCGCTAATTGTTTTGCATGCCGCATCCAAATCATTGGCATTCAGATCCTCAAATTTAATCTTTGCAATTTCCTTTATCTGATCATATGTAACCTCACCCACTTTTTCCTTGTTTGGAACACTGGAACCCTTAGCTACCTTGGCAGCCTGTTTCAAAAGCACTGAAGCTGGAGGAGTTTTGGTAATAAAAGAAAATGTTCTATCAGCATAAATTGTTATTACAACAGGAATAATAGTGCCTGATTGCTCCTGGGTCTTTGCATTAAAGGCCTTGCAAAAATCAGCAATATTTACACCATGCTGACCTAATGCCGGACCAATAGGAGGAGAAGGATTTGCCTGGCCCCCAACTACCTGCAACTTCACAGAAGCAAGAACTTTTTTTGCCATAATATCAACCTCTTATAATTTTACTATATAACACAGGGGATTACATCCTGTAATAAGGTATCCAATATTCTACAGATTATGGAGTCGCCATCTTTAGGAAATTATTATTTGGACAGCACAATAAAAAGTTTCAGATACAAGATGCACAATCTTAAGGAAATGAGGGCAATCAATTTGCACCCTCTTTTTTTATATTGATTCGGATCCTGCCCACAGGGGAGACAGTTTTTCAAGATCAAGATATAAAACAACCCTGAATACAGAAAACATCTCTAATTATCAGGGCGTACAGTTTCATTAACAAAAACAATACAGCACAAAGATCACAGTTCCTATCAAATCTTTGTAACCTGTATAAAATCCAGAGACACAGGAGTCTGACGTCCAAAAACAGTTATCAGGACTTTCAGTTTTTCCTTGTCTGATTTCACTTCCTCAACAATACCCTTAAAATTGGTAAAAGGGCCATCTATAACCTTAATTTCGTCTCCCTCTTCAAAATGATACTTGGATTTAGGTTTGGAAATTGCATCTGCCATCTGCTGCACAATCTGTTCCACCTCATGATCAGGAACCGGTATTGGTTTTATATCCCCTCCGACAAAACCAGTAACCTTAGAGGTATTTCTAACTGCATGCCACGTCTTTTCATTCAAGAACATCTGAACCAGTATATAACCAGGAAAGAATTTTCTGGAAGAGGTTCTTTTCTGACCCTTCCGCAACTCAAGCACCTGCTCCGTTGGTACAACAATCTCCCCAAAATATTCATTAAGCTTTAAAATATCTATCCTTTCCTGCAGGCTCTTTTTCACCATTTTTTCAAAGCCAGAATAGGTATGTACTATGTACCATTTTAGTTCCACGCAATAACCTCAAAAATTTCGGTGCAATTGTAAGGATCTCGTAAAAAGCCAGGGAGTTGAATTCCGGTCACAAAACACTCCATACTCAGATGTAAATACAACATATTGCATAATGTGCAACAAGAAACCTTGAGACTCTTTACCAGGATATCAATCTACAGACATACAATCTCAAAAAGTTCCCATCACCAGATCTGTTCAGCAGTTCATACCTGACAAAACTGTAAAAAGCTTATTTACAGCACTCCGCAACACCCATCCTTAAAACAGGCCGTAAACGCTTATGCGTTTCTGATCTGCAAATGAGATTTTACTGGCAAAATCAAGGAACCCCATAAATTGATACCGGGGATTGTACAAAAAGGCCATTTATGGATAAAAACTATCTGACTACAATTTTTATTGTTTTAATAAGCAGAAAATCGACAGCCCCCAAATAAAAGGCTACAAACAACGATAAAACAATAACAACAATGGTAGTAGACAAAAGCTCCTTTTTGTTAGGCCACTTAACCTTAATCAACTCGCTTTTGGCTTCTCTCAAAAACTGGCTGATCTTATCAAGAAATGATTTTTTCTGATTCAGGGAATTGGCATTACCCCTGTTTTTTTTGATGGCCGCTCTTTCAGGTAACGGTATGACAGATCCGGAGTTACGGATACGTGCCTTTGCAACATTATCACGAACATTTGAATTTGAGGACACAACATTATTGGAAGATTTTTTATGATTTTTTCTTGATTTTTTTTTGGATTTGGTCCTCTTGTTCTGTTTTTTCATTTTACAACCTGGATACCTGAATTAAGGGATTTTCAAGTTTGCCAAAGACACAAAGCATGCAAAACCTTCTTGGTTCTCAATGTACGCAAAAATCACTGCAAAAAAACGGAGACACAACAAACTTGGATTAAAAATTGTAAGATCCAGAAAGGTCAATCTTTGAGACTATTTCAAGCAAAACAACCCGGTGAATTGTAATCAGAAAAAATTGCATAAAAAGTTTTTCAGCAAAGATCAGCCAGTTTGACTACAAACAGGTATGCAAAAAAATGGCAGGCCAGGAGGGATTTGAACCCCCAACACCCGGATTTGGAGTCCGGTGCTCTATCCGTTAGAGCTACTGGCCTACAATATCCACAATTACCCCAAACTGACGAACCCTTTTTTGAAGGCCGCTCATACCCGCATAGCCCCCGTAAGGGAAACAAAACAACACAGCATGTGCAGCTTTCTCAAGGCAAAGGAGGCCATTTATGGATAAAAACTATTTTGTCTCTTTATGAAGTGTATGAGTACGACAATAGGGGCAATACTTCTTCAATGTAAGTTTATCCGGTGTCTTTCTCTTGTTTTTTGTTGTAGTGTAATTTCTGTTTTTACAATCAGAACATGCCATTGTAATTATATCACGCATTGCACAAAAGCCCTCTTTTCAAACAAAATAGTTGCCATCCGGAAACAGATTCTGGTCATTACCTGAGTTCCAACCCAAAAATGAGATTTTTTTACAAGATCAAGGAAATCAAGGGAGCATGCAGAGGCATCCTATATGGCATACTATATACAGCACACCTCACAAATGATCAGACAGATTGACGCTGATGTTGCAAAAAACAACCCTTTACAGTAAGAGAACAAACCAACATAAAAAAAGATTCACCCTGCCTTATTCTCCAAATTGTAGAGAGAAAACAGTGCCCAATATGAAGCCCACGACCGGGATCGAACCGGTGAACCTCATCCTTACCAAGGATGCGCTCTACCTACTGAGCTACGTGGGCAACTCAGCATTCCACTTATCTGTTCTGCAGGTTTTGATGTCTCCACACAACAAACACAAACAAAAAACTGGAGCGGGAAACGGGACTCGAACCCGCGACCCTCAGCTTGGAAGGCTGACGCTCTAGCCAACTGAGCTATTCCCGCTCAAAAGAATTACAGTGATTTTAACAACACCACAGGAAGCGCCCTGTTTTATGACAGGAACCAGATGGTGGAGAGGGGAGGATTTGAACCTCCGAAGGCTGAGCCGGCAGATTTACAGTCTGCTCCCTTTGACCACTCGGGAACCTCTCCGCAATACAGCTAACACCAAAATACTCAATTTTGATTAAAAGTAAAGAAACAAAACTTAGCCCACGCAAAATCCGTGATCAATAAAAACTGACAGTCTTGCAAAAGGACTTAAAGAGGCATTGCAAAACACTGCATGGAATAATGCTGCCCGCAGGTTTGATGCAAGGCACCTCATAGTCAAGGTTAAGTTTTCCGGCCTTTTACAAAATTGGCCCCTCTCTCAGATATGGACCATAACCTCCGGAAAGTAAGACCAACAGCCCAACACTGCACAAAAACCCTCATTAAAAGAATACACAGACAAGTTTTCCCTGCATTGTCAAGCGAAGCCAGCGGAGGGAATCGAACCCACGACCTACTGATTACAAATCAGTTGCTCTGCCATCTGAGCTACGCTGGCATAAGCACACAAAAACTGTAAACGAGAGATTATATTAGTTATATAAATAATTGCAAGAGGGATATATGAGCAATAACATATATTACCGCCCATAATCAAGCATTATATCCAAATTAACAAATTTTCCTTTTATTTTCTGTATCAATCGCACACATACAATCAATTATCAATTCAACCCTGTACAGATCACGAACATACAATTTTAATGATATTCTGTTGCAGGATATCCAAAAAACCCTGAATGATATTGCACATTGTTCAAAAGCAAATCATGCAAAATTCTTATCCGCAGAATTAAAGCCTGAACTTGGGCTGCTCCTGTCATCTTCATAGTGTCCATCCACATATTAATTCTGACAACAGAAAGCTCCCGACCCGGGATGAGACTGTGCAAAAAGACCATTTATGGATAACACCTGCCTGTATTACCGCTGTTCTTATCCTTAATATTCCAGAAACTATTCCGGTGGCTACAGACAGACAATAAAATCTGTCCATACATAACAGCCGGCATTACAGAACATGATCCAGCCTTTCAGCACCCAAACCGGCATGGCCGGATTCATGGGATCGTGGGTATCCACGGATACAAAAAGACAATCTGATTCAAAACACGGCCATACGTATTTTTGCAGCAAAAATCAATACGCACATGAGCACAATAAAAACCTATACCTGACGAAACAGAGAACGAACCAGATTAACATCTTCTTTTATATGAGATCTGGCTTTACTCTTATCCGGATTAATTGTCCGGACAAGATCTAATCCGACATCCCTGTCTGCCCATGAATTAAATAAAAATGTCCCTGGAGGGAATAAAGATTCCGTATTTTTTATTAACAAGACATTTAAAGGCATATTGCAATATCTGGCAATCTTAAAGGCCCCCTTGTTCAATACACCAACCTTCCCATCCCGGCTTCGTCTGCCTTCCGGAAATACAAACAATATTCCTCCGGATTCCATATACTGTCTGAGACATTGTATTTGTTCCATTGCCTTAACATCAAACCTGTCTTCACCCATAGCAGGGATGTAACCTGATGACCTAAGGAGCCATCCAAACACAGGAACCCTGAAAAACACGGGCTTAACAATGGTTTTATGCCTCCTGAAGACAGAAATAAACAGAAGCGGATCAAGATAGGACAAATGATTACTGACAACAATACAGGACCTGAGGTTTTTCACTTCCGGACTGACAGAAAAAGATACCTTTGGAATCAACAAATGAACAAGCAGAAAAAAGCCCTTGAAAAAAAAATGATTCGTCGCCTGAAAGACATCCTCGTGATTTTTCAAAAACAGATACGCACACAAATGCAACGGAAAGACAAAAAGCAGATAACATACAATATAATAGGCCCAGATAATAGTCGTAACAACAAGATCGTTTATAAATTTAACAGCCTGACACACAAAACTATAACTGCACATAATTTCCTTATATGCCAACAGGTTTACATCCATAAATGGCCTCTGTTACACAATCCCGGTATCGATCTGCGGGGTTCATTGATCTTGTCCAAATTTCTCACTTGTATATTGGAAATCAACTTTTGCCCGCAGTCTACTTATGGATGGGTACTTATTGGCAGCTATTCAAAAAACAGCTATTGGGCACTATCAAGCTTCCAGTTTCCTGGAGCTGTTAGGTGCTCAATCCCATTGACTAAAAACAGGACAGTGTTCCCGGGAACAATATATTTTCACAGGATCAGGGAAACAAAACACACAGGTTCTTCATAATGAAACACTCTGAATACTTCACTGAGCAGAACACTGGGGCTACAAGAAAGTCGCTGGTTATGGAATAAAAAACATCATCTGAATTAAATGGGAAAAGACCGCGGCAGTTTTTTGGTTAAAAGCGAGGTTAATCACCCTCTTTGACGATCCGGTTCGAAATTGCGTTTTGCTGCCAGAAATGTCGGCATATGCCTTATAAGACGAATAAAACTTCTTCTATGCTCCCAAAATCGTTTAATAAGCCGTCTGCGCCAGTTTCGACTGGAATAAAATCTTTTCACATGCCAGTTATAAAGTTCATCAAGCCTTTCCTTTGACTCTATTGCATCAGGCACATAAACAAAATTAAGACAGTTCATTTTTTTCCAGTCATAATCAAACCTTCCACTTCCATACACATCAGACCATACAGGAGCACCATAAAAGGGCGTAAATTTGGACATATTCATATCATCAAGATCCAGTGAAACAGCAAGGTCACTTGTTTTGCGAATAGTTTCTTCTGTATCTCCCGGAAGTCCCATAATAAACAGGCCCTTTACCCTAAGACCACAAGCCTTTATTCTGTTGACTGTATCTTCAACATCATCCAGTTTCACACCCTTTTTATGAATCCCCATAAGCCTGGAATCACCCGTCTCTATCCCAACAGAAATCTGTAAAAAACCTGCATCTTTAAGCAACCTGAGCAATTCATTGTCTGCATGGCCTACTCGTACAGCGCAGTTGAAGTTCATAGGCAAGGGCCTTGAAATCATCAGATTGCAAAATTCAACAACACGTTTCCTGTGAACGGTAAAGAGATCGTCATAAATATTTATATGCCTTACCCCGAATCGTTCATACAGATAACGTACATGTTCATAGATATATTCCGATGAATTATAACGATACTCGTTTTTAAATACAGACCTGTCACAAAATGAACATTTGTAAGGGCAGCCCCTGCTGGTAACCATGGTTGCACCCGGAGACAATACATAGCTGAACAGAGGAAGCTCATACTTTGACGGAAAACCCGGAAGCTTTTCATATGCAGGAAAGGGCAGTTGATCAAGGTCGCGTATCCTCTCCCGAGGGGGATTTGTTACAACATCATTACCAGACCTGAAAACTATCCCATTGATCTTTTCAGGGCCTTCTCCCTGTGAAATTTCTGACAGGGTTTTCTCACCTTCACCAAGACATAAAAAATCAATATATTTAAACTGTTCCAGCAGTATCCCCCCCATTGCCGAAACATGAATACCACCAAACACAATCTGTATTTCCGGGGCTGTCTTTTTTATTATGGAAGCAATATAATAGGCATCAAGAAAACTGGACGTCGTTGTGGAAAAGCCAACAAGATCAGGGTGATGTTCTACGATAATTCTGGCATTAGCATGTGCCCCGGAAACCGCATACGGCCCCATACAGTCATGAACAAAAACCTTATGACCTTCACGTTCAAGATAAGAAGCAATTGACAAAATCCCAAGGGGTGCCATTCTGTTGGCCGTTGTTGTTATATCCCTTTTTCCGGGCACCCAGTTAGACCCGGCGGGATGGACCAAAACAACTCTCATAACCTTCTCCCGTCCACAGTCAATACCCCCTCACCTTTCTTAACAGAACATAAATCGTACCTGTTCCTCCATCATAAGGCATTGCCGTGGAAAATGCCAGAACAAGATTTTTTATCGGTTTACGACTCAACCAAACAGGCAGAAGTTTTTTAAGAACTGGAATATTATTCTCGGAATTAAGACCACGCCCATGAATAACAAGGACACATCTTAAACCAAGCCTGTAACTTTTGAGCAAGAAATTCTTTACAGTATTCTCTGCTTCCTGTCTGGTAAGGCCATGAAGATCTATATAATCCTGCACGGGAAACATACCTTTTTTCAGCTTTTTCATGAGGTCGGGATCAAAACCTCGTACATGCCCTTCAATATAATCATCCCTGAACGTTATATCCATATCCACAGAACCTGTTACAAGGTCATTAAGATACGCCATTACCTCCAGCTCATCAGAATTTGCGCCATGCAATGGCCTCACATGTGTATCCGGTTCCTTTAGCACCCTGCTTTTGACAGAATTGTTTAATGGCACAACATCCTGCATGGCTCTAATAAACACAGCCCTGTCAGAGTCATATTTATCTGCCGTAGAAAACGGCTTTTCCCTGACAGCGACAGAAGTCTGCTTCAGTAAAGATTTCAGAGGACTAAACGCAGGATTGAATTTCTTCTGCTTTTTTATCATCCCTGTTTTTCTGGATCTTCTCCTTTTTTTTCCACGAGACATTGGAAACCTCACCTGTATCCGTAAATAAGCAAGATATTGTTAGAGATCAAGTCCCCGGACAGCATAACTTCATCCCGAAAGGGAAAACAACCGCCTCATGAGGAGAGGTAAAGATGGTCCGCAGATAATCCTGCAGATTGACTTCAATGAAACAGGCTACGCATTTCACCGGGCAGGATGCCAAAATTGTGCAAAACAGCCATTTGTGGATAGCACAAAAACCTGTTCAACAATAACAAATTGTTTGTTTTTAGAAAATATCTCTTTTTGCCTGATTTTTGTGTCAGTCAAGACCATTATATCTTTCATCAGAACTGCCGTATTAATAAAAACCAGGTGCCTGACATGCCAAAAGTGGATTACCCGCACAATCGTCACCCATCCAGACACAGATTCTGCTCACCATCCGGCTTGCAACCCATAGATGAAAGTTTTTGGGCAGGATAAAGGGACAAGGTGGTACGCAAAGGTGCAAGTTTACATATCACCGCAGATTAATACAAAAATTGCAAAACGTGTACATTATATGAATAAAAACTAATCAAGGTTAAAAAAAACACCATATTATGTTACGATCTTACATGAAACATTTCCCTTTATATCCAAAGACTGGACATGAAATGGATTTCTTTGATTATATCCGCCTTTCATGTATTTATAAGACCTGCATTTCATTGATATAAAAAGTGCATCTCCCATTTGCCGTTACAATGCACCTCTGTCAATGTCCAATGTCCATCATATAAATGTCTTTGATAATATTTTTCTGATTCAAACAAACAATTAATGTTCAAGGTGCCCCCTATGAACAATGGAATATTAAAAGATCTTTCCGCCCTTAAAAAGGCAACAAATTATTCCTTATCAGGATTGGTTTCTGCATGGAAGAATGAATCTGCCTTCAGAACAGAATGTATCCTGACAATAATCATGATCCCGGCAGGACTATGGATAGGCAATAGTCTCATCCAGAAACTGCTTCTTGTAATCTCGTGTCTTGCTGTTTTAACCGTTGAACTGCTCAATTCTGCAATAGAAGCCATTGTTGACCGTATTGGCCGTGAATTTGATCCGCTGTCAAAGAGGGCCAAAGACATGGGGTCTGCTGCTGTTTTTCTAAGCCTCACGATTACTCTCATCATCTGGCTTGCAGTTATTATTGGAAATCGGCTCTGACATCAAAAGGGATTATTCCCTGCAGCAATTTCCATTCATAAACAGTGTCCAGCCAGAAACAGATTCTGTGGTTACTATCCGGATCTCAAAGCCATAACTTACAGTTTTTGGGCAAGATAGAGGGAATCAAAGGATTATGAAGAGGCGTACAGACCTCCCTCAAGGAATCCTGCAGATTAACACCGGGATTGCACAAAAAGGCCATTTACAGATGAAAACCAAACAGTTGTGTCTTCAATTAGATATCTCCATAACAAATATGTTCTATATAACAGTTTTTTTTGATCTTTCAACATCAGGGGAAGAGATATGAAAATACTGCTTGTTGAAGATGACTTGACAATCGCTGCTTTTATTACAAAAGGCCTTAAAGATGCGGGATTTGTTGTCCGTCACACTCCTGACGGCACGGATGGATTTAACGCCGCCGTAACCGAAAATCATGATCTGGCCATTATAGATATAATGCTTCCGGGTATGGACGGGCTATCACTTGTAGAAGGCATGCGAAGGCAGGGAATCAATACTCCGGTGATCATACTTAGTGCAAAAAAAAGTATAGAGGACAGGGTAAAAGGTCTTCATACAGGCAGCGACGATTACCTCACCAAACCATTTTCCTTCAGTGAGCTTCTGGCCCGGGTTCAGGCCCTGATTCGAAGGGCAACCAGTGTTTCAGAATCAGCCATACTTCAATTTGAAGACCTTTCAATGAATCTTATTACACGTGAGGTTACAAGGGCAAAAAAAAAGATAGTGCTCCAAAACAGGGAATTTGCACTCCTTGAATATCTTTTAAGGAATACGGGAAGGGTGGTATCAAAGGCCATGATAATGAAACACGTGTGGCATTACAATTTTGATCCCCAGACAAATGTGGTCGAAGTAAGGATATGCAAACTTAGAGATAAAATCGACAAAGGATACAAATCCAAACTCATTCATACCATACGTGGAGTAGGTTATGTACTTAAAAAGGACAATTAACCATGTCTCCAGCCTCCCTTTTATATTGATTTCATTATATACATTTATAATTTCACTAACATGCCTATGCAGTTTTTTAATATGTTATATAAGGCTTAGTGCCACAATTCAAAAAACAACAGACAGAGAAATCCTGAATGAATTTTCTGAATATTCAAGGCTGTTGAAGCTCAAAGATATAAACACTGTAAAAACAGCCATAAAACTTGAAATAGAATCTGAAGGTATAAACCGTACCTTTTTTCGTATCATATCAACAAACGGAGACATACTGTTTTCATCAAACATGTCATGGTGGGGCAATATACCCATAGACATCAAGGCATTAAAACATATAAAAACAAATGCGGCTCCCATACTTAAAACCATACATATAGCACATCATCACAACAGGGCTCGAATCGGCTATGGCCCTATTGGTAAAAAACTTGTCCTGCAATTGGGCAGGTACATGAAAGAAGACAGACAGTTCCTCAACATATTCAAACGGACATTCAGGACGTCCATGATCATTGCAATTGTCCTGTCAATTTTCATTGGATGGTTCCTTGTCAGACTAACCCTGCACGGAATTGAGAAGGTAACCCAAACAGCGCTGCAGATATCAAAAGGACACTTTGATAAAAGGGTTCAGGCTGCAAGCAGAATAATGGAAATAAAAGAACTGGAAACAGCCTTTAACAACATGCTTGACCTTGTTAACAAGCTGTTCAGAGAGTTAAGGGAGGTAACTGACGATATTGCCCACGACTTAAGAACTCCTGTTGCAGGGATTCGCGGGATTGCCGAGATGAGTCTGATAACTGACGGTACAATTGAAGAATATAAAGATATGGCAGCCAATACTATCGAAGAGTGCGATCGCCTGCTTAACATGATAAACACAATGCTTGATATCAGAGAGACTGAGGCAGGCACACACAAACTGAAAAAAGAGAAATTCAATATCTCCAAAATGGTGTATGATATCTGTGACCTGTTTGAACCTGCTGCAAAGGAGGAAAAAATTTCTTTTGAAATAACTGCTCCAAGGGAAATTCATATTCATGCAGACATTCCAAAGATACAACGAATGCTGGCAAACCTGCTTGATAACGCCATCAAATATTCACCACCCAAAAGTACTGTTAAAATCACATTAAACACCAACCACAAGCAGGCCATTATCAGCATCTCAGACAGAGGTATAGGAATCTCGGATAAAGACCTGCCAAAAATATTCAATCGCTTTTACAGATGTGACCAAAGCCGTTCCTGTAAAAGAGGCTCAGGTCTTGGACTGAGCCTGGCCATGACAATTGCCAAAGCACATGGTGGCGACATAAAAGTTACAAGTCAATTAAACAGGGGCAGTATATTCACGGTATCTCTTCCCATGTAATTTTAGTGACCATTTATAAAACAAATACCGGATTGAGCCCGGACATGTATCACAACCCTTACTGTTTTGCAGCAATAACCCGTTTTTTTCGTACATACCTGTTGGCATCTGCTGCAAGCTTATTTAATACCGCCTTATACCCTGCAACAATGACCCCCTGTTTTTTCACGTCTATCATACAATCATTTGCCGTTGTAACCCTATAATTGAAATAGCTATAATCTCTAAATGGAAAAACAATCTTATATCTGGCATCCATGTAACACATATATCTGTAATTGCCAAATATCTGGAATCTTTCCTTGCGATCAAGCAAGCTTGTACCCTGAGAAAAACTTTCAAGGTCTGCATGGATTCCTATAAAAGGGGCAAGAGTTCCAATAATATCAATATGAGAGGTAGGAATATCTATTTCCCTGTGGGTTGTACCTGGCAACCATAATACAAGTGGGACATGGACCTGCTGTTCAGGAAAAACCGCATTATGACCATGCCCCCAGTGTCCATGTTCCATAAATTCCTCGCCGTGATCGCCGGTAATCAAAAAGATGGTGTTTTTTAAAAGACCATGATCTGTCAAATATTCAAGAACACGTCCCACCTGTCTGTCAACACAATGAGCAGCATTCATGTAGCGTGCTTTAATACGATCAATACCGGTTAAAAGATTCAGATGAGCATAATTCATATCCCTGAGATAATCGGGACAGATAATATCTTTGTCCGTAAAGCTGTACGGGGCATGGGTAGACTCAAAAAACATAAAGGCAAAAAAAGGAAGGTCTCTTTTCCGTCTGTCCATAAAATTCAATATTGACGTAATGTTCATTTTGTCGCGTTGCCATGGAGGAATACTCTGATCCTTCAATTCATGCATAAATTTCCTTGGCACATTTGCAAATACAGTACGGTTCAGCTCAGGATATGTAAAGCTCTGACTGGTGTTTACTGTCATCTGATATTTCTGATTCAGCAGGGCATCCACAAACACAGGGCCTATGGCCTGTTTTTCAAACGAATACCAGTAATTGGGATACAGGCCATAGAACATGGTGAACATGCCCATTCGGGTACGGTTTCCTCCGCTGTAGTGACGATTAAATCTCAAGGCCCGTTGAGAAAAATACCACAATTTGGGCATAATCTTTGGATCGAGCATATCCCACCTAAGGGATTCAACCGTCAGCCAAACAATGTTATATGGCTTTTGTATCCTGTCAAAACAGACCGGATGCAAAGGATAGATCACCTTCCCTTCCCTGGCCTTTATTTTTTGTCTGTATGGCCGTTTAAGGGCGAGATCTTTGAGAATGCCGTTAAAACTCAGCTGCAAACTCAGCGGTATTGTTGACTGTGCCTGCAATATGGGATCAATATACATAAAATTTGCAAAACCGTGAACAATCTCTTCCACTCCTAACAAAAGCAAAAGAACCATAAGGCTCCTGATCGCAAAACGTCTGCTTAAACTCCATATGTTCTGTTTCCCTGACAAACAGTATATAATAAAAAACAGGGCAACATTTACAAAAATCACAACTGCAGCCATCAACAAGTAACTGATTTTTGTACTGTAATTGGCACCTAAAGAATCTATGCCGCCAGGGGTCATGATGAGATTGATAACAAAGGGATTGTTAATATGATAACCATACAGGGAATATAATTGATAATCAAAAAATATAACCAGAACCGTTGTACTGGCAACGGCTATCAGCACACCATAAAAAACCGCCACATGCCATGTTTTTGACTCCTGCAAACGCCTGTTCAGAATCAAACGCCCAGCAATAAAGACAATACCTATGGCAGGCAAAAGATAAACAGCAGGATATACAATCACAAGCAATATAATATAACCAACAGTTACAGGATTTATGGTCATTACATGCTGCACAAAAAGAAGGAGCATTATCACCAGTTCCAGATATACAAAAAAGATGTAGTATCCGGCACAGGTTTCCTCTTTCATCATAATATTACAACTCCTTATATCAAACAGATTTACAGCTTTTTCAAAGGTCCAGAGATCTTACAGGACAATTTCTGTTGCCTGTCAGACCACAATATGGCATAAGCTTTCCTTGTCTGCTTTTCATCCATAAACAGCCGTATGCTGCCATATGCCGAACGCGACATGTACATGTATGTCAACTTGCAGAATCATTTGTGTTTATAATCCTGCACAAAGGCTCTTACTGACAACAGACAAATGGCAGATTGACATGCAATTACAAAAATTGAACATCATTACCGACAAGGTGTCAATAAAAACATTGTTTTATAACAAAAAGATAATCCTTATCCCAAACAGGACGATTTTCGGGCAAAAAATGCGAAAACCTTTTAAATTCAGGAAGGAAAAGCATAAAGCCACACTGCAATGACGAAATTCCAATAACAATTCAACATATTCTGCAATCCCGCTCATGTATTGTTACACATGGGCAGCTACATGGAGAAACGCCTTGACATCAGCAAACAAACCACCGGAGGTATTAACTGTAAGCAAGCTTACACGCAGAATCCAAAGCGTTTTTGAAAGCACTTTCGGGATCGTTTGGATAGAAGGGGAAATATCCAACTTCCGTGCGCCCGTTTCCGGTCATTATTATATGGCGCTCAAGGATGAAAAAGCACAGATCAGGGCTGTAATGTTCAGGTCTCAGGCGCAGGCACTGAAGTTTATACCAAAAGACGGCATGATGGTTATTGGCAGAGGGAAGATAGGCATATATGCCCCAAGAGGAGAATACCAGATAATACTGGACTATCTCGAACCACTGGGAGTAGGAGCCCTGTCCCTTGCCTTTGAGCAGCTTAAACAGAAGTTGGCAGCCAAAGGAATTTTTGCGCCGGAAATAAAAAGGCCCTTGCCATTTTTGCCCCAAAGAGTGGCAGTAATAACATCGCCAACAGGCGCAGCAATACGGGATTTTCTTAAAATTATCAACCGACGGTTTGCCAATATAGAAATCATTATTGTCCCTGTAAGGGTACAGGGAGAAGATGCCGCAGCAGATATTGTAAAGGCAATCGATATAACGAATCAGAAACTTAATGTGGATGTTATTGTACTTACCCGTGGGGGAGGATCTCTTGAAGACCTGTGGGCATTTAATGCAGAAGAACTCGCCCTGGCCATAAGACGATCAAAGATACCCGTGGTATCCGCTGTAGGACACGAAATTGATTTGACAATATCTGATCTTGCCGCTGATTTCAGGGCGCCAACTCCGTCAGCAGCAGCAGAGCTTCTTGTAGAAGAAAAGGAGGGGCTGTTAAGAAGGTTGAGGGAAATAAAAACAAGGCTTGTCTCTGCCACATCCCAGATCATAAACAGCAGAAAACATGAGCTTAACCATTATAGCAAACGGCTAAGGAATCCCAAACGGAACATAGCAGATCACCTGATGAGACTTGATGAATTTCATTCACATCTGGCAAGACTTATCAATGTTGCCATAAAGGACAGATTAAAGGCAATAAAAAATGAAAAACGCGCCTTACGCCTTAATTCCCCTGCAAGGCTCATAAATTCCATGAACCAGAAAATAGCATTTCAACGACATACTGTTCTTCAGTCCATATCAAGACGGCTTGATGAATTACAGGCACCCGTTCATTTGCTGGAAAAACGGATATATGACCTTGCTCCTGTATCAGTTCTTAACAGGGGGTACAGCGTTGTACAAAAGCTGCCTGAAAAAACAACATTAAGGGATATATCTTCTGTAAACAAGGGGAACAGGGTACGGATCATCTTGTCCAAAGGCGAATTAGGATGTATAATAGAAAAAATAACAGACAGCAGCTTATGAACAAGACAGGTTGAACTCACCATAAAACGCCCTTCCTCAGGTTCTTGATCCATTTATGAACGGGCACCTTATAACATTTACTACGGCAGAATATGACAAAAAAAAATTTTGAAGAGGCAATGCAGCGTTTAGAAGAAATTGTTAAGCAACTGGAAGAGGGAGATCTTTCATTAGATGCATCTCTAAAGATCTTTGAAGAGGGAATGGAACTGATCAAATTCTGCACTCTCAAGTTGGAAGAGGCAGAAAAAAAGGTTACCATGCTATTGGAACAGGACAATGGGGACACGGTTCAAGTACCATTCAACCCGTAAAACTCATCACCCTGAACCTGCATATATGCAACAGCGTACAGCTTTGCAAGATACTTGACCTCGTTTCCATATGTCTAATATAACGCCATCCAGCTTGATATCTCACCAAGGTTTTTCAGGTTCAGAAAAGTGTCTTTCTGCAAAACCAGATTTCAGGCACTGTTTCCAACCTGCAGGATAAAGGCTGTACCTTAACAAAAGACAGTCAAATACAAACAGGCTGTACAGAACACACTCTACCCATTCCCGTATCTGCCAGATCTGGACAGCAGACATGTACAAGGGGTATATATGAAAAGCAGTTGCCAATGTACCGAATCATCTGTCTGTTGATGGGTAAAAAATAAAATGAGGCATTATGAATCTTGCTGAATATCTTAAAGAAAAAAAGGCAATTGTGGACAATGCGCTTAAAGACATCATTGAGGAATATGCCCCTCTTGTATCCCTGCTTACAAAATCCATGCAATACAGTCTAATGGCCGGAGGAAAACGTCTAAGGCCAATACTGTGTATGGCAGGAGCAACGGCTGTAGGAGCCAATGATAATGACGTCCTGCCCGTTGCATGTGCACTTGAGCTAATTCATACCTATTCCCTGATCCACGATGATCTTCCGGTTATGGATAATGATGACATGAGAAGAGGGAAACCAACCAACCACAAGGTCTTTGGAGATGCCATAGCCGTTCTGGCCGGAGATGCCCTTTTGACAGAGGCATTCCATCTTATAGCATCTGATCAGGCAAGACACAGGTTATCAGATTCAGCCCTGATCAATGCACTTTTTCTCATTTCCGGGTCTGCAGGATACCGTGGCATGGTGGGGGGACAGGCGGCTGATATCATGTCCGAAGGAAAAACCCTGGATTTATCTGCAGTGAAATTTATCCATACCCATAAAACAGGGGCCCTTATCAGGGCATCTGTGACAGCCGGCGCCATCCTGGGTCATGGAAGCAGGGATGAAATCCGGGCAATATCCGAATATGGCAAAAACGCAGGCCTTGCCTTTCAGATAGCAGATGACATCCTGAACATAGAAGGCGACAGCAAGACAATGGGAAAAAGTGTAGGAAGTGACGAAAAACGCGGTAAAATGACCTATCCTGAAGTGGCAGGACTTGAAGAATCCAAGAAGATACAGGCAAAACTGGTTGATAAGGCAGTGGATGCTCTCAGAATCTTTGATAAATCAGCAGATCCTTTACGCCTGATCGTCCATTACATTATTGAGAGGCATAAATGAACCAAGGAAAAAACGAAAAAAAACTTCTTTCCACAATAAACAGCCCGGAAGATATCAAAAACCTGTCAATGGATGAATTAAATATCCTGGCAAGGGAAATTCGTGAAACCATCATTGACACTACATCAAAGACAGGAGGACATCTTGCTGCAAGCCTTGGTGTGGTTGAGCTTACTATTGCACTTCACTATATATTCAATGCTCCTTCGGACAAAATCATATGGGATGTAGGCCACCAGGCCTATGCCCACAAACTGCTGACAGGCAGAAGAGAAAGATTTCATACCCTGAGGACATACAAGGGCATAAGCGGCTTTCCAAAAAGAGAAGAAAGTCCGTACGATACCTTTAATACAGGTCATAGCAGTACATCTATTTCCGCAGGCCTTGGTATATCCACTGCAATGCATCTTAACAAAAAAAACAACAAGGTAATATCTGTTATTGGCGATGGTTCCATGACAGCAGGAATGGCCTTTGAAGGACTTAATCAGGCAGGTCATACCGGCAGGGACCTGATTGTCGTACTTAATGACAATGCCATGTCTATTGCCCCAAATGTTGGAGCTCTTTCTTCTTTTGTCAGCCGTAAGATGGCCGGTAAAAGGTTTGTAAATTTTAAAAAAGAACTGGAAAACTTCATCGGATCCTTGCCTGGCGTTGGAGAAAACATCTTGAAGATCATGCAGAAAAGCGAGGAATCCCTATTAAGCTTCCTGACACCGGGCATGCTTTTTGAGGCATTCAAATTCAGATACATAGGACCCATTAATGGACATGATCTTGAGCAGTTGTTGGACAGCTTTAAAACAACCCTTCACCTGAAAGGACCGGTTCTGGTTCATGTGCTGACTGTAAAAGGCAAGGGCTACAAACCGGCAGAAAAAGATCCTGCCCATTTTCATGGTGTAGGGGCATTTGATGTATGCAATGGATTGCCATGCAAAGCCAAGGGGAAACACCCGCCATCATATACCGACATATTCGGAAAAACCATGGTGGAATTTGGAAAAACAGACAAAAAATTATTTGCTGTCACAGCGGCTATGCCTGAAGGAACAGGGCTGGTAGAATTCGGCAACACATTTCCTGAACAGTTCATCGATGTGGGAATTGCAGAACAACATGCTATTACATTTGCAGCCGGCCTTGCAACAGAAGGATTCAGGCCTGTGGTGGCAATATATTCCACTTTTTTGCAAAGGGCCTTTGACCAGATCATACATGATGTCTGTCTGCCCAACCTGCACGTAGTCTTTGCCATAGACAGGGCCGGCCTTGTTGGTGAAGACGGTCCGACCCATCACGGAGCTTTTGATATCACCTATATGCGACATATCCCAAACATGACAATAATGGCTCCAAAAGATGAAAACGAATTAAGGCATATGCTGTATACCGCAATTTACCACACAAAAGGAGCTGTTGCAGTAAGATATCCACGAGGCAAGGGGCTTGGAGTTTCCTTAGATACAGAATACAAAAACCTTCCAATTGGCAAGGCAGAAATCCTACGTCAGGGGAAGGACATTACAATTCTATCCCTCGGGGCCACTGTAGTGCCTGCGCTTGAAGCAGCAGATCGTATGCAGCAGGCTGGTATCTCAACAGGGGTAGTTAATTGCCGCTTTGCAAAACCTCTTGATCCTGAACTTGTAAAAATTGCAAAAAAAACCGGCTGCATACTTTTAGTGGAAGAAAACACCCGTATAGGCGGATTTGGCAGTGCTGTTCTTGAACTCATAAATGATGAAGGACTGTACAACATAAGGGTCAGAAGGATTGGGTTGCCCGACAGATTTATAGAACATGGACATGTAGATTTGCTGAAAAAGGAATGCGGAATTGATACTTCCAGTATAATCAGGGAAGCAGAAATATTACTGAATGGCAAAAAAAGTTAGGCTGGACCAGCTCATACTGCAAAAAGGTCTTGTGCAAAGCCGTGAAAAGGCCAAGGCAATGATAATGGCAGGCTATGCAGAGATTGATGGTATTAAGGAATGCAAACCTGGTCGTCTTGTTTCTCCTATGGCATCCGTTGTACTGAAAGACAAGGCATTGCCTTATGTCAGCCGGGGAGGCCTTAAACTTGAATCAGCGCTTGAACACTTCCCTGTAAAGATAGAGGGCAAAACCATCATAGATGTGGGAGCATCAACAGGAGGATTCACAGACTGTCTTCTGAAACATGGTGCAAAAAGGGTAATTGCCGTAGATGTGGGATACGGTCAATTTGCATGGAAACTCAGACAAAGCCAACAGGTGCGTCTTCTGGAAAGAACCAACATACGCTACCTCAAAAGCAAAGACCTGAATGAATTCATCCAGGGAGCAGTCATAGATGTTTCTTTTATATCATTATGTCTTGTTGTACCCCCGGTATCCGACTTGCTGACCAGGGAAAGCTTTATTATTGCGTTGATCAAGCCACAGTTTGAGGTGGGGAAAGGCAAGGTAGGAAAGGGGGGAGTAGTACGGGACAAGAAGCAGCATACAGAGGTAATTGAAAGGCTTACGATCTTTTTTAAAAGTATAGGCTGGAAACCACAAGGATGTATTCCTTCACCCATCCTTGGCCCAAAAGGTAACAAAGAATTTCTGATATACCTTGTAAGATAAAGAATCTTACAAGGTCATCACCCTAAACAAATTGATAATACAACAGAAAATTCACTATCGGAAATCCGATGTTCAACCACAAGGCACTGCATACCAGATTCGCAAACAGACCCTGTCAATTCTGTTCAAACCAAAAGAAGACAAAAATTTTCGCACCTCCATTCACAGATCAGTCCCCAAGTACCATACAGCCTTTTGTCAAGCAACAAGATATCTACTATGAATCCAAACAAATCAACTGGTCATAACTGACACATCACAGACAATGCATAACCTTGTCTGCCACATGTTATATAAATATAAGGACAGATATTGCGAAAAGACATGGATATATGCATATAAAACCTGGTTAACGGGCCATCCGCTTGGATGCCTTTAACGGATTGATTTTTCCTGTCTTTTCATCTGTATCTATTTTAACATGTGTCGCCATGCCACATACCGTAACACGCCATTTGGCAGCAGGATCAGGATAAACCGTACAGTATTTTCCTGTTGGAAATTCGGCTATCCTGCTGCAGTTTTCACATTCCTCCACAACAGGAAAACATGTACCACCATTAAACTTGCATCCTTTCTTGCTCATAAAAGAACATTCCACACCTTCTCTTACACTTGTACAAATCATTTTCGTTTCATCCTTTTATTCATTATGGCCTGTTTCAAAATCTGTCTTTTTGATATATATTTCATATCACAGCTGTAAAAAAACAGATATAAAAAGATTAAAGACATTAAAGCAGGGCCAATCCTGTTAATAAAATTATCAGCAAGCATCCGTTTGCAGATCAATTATCGAGTACTATACAGTTTTATATCCATAAATGGGGATTTCTGTCCTGAGTATCTTATATTAATCCCATATTAATATTAATCCCAACTTCAAACAGGGATCAAAAGATCATGCAGAGCAATACAAAAACGCTGCATCTGTTTTGTTCAATACATACAAAACAGGCACAGATACCGTGAAAAAAGCCATTTACAAACCAAGCACAGCAACCATTCTATCTGTAAAAGATGCAATGAGTTTTTGCATTACATTTTTATGCTTGTCAAGCAAAATTTACATAATTACAGTTATAGGGTTTAATCCTAATCGTATATCCCAAACACAGCATCTGAAAATGGATGTCCGTTTTCAGACAGTGGAACCGTAGATTTCACACTGATAAACATATATGGTTTCTTATGGATCATTCACAAATACCTGCAAGAAAAAACCGTACCATTCTTGACCTGATCGGAAACACCCCGATGGTTTTAATAAACAAGATAAACCCTTACAGCAATGCAGAAATTCTTGCCAAACTGGAATCCTTTAATCCCGGCGGCTCCATCAAGGACAGACCTGCCCTGTATATGATTGAAGATGCTGAAAAAAAAGGCATATTGACAAAGGACAAGATCATTCTTGAGGCAACCAGCGGAAATACCGGGATTGGTCTCGCACTTGTAGCTGCGGTGAAGGGATACAGAATCATCCTTGCCATGTCAGAAGCGGTAAGTGAAGAAAGGATAAAGATATTACGTGCAATGGGTGCAGAAATCAAATTCACACCTGCCCGAATGGGAACAGATGGTGCTATAGAATTTACATATTCCATGGCCAGGGAAAATCCCGAAAAGTACTGGTTGGTGGATCAGTTCAACAACAGGGCGAACTGGATGGCACACTACACCCATACTGCCCAGGAAATATGGGATCAGACAGACGGAGACCTTGACATAATAGTATCTGCCATGGGCACAACAGGAACCTTGATGGGTCTTAGCAGGCGTTTCAAGGAGTTAAATCCTGAGATACAAATAGTAGGAGTAGAACCATATCTTGGCCACAAAATACAGGGCCTGAAAAACATGAAGGAATCCTACAAACCAGGAATATTCGAAAAAAAACGTATCAACAGGATTATTCATATAGATGATGAAGAGGCATTTGAAACCACCCGGATACTTGCCAGAAAAGAGGGCATATTTGCAGGCATGAGTTCAGGGGCTGCAATGGCCGCAGCCTTAAGACTTGCAAAAAAGGCAGACAGGGGGAAAAAAATCAGAATTGTAGTTATTCTGCCTGATGGTGGAGAAAGATACCTTAGCACTCAACTTTTTACAGGCAAAAAGGATTCCGGCATCAAGATATACAACACCCTGACACACAAACATGAAAATTTTGTCCCTATTGAAGAGCACAGAGTAACAATGTATTCATGTGGCCCGACCCTATGCCGGTTTATTCATCTCGGCCAGTGTCGAAGATATGTATTTTCCGACCTGCTCAAAAGATACCTGGAATTTCGCGGGTATCATGTCACACATATTATGAATCTCACGGATCTTGATGACAGGACAATACAGGGAGCAGAAAGGAACAACATCCCGCTTGCAGAATTTACAGACAAATACCGCAAGGCATTTATGGAGGACCTTGAAAAGCTGTATGTAAAAAAAGCAGATCATTATCCAATGGCAAGTGAACATATAGACGATATGATTAGCCTGACGGAAAAACTTGTTGAAAAGGGTTATGCATATGAAAAATTTCATTCCATATATTTTGACATATCACGACTCAATGGTTATGGCGCCCTTTCCAGAATAGACCTGAACAAAATCAGACTTGGCAAAACAGTGGACCTGGATCAATATGAAAAAGATAACCCGAGAGACTTTACTCTGCTTAAAAGGTCTACCCTGAGCGAACTGAAACAGGGAATATTTTACAAAACCAAGTGGGGCAACGCAAGACCGAGCTGGCATTTGGAATGTGCAACCATGGCCTTGAAATACCTGGGAAAACAATATGATATTCATACCAGTGGCGTTGATCTGATGTTTCCTCACCATGAAAACTCCATTGCCATAAACATGGCTGTTTCCGGGAGGGTTCCTGCAAATTACTGGATACACAATGAACTGGTTATGGTTAAGGGAAAAAAGCCTTCAAGGTTTGATGAAGACCAGGACATAAGCCTAAGGGATGTATTGGCAAAGGGGTATACAGGCAGAGAAATAAGATACTGGCTGCTAAGTCGACATTACAGAAAACCTATTCACTTCTCCTGGAGCAAATTAGATGCTGTAAAGAACACAATCAGTCATCTCGACAAATTTGTAAAAAAAATACATTCCTGCAAATGCAATGTCACTGAGACCTGTGCAGATCAGGCAATATACGATTTCCGACATAATTTCACAGAGGCAATGGACAAGGATCTCAATCTTGCCAGCGCCTTGGCCGCACTATTCAAATTTATGCGTAATCTTAACCGAATCATGGAAAACAAGGGCATATCAGGCACAGACAAAAAAAACATAATAAAGGCTCTCAAGGATATCAATTCAGTCCTTGGCATCATGGACCTTGAACCAGAAAAGCCGGATCAGAAAATAGCAGCCATAATCAGGAAAAGAGAAGAAGCAAGACAAAACAGAGACTGGGTTAAAGCAGATTCACTGAGACAGCAACTGGAAGATATGGGAATTGAAGTACTTGACACCAGGGAGGGAACTGTATGGAAAAAAAAATAGAACCAGAGACATGAATTGCAGTTTTACAAACTGATACCCATCCATAAATATACCGTGGGCAATAGCAAGTTTACAGCCTATAAATGAGAATTTTTACACAAGATCAAAAAAAATCAAGGCCCCGGAGACATACAGTGTTACGGACGGGAATCAACTGCATTATCCGCCACAAACCATTGGCAGGAATGCCGAAACATAGGCCACTGCCCTTTGTTACCATCCCAGGACACATCATTCACACATCTGCCCAACGCATGTGGGCTGTTATGCCCCTTTTCATTCTGCAGCTGTCTGAAATATTTACAATGGGCACAACAAATAAGGTGTTCCCTGTTTTTTATGTCATCTGTTTCCATTCGCAGAATAATGGCGGAGAGAGAGGGATTCGAACCCTCGAAAGAGCGTTAACCCTTTACTCGCTTAGCAGGCGAGCGCCTTCAGCCTACTCGGCCATCTCTCCACTTAAAAACTGTACAGGGCCTTTGCATGTTTCCCAGCTGCAACCTGATTTGAATAATGGCGGAGGGAGTAGGATTCGAACCCACGGTACCTCTCGGTACAACGGTTTTCAAGACCGCCGCCTTCAACCACTCGGCCATCCCTCCTGATTTCAAACCCTGATTTTTTTATACATTAAGGGCAAAAACATGCAAAACACCTTGTAAAAAAATTAACATCTTCAAGAAATATAGTCAATGCACATAACGCCAAAAAAATCATAAAACAGTCATCATATAGACACTATCTCATATTTTCTGCTGCCAAGACCTATTTTCTCGGCATGTACAAGCTGGATATTCCAATCTATTTTCGGATAAAGAGATTTGAATTTATCTCCCCGGGGCATTGTGCTGTCAGGAATGCAAAAAGTTTCATTTACATCATTGCAGTTCACCATATCAACAGATGCCTGGTCAAGGGCAACAGGATCCAACGATGCCATAATACCTATATCATGGACAATAGGGACATCGTTATACCCATAACAGTCGCATGCAGGAGAAATATTTGTTAAAAAATTAATAAAGAACGTCTTTCTGCTCTTTCCTTTTAACACGGCAAATGCATACTCGGCCATTTTTTTCTGAAATCTTGCCGCATCAGCATTCCAATGAACATCAATGGCATTGTTGGGACAAATCAGTATGCATTCTCCACAACCGACACATCTTTCGGGATCTATAACGGCCCTATCTCCTTCAAGGGAAAGTGCATGTTGAGCACAGTGCTCAACACAATCACCACAGCCTTTACATTTTTTATGTTTGATCTTTGGAGCAAGGTCAGAGTGCTGTTCCATCTTACCCTTTCTTGAGGCACAACCCATCCCCAGGTTTTTGATCGTGCCACCAAATCCCGACAGTTCATGACCCTTAAAATGGGCTACGCTGATCAGGGCATCTGATTCAAATATATCCTTGGCTATATAGGCTGTTTTAATGATTTCCCTGTCAATTCTAACCTTGGAAAAGGATGCTCCTCTCAGACCATCTGCTATAATAACAGGGGCATGAACTACAGAATATGCAAAACCATTTTCCATGGCAGTTTTCAGGTGCGATACACTGTCAGACCTTGTCCCTGCATACAAGGTATTGGTGTCGGTCAAAAAAGGTGTCCCTCCCATGACCTTGATATGATCTACAATCTGACGGATAAACAGGGGGCGTATAAAGGCAGTATTCCCTCTTTCTCCAAAATGCAGTTTAATAGCAACCAGACTTCGCCTCGAAAGTCCCCAGGAATTATCAAGACCGGCCATGGTCATCAATCTGTCCAGCTTGGACAGAAGATTTTCCTTTACTGTAGCATGAAGATTTGAAAAATAGACTTTACTTGCAGTCATGAATATTCTTTCCCATATTTATATAAATGTGTATATCTTTACATAACAATCTTGACAGAACAATAATCCTACAAGCGATATTATCAGGATACAGACTTCAAAGGCAACATTATTTTAATCACTGCACCACCGTCATTATGATTGTCAGCAAAGATATTACCTCCAAGTCCGTTAATAATTCCTTTTACTATAGCCAACCCAAGACCTGTCCCCCTCTCCTTTGTGGTAAAGAACGGATCGAAGATCTTTGAAAAGTTTTCTTTCTCAAAGCCTTTTCCGGTATCCCGCACAACGATCCACACCATTTTTGTACCAGAAGGATGTTTTTGTGACTCAGTAAAGGTGGTTACATATAAAGTACCACCCTCAGGCATGGCATCACAGGCATTCAAGAATATATTCCATAACACCTGTTTCAATCCATCCGGGTCAGAGTTCAAAACAATATCCCCTTTAAAATCCGTCTTAATATCCACACCCCGATGCATATGCCGGCTGCTCTGAAATATACTAATGGATTCACGCAACAGGGAATTCAGCTCAAAGGACTGCATGATTTTCTTTCCGGATCGGGCAAAAATCAGAAAATCATCCACAAGATGATTCAATCGTTTTATCTCCCTTATAACTATCTCCATAAGCCTGATATTGATATCATCCCTGTTCATGTTCTCTTTAAGCATTTGTACAGAGCCGCTTATGGAGGCCAGAGGGTTTCTTATCTCATGTGCAACATGAGCAGCAAGCTCACCTGTCATTGCAAGACCTTCAACCTTTTTAAGTTCCTGCTCAGAGAGCCTTATTTCTGTCATATCCTGAATCACGAAAATATGCCCTGTTCTTCTTCCCTCGGGTAACATCAAGGGAGCAGAAGAAACCCTTAAATATCTCTTATGATTGTCAGGCGTTGTATATACAAAATCAGCAAAAGCAGTTTTTATGGATAAGGAATCTGGATTGTCAAATACTGGCAATTTTTCAAAAAGGACAGGAAACACATTGTTGATCTGTTTGTTGGAAACCGTTTCCGCCTTCACTCCAAACATATTTTCAGATGCCGGGTTAAAAAGCACAATGCGGTTGTTATCATCAACGGCAATGACACCAGAGGGAACTCCGTTTATAATACTTTTTTGCAAAACCTCAAGGTTATCAAAATCAGACTGTTTTGCTCTAAGGGCAAGATGCGCCTTTCTGGCCTGCCTTGAAAGATAACTGCTTAACAGGGCAACCAGAAAAAAACCTGCCATATTTACAGAAAAGACATAGACAAGCTGGAACCCATTTTTATACCTGGAAATATCTGCAGGGTCTTCCAATGGACAAATAAAACCAAGATAATAAAACAGAAGTAAAAGGCCATAAAACAGGGCACTGCTGGATGCAACAATCAATGCCCCTTTTTGGTAAAGCATTATACCGGCAGCTATTATCAGCAGGGGATAAACAAAAGAAAACAGACTTTCGATACCCCCTGTAGCATATATGATTGCAGTAACCAGCAACGTATCCACTACAAGCTGGACATATGCGAGCGCAGATATATGATCCGTGTGCTTAAAGGCAACTACATATAAAATGGTAAGAAAATATGACAGGGCAATAAGCAGATAATGGAAGGTCTGTATCTGTCCAAAATAGGCTTTCGCCTCCCTTGTCTCTATGAAAAGGGAAATACCAAGCATAAGGGTTACAAAGATTACTCTCTGCAACATAAGATACTTGAGTTTTACATAGAGTTCAGAATCTGTTTTTTTGGGGTGCCGTGAAAGCATTTTCAGACCTTCGCATAATGATATATTTGCAAAAAGTTCAATTCCGGTCCGGTCAAGAGGAGATAAAAAAACAACCACAGAAACACATTGAATATTTCAAGAATTGCACATTTGAACCTGACGCAGAAACAGGGCAAAAAGAAAGGTTATGCAAAGACCTTGTATCGAGGCACAGATGCAGGATTATCCTATGATCCAACAATGGAGGCCATCTGAAATATTGGCAGGTACATGGACACAACCAGGCCCCCGATGGTGCCGCCAAGGAAGACTATAAGTATGGGCTCCAGCATGGAGGTAAGGGCTGCCACTGCCGTATCAACCTCATCCTCATAAAAATCGGCGACCTTTTCAAGCATGGTCTCAAGTGCACCGGTAGATTCACCAACTGAAATCATCTGTACTACCATTGGAGGGAACAGATCTGCCTCAGCTAACGGTTCAGCAATAGGCTGGCCTTCAGCAATGCTTGACCGTGCCTCAAGAATAACCTCTTCAAGAACAACATTACCGGATGTCCTGGCAACAATGTTCAGTGCATCAAGTATGGGAACGCCGCTTTTTATCATGGTTCCAAGGGTTCGTGTAAATCTGGCAATAGCACTCTTCTTAAGAAGGCTTCCTATCAGGGGAATCTTCAATGCAATCGTATCTGTCTGTCTCCTTCCTGTCCGGGTATTTCTGTATTTTTTAAAGACAAATCCAAAGACCATCAGCCCCCCGATTATATAATGTATGTTTGATTTTAAAAAATGGCTTATAGCTATAACAATCTGAGTTGGAAGAGGCAATGCCTTTCCAAAGCTAGAGAACATATCTTCAAAGACAGGTATGACAAAAATCAGTATCACCGCTGTAACAAGAATGGCAATACCTATAACCACTACCGGATATGTCATTGCCCCCTTAACCTGTGATTTAAGCTTTTGAGCCTTTTCTATGTAAGCCGCAAGACGCTGAAGAACAGTATCCAGCATACCTCCTGCCTCACCCGCTACAACAAGATTGACAAACAGCTCATCAAACACCTTTGGATGTTTTGCAAGGGCCTCTCCAAGACCGGATCCTCCTTCCACATCTTTACATACCTCCTTAAGCACCTTTCTCAAACTCGGATTAGCAGTCTGTCCAGCCAGAATGTTAAGGCCCTGAACAAGAGGAAGCCCTGCATCAATCATAGTAGAAAACTGCCGGGTAAAAACAACTATATCCTTACTCTTTATCTTTGGCTGCAGGAATTCTATATTTTCAAAAAGATCCTTCGGTTTTGGCTTCAGCTTTTTAACCGTCAGACGTCTTTTTCGTAATTGGGCACGTGCCACCTTTTCATTTACTGCTTCAAGCTCACCTTTAAGTACTTTCCCTCGTGTTGTTTCAGCAACCCAGGTATAAACAGGCATTATCTCCCCCTGCTCAAAAAAATCATTAACCGGTTTTCATTTAAACAGCCTTTCTTCACAATATCCGGATACCCAGACATTAATATCGGCCAACCTAAAAAGAAAAATCGCAAAGAATTTTATGCAATATCCGTACCCGACATGAATCAATCAATAATATATAAAAAAACGACCATGGCTGAAACCAGCCTTGATGGACCATATGAGCCAATACAGAGAAGAAGAAAAAAATAATATGATTAATATCAGTATGTTATATGTTGGCACAGTTTGTGCTTGATACATTGTCAGAGGTAACCAGAAAAGGAGGTGCAGTTAATGGCAAGAACATTAGATGATCTTATGAAAATAAAGGGAGTTGCTGCCTGTGGGGCATGGAAACCAACAGGAAGAAACAAAAAGATAGAAATCCTGGGCGCAAGAGGCGACATATCGGAAGAATCAGGGTATATGGCATCTGCATTCTGTGAATTTGACCTGTTTACCTCAACTACCCAGTGCGCCATTTATGAAGAATACTCAAAACAGATGAAATTCTTCCCCGCTACTGCCGCAGCAATAAGAGGAAAGGAATACTCCGTCCTTACAGTGTACGCAAAAAATGGGGATCATATGATAGGATGCTTTATGAAAAACAGTGACAAGCCAGACGTCTGGGCTCTGGCCGATGAAATGCAGGAAATTGATCAGTTTTAAGCTGCTTTTAACCTGCATTCAATAATCAGGGGGAAACAAAGCCAGGAAAAAAACATAATCTGGTTACCTTGATCCTGGCTTTACAACAGAGACATATCTAAAACATTTAACAGCAAAGAAAAGGATTAAACCTCGGACCGCCAGAACATTAAACCTTCTTGTAAATATCATACGCTTTCTTAATATCAACGGCAGGATAGATATCAAATTCCGCATCCTTAAGATGAGGTTTTATATAATCCACAATATCTTCTTTCCTGTCTGCTTCAAAGATACTGACAAGCCACGGCTTACCTACCACAATAACTTCAGCCAGTATCTTCACCTTAGGCTTATCCTCTCTGTCCACATGTCCAAGTATGTTCTTTTTCAATGAACCTATATCTGTTTTACCAATCATATAAAACAACATATTATCCTCCTCAGTGAACAGATATGATTAAAATCAGTTTTCATCCATCATAAGGGCATTTCCCTGTCCGCACAAAACCGTCAGCCATATTAAAACAATACTATTCAACAGCTATCCCGTACTTTTTCATTTTGTATCTTAATGCGCCCCTTCCAATACCCAGGATCTTGGCTGTTTTTGAGATATTGTTGCCTGTTTCCCTGAGTGCATTCCGGATTACTTCCTTTTCGAGCCCTGCCAATCCGGAATCTGATACAGCAGGGGTTTTTTGTCTGATATCCAGGGGAATATCATTTTCGGATATGTACCCCTGCTTTTTTATTATCATTATCCGCTCTATTGTATTACACAGCTCTCTTACATTGCCCGGCCATGAATATGCCTTCAGAATTTTCTCCGCTCCGTCAGTAAATCCCCTCACATTTTTTCTGAATTTCTCATTAAAATTACCAACAAAACACCTTGCAAGAGCCATAATATCATCTCTTCTCTCCCGCAAGGGAGGAATATAAACGGGAAAGACATTAATTCTGTAAAAAAGATCCCTTCTGAAGCGACCGTCCTCAACAGCCTTTTTCAGATATATGCAGGTCGCACACAGTATTCTTACATCAATTACAATCTCTTTCCTTCCCCCAACCATCCTGAAACTTTTGTCCTCTATGAGTTTCAAAATCTTGGGCTGAACAGAGAGAGGCATATCCCCTATCTCGTTAAAAAAGACTGTGCCTCCCTTTGCCATGGCAAACAATCCTTCCTTATTTGATAACGCGCCTGTATAGGCGCCCTTCACATGGCCAAAAAGTTCGCTTTCAAGAAGGGATTCCGGAATAGCCGCACATGACACTTCAATAAACGGACGGTCAGATCTGGAACTCGACAAATGAATAGCCCTGGCTATCCTGTCTTTTCCAACTCCTGTTTCTCCCTCTATCAAAACAGTCGTATCAACATTTGCAACCGTCATAGCAGACGATATCACGGCCTTCATCCTGTCGCTTTCTGCAATAATAGTCTCAAATCCCCCTTTTTTCAGTTCCTCTTTCTTGAAATTGTTAAGCCTTGTTTTCATTTGCCATTTTTCAACAGCACTCATTACTACAATCTTCAGTTCATCAATATCAAAGGGTCTAAAAACAAATGTGTAGGCACCATACTTAACAGCGGCTCTGGCAAGTTCAATATTTTTATAATCGGTTATCACAATAACAGAGGCTACTGTATTGAATTTGCATATCTTCCCTAAAACAGAAAATCCCCTTTGCCTAAACCAGACATCACTAATAATGGCCACGTGGATATCTGCCAATACCTCCTCTTCAATACTGTCTTCATCCTCTTCTAAAGAAACAGCGACAAAGGAATATTCATCCTCAGAGAACAGTTGTCTTATAAACCAGGATTCTATCTCATTGATCCCAATCATTAATATGTTGTAGTGCATGATATAATATCCTGTGACCACCTATGAACAGGCACTGTTTATCTTTGCAGTATTTTCAGCAGGTCCTGAAATTATATGGTACTTCTGCAATACACTGTTTTTGTAATAGCTCAACAAATAGGGACAGGAGGGTTTTTCTGATGTGACTGCAGGGAGGGCTGGAGCAAAAGAAAAATCCTCCTGCGCCGGTGGTACGTTCGCCGTTATCCCCCTAATTATTGAGCTGATACCTGTTTTTTGCTTTTCCATGAATATTGACATCACAACACATGTTCTGATACTGTTTCCAGTAAGAGTGTTTTTTGCCTGCGCGCCTGCCATGGCTCAACAGTGTACAGACAAAGAAACCGGTTGCAGGTATGCATGCCTCCCCGGACCCAAAGCGTACCTTGTATCTTCTTAAAGCTATAGAATCTCTTGCCTCACATACTACTAACCAAAAAACGGACCTCTCAAAAGGATCAGATTATGGGTTTAATATCCGGTTCAGGAAGTTTTACCAGATATATTGTAACAGATATTCTTCCAGACAACTTCATGGAAAAACTGCCAGAAATGATTGTCAGATATTCATTTAAAAACTTCGATGAAACATCTACGCAGGAACGTTCAATTGGGTGGGTCAATATCATGAACATGTTTGATAATAAATTTCAAGCGCTTGATTTCCTGAAAGAACCATATATTGCCATGTCCTTAAGAATCGATGAAAAAAAGATCCCTGCCACAGCAGTCAAACAACATTGTATAGAAGCCGAAGAAAAGATAAAAAAAGAAGAGTCTGTTGAATTCTTATCCAGAAAACGTCGGGCAAACATAAAAGATACCATAAAGCAGGTCCTTATGAAAAGGGCCATACCGGTTGCAAGAACATACAACATGGTTTGGAATTACAGTACCGGAGCGGTAATCTTTGGCGGCACAACAAACAAACTGTGTGATGAATTTACGGAACTCTTTTTTCATACATTTTCTCTTCAACTACAGCCGGTATGTCCATATACACTTGCAACCAAATTTCTTGAAGAAAACAGGACTCCTCCCGATATTATTGAAGGGTTGCATCCATTCAAATTCTTGGAGAAACCATAATTATGGAACTTCTGGATAAGGTAAGAAAAACCGCTTTCCTGGGTCATGAATTCCTCCTATGGCTATGGTTCAGAACAGAAACAGAAAAAGGGATATTTGATCTGGCCAATGAAAAAAAAGCAGAACTATGGTTTGATGGAAAAATAACACTCCAGTCAGAAAATGAAAAAGGCACTGAAACAATAACCTGTACCGGAGAAAGCCTGAACATGCGTGAGGCACGTTTTTCACTCAAGGCAGGCAAAGACATCTTGCAGGCATCAATAGTTCTCTCCATCAACAACAATGAATGGTCTTTTATACTGGATTCAACATGGTTCAACTTCAAATCCTTTAAAACACCAAAGGTAATGCAGGACAAAAGAGATGACCCGGACGGACTGTTTTATGAAAAGATGTATCTTATAGAAGAGGCACTGTTTGCAATAGATGAAATTTTTGTATCTTTTATACAACTGCGCCTTTCACCCGAATGGGAGCATGACATTGCACCTGCCATCACCCAATGGATCAATGAAACAGTATCAAAACCTTGACAGTGCTTCAAAACAGGTTTTCAAATAACATTGATAGTGCCCTGAAAACAACCACCTAAGAATCTTAATATCGGTCTGCAAAATTATTTACAGCCTGTTTCCATGACACAACTTATGTGTATCTTACGGTAAGAATTATGGCAGAAAATGTTTTTGTAAATAAGGACAACACCGCCTGTTTTGTCTGCCCTGCATGTAACAAGGCCAGAATACTTAACATATCAAAATATGATTATTTGAAAAAGGCCTACATCATAAAATGCAAGTGCCCATGTGGCCATACCTATTCGGTCAAACTGGAAAAAAGACAATACTACAGAAAAAAGGTAAATGTTTACGGACAGTACACAAAGATAAAGTTCAATGATAAGACAAACCGTTACGAAAGGCAACATAAAGGCACGGTCCTGATAAAGAGTATCTCCCGTACAGGCATACGAATGGGCCTGATGGCAACAGATAACGATTTAAAGATTGGAGACAAGCTTATTCTGGAATTCCGTATAGATGATACAAAAGGCACATTAATCAAGAAAACCGCCTCAATAACGTGGATTAACCCTCCTGACATAGGTCTTGAATTTGACAAGACAGAATCATTTACTCCAAGCGATCAGGCCATTGCATTTTATCTTTTGCCATGAAAGATTCAAGCCGTACAAATCAATAGATACAGAACCTGTAACAGCTCAATAAACCGTAGCAGGAAGGTTTTTCTGACAGCGACTGCCCCGGTGGTACATTCGCTGTTATTCCCCTGTTATTAAGTTGATACCATAACCTCATACCTGGCAACAAGATTCAGCCATACAATAAAAAAACATCTTGACACAACCTTAAAATTACAAACCTCAGATAACAGACAAAAGATATCAGATGAGCAACAGGTCAGCGGTTATCATAGGGTATGATTCTGTTTCACCTCTTGGCACAGACTTGGAAATGCAATGGAAAAGGGCTGTAAAAGGGGAAAGCGGGATTGGGCATCTTACCCGTTTCCCTTTACCTGAAAACTTTCCGGTCCATATTGCAGGTGAAGTAGACCCCATAGATCACCTTTCATACCCTTTTCTCAGTATGCGGGAACAGGCAAAATGGACATCCCCCATATTCAGGTATGCCCTGCTTACAGTACAGCGTGCCCTGGAAAAGAGCGGGATTGACATTACACCGGATATTTCATCAAGGGTGGCAGTAACGTACAGTTCTGCCATCGGAGGATTGGATGCGGTTTTAAAGGCAGATCGTCGTCTTATATCAAAAAATGCAATGCCGCACCCCTTTACAAATCCCAATGCATGTATAAACATGGTAGGAGGAAATATATCCATCCTTATTGGTTCTACCGGCCCTATAACATCCACAATAACTGCATGCGCCACAGGCCTTACATCAATAATTATGGGATCAATGCTCCTGGAGGCCGGAAAGGCTGATATTGCCATATGCGGCGCAGCTGACTTTGCCCTGGTAGAACCTATAGTAGCAGGTTTTGCTGCAATGAACGGAGCATTTGTTCATAAAGACAATGAAGAGGAAGAAGACCCCAGTAAGGCAAGCCGTCCCTTTTCCCTTAATCGCAGGGGCTTTGTAATATCGGAAGGTGCAGGCTGTATTGTTATTGCTACAAAGGAATTTGCAAGATCCAATGGCATCTCCTTTGATGTGGAAATAGCCGGCTACGGAATGACTTCGGATGCCCATCACTTTGTAGCACCCAATCTGGATACAATCAAAATGTGCATGTTAAAGGCTATTCAAGATGCAAAAATAACACCTGAGATGATAGATACTGTAAACGCTCACGCCACATCAACGAGAACAGGAGACAAGGTGGAATTCAATGCACTCAAGGATGTGTTCGGGGACAGAATCCCCCCTGTCACAGCCAACAAGTCTCTTATCGGCCATGCCATGGGCGCATCAAGTGCCATTGAAACCGTATTTACTGTCAAGGGAATGATTGAAAACAGGGTATTGCCAACCATTAACTATTGTTATGATCCTTCCATAGATATGGATTGTGTACCAGATGACGCACGATCATTATTACAGGAATACGTGCTGAAAAATGCATTCGGGTTTGGTGGATGTAATTCGTGTGTTGTGTTTCACAGAACAGGATGACATGAGAACACCAGAAAACAGACGTGTGTTTGTTGTGGGTTATGACGTAATGACACCTCTCGGGCACACATTTAAAGATACGTGGCACGCTATTGTCAATGGCAAAACCGGCTTTCGTCGACTCACGCGATGCAAGGTAGAGACCTGCAGTAACATCGTAGGGGAAATCCCTGACTGGGATCCCTGTGAAACAGGGATATTCAACTCCAAAGATGTCTACAACTGGAATGCAGCATACATACCCATGATCATGCAGACCTGCCGGGAAGCAATCAGACACGCCCGTATTGAAATAGACAAAGACATTGCACCGAGAATGGCATGTATTATCGGTTCTGCACTAAATGGCACAGATGCCTTTCGGATAGCCATGCAGAATTATATGGAAAAAGGCCCCTACAAAATAAGTCCATATCTTCTCCCCAATCTCTGCGCCAACCTGCCTGCAAGCAAGGCAGGCATGCTCTTGAAGTTCACAGGGCCAATATTTTCACCTCAGAGCGCCTGTGCATCCGGGAACCATGCAATTGGGCTGTCCGCCCGAATGATACGTGACGGTGATTGCGATTTTGCCCTTGCCGGCGGTGTTGACGCATGTCTTCTGCCCGAAATAATACAGGGCTTTGCCAACATGGGAGCCACCATCAAAGTCAGACCCGAAGACCGTGCATACAATGATCCAGGTCAGGCATCAAGACCTTTCAGCGTTGACCGCAAGGGGTTTGTCCTTGCAGAGGGAGCAGGGGTACTTGTCCTTGCAGCAGAAGAAATGGTGCACACTTTCGGCCTTAAACCGATGGCGGAAATTCTCGGTATAGGCTGGACATCAGATGCCAGGCATTTTGTTATCGCCAGAAAGGAAACCGTCATAATGGCACTTAAAAACGCCATTTTTGATGCAGAACTGGAACCTGAAGACATTCACTATATAAATGCTCACGGAACATCAACCGTCAAGGGAGACAAAACAGAGATAGAATGTCTCAAAGAGGTGTTTGGGAAAAGACTTCCAAACATTCCGGTTTCATCCTGCAAATCACAGATAGGACATACCCTCGGGGCATCTGCAGCCATAGAAGCAGCCATGGTGATTGAAGCAATGCACAGAGAAATCATTCTCCCTACACTTAATTATATACCGGATCCTGAATTAACGGATATAGACGTTGTTCCAGATACCCCGCGTCAAAAAAAGACCGAAATTGTTATGTCCAACGCATTTGGGTTTGGCGGAACAAACTGCTGTATCGTATTAAAAGGAGTATAAATTTGAGGCCACGTCCTTTCATTCCGGAACAGATTGTTACAGATAAAAACGGCCTGTATGTAAAGGATAACTCTACCGGCCTGGTATGGCACCGTTGCGAACTGCGTATACTTTATATAGACACGGATCGTTCGGGCACAGTTTATCATTCAAACTATCTGCGATACTTTGAATTTGGAAGGGCATGTCTTATGAGAGACATGACGTTTCCATACATTGACATAGAGAAAAGCGGATATGTGTACCCGATTATTGAAATTAATGTCCTGTACCATAGTCCTCTTCAGTATGATGATCCGATTTACATTCACACTCGTCCGTCCTTACTCGAAAAAGTCCGTGTACGGTTTGACTACCTTATCACCCATAAAGACACCGGTGTTACAATATGTACTGGCTTTAGCAGACACTGTGCTGTAAACACGTCAGGGATTCCGGTAGCAGTAGATGACAAAACGGTTACATTGTGGAAGACCTTCCCAAAGTAAATAAAAATATCCGGTTTTCCATTACAGTAGACATACTGCCATACATGAAAGACCACCGTGTCGGGAAAGACATCATCCTGGCAGGCGTTGAGGCCATGCAGATTCTGGCCCGGTGCATATCAAGGTTATGGCCTACAGCTGACTTGCAATATATGACAGACATCAGGTTCAGCAAATTTCTGTTTCTAAGACCTGATGCATCGTTACCCGCAGTCTTCTGTAATATATCAACCCTAACAGCTAAAAAGGCAACTGCATCTCTTACCACAAAGGCAACATCTTCAAAGGCAGGAATAACAAGAAACAGGGAACATGCAACAGTATCCTTTATTCAGGAAAGGCCAGAAGTTCCTGTATTCCATGTTGATCTTGCTGCAAGCATAGAAGATATATGCATCAAGATACCTGCCCATACGATCTACAAGGAGCTTGTACGGTTCGGTCCTTTTTATCAAAACATAACAGGCAGCGTATATGTTTCAAAAGATGGGGTAACAGCCTTTATAAAAACACCGGCTGCCGGTGAAAACAAAGATCTGCCGCTGGGATCACCCTTTACCCTTGACGCAGCTTTTCATGCTGCCTGCATATGGGCACAGAGGTACAAACATATAGTTGCATTTCCGGTCAGTATAAAAAAACGTATCATATTAAACAAAACAGTGCCGGAAAAAAGTTACATAACACGAATTGTCCCTGTCAATTATACTCGGGAACCTTTGGTTCTTGACATATGGATATACGATACAAATGGAGATCTGTTTGAATATGCCTCAGGGGTCTGCATGCGCGATACCAGTGCAGGACGTCTCAGGCCGCCTGAATGGATACTGGAAAACATGCAGGGGCATTCGCTGCCACACATAAGGGATATGTTTAAGGACGTGGCGGTAATCGAGATCAATGCTCTGGCCCCGTTCGCTGACAGGGCCCTTTCACCCGTTGAACGAGCCCGCTTCAAAAAAATGGGCACCCGGCGCAAATCATGCTATCTTGCAGCACGTATTGCCTGCAAACGTCTTTCCAGAAGGCTGTCAGGCAACAATATCTCAATACCACCCGATTCTATTACAACAATCCGCAACGATAAAAAACTGCCATGCTGTCCTTTGGCAAACGGCAAAACACCATATTCATGTTCTGTATCACATGACAGCCGGTTTGCAATAGCAGCAGTATCCAGGGACAGGATTGGAATCGATGTGGAAGAGATATCAGACAGACTAATCAAGGCCCAGAATCTGTACATGAGCGCAGATGAACAGAATATGGCAAAAAAATCGTTTATGGGGCAAAAAGATGCCTCAGTAAGAATTTGGTCCGTAAAAGAGGCGGCAACCAAGGCATTAGGAATATCACTTGCCGATTCATGGCACCGTATAAAGGTAACAAAAACAGATTATCACAAAAGCTGTGTTATTGCAGACGGCAACAGGTGCACAGCCATCCATGATACTGTAGATACTCACGTATTTACGGCTATACGCTTTACAAAAAAACACAAGTGACTGTATACTGCTACACATAACACAGAAATATATTATAGGGATTGAAATTTGGCAAAAGAGGATATTGTTTAAAGGGCTATAAACACAATCTGCAGAAAACATTTAACCAATACAGGACATTTTCTACAGGTCCAATAACATGGAGGGAAAAATGGCTACAACAAAAGAAAATTTACAAGAAGCATTTGCCGGCGAATCCCAGGCAAACAGAAAATATCTTGCCTTTGCAAAAAAGGCAGATATGGAAGGATATCCCCAGATAGCAAGGTTGTTCAGAGCCGCTGCTGCGGCTGAAACAGTGCATGCACATGCACATTTAAATGCCATGGGTGGTGTCAAAACCACTGCAGAAAATCTGAAAGCTGCTATTGAAGGGGAAACACACGAATTTAAAAACATGTATCCTGCCATGATTCAAACAGCAAAGGATGAAAACGAAAAGATTGCAGAACGTTCGTTTACATATGCCAATGAGGTAGAAAAGGTACATGCAGAGCTGTACCAAAAGGCACTTGACAGCATGGACAACCCTGTGGACACAGATTATTATGTCTGCTCTGTATGTGGATATACCTGCGAAAACAAACCTCCGGAACAATGCCCGGTATGTGGATCAAAAGCCAAGGCATTTTCAAAAATTGATTAGTTTTGGATCAGTACCTCTTAACAATTGCATCCCTGTCTGTACTGCCGGACATGTCAGACAGACAGAGCACATGTACATTACACAGAAATGCTGATCAACCTGACCTGTCATCAGGCATAGTCATGGTCTGGCCGTGCCTGATGACAATTGCAGCATAAACACACAGACATATGCCTACATTGCTCTCCCTTGTATTCTGTACCCATAAGGTCATTGCAAATAACAGACGGTCTATTTGTGCAGGACACAGACTATCTTGTAGCTAAAGGTCTCAGGACTCAACCAGTCCAGTGAGACACCGTCCACTTCGGCGTACGGATACCCAAAATTGTTTAAAGGCGACCCTGCCTGACGAGGGTTCAGAATCACATCGCGTCCAACAGACAGCCTGATTCTGTACGGATCCCAGGCACCCCAGAAATAGCTACGCCACTTCTCCGTTTCAGGGTCATCAAACGCAAGACCATGAACGAGCATAAATTTACGCACATCAGCAGGATCAACAGGAACCCATCCATACCCGGGAAGATAAAACTCTGCCCAGCAATGTTCCCATCTGGTAATATCCGCAGATGTTTTTTTACACATTCTGATTCCGAATATTTCACGTGCAGGAACACCAACTGCCCTGCACAAAGCAACAAATACTGAATGGATGTCGGTACATTTTCCACCTGGTCTCTTCTTTTTTAATAGATAGCGCACATCTCCAATACCGCATCCCCTGACAGATTCATCCCGATACATGTTTTTGCATGTCCAGTCATAAATTGCCCTGGCCTTTTCCAACACTGATATCTTACCTCTGACAATATGTTCGGCAAGGCTTCTTACAGCGCCATCCGTAGGCCCAAGCGAACTTGGCATCAGCCACTTTTCATAATCAACAGGATTCCAGCAGGATTCTCTTGCAGGAAAATCCCTCCTGACCACCTCAATTCGTTTTGCATCAAACCTGAACAACAGTCTGCGGCTCCTGACCCCTGGTTTCCATCTTGCGTACAGGATAGGTGTCTGGAACCTTTTGTCCGTGTAAACACCGGATTCTGTATAATTCCCTTCAACCCTGATCTTGCTTATTGTCTGATATGCCGATGAAACAGGATAAGGAATCCATAACCTTACATCTTTATCAACCGGATATGAGGAAAGATCAAACCTCATTGTAACAGTTCCGAACACCGATTCCGGAAAGATATCAGCAAATAAAAAACCTGGTATAAATATCAGCACAATAACCAAAACAAACATTCTTTTCATAGTTCAGCCCATAATACTTTCAGATTTTTCAGATACCATTTCTTCAGATGCCTATCCATAAGCAGAAAACAGGCAACAGCAAGCTTCCAACCCATAAATGGAAATTTTTCGCAACATCAGAAAAATCAATGGATTATATAAAGGCGTACAGGGTTTCCACAAAAAATCCCGTTGACACGAAAACTGTGCAAGAAGCTCATTTATGGACGAAGACTACCTATGCAAGCCCTCTATATTCACCATAACTCCATTGAACGCAATCTGGCCTGATACAGGGCATCTGTCTTCAGCATTTGTCAGGTAATTTACTGACTTCCATGATGTGAACGGAGCCTTTTCACCATATGAATACGGAACAAATATGGTATCTTTCCGTATATTGGAAGTAAGGACGGCCTTTGCCACAGTATTACCATAAGAGGAAGATATCCTGACAATGTCTCCGTTACTGATTCCCAGGTCTGATGCCCTTTCATGGTGAACGAGACAAAACTGATCGGGAGAAATATCATTCAACCTTTTAATCCAGTGAGAGGTATGCCCCATAATTGCACTCGAAGGCCGTCCGCTAACAAGATAGAATGAAAATCCATGGTTCTTTCCTTTTGGTACCAGCCTGACCTTAAAAGTATAACATCTGTTTTTCTGGAAAGGAGATAAAATCCGGTGGCTTCTGTCATAGGATATGATGGTTTCATTTACAGATGCTATGTCAGGATCGACATAATATTTTGGGATGCCAGTAAGACCGTATGTTGCAAACTGTTTTTCTGTTGATCTGGTCCATAACTCTATCTTGCCGCTTTCTGTAGGAAACTTCCTGTCAAGAAACAGGGTCCCCCGATCCTTTACACGACCTGAGACAATCTTTATGGGAGCCCTCAATGTATTGTTCTTACGGGAAACAAAATTTTCAACCGTATATCCTTTTGCCCCCCCTGTCCTGTCTTGAAGCTTGACCGGGTCCTTGAGATCATCAGTAAAAATGTCTTCCCAGCCCATCCTCTTTCCCAGTTCAATCCACCACCATCTATCCGGTCTGGCCTCTCCCGGAGGATCGACAAGCCTTGGAACCCACACAAACCTGCTGTCATCAGAGACCGGTGCAAGACCTCCGGCCTCTATCCATGTAGCTGCAGGCAGAATATAATCAAAATAACAGGCATTGATATTTCTGGTAAGGCCATTGTAAACACTCAGATCAAGTTTTCCCATAAGGTTACGGATTACAGACTGATCAGGCCACTGGGTCATGGGACTGCCGGTACTGATAAGGGCCCTAAGCCTGTATGGCGAGGCAGGATCATCAAGGGATGAAAGCCAGCCAACAGGGTTTTTGGACAGCTCCACAGGAGTCTTAACTACCCTGTCTTCTGGAACAGAAAGACTTCCAATAGAAATCCCGCCATTATTCAGGCAGCAATAACCGGTGGCCTTCCTGCCAAAATGCCCGGTTACAGCCGCAAGCATATAAAATGCGCGGTGTGTCTGTACGGCAGTGGTATGATGACTCAAACCGGCATTGCCAATCATAATGGCCTTTTTTGTTTCAGCATATTTTTTGGACAGATATGCTATTTTCTCCTCTGGCAACCCTGTTATACTACTTCCCCATGAAAGGGTATATCTGCCGGCCAGTATCTCTTTTTTCAGTTCCCTGAAACCAACAGTATGATTTTTTACAAAGCTTTCATCAACAAGTCTGTTTTCAATAACATAATAAAGCATGCTAAGAGCCAGACCAAGATCCCTTCCCGGTTTTATTGGAAGCCACATGTTTGCTGTTTTTGCTGTTGCCGAACGTCTGGGATCAATCACAACGAACATGCATTCCCCTTTGTTTTTTCTCCTTTTCAGGTTGGAAAATATCACTGGGCGGGTGGCAGCCATATTACTTCCAATAAAGAGATAAAGATCAGCCCCGTAAAAATCATCATCACTGCAAATCCAGGGGGTATGGCGCGTCCCCAATATGGAGATACCGGCAGGTTTTCCAGAGTAATTACAAAACGGGCCTGTCTTTTCGTAGTTAGGAGTACCATAAAGTCTTGCAAATGCCCTGTTGACGATTCTTCCGTCATGGGCACTTCTGCCAGAGGCCCATATACCAAGACATTCGCCTCCATATCTTTTACGAACAGTCTTCAGCTTCCATGCAATCTCGTCAAGGGCATCCTCCCAGTTCATACGCACAAACCTGGCATCCTTGCCCCTGTTTCCTGTCCTCTTCAAAGGATACAGGAGACGTTTGGGACTGTTAAGCAACTCAAGACTGCCAAACGGCTTCATGCAAATCTTGCCCTTTGTAACCGGATCATCAGGATTCCCGGTCACGTGTACGGCCTTTCCGTCTTTTATATAAACAATCATACTGCATGCACCCTGACACCACATACATCCTGTTACATGTTTTTTTATCCCGCTTTCCGCGGGACCTATACGAGCTGCATCAGCATATGAAAGAACAGGATAAACCCCTGTCACAGCAGCCATCTTTAACAGTGATCCTATAAATTCCCTCCTGTTTACAGATCTGCCCATCCTCTTTTCCTCACAATGTTTTCATTCCGGATCCACATGGGAATCCGGCATTACTGTATACCAACCATCACCGGAAAAAACATAATAAGGATAGTTTGATTTGTAAAACAGGAAATTCCGATACATAACGCATCTTTTACAAAAAGAACCTATTATAAAAGTATCAAGAAAATCACCCGTACCTGCAAAAACCGTTGAAATCAAGAGCAATGCTTACAAGGATGTAAAAGATTTTGCAAATCCGACAAAAAGTACATGCCTGCACCAAATCAGGCAATTGTAACCAGCCAATATACGCACATGAAGGGTGATAAAAACGATTCTGATTTTAACAGGGCCACAGGAAAACCGTAAGGAACATATCCAGTATTGCTGAATCTGTTTTACCAGCAACCACAGACAAACATGGTTGCATCTGACCGGAGAGAAAGGTTGAAATCATATGCTTGAAGCACCTGGCATATCATTGCAATCCATACAGCCAATTGTGAAGATTGGTTTAATAAAAGTTGCCGGAAACAAGATAAAAGGCCTTCATGGTTTAATGGATGGGCGCTATCTGATTTCCAACCCATAGACAAGACTTTTTGGACAGGATCAGGGAAATCAGGGTATTATCCAGAAACATACCTATAGCGCACCGCACAAGGTATTCCCGCAGGTTGACACCGGGGCTGCACAAAAAGGCCATTTACAGATGGAAACGATGTAAATTCAATGGGGGGGGCGGAGGGAAAGAGTTAAGCAACAGGCAGGGCATTATTATATGATAATATCAAATCATTTTTTATTTGATGATTCAGAAATGGCAAGCAAGGATTCAGGTCCTTTCTGTATGTTTTCTGAATACAGAATTCAGCAGAAAAACAAGTTTTTCTTTTGTATTAAGTTCTGGTTTGTCTGTAACCATATCTCTCAAAGAAGCCAGTATCCTCCCCACCTCAGGAGACGGAGGAAGTCCAAGATGCCGCATTACGGTAGTGCCGTTTATGGCAAGATCTTTTATCTCTATACAGGCAACGCCTTTTTTTGTCTGTTCACAGATACGTCTTTCCAGATCATCCAGACAGGGAAACCAGTCATTGTTTATTCCATGTGCAGCAAGGTCGGCCTTACGCAGTTCTACAAGTTTCATGATATGATTCTTTCCTGCCTTTCTGACCAGACGTCTTACCGCACCATCACTCCATCTGAAATCATAATCTATAAAATGATGCCTCACAAGGCTTGTTATATTCCTGATCCTTTTCTTGCTTAATCTCAACCTTTCAAGTATTTCTTCTGCAAGTTTTGCACTGGCCTGTTCATGTCCATGGAATACCCATTGCCCATCAAGTCTTTTTCTGACATACGGTTTTGCGATATCATGCAGCAGGGCTGCCCACCTTAATTCAAGATCAGGCCGGATATTGTCTACTGTTTCCATAATATGTCTATAAACAGTATACTTGTGATATGCATTCTGTGTCATTTTGTATCCCTTGGTCAATTCAGGGAGGATAATTCCCAGAATGCCTGTTTCAAACATCAGGTTAAAGGCCCTGGAAGGAGTCAAAGAGACAAGAATCTTGTTCAGTTCATCCCTTATCCGTTCAGGAGCGGTTGTTTCAAGGCTGGAACACAGTTGTCTGACAGCCTGCATGGTATTGTCTTCGATTTTAAAATCAAGGGATACGGCAAGCCTCACAGCCCTGATAATACGTATGGGATCTTCACAGAAACGGTCATGAGGACTGCCAGTTGCTCTTATGAGTTTTTTCGAGATGTCGGTCAGGCCATTGGCAGGGTCTATTATCCTTGATTTCCCAGGCAACAATGCCATGGCATTGATCGTAAAATCTCTTAGCATGAGATCTTCTGTAATGCCGGATTTGCCCCGAAACGGCGTCAGCTCAAAAGTGAGGCCTTTTCTGTCAAGTATAGTAACTGTATCATGTTTAAGAGAAAAGAGTCTTTCCGTGTGAAAGACCTTCCTTATTTCCTCGGAAGATGCAGATGTAGCTATATCCCAGTCACTTACAGACCGGTTCATACAAATATCCCTGACCGCACCTCCAACAATATATGCTTCATATCCCGCCTCTGAGAGACGACTGAGAATCATATTTAAAAAATCAGGGAATGTAATACACATAAAACCGCCCGATTCGCTATATACGATGATTTTGCAAGACCAAAAACAAAAACCATATTTTTGCCTCTTTTTTACACCTTGAATCTTATTGCGCTGTCCGCATATTGAGGGAGGGGATTTGTGCATCCGTGCAACAAGGAGCCGGCCAGCCTGAGATTTCACTCTGTTCTGGAGGATACCGCAAATATCCCGGTTTAAGAGAAAACCCCAACCATAAGGGCTGTTGGAATAGAAGGGGAACTGAACAGGGCATTTGAAGCGGACATAAAAGATAATATGTACAGGGTATGAAACCGGAGAGCGATTTCCCACCGCCAATCAAAGCGGCAGAGACACCAAAGGAAAACAAAGGGACGGGTTGCAATCTTACAGAACGCCGGATCATGTTGCACACGCAACAATGAAATTTGACAACAATCCTTTTGGATACCGTCCTGAAAGACCGACCCATAATGCCATCAGCATAACACAACAACGCTGCTGACAATGAGGCAGATTACGGAGTCTGACATCGAGATACTGCTGACAATATTTGTCCTGATCTTTTGACAAAGGCATTGCAACATCCAATGCAAGATTCACTGGATATTGCTGTATTTGGAAGGCTGACTGAAAACCCTGCTTGCAAACAGCAAAGACGGGCATGGGAACACATTGGAATAACAGATAATGATCGGGACGACTGGATTTGAACCAGCGACCCCCGCGTCCCGAACGCGGTGCTCTACCAGACTGAGCCACGTCCCGATAAAAACAGTAAAATCTGCTATTGTTTCTGTTTTTTGCAAATAATTTTGTCTGAGATATATCTGATTATATCAAAATACGCAAGCAGAAACCATATGGAACTATTTTTGAGAGCACCTGTTTTTTTCATGCTTCCAACAATATCAGATCAAAGATTTGCAACCGTAAATCCCTGAGCCTGCAGCATTAAACAGATGACTTTCAGCATCAAATGTCACCTATTATTTGTATGACATTTGCCATTATTCTTGCTGTAGCTCCCCATATAAACTCCCCCTGATACTCATAGACAGGTGTGTTAAAGTTTCTATTACCCGCAGCATCCCTTGCCGTTACCGGATTTCTGGGATCAAACACATCCAATGGCACTGTTATAATACGGTCCACCTCGGCCCGACTAAGTCTAAAGTTGCAAGGGTACGGTATCGTTCCCACAAAGGGATGAATTATAAAGTCTGATGCCTTTGCAATGACATCATCAACCTGCCCCAGTATGGATACATGAGAACTGCTGATTCCTATCTCTTCTTCTGTTTCTCTCAATGCAGTATCTAAAAAAGATGCATCCCGGCTGCTGTCCACAGCACCGCCTGGGAATGATATCTGACCCTTATGATGCTCTACTTCAAAGGTTCTTTTTGTAAAAAGAACCTTTAGGGTGTTGTTTTCCCGAAAAAACGGGATAAGAACAGCAGCATGCCTGTACGATGGATCAATATTATCTGTAATTTTTACCTCTTTTGATCTGAGTCTCTCTTTAATCAGTTCCGTATAATTCAAAGTATTCATTGAGGTTTTCCATTGTTTCCCTGTTTATTGGCTTGCGTGTTCCGTTAACAAGCAAAGGTGTTTTGGAAGTATACAGATAATTAAAAATTTCTCTAATTCCTGCCACAGAAAAAACAGGCACTCCTGTTTTTGACATGAAATCCTGTATGGCGTTGGCACCTTTGGAATCAAGCACCAGCCTGTTATGCCTGTCATATACAGGACCTGTTTGTTCACGATCTACCGCAATGACAAGAGCTTTTACCTGGCATCTTATATTGCGTTTGTCAGCCTCCTTATATATCTTGCCCAAGATATCATACTTGGTTTTCATGGATGTAGCCACGTCATCCACAATAACTATTCTGCAACCCTCAAAAAAGGCGCCTGTAACAAACATGCTTTTTGATGTGCTTGCCTCGCCATGGGACTTGGGTTCTTTTCGGTCATATTCAAACATAAGATCAATCCCATGATCTTTCCATACAGATACAGCAGTTGCAAGAGCAATGGAACTGCCTTTGTAGGAAGGCCCCAGTATTATATCAATATCACTGACAAGGTTTTTGTCAACTATCATATCCGCAAAAACGGAACCAAGTTCCAGGCTAAGACGACCTGTTCTGAACATTCCCATGTTGACAAAGTACGGGGTTGGACGACCATCCTTCAAAACAAGGTTCTTGTCTATAAAGAGTGCACCTGTTTCTGCTATTGCCAAAGCCAAACGTTTTTTGTAATCTTCCATACATTGTATATTAGACATAAATAATAATTATTTCAACTCAAACCTAAGCATAGTTATTTATGGATAAAAATCGGTTCAGCCGTTTTTTCCAAAACCATCCAGCCAAAACCATCTCAGGAGGAAAAATATGCCAGATGCAGAGGGAATCTTGGATGCAAGAGATCCGAAAGAACTGCCAAAGGAAGAGGTTGTCACAGGTAAAAAGAGTATAAAAGGGGCAGAGAATACAGGATGGGGAATGAAAAACCGTCTTTCCCGTCTTATAAAGGATGACGGACATTGCCAATTTCTCCCTATAGACCATGGATATTTTCAGGGCCCTACACGATGTCTTGAAAGACCTGGAAATACCATTAAAGAACTTGTTCCATTTGCAGACGGACTGTTTGTAACCAGAGGTGTGCTCAGAGCGGCCATAGATCCGGACATACAGACGCCAATCATACTCAGGGTATCAGGAGGCACAAGTGTTATAGGTGATGATCTGGCAAATGAGGTCATAACCACCTCTGTAGAAGAGATGATCAGGTTGAATGTGGCTGCAGTTGGCATCTCAATATTTGTTGGCACAAAATACGAGAGACAGACACTCCAAAACCTTGCAATGCTGGTTGATGAGTGTGAAGAATACAACATACCTGTAATGGCAGTTACTGCTGTAGGGAAAGAAATGGAAAAGCGAACAGCCCGTTATCTTGCACTTGCCTGCCGGATTGCTGCCGAATTAGGGGCACGGATAGTAAAGACATATTACTGCCCTGAAAATTTTGAAAAGGTGACAACCGGATGTCCTGTCCCAGTAGTTATTGCAGGTGGGCCAAGGTGTGAAACAGAACTTGAAGTCTTTGAATTTGTTTATGATGGCATGCAAAAGGGGGCAATAGGGGTAAACCTTGGCAGAAATGTATGGCAAAACCCACATGCCAGGGCCATGATGATGGCATTGAATTCCATAATACATGCTAACAATACTCCGAGGGGTGCACTGGATCTCTTTGAGTCTGTAAAAAATGACGGACAGGAATAAAAATGCGGGTATTGATGTATTACAGCAATAACGATGTAAGGGTTTGTCAGATGCCTGTTCCTGACATAGGAGCGGGAGAGATACTGTTAAAGGTTGTTGCAAGCGGAATATGCGGAAGTGATGTAATGGAATGGTATCGCAGAGACAAGATCCCTCTTGTACTTGGTCATGAAGTTGCAGGAGATATTGTTAAAACAGGCAAGGGGGTAAACAAATTCTCGGTAAACGACAGGGTGACCGCCACCCATCACGTACCATGCAACACCTGTCACTATTGTCTTAATGGGAACCATACCGTATGCGACACCCTGTTAAGAGGCACACATTTTGACCCCGGCGGTTTTGCAGAATATGTAAGGATCCCGGCAATAAATGTGGATCGCGGGGTTTTTCATATCCCTGATGACATTACCTATGAAGAGGCATCTTTTATGGAACCCCTTGCCTGTGTTTTAAGAGGCCAGAAAAGGGCAGGTGTCAAGGCAGGGCACAGTGTGCTTGTTCTGGGGACAGGTATAGCAGGACTTTTGCATGTGGGCCTGGCAAAAGGGCTGGGGGCAGGCCTTGTTGCAGCAGCAGATACAATTCCATACCGGCTTGATATGGCAAAAAAAATGGGAGCAGATATTGTCCTTGATGCCAATGATGATATAGCCTCTGCTATCGGCAAAACACAGAAAGGATATCTTGCAGATATTGTTATAGTGTGTTTTGAAGGTTTTATGGAACAGGCACTAAGATCTGTTGAAAGGGGAGGAACAATCCTTTTGTTCGCAGGATTTTCTGAGGGAGCAAAGATTCCCTATGACATTAACACGATATTCTGGCGTACAGAGGTAAATATAACAAGTACATATGCTGCTGCTCCTGAGGACTGCAACACTGCATTAAGACTGATCAGGGCAAAGACTGTCAATATCAACAGACTGATAACCCACAGATTAAGTCTTGAAGATGCTGGCCATGGTTTTCAGGCCGTTGCAGACCCTGTAACCCATGAATGTGTCAAGGTAATATTGATGCCGCACATGTAAATGTCCTGATCTGGGTCATACTGTCTGTTTTTACATCCTGGTAATATCAGAGAGAATAATCTGATCTGAATCCTGCATCTCAAAGGGAGTGTTGTCTATAACATATACTCAACTCTTACTCCTTAAAACACTGGTTAAAATTTTCGCATACATCTTGATCCTGAACAAAGCATCTTATCTGCAGACGAAAAACAGCTGATCTGGCAAATGCAGGATTCAGACCTGTTATTTTATGTAACGTTATCTACTTCTTGTCTGTACCAAACAATGCCTTGGCATCACTTTTTACCTTGTCCAGGGCATCTTCCTTTTCCTGTACTGTTTCAGCAGCGTTGTTTGCCTTGTCAACTACCGGTTTTGCAACATCCTCGGATGCATCTTTTACAGCATCCACTGTTTCACTGACCTTTTCTTTACCGGAATCTACCACTTCCTGTACTGTATCCTTGGCGGCATTCACTGTTTCTTCGGCCTTGTCTTTAACAGTGTCCACTGCTTCTTTTGTTGTTTCTTTCACGCTGTCAAGCACTTTACCGGCTGCTTCTTTACCCGTTTCAACAATACCCTTGGAAGAGTCACCTTCCTTTGTCTCCTGCACGGTCTGTTTTGAACCTTCGGCAGTTCCCTTGGCAGGTTCCTTGCTGTTGTTACAACCTCCTGCTATAAATACCAACATACAAAAAACTCCCAATAGCGTTGATAGTCGTCTCATAATGCCTCCTTATCTTTTTTATTGTTTTTCATATTAATCAAACCTTACGCAACGAATATTACAGATACTACCTTAAATTTCTACTGTAATCAAACCCTAAAAGACGATTTTCTGAAATTACAGTTTAATTCAGAGCATTCCGTCTTCCGGTTTACAGGTCTGAATATCTGACAAGTCTTATTCCCCTGTCATGTATTCTGTTTTTTACCTCAGGACTTACAAGTGCCTTTAACTCTTCCATACCTGAACTGCCTGATATGTTGCTGGGGTGGGTATAAAGCTCAAAAACCCTGTCCTGTTCAGAGATAAGATCTATCAGCTTTAATATCCATTCTTCGGTAATCCGGCCGGTGCAACACAGACCAAAAACAGCATCAGATGACATCAGACCTGCCAGCCTGGCCTTTTGTCTGCATAGATAACACAGGGGAGAAAAGACCATAGAGTAAAACATGTTCCGCACCTTGTGCCCGGAACATATCCGGCCGGAAATGTTCCAGGGTTCATAGGGGATCCTGACCGTACGCAATTTGTGCAGGGATGCATTTTTCAGGACAATGTCAAAAAGCTTTGGATGTATGTGCAAATGATGATGACTGTCTATATGACCGAAGGAAATACCTGTATCTGCAAACGCATTGAACTGGGCAGACACCTCGTTTTCTACCTGTTCATCAACCCCTTTTTTGAATTGCAGCAATATCCCCTGTCTGGCAGGAGACTCATAAAAACGGCCATTCTTTTCAACGAGATCAGGAATAATGTGCGGAGATGAAACAGGGGTTCCCTCAGTCAAAGAAAGGTGAAGCCCTACATCAAAAGATGTTATCTCGCCTGCTATGGCAACGGCATCATCCACTGCATCGCCGGTTAACATAAGACTTGCAGATGTAAGTATGCCATTTTGAGCTGCTTCTTTAACTGCACTGTTTACGGATCTGTTCAATCCAAAATCATCTGCTGTAACTATAAGAGACGTCATTTTTATTCAGGTTCCATTCGTATCATAATTCAGGGTTTTCCCGGACAAGGTCCTGTGGCGTGCAATGCCTGCCCTATATCTCTTTCAGCTTCCCGCCCCTGAGTATCTTGTACCTTACCCCTCTCCATGTAACCGTGCTGCCCATTAATCCAACACCCCACAGGATAACTGATACAACGTCCCATAATGGTGTTAACAGTGTTTTCAGGATACCGCTTTTGGATCTGATCAGAGTTACAAATGCCATTGCAGTGACAATCCTTACAAGGCAGGTTGCTGTCAGGGTTGCCCATCCAATTATACTTCCACCTGCTGTAATAAAACACATCAGTGCCCAGAAACAGGAATGACATACTACCGAGAAAAAATAACCGACCGGTTTGCATATCCTGACTGTTCTGTTCCAGCGCACAATGTGATTCAGTGCAGAAAACAGACCCTCACCTGGTGGAATGATGGAAACAACATATGGGGAAAGCACAATACGTTTCCCTGACACACCCTTTCTACATGCAGAACCTGTGCTTGCAGTTGCCGGCGATTGAGAATGCACTGAATCCATCTGCGCCGGATTGCCCTTGTAAACAAGATTTCCTATCTTGTAATCATCGGCAAGGTAATCTTCAATAACTTCAAACCCCCCGATTTCTGAAAAGGTTCGCCTGTCAACAGCAATGGATGCGCCAAAGGCAAACTGCAGATCAGAAAAGCAATTGGTAAGCAGTACTCCGGGAACAAATACTGTTTCAACAGCAAGTGCCTCAATCAAATCCCCTGCGCTTTCAATCCTCTCTATCCTGTAAATCGATGTTACAGCCCCGATCCCTGAATCATTGACAAGCGGCTTCACCATATACTTTATATAATCCTTTGAAACCCTTGTATCTGAATCAGACAGCACAAGAACGAGTGCATCTGGCGAAACATGATCATATATATTTCTAAGGTTTCTCACCTTTCTGTTTGTCCCCCTGCCCTTTTCCCCAACAACTACCCTGATGTTCCTGCCCGGGTGTTCTTTACAGACATCAACAGCCGCCTGATATGCAGGATCATTACGATCCCTGACTCCAAATATCACCTCGTAATGAGGATAGTCCTGACAAATAAAACTTTCCAGGTTTTTACGGGTTTCCCTGTCATAGCCACAAAGGGGTTTAAGACAAGCCACTTTTGGCCATGGACCACCATTATCCGCAGTCTGTTTCTGCCTGAAAAACATAAAGGCACAAATCAGAGCCAACAGATGATACAAGCAGGAACATACGGATATAACAGCCAGTATCGCAACAATATTGTCCATAATCGTATGGCCTTATGCACACTTGCTGTGCGTTTTTCTCTTATACATAAACGAAAAAAACTCTTTTGCCTCCCGCAATCTTCTTTTGCATGTCTCTTTATCTTTAATCATTGTTTTAACAATTCTCACAATAGGTCCTGGACGAAGGTAAAACCTGTTGTAAAAGATCTCAACAGCATTAAATATTTCTTCCCCGCTGAGGTTATCATATCCAATCGCCACCTGTTGCACTCCATCCTCTGAAACCAGACTGGTCTCTTTAAGCCACCCCTTTTCTTTTGCCTCCCTGTAAAACTCTGTGCCGGGATACGGACTTGCTATTGATACCTGAAGGGTGTCAGGATCAAGTTTCTTTGCAAATTCAATTGTCTTGTGTATGGTATCCCTGGTTTCACCTGGTAAACCAATGCAGAAGGTTGCATGAGTGATGATTCCCAGTTTACGGCATGTTTTTACAAATTTCATGGCTTGTGCCGTGGTAATTCCCTTTTTGACGTTTTTCAAAATAGTGTCATCCCCCGACTCTATACCTACCATTATACATCTGAGGCCGTTCCTTTTCATAACAGACAGGGTTTTTTCAGGCACATTGGCCCTGGAGCTGCATGACCATGTTATACCCAACTCCCCAAGACCTTTTGAAATTTCTTCCACACGTTTCAGATCGGCAGTGAAGGTATCATCATCAAAAAAGAATTCCTTTACTTCGGGGAACATTTCCTTTGCCCTGGCCATTTCATCAATAACGTTCTTGACCGAACGCGTTCTGTACCTGCGCCCTGCTATGGTCTGGGGCCACAGACAAAAGGTGCACTTCCCGGGACAACCACGACCTGTATAGACAGATATATAGGGATGTAAAAGATATCCTATAAAATATTTTTCAATTGAAAGGTCTCGCCTGTATACATCAAGGACAGAGGGAAGGGCATCCATATCCTCTATAAGGGGCCTGTCACTGTTGTGGACGACCTTGTTGTTTTTGAGATAGGATATTCCCTTGACCTTGCCCAATGGCCTGCCCCTGACAATATCAAGAATTGTATAATCAAATTCCCCCCGTGCTACAAAATCCAAAGCCCTGCATTGCAGAAGGGACTCTTCCGGCAGAACAGTACAGTGCGGGCCAACCATTCCTACCATTATATCAGGGTACATGGCCTTAAAATGTTCTGCCAGCCGGGCATCGTTTTTATATCCAGGAGTACTGGTGTATATGACCACAAGGTCAAAGCCTTTGCCTGCCCTGACTGTATCATCAGGACTCATATCCTGTGGAGGAGCATCTACAAGCTTGCTCCCTTCACATAGGGCAGATGTCTGCGCAAGCCAGGTAGGATACCAAAAGGAGAGGACCTCCCGCTTTGCCTGATATCTGCTGCCTGCCCCGCCATCAAAACCCTCGTAAGAGGGGGGATTTATAAAAAGAGCCCGTTTTTCCATTGTAATTACTCCACATTTTGTCCTTGTTCCTCATGAGATTTATAGTTGACGAATTTCTGTTAGAGGTTTACTTTATAAAACATTCTGTCAGCTTTGCAATAAAAACCTTAAAACTTTAACCAATTCATCCCCATACAAAAAAGTTTGGCCATCATTTCGAGAATCAAACCCCGAACATAACAATGCAGCCAAAAGTAGCCATTTATGAATGGACACTTTTTCAGGAGGATTTGTGACCACTTTATTAACAGGCGCTTCAGGTTTTATCGGTTCTGCGGTTCTGCGGCAGCTCCTTAAACATGGTCACAGGGTCAGGGTGCTTGTTCGCAAGTCCAGTAATACTGCCAACATTAAAGGCTTGCCCGTAGAAATTGTGAATGGAGATCTTAACGACATCAGATCCCTTGAAATTGCCGTCAGGGGCTGTGATGCCATATTCCATGTGGCGGCAGACTACCGTTTGTGGGCATTAAGACCTGCTGAGATTTACCAGACCAATGTTGCAGGAACAAGGAACATAATGATTGCAGCACTAAGTGCCGGAGTAAAAAGGATTGTTTACACAAGCAGCGTCGCTACTATTGGTCTTCCTGAACACGGTGACCTGGCAGATGAAGAAACCCCATCTGATCTTCACGATATGTTAGGCCATTACAAACGGTCAAAGTTTATAGCAGAAAAAGAGGTAAGCTGGCTTGTCAGGGAAGAAGGCCTTCCTGCGGTTATTGTAAACCCTTCCACACCGGTCGGTCCCAGAGACATAAAGCCTACTCCTACAGGAAGGATAATAGTTGAGGCTGCATCGGGTCGTATGCCTGCATATGTAAATACAGGTCTTAACCTGGTACATGTGGATGATGTTGCAAAAGGCCATCTGCTGGCCTACAATCATGGCAAAGTAGGAGAAAGATATATACTGGGAGGAGTAAACATGACCCTAAAGGAAATACTTGAGGTTATTGCTGCAATTACTGGCCTGCCTGCACCAAAGATATGTCTTCCCCACAATCTGGTCCTGCCTGTTGCCTACATTTCAGAAGCAATTGCCCTTCTTGCTAAAAAAAACGATACTTTTATAACCGTAGATGGCGTAAGAATGGCAAAAAAGAATATGTTTTTTTCCACAGAAAAGGCAAAAAAGACATTGGGATACAGAACACGACCGGTCACAGAGGCATTGAGAGATGCCATCAACTGGTTCAGGGACAACGGGTATCTTGTATCGGGCTCAAGATAGGTCCTTCATTCCTGCAAATTGTTTTCTTTATACTGTTTCTGTAATATGTGATAAGTTTGCATAACATATCTTTTCCTTCCATCCCGACAACAAACTCAGGTCTTGACTCTCAGACACAATCTGTCTATGCAGACAGAATTTGAATATAAGGATACGGGCACATATTTCAGGAAAGATAACAAACACAACAAACAGATTTAACAAGGCAAACAGTAAAAGGCAATTCATACGTTTGCCCAAATAAGGATAAAAACATGTCAGTACCGATTATCCAACAGTACAAGGTTGGACGTTATATCATGAAACAAAGGGCACAGGGGAACATGCGATATCCTCTGGTTTTGATGCTTGAACCTCTTTTCCAGTGCAATCTTTCGTGTGCAGGATGCGGCAAGATAAAATATCCGCCCGAGATACTGAAACGCCGTATGAATGTAGATGAATGTGTGGATGCAGTAAGGGAATGTGGAGCCCCGATTGTTTCCATAGCCGGGGGAGAACCTCTCCTGCACGAACAAATTGCCAGCATTGCAGATAAAATCACAAGACTTAAAAGATTCGTATATCTTTGCACCAATTCACTGCTTTTGAAAAAAAAGATGGATTCTTTCAGCCCTTCTCCCTATCTGACCTTTTCAGTCCATCTTGATGGAGACAGAAAGCATCATGATGCATCCGTATCCAGGTCTGGCGTTTTTGATACAGCAGTAGAGGCAATAAAAGAGGCAAGAAAAAGAGGGTTTCGTGTCACTGTCAACTGTACTCTTTACAGCGGCATGATGGCTTCTGATGTAGAAAATTTCTTTGATTTTGTTATGAGTCTGGGAGTGGAAGGAATCACCCTGTCTCCTGGCTTCAATTACGAACGCGCAAGCCGTCACGAAATGTTTTTGCAAAGGACTGCAAGCAGAAATCTTTTCAGGGAAATATTCAGCCTGTCTGCACATCACAAATGGAAATTTAATCATACCAGTCTGTTTCTCGATTTTCTTGCAGGCAACAGAAGTTATGAATGCACACCATGGGGGAATCCTACACGCAATATATTCGGCTGGCAAAGGCCTTGCTATCTTTTACCTGACGACGGGTATGTAAAAAGTTTCAGGGAACTTATTGAAACAACAGACTGGGAAAAATGGGGACCGGGTCGTAATGAAAAATGTGACAACTGTATGATGCACAGCGGATTTGAGGCCACGGCAGTAAATGATATGATATCTCATCCTATAGACGCCTTGCGGCTTGCGCTTTTTGGTCCACGTACCCGGGGCCCAATGGTCCCGGATATTTCTACTGTAAACGATAATTCCTGATGATGAAAACCAAGCAGGTCTCAAATTGACAAGAGACTGTGTTCTCAGATCAACCAGAGATAACCTTAATATGCCATATGTCTAACCATGTACAGGCCATGAGGTAAAACATGCAAAACAAAATTACAATGGTGATCCCCTCCTATTGGACAAGAAACAAGTCTGCAGGCCACAAAGAAGGTGATGACGTTTATGACCATCCTGTTCCTCTTGACCAGAATGGCACCCTCGGAAGGCTCATAAAAAGTCTCAGTATCCTTGAAGACAGAGATTTTGATCTGATTGTCATAGCCGTTTCCAATGCCAGAGATATTGAGCCAATGGTTGAAGAAAAGGTCGCGGGAATCATATCCTCTGCATCCTCTGATATTCCTGTGCGACTGTTCAGTTATTCTCATCTGGACAAGTTTTATGAAATTCTGAAAAAAAACAAAAAAAATAATCTGGCGTCTCTTCTAAGCATAAGAGGATACCCTAATATTCGCAATATGTGTATATTTCTGCCCCATATATTGGATTCTGATATTGCCGTGCTTATTGATGATGATGAGCTCTTTGAAGATAGGGCCTTTATGAAAAAGGCACAGGAATTTATCGGCAAAACCATTGACGGTGAATTTATAGGGGCTGTAGGAGGTTACTATCTTCAGGAAAATGGCGACTGGCGTCTCAAAAAGGATAAAAGGCCCTGGGATAAATATTGGGACAAAACAGATGTAATGAACAAGGCCTTTGAGGAAATAATAGGAAAAGGGCCCAGGCTGAAACCCACCCCCTTTGTTTTTGGCGGGAACATGATTATTCACAGAGAGATATTTACCAAGATACCGTTTGATCCATATATTACAAGAGGAGAAGATATAGATTATCTTATCAATATGAAAATGTTTGGGCACAAATTCTTCATGGATAATCTCCTTGCTATAAAACATATGCCACCGCCAAAATCTTATCCTGTATGGATGCGGCTCAGGGAAGATATCTGCAGGTTTGTTTTTGAAAGGGCCAAACTCAGAGGACAAAAACCAATATCTGGAGTCCCCTCTGTCACTCCCGAAGAACTGGACCCCTATCCGGGCGCCTTTTTGAAGGACAATCTTGAACAAAAGGTAAGGGGCGCATCCGAACTTCTGGCAGAGTATTACAGAAAAGAAGGTAATGCTGATTATGCCATGGAGGCATTGAAAAATATTGATATTATGATTTCCGAGACAAACCGCCACAAAGATGCCTTTAAACATATTGTCCATATAAAAAAGCAGTGGGAAGCCCTGATGAAGTTTGTTGAAATACCAGAGATACGGACAGCCATGAAGGATGTTTTGTTGAATTGAACAGAGGGGATAACGGAAAAATCCAACCAGCCCAGTCACCCTGAAAGTACGGCATCAAAGACATATAGATAATAATATCGTAAAAAAAATAAATATTTTAAATAAAAAGCTTGCTTTATCAAAATAAGGGCTTATAATGATCACATCAATTAAGGATTCTTCAGTATATGAGGAATCAGTTTCATTACGAGAAAGACCCCTGCAGTACAAAGTGGTGCCTTCGAGTATGAAATTTTGAAAATTAATAAAAAGGAGGGTGCTACAATGGAAACAGGAACTGTAAAATGGTTTAATGACAGCAAAGGGTTCGGCTTTATTGAAAGAGAAGACGGACAGGACGTATTTGTTCATCATACAGGAATAAATGCATCTGGTTTCAAGTCGCTGAACGAAGGCGACAAGGTTTCATTTGATGTTGAACAGGGCCAGAAAGGCCCTGCAGCAACCAATGTAACCGTGATCTAAAATAAAGACAGATCAAAAAATACAAGCCGCATATCTTTTTCAGGATATGCGGCTTTTTTTATTTCAAGAAAAAAACAGTATCTCTCTACAGACACCTCACAAAATCAAATCTTCCAGGAAAAGTACCTGTCCTGTTATCGCCTGGAAACAAGAACCGCCGTCATTAACAGACATATTTGTCTTCAAGCCTGACGTTAAAAAAAGGCATCTATTTCCTCTTCTATATACCTGAGCCTTTCCATGTCATCCTCTGCAAGTTTATCTGCATCCTTGTCAGACTCTATCCGTGATTTCAGCATCAAAAGTCGCTCTTGTATTTCATTCAGCTTGTCAAGCATGAGTGATTTTACATCCGGTTCGATTTCAACAGCCCTGGATTCCCCAAAAGACAGCTTCCTTGAATCCAGAATAAGACTTTCTTTCCATTTTGGCACATAGGTTTCAAGATCAAGATCCTTGTTTATCTTTTCAGCAAGGGCATTGCTCGCTGTAACTTCACCATGAATCACAAAGACCTTTGGGTTGGATTCGAATTTGGAAACCCAACGGATAAGATCAGCCTGGTCTGCATGGGCAGAAAATCCTCCTATAGTAAAAATCTTGGCTTTTACTGCCACATCTTCCCTGAATATCTTGACTTTTTTTGCCCCTTCCAGAATCTTGCGTCCTGTTGTACCCTTTGCCTGAAATCCAACGATTACCAGGCTTGCTCCTTCCCTCCACAGGTTATGTTTCAGATGGTGTTTTATACGCCCTGCAGTGCACATACCATTAGCAGCAATTACTATGGCAGGGCCGGGTTTTTCATTTATGGCTATGGATTCAGCGGTGTCCAGGGTGTATTTAAAGTTGGGCATGTCAAAGGGATCAAACCCTTCTTCTACCACAGCCAATGTTTCTTCGTCATAACACTGTTTGTTTTTTCTGAATATTTCTGTAGCCTTGATAGCAAGGGGACTGTCAAGATATATGGGTATGTCGGGCAACAGCCCCTTTCTTTGGAACTGGCCGAGGATATATATTATTTCCTGGGTTCGTTCCACTGCAAAGGCCGGAATAATGGTCTTTTCCCCATTGGAAACGCTGTACTTTATTGCCTCAAGGAGCTCGTTTACACTCTGGTCAAAAGAACGGTGAAGACGGTTACCGTAAGTGGATTCCATAAACAGATAATCTGCATTAAATATTTCATAGGGTTTCTGGACTATCAACTGATTTCGCTTGCCAATGTCTCCTGAAAAAACCACCTTGACAGATTCATTCTGCTGTTCCACCCACAATTCAAGTATGGATGAGCCTAATATATGGCCCGCATTTCTCAGTCTGGCATATACCCCCGGACATATATCAATGATTTTGTCCCTTTCAACCGGATAAAAAAGATCAAGGCTTGCTTCAGCATCTTCTGTTGTGTACAGGGGTTGTATTTCCTCCTTGTTCTGGCGTTTGTTTTTCCGGTTTTGCCATTCTGCATCCATCTCCTGTATATGGGCAGAATCAAGAAGCATGATCTCGCACAGTTCGGCCGTAGGAGGAGAGGTAATGATGCGTCCCTTAAATCCATCTTTTACCAGTTTTGGTATTCTGCCAGAGTGGTCAATATGGGAATGGGTCAAAAACATGGTCTGTATGTCTTTTGGATTGAAATCCCAGTCTTCCCAGTTACGGCTTTCCATTTGCCTGCCTCCCTGAAACAGACCACAGTCAACCAGAAACTTTCTGCCATTCGGCGTTTCAACAAGAAAACATGAGCCGCTTACTGTATGAGCCGCTCCGAGGCAGGTTACTTTCAGCATCTTTTTTACTCCTTATATATTTCAGTGCTCACTCACAGACCAAATTCATGCACTAACCAGCATTGCAGGATTTATTTTATTCAAACAGAACAAACAGTGAAAGCACTGTATATTAACCTGTCTGCCGTGCCCGGCAAAAGCAAATATAACAACTTCGGAAAAACCACAAAAGGCTATATTACTATTGATTTTTTTATTATATCCATCGCCTCTTCCGGTGTGTCAACCAAGGTGTATATCTCAGTATCTATATCAGAAACAAAATGCTTTTCGTAAAGGACATGATTTATCCAGGTGATAAGTCCCTTCCAATGTCTGGAACCGATCATGATAATCGGAAACCTCTTAATCCTCTTTGTCTGGATAAGCGTAACTGCTTCAAACAGTTCGTCAAGGGTGCCAAAACCGCCGGGCATTACTATGTATGCAACGGCGTATTTGATGAACATTACCTTTCTGATAAAAAAATATTTAAAATTCAACTGGATATTGGCATATTTGTTTGGTTTCTGTTCATGTGGGAGCTGTATGTTAAGGCCTACTGATTTTCCTCCTGCTTCGGCGGCGCCTTTGTTTGCCGCCTCCATTATGCCAGGGCCTCCCCCTGATATCACATTAAAACCATTTTCCACAAGAAGTTTGGCAGTATGCACCGTCATTTTATATACCTTGCTGGTTGGTTTTGTTCTTGCCGACCCAAATATGCTTACTGCAGGATAAACTTCTGGCATTGTTTCAAAGCCTTCTGTAAACTCAGCCAGAATACGAAACATCCTCCATGTATCCTTCAAGGTTATCTCATCAATTATATACTGTTTTTCATCCATTGGTTATACCTTAAATATGTCAAAGTCTTATGTTAATGTGGTGTCCATACGCAAGGACCGTGGACACCAACAGGTTTACAATCTGTAAATGGGCTTTTTGCACAATCCTGGTATCAATCTGCGGGATTCCCTGATAGACGTTTGTACGCTTCCGCATAATCCCCTGATTTGCTTGATCTTATCCAAAAACTTCCATTTATGGATGCAAATCAATATTATTTCAAAAAAAGCAAAGACAGCGTAAGCCCGGGACAGCATGGGCAAAGGTATTCTTACAGTAAAAAGAATAGTTTTCATAAAGATATGTGTCAAGCAGATTGCCTTGACAGGCCCTGCTTGCCAGGACACCATGTCAAAATTCTGATAAAACATCTCCTTCTTCTTTTTCCAATAACCTGATCTCTATTGCCAAAACTGCAGATCTTCAACCTCACGGATGCCAGCATTACTGAAATAGGCCTTGACCAAAAAGGCCATGTTCTTATTATGGCGGCCCAAAATACCCTGGACGTAATGAATCTCCTGCACATACGATGACGAGGAATATCCCCTGAACCAGTTTCGCCCACTGATTCCCCTCATTTTTCTTATTACTTCCCGGGTAAGTATCTGCACAGTTCCTTCATCCAGCTTTTTCTTTATATGAGACAAGCGTCTTCTATGTATTGAATGGTAGGCTCCCAATCCTATCCGGGACCGCTGTGCCCAAATCCTGCCCCTGAGCCGGTGAAGACCCTCATGAACTATGGTCTCCAGAATCCTGTTCTTCGGCGTACCAGGCATTCCAAGATTAATCAGGGATCTGCCTTTGCCAGGAAGAGTCAGTCCAGCAATATCCATAAAGGGCGCTATCAAGATATCTGCTGGAATGCCTTGATTACACATTCTTCTGTTTTTTTGAATGTTAAGGACATGCCTGATGCACCCCCTGTCACTACCGCAAATTTTCTGAAACTGTCTGTTTGACCTGGCAGCACATACCTCAACTGCCCTATTGTATGCATAAGAATAATCGGCGGGGGAACTGGTTTTCAGTTGATGCAGAAACTGGACAGACGTAAGAAATGAAAAATCATTTACGTTCAAAGATGCCTGTTTGCCAAAGCTCCTATAGATTATGGTGTTCAGGTCATTAAGAAAGGTGTGGAGTTTCATCGAACTTAAACCGGGAACAGGAGAACGCCTATGCACATGCCGTACACGCTGCAGCCGGATAAGATCATGCTGTTTGGCAGCCAGGCCCTGTCTGCCTGACTGAAATACTCTTTGAACAGTCTGATTGCCGACAGTTCGCTGAAAGAACAGTACCGGATCAACAGCAGCAAGCATGTTACACAAACCCGTTTCTTTGCGTGATATGGAAACCGGGGACGTATTCTGCAAAACTGGTTTTCTGTCAATATATTTCATTGTTTATACTGCAAATTTCCCGGGCTTGACGTTATGTTACGTGTTATTAACATGATATGCCACACTATAAATAACGAAGTATTAACAAACCAGTTAGTAAACAAGATCTGTTTTTCAACGTCCAGCAGTTATGCGCACAGAAAAGATATCACCTGCCTAAAAAAACATATTAACGCAAGAAGACCTTTGCCTTCTGATACATTGAATCTTGTAAAAGACTCAATAAAATCAAAAAGAAAAGACCTAAATGAACACTACCAGACCATACAGGGATTGGCAAGGGTCAAAACAGATGCAAAACAGGATTTCCCCTTCTTATAAAATAAAATTCCAGGGCCCGGATCAATACCTTTCAATTCTCAACAAGATTGACCCATAAGGGATTCACACGAATATATCGTACCAGCTCTAAAAGACAAACATCTTCCCGGTACAGAATTATCTTTATAACGAGTTTGAAACAAGCGCCCATAGCATTCATGCCGACAGTTAAAGCCCTTGGCATAACAGGAAATACCCCCCTCTTCATCCACAGCATCTAAAACAACCTTCGGCTGAGGTCTGCCCAGGACCCCCGGAAGACTTTTTTGTCGCCAAAACAGACAAATTTACCAACCTGCACAGAATCTATCACAGATTCCGGGATCTGTATTATTGATTGATTGTCGGCTTCAGAAGCTGTATCATGAGAAAATATGCAAAATAATAAAAACCCTTTTACCTGGTTCTGCACAGACATCTGACATGGTCAGGATTGCATAAAAAGGCCAGTTACAAGTGGAAGGCAGCGATATGAAAAAAACAATAACGTCCTGTTTCTTAATAGCCATAATCTTTATGTTCATAACTGCAGGCTGTTTAAACAACAATATGACCTGCAAGATACAGTTTGACCATGTTAACGGACTTAAAGGCGGGGACAGGGTCATATTTGATAATACCGAAATCGGCTCTGTTCTGAAGGTTGTGTATACACAAAAAGGTAAATTCCTTGTTCACGTTAAAATAAAGGAGGATTTTGCCAGGTCGGTAACAGACAAATCGAGATTTTTTATCATTAATGACCACCTACACATAGGACACAAGGCCATTGAAATGATACATGTTGCTGAAAATGGAGTTCCTCTTGGGAAAGGAGCTGTTATTATTGGCTCTTCAAGGCTTTCTGCCTTTTCCGAGCAGGCTGTGGAGTCTTTCAGAACAAACCTGTCAGCCATTCAAAAACAGTTTGACGAATTCTTCAACGGGCTTAAAAACATACCCCGGACTGACAAGGCAAAAAAATTGAAACAGGAGATAAATCGGCTGACAGAGGAGTTATCCAGGCAAGGCAAATCCTCTGTTGAGAAATTCAACAGGGAGATTGTACCTTATCTTAAGCAACAACTTGAGGAACTTAAAAGACGTTTAAAAAAATTGCAGGAGCAGGACAACTCCAATAGCACTAACGGGGTAAGTATATAGTTTTCATAAATTTGGAAAATCTAATCAAAGGAGATCTGGCTTGTTCATTCAACGCTGTGTTTTTGGCTCCATAACAATTGACGGAAAAGAATATTCATCAGACATTATTGTTTATCCCGATGGAAAAACAGACGATTCATGGTGGCGAAAACAGAGTCATGTCCTTTCATTCAATGACATAGAAGATCTTGCTGCATCCATGCCGGAAGTGATTGTTGCCGGAACCGGAATGGATGGTCTTATGAGACCTGACAATGATATAAGAAGCCTGCTTGCCATGCAAAACATCGACCTTGTGTCTGCCCCCAATCTCAGGGCTATGAAGATATTTAATGACCTGGTTGCTTCAGGGAAAAAGACAGGCGCCTGCTTTCATCTTACATGCTGATCATGTTTGAACTGTTTTGTTTTCAGTGTGTTGGCTGTGCCTATGTTGTTGTGATCAAACATGTGGCATTGTGATACACCCTGTCCTGTCTCCTGACAGTCCGGGAAAAAGGATTCGGCACAAAAAACGATACTGCCCCGGGCAATTGATACAATGCGTACATTACCAACCTTCTGCAGGGATTCATTGCGTAACACCCACTAAAAACAACCTGTTTTTTCAAGGCATTCTGTTGAAAATGTTTCCTCCCGAATCTTCATCTCTTGTTGCTTTTCCAAAAACATCATTTCATGTCTTTGCAGGATATTTTATTGACGGAACCGGTACGTCTATGCGCAAAAATGTCCTTATTAAGATAGATGCAGACCGGATATCCTGGATAAAAGGCGGATATTTATCCAAACATCTGCCGGCCGACACCCTGGATCTTTGCGAAGCTCTTGTTGTACCAGGTCTTGTTGACTGTCATGTACATCTCTTTATGTCAGGCACATCAGATAAAGAGACAAGAAAGAAACAGTTGAATTTTACCTGCAAGGAGGCAAGGAATGCCATCTCAAAACACCTCTGTGATCATATCAAACATGGAATTGTAGCCGTAAGGGACGGCGGAGATTACAGAGGTTTTGTTTCTGCATACAAAAATGACACATCTGCAGTCAAAACACATACAGACTGTATTCAAAAACAAAACCGAACCTGTCAACCGTCCATATCCAATCGGAATATCCTCGATCCTGTCATTCAGGTCTATAATCCGAAAATGAAAATCCTTGTAAGCTCCGCCGGAAAGGCAATCCATGCAAAAGGCCGTTACGGAAGGTTTGCAGGACAAGCCGTTTCCACAGAAAAAGATATGTTCAATGCAATCATGAGCAATGGAATTGATCATGTAAAGATCATAAATTCCGGTTTGAACAGCCTTGAGGAATTTGGGAAACAGACAGACCCACAGTTCAAGGAAAATGTCCTGAAAAGGGTCATACATGCCGCCCATGCTACAGGCCTCAAAGTCATGGTCCATGCAAATGGAAAAAGGCCCGTCAAAGAGGCAATAAAAGCAGGGGCTGATTCCATAGAACACGGCTTTTTCATGGGAGAAAAGAACCTGCAATTAATGGCAGATAAGGATGTAACATGGGTGCCTACTGCATTTACCATGGAAGCATACATGAAAATCCCGGATCTTGCGATAGAGCAAAGACAGATTGCAACACGCAATTTGGAACATCAACTTGAACAGATAAGACTTGCAGATGCCCTTGGAGTAACCATTGCCGCAGGGACAGATTCAGGCAGCATAGGGGTTGATCATGGTTCCTCACTGTTCAGGGAGATTGAGATTTTTATGAGGGCAGGTATTTCAATGGAAAAAGCTGTAATGTGTGCAACCTGGAATGGAGCAAGACTTATGGGTATTGAAAAAAAGGCAGGCAGGCTTGTTGCTGGTATGCCTGCCGTATTTATAGCCGTACCTGTCACCAAAGCAGGACAGGCACACAAAAAATTTCTGCAATCTGACGCATGGCAACCATTATAAACCGGAAACTTGCCAGCACCTGTTCTCTCGTGTTGACACCTCTCCTAAAGCTGTGTATCTTTGTTTTATTGTTTGGTTTTTTAACCTTACGTTCACAGGTCAACTTTTGGGTACTGTGGGTTTTCTGCTCCATAATTTATAATGTTTGTGCAAAATTTGTCTTTTGGTCTTGCTTACAGCCAGGATTCAAGGCCTGTACCCTCGCTAACCAACACCCACAGACTCGCAAGAAAAGGCCGTCAAGGGATGAAACGTACAACCAATAGTCCTGCAAAACCTGCAATGTAGTTGCCCATGTATTTGTCTTTATTCAAAAAGGCAACATCTGTCAATATCTCCTTGTGAGCAAACATTACAAGGTTTAAGGGAAATTTTTCATGAAAAAGACCAGACTCCAAATCACCTTCAAACCTTCGGGAAAAACAAGGCAGTTTTATATTCCATCCACACTCTTTTTCAGTCTCGTTATATTTTTTGTTGCTGTATTGCCTGTACTTGTATGGCTAACCAGTTACTACTGCATAATAAACAAACAAAAGGCCTGCCTTGCTGAACTTCGTAATGAAAACAGGCTTCAAAAGAAACAAATAACCTACCTGTCATCGCATGTCAAAAAGATAGACAGGGAACTTGATAACCTGGCTGCCTTTCATGCCGAGATAAAGGCCATGTCTCATCCTGAAAAAGGCATAAAAACATATGAATTGCCGGGAATGGGAGGAAGTTATTCATCTTCCATAAAAAACAGTCATGGGAACCGGGAATATCCGCTGAGAGAATCCTTTTCCAGGATAGAAAGGTTCATAGCTGTTGTCAGAAACAGTGAAAACGAGCTGTTTGAACTTTTGGAGAGCAAGAAGGTCTATCTTGCAAGAATACCGTCCAAATGGCCTGTAATAGGCTATATCAGTTCAGGTTTTGGATACAGAACATCCCCTTTTACAGGGAAAAGAGAGTTTCATCGTGGAATTGATATTTCTGTAAGATCAGGAACTCCGGTAAAAGCCCCTGCAGATGGCATTGTTACAACAATCGCACACGGTCACGGCTATGGTTTAAGTATAATTATAAAACATGGATATGGAATAAAGACCAGATATGCACATCTGAAAAAGGTGTTTGTCAAAAAGGGGCAATTTGTGAGACGTGGCAGTGTCATCGCTTTGGCAGGCAATTCCGGCAGATCAACAGGTCCACATCTTCACTATGAGGTGCTCCTGAACAGAATAGCCATGAATCCCTTGAGATTTATTATGCCTAATTAGTGCCCATCTATGAATAGATTATACTCACCATCCAGTTCCCAAGTGTCAAGACCAACTTGTGGATGGGCACCAATCAGGCTCTATTCATAACCATCTGTTTTGCCGGTGTTGTTACGTTCAAAATCTGATTCTGGAAAGACATATCTGTGAATTTTTGCATACCTCAATCTCAAACAAACTATGCCGATTATGGATAGAGAATATAAAAGGCTGTCAGGTCATGCTTGCCATAAATCTTTTATCCACTCTTGACAATCTCGTAAAAAATCGACAATCAGGATTTCAAACACAAAACATTGCAAACTGAACCTCTAAAAGGTCCAATATTACACTATATTGTAAAAATCCGAGACTTTTTACGAAGGCATCAATCTTGCTTCAAGGTTGTTTTCAGTTTATCTCCAGAAAAACATATCTGCTAATGCAGGAGGATCTTGTAGTGTTAGGCATATTGAAAGATGTTTTTGGAAGTAAGAATGACAGGGAATTAAAGAAAATGGCCCCCATAGTTGACAAGATCAACTCCATGGAGCCTGAGATACACGCCCTTTCAGATGATCAGTTAAGGGCAAAAACATCTGAATTCAAGGAAAGACTGTCAAGGGGAGAAACGCTTGATGATCTGCTGCCCGAAGCATTTGCCGTTGTCAGGGAGGCATCTGTCAGGACCCTTGGTATGAGGCACTTTGATGTACAGTTAATAGGAGGCATTGTTCTGCACCGGGGAAAAATAGCTGAAATGAAAACAGGTGAAGGAAAAACCCTTGCAGCCACACTGCCTCTTTACCTGAATGCATTGACAGGCAAAGGAGTTCACCTTGTTACTGTAAATGATTACCTTGCCAGACGTGATGCCGAGTGGATGGGAGCTGTCTATAGCTTTTTGGGCATGTCTACCGGTGTTGTTGTTCATGGGATGGATGATTCGGAACGTAAAAAGGCATATGCATGCGATATAACCTATGGAACCAATAATGAATTCGGCTTTGATTATCTCCGGGATAACATGAAGTTTGATCTGAATGATTTTGTCCAGAGGGATTTCTACTATGCAATTGTAGATGAGGTGGACAGCATCCTTATAGATGAAGCAAGAACACCTCTTATAATAAGCGGACCTGTTGAACACAGTGAAAACAAAATATATTCAGAGGTAAAACCCTTTGTTATAAAGCTGAAAAACAAACAGAACACAGTAATAAAATCCCTCTTGGATGAAGCGAGAGAAAGGCTTTTACAGGGCGACGACGGTGATGAAACCATAGAAAGGCTTTTACAGGTAAAAAGGGGAGACCCCAAAAACCCTGCTTTCCTGAATCTGATCTCGGAAAACCCGGGGCTGAAAAAGAGAATAGAGAAAACAGAAAGCATGCTGAGCGCTCAGAAGATACTGCCGGAACTGGATCAGATCCTTTATTGTACCATAGACGAACGCGGAAATTCGGTAGAACTCACTGAAAAGGGACAGGCCCTGCTTGCAAAAGAAGGGCTGGGAGACTTTGTTATTCCGGATATGGATGAGGAGAGCCGTTTGGTACAGGAGGACACTGATCTTACGGATGAAGAAAAGACAGAGCGTTTGAAAGATATAGAAAATCGGTATATCAGGGCATCTGATCTGGTACATGCTACTCAGCAACTTATCAAGGCATACTGGCTGTTTGAAAAGGATGTGCATTATGTGGTCAAGGATGGAAAGGTGCTGATTGTTGATGAATTCACGGGCCGCATAATGCCTGGAAGAAGGTGGAGTGATGGACTGCATCAGGCGGTTGAAGCAAAGGAAGACGTTAACATAGAAGAAGAAAACCAGACACTTGCATCAATCACATATCAGAATTTCTTTCGAATGTATGACAAGCTGTCAGGAATGACTGGCACGGCAGATACAGAGGCAGCAGAATTCAAGAATATATACGATCTTGATGTCGTGGTTATACCCACAAACAAGAAAATGATCCGCAAGGATTACCCGGACATGATTTACAAGACGGAAAGGGAAAAATTCAATGCAGTAGTCAATGAGATAAAGGATCTGTACAAAAAAGGTCAGCCAGTGCTGGTAGGAACAATATCCATAGAAAAATCCGAGATGCTCAGCAAAATGCTCAAACGCGCAAAGATCCCTCACTCCGTACTGAATGCCAAACATCACCAAAAGGAAGCTGAAATAGTTGCCCGGGCCGGCCAGAAGCGTACAGTGACTATTTCCACTAACATGGCTGGTCGTGGAACAGACATTGTTCTCGGAGAAGGGGTCCGTGAACTGGGAGGGCTTCATATCCTTGGCACAGAAAGGCATGAAAGCCGCAGGGTGGATAATCAGTTACGGGGTCGTGCAGGAAGGCAGGGAGATCCGGGGTCATCCCGTTTTTATCTTTCTCTCGAAGATGATCTGTTAAGGATATTCGGCTCAGAAAGGATATCGTCGGTCATGGAACGCCTTGGCATGAAAGAGGGTGAGGCCATTGAACATGGTCTTATTTCAAAAGCCATTGAAAACGCACAGAAAAAAGTAGAAAACCACAATTTTGATATAAGAAAGCAGCTCCTTGAATACGATGATGTAATGAATAAACAAAGAGAGGTGATCTACTCTCTGAGAAAGGACATTCTTGCCAGTGAAGATATATCTGCCATGATAAAAGACATGGTGGAAGACCAGGTAAAACTGATTGTAAAAGGACATTTGAATCCTAAGACATACCCCGAAGATTGGGATATGGAGGCACTGATAACAAATCTGGCAAGGATTTTCAATTTTATACCAAAGATCGGACCGGAGGATATCGGCCAGGAGGAATTTCGCAAACTTAGTGTGGACGATATGATAGAACTTGTTACCAAACAGGTAAAGGCAGCTTATGATAAAAAGAAGAATCTGTTTGGCACGGAAACAATGAATCAGATAGAACATTACATAACGATCCAGATAATTGATGATAAATGGGTTGAACATCTTCAGGATATGGAAAACATGAAAGAAGGAATTGGTCTCAGGGGATATGGGCAGTTAGATCCGCTGAGAGAATACCAGAAAGAAGGGTTTTCCATGTTTGAAAACATGATGAATCGAATCAAAGAAGATATACTTGGCACACTGTTCCGTATACAGCTTGCCAGGGAAGAACCTGAAAAACTTCCAGCCAAAAAAAAACGGAGGCTTAATCTTATTCACGGTGATAATGACTCTGCCACTCCTGCAACAGTACGCCGCACAGGGAAAAAAATAGGGAGAAATGATCCCTGTCCCTGTGGAAGCGGCAAAAAATACAAGAAATGTTGCGGAGCCAACAAATAACGGTATCTTAAAGGTCTGCCAACAGACAAACCTGATAAAAATTACTTTATGGTTTACAGGAAAAGCATATGACAGATTCAGACAGTTTAACAGTTCCCGGTTTTAGGGTCTCGGCAGTATCTGCCGGCCTGAAAAAGGACAATGCCCTGGACATGGCTCTCATCTATTCGGAAAGGAATGCAGTTGCAGCAGGAGTATTTACAACAAATCAAATACAGGCTGCCCCTGTCATTGTAAGCAGGAAACATATATCAGATAACAGGGCCAGGGCTATTATAGCCAATTCAGGCAATGCCAATGCCTGTACAGGAGAAACAGGACTTAATGATTCCCGTGACACAGCACGGATAACAGCAAACCTTCTCGGTGTTTCTGCCAATGACATCCTTGTTGCTTCAACCGGTGTGATAGGTCAGAGCATGGACATGAGACGTGTTGCCAATGCTGTACCCCGCCTTGTCTCAGAACTCTCGGAAGAGGCAATTCCCCTTGCAGCCAAGGCTATTATGACCACAGACTCCTTTCCGAAAATCAGCTCTTTTGAAGGTCATACCGATGGAAAAAGATACAGAATAACAGGCATTGCAAAGGGTGCTGGAATGATAATGCCGAATATGGCGACCATGTTATGTTTTATCATCACAGACCTGGCAATTAAAGCAGGACAACTCGAAGAAGCTGTATCCGGCGCAGTGAACAACACCTTTAACCGTATCACGGTTGATGGAGATACAAGTACCAATGATACAGTATTGGTACTGGCCAATGGCATGGCCGGGAACAGCATTCTTACAGAAACTGAGGAAGAAAGATTCTCATGTGCCCTCAAGGATATTATGGCCAGTCTGGCCCGTATGATTGTCAAGGATGGAGAGGGGGCTACCAAGCTGGTTGAGATACATGTTAAAGGCGCCTCAAGCAAATCAGATGCATCAAAGGCTGCAAGGACTGTTGCCAATTCAAACCTTGTAAAGACAGCCTTTTATGGTCATGACCCCAACTGGGGCAGGATAATGGCTGCACTGGGAAGATCAGGCATCAAAATCAGGGAGCAGGATGTTGAAATCTTTGTTGATGATGTGCAAATTGTATCCGGGGGTATGGGTTGTGGCACAGTGGCAGAAACCAGGGCAGCAGAACTAATGTCTAAAGATGAATTCACCCTTGCAGTGAACCTGAACCAGGGAATATATCAGGACAAAATCGTTACCTGCGATCTGAGCCATGAATATATAACCATCAATTCCGACTACAGAACATAATGTACCCCGCCATACTGTTTAAAAATCTTATATGGAGGATGCAATGTTTTCAGTAATAATGGCAGGAGGCTCAGGAACACGTTTTTGGCCATCAAGCAGGAAGAAAAATCCAAAACAGTTTTTGAATATTACCGGCCGTAATCCAATGGTGGTTGAGACAGTAAACAGACTGCATCAGATTTCATCTGATGATAAAACAGCACTGGTAGTGGCCAGTGCACACGTTGAGAAGACAAAGAGCCTTTTTGCCAATCGGCCGGTACATATACTGGCCGAACCTGCGGGCCGTAACACAGCGCCCTGCATGGGGCTTGGAGCGTTGTATGCCCAACACCTCGATCATAACGGTCCAATCGCCTTTTTACCGGCAGATCATTTTATTTCCGATACAGAGCCTTTTATCAAGGCATTGAAGGCAGCAGCAGAACTGACTAAGGAAGGGGCAATTGTAACTCTTGGAGTTGTACCTGTAAGGCCCGAAACCGGATATGGATATATACGGCGTAACAACAAGGCGGTGAAGGTTGCAGGCATAACTGTTTACAGCGTCATGGAGTTTGTGGAAAAACCGGACATTGAAAGGGCCGTGAAATATTTGTCAAGCGGACAATATTACTGGAATGCCGGGATATTTGTTGCCACTGCAAGCACAATACTAAATGAGATAAAAAACTGCCTGCCGGAACTGTATAAAGGTCTGATGAAGTTGGAACCCGTTATGGGAACAGACAGGTTTGAAACAGAGCTAAAACAGGTCTACAATACGATTCAGGGGATTTCTTTTGATATCGGTGTCATGGAAAAGACCGGTGCAGATGTTTATGTTGTTCCCCTTTCCTGTGGCTGGAGCGACGTAGGCTCATGGCTGTCTCTGTATGAATTAAGAAACAGTGAGCATGATGAAAAAGGTAATCTCAAAGAGGGAGATATTGTGGCAATTGACTGTGAAAAAAGCTTTATCTCATCCCAGGGGAAAAGGCTTGTAACCTGCCTGGGTCTTTCAGGCTGCCTTGTTGTAGATACGGATGATGCAGTACTCGTGGCAGACATAAACAGATCCCAGGATATACGCAAGATAGTTGACTGTCTTAATCTTAAGAAACCGGATCTTGTTTGATATGTTAACAGTCGGGTGATAATACCGGGGCATGTAAATGTCCGGGATCAAAATTTTGGAGATAACGCTGCAGGCAAAAAACAGCCGTTTATGGATAGGTACTACACAAAAAATCAAGGGAGGAAACCATGTTATGAGAGCACATATATTCAGGGAATACGATATAAGGGGTGTTTATCCGGAGGAATTGAATGAAAGGACAGTTGTTCTGCTTGGTTGCGGCATTGGGACCTATTACTCAAAAGCAGGGATAAAAAAGATATCCCTTGGCCATGATTGCAGACTCAGTTCTCCTGATATTTCAAAATGGCTTTCACAAGGACTTGTAAGCACAGGTATTGATGTAGTGGATGTAGGGATGGTTCCAACCCCTGTGCTTTATTTTTCCATTCATCAACTTAAGGTGGATGGAGGCGTACAGATTACAGGCAGCCATAATCCACCGGAGTTTAATGGATTCAAGATCTGTACAGGAGAGGCATCTCTCTATGGTGAACAGATACAGGAGATTCGCAGAATATGCGAGAAGGGTGAGTTTTCACACGGTCAGGGCAATATGGAAAAGGCTGATGTAATAGAACCATATATCAAATATGTGACAGAGAATATCAGACATACTGACAAAAATATCAAGGTAGTTATAGATGCAGGAAATGGTGTCGGAGGTATGGTGGCAGAGAGAATTTACAAAAATCTCGGCTTTGAAGTGATCCCTCTTTTTTGTCAGCCTGACGGGCGGTTCCCCAATCATCATCCTGACCCTACCATTCCTGAAAACCTGAAGGCCATAATCGACACAACCAGGGCAGAATCTGCAGACCTGGGAATTGCATTTGACGGAGATGCAGACAGGATAGGTGTTGTAGATCATGAAGGATCTATTATATGGGGAGACCAGTTAATGATAATTTTTGCAAGGGATATACTGGAGAGAAATCCAGGAGGCAAGATCATAGGAGAAGTCAAATGTTCCCAGACCCTGTATGATGATATAGAGCGTCATGGAGGCAAGGCCATCATGTGGAAGACAGGGCACTCCCTTATAAAACAGAAGATGAAGGAAGAGAAGGCCCTTCTTGCCGGTGAAATGAGCGGACACATGTTCTTTGCCGAAAGATATTTTGGATATGATGATGCCGTATATGCAGGTGCCAGACTGCTCGAAATCATATCCCGTACGGGCAAGTCAGTAAAAGAGCTGCTGGCCGATGTTCCCAAAATGGTGAATACGCCTGAAATAAGGATGGAGTGTCCTGAGGAAAAGAAATTCAAGATAGTAAAAAGGATGGTGGAGGACTTTAAAAAGAACTACAAGGTAATAGATATTGATGGTGCCAGGGTTATTTTTGACGGTGGCTGGGGATTGATCAGGGCATCAAATACACAGCCTGTGCTTGTGCTCCGCTTTGAGGCAGAAAATGAAAAACGTATAGAGGATATCCGCACGATATTCATGAATAAACTGGACAGGCTGCTTACAGAGGCATGATAATGCCACAATGACCTTGTGGCCCCTATCTGTGGCTACTGTAGCATCATTCCATCACAAGAGATAAAGGTAAAGGGGAAGCGCACCTTCTCCCTTTACTGCCTGTGTGCCTCAAACACAAAAATCTGCAAAAAACCCCCTGCCTCTCTATTTATTCAAAGATAGTATGTCAGTCCTTATTCAGAAACAACTTCACAGGGCAAATATGTCATCATTGCTGATACGGATCTTGAGGAGATTCAATGGAATATAAAGGACCTAAAAGCAAAAGATTTGGAGAGATTGCCATTTACAAAAATTTTATAAGCGAAAAAACCCTGCAAAAGGCCCTGCATGTTCAAAAACTCGTATACAAAAAATCAAGGGTCTATGCACCAATTGGCAAAATACTTTTACGTATGAAGGCAATGACCCAGAAACATATTGATGAAGTTATGGCCATACAAAACCATTACAATATGGACGCACCACCTCACATAAGCACGGAAATCCGCTCACCTTCCATCCAGAACCAGGCATCAGCATCTTCTGTTACCTCCAAAGACCAGGAAATTCCATCCAGAAAGGCCAGACAATTCAGATTAAAGATTTCAGAAAACAATCTGTTTGCATCCCTGTTATTAATAAAGGGAGAAGAACCATTGAATCTGACACCCGATGACGTAATTTCATTCGTTGAGAAAAAGGGGATCAGCTTTGGTATTGTGGATAAAGGCCGGATACAGGATTTTCTTGAATCCGGTACTGCATACAAAAAACCGTTGATAATTGCAAAGGGAAAGACATCTTCTCCGGGACAGCCACCCAGGGTTATATATCATTTTGATGTAGACCCGCTCGGGATAGGTACAGCAAGAGAAGATGGTACTATAGACTGGAAAGATCGTGGCAGATTACCTGTTGTAAAAACAGGCGAACTGCTGGCCGAGAAGATCCCCGGAAAAGTGGGGACTCCCGGTACAGATATCTTCGGACATATCATATATCCCCCGGAAATTGAACCTGTTTCCCTGAGAGCTGGAAGCGGTGTCACAATATCTGATGACGATCTTAGTGCATTTGCTGCCCGTGACGGAATACCAAAGGTTATGGCAGACGGTTCCATTTCCGTTCTCCCGAATATCAATGTTGAAGGTGACGTATGTATCAATACGGGGCACATAGACTTTGACGGGCATGTGGAGGTTTCAGGTATAGTTCAAAAGGAATATCTTGTAAAGGCAAAGAGTTTGAGAGCAAACGGCCTGGAAGGGGCTCTTGTTGATCTGACAGAAGACGCCGTTATCATGGAAGGGATATATACTTCAAGAATAAAGGCACAGGGAGATGTCAGAATCGGTCATGTTCACAACTCAAACATAGATGCCCTGGGCAATATGCTTGTTCAAAAGGAAATAATTGAGTCCAGGGTTGAGATAAATGGAAAATGTATTGTGGCAAGAGGGGGCAGGATTATAGATTCTGAAATAATTGCAAAAAAAGGGATTATTGTATATGACGTGGGATCAGAGGGGACAAAACCTAACACCCTGACCGTTGGTATTGATTTCAAGCTCAGAAAAGAAATGGAGAATCTTAAAAAAGAAATACAGACAAAAAGAAAAAAGAGAAAAGAGATACTGGAAGATATCGATGGGTTAAAAGAGAAACTGGACAAATTGGAAACATCTCTTGGAGAACTTGCATTGGAACAGGACAAATACATGGTACAGGAGAGGACCCTGCAGGAAAAGCTGAAACAATCTGCTGGCATGTTCGATGATGCATCCAGGAGCAAATTTGAAGAGGCAATTAAACAGGCGGGCTTAAAGGTTGCTCAATTAGACAAAAAGGTGGCAGAAATCCTTGCTGAAGAAGAGAAAACAGAAGAAATCATATCAGAGCTTGAAAACAGGGCAGATAACATAATAAATGATACAGACAATCTCAAAAACAGAATTGATGTGCTTACAGAATCCTCAAAGATTGACAGGGGAGTTTCTGTTGTAAGAATTTATGGAAAAGCTCAGCCAAAAACACTGGTGATAATGCCACATTGCAGATTTTCTCTGCAAAAACCTCTTAAACAGGTTATGATTACTGAATCCAACAAGACCAGCTCAGGAAGATGGAAGCCCGAAATAGTGCCTTTGCATTAAAGACATTAAAACCTTTTCCGCCTCTCCTTTGCACATGGTATTTATGTAATAGCGCAATAAATAGGAGCAGAAGGGTTTTTCTGACGCAACTGCCGGAGGGGCTGGAGCGGAAGAAAAATCCTCCTGCCCCGGTGGCACGTCCGCTGTTATCCCCCTATTATTGAGCTGATACGTATTTATAAACAGGTTCAGCAAACGCAGGAACATAGCCTCAAATAAAACATAAGGAGGAAACTGACTGTTGAAAGAAAAATTTTTGAGTAAATACGAAACAGACATTTCAGAACTGAAAATAGGGGGTAAAAACTTCAGGTTCTTTGTACCAAAAACTATAGACAGATTTATCAATTCCAAGGAACTTATGAAAGATTTTCCTCTTTGGGCCAGGATATGGGAGGCATCTTTTGTTCTTGCCGATTATATTGCCCGTATGCCTTTGGAACCTGAAAAATCCTTTCTGGAAATAGGTTCAGGCATAGGAATGGTCGGTATTGTTGCCGCATCTTTTGGACATAACATAACCATGACAGAATACGACAAAAACGCCCTTAACTTTGCAAAGGCAAATGCTGAATTAAATCTTGCCTCCGGTTCCCGAAATCTCAAAATTACGGATCTTGATTGGAATGACCCTAAAATGAACAGCCGCTTTGATTACATAACAGGTTCTGAAGTAATATACAAAGAAGATGCCTTTGCCCCCCTCTTAAAACTGTTCATGGATTATCTGAAGCATGGAGGGGAAATCATACTGGCTGAAACTGTCAGGAAAACCAGCATGGATTTTTTCAGACAGGCAAAGGAGTCTTTTGATATCAGAGCACAAAAGAAGAAATTAAGGACAGAAGATGAAGAAACAGTTATTATCCTTGCCAGAATGAAACTTAAAGACAGGGCTTGAATTTATACCGTATCAACTTGACAAAAGGATAAAAAACACGGCAGAAAAAGAGTTCCCTCCTGTTTATGCAGATGTTACCTTTGTCCCTTTCTTGCCAGTCTGACATGGAAACAGACATGGTTGACGGTAGTTATTGTATTTTTCACATTTGTGGGCACGTTTGCATCTTTCACAAACAGCAATGCTAATTCGTGGATATCCTTTCCGATATGGGCATGTGAGGTATTCCATGAAACTACCGTTACTACACATCTGCAAAACTGAATATTGCATAAATACTGTGCAAAGGGCTCTTGTTGTAAAAACAGAGACAAAACATCTGATTAAAAGACTGATTCTGAGGCTTTTTCCATAAAAAGAACTGAAGTTTACTCTATCTGAACCAATCGGTATTTTCAAGGAGATTTGCAAAATACCGGGCATGCAAAATGTTCGCATGGTTCAGAGCACAGTAAAATTTTCAGCCTTTCGCACCTGCCAGGTATCCGGTTCACTGTCTTGCAGAGATTTCTGTTCTTGGAAAAAGGCATTGTTTTCAAGATCATGATCTTGATCGATCTTATTTCCATACCAGAAAGAAACCAGGAAATTATGCAGATGTGCTTCACAATGGGAACATAACCGATGGAATGGACAGAACGCGCGGAAAAAGATCTTAAAAAGATCCCTTTTTTTATAAGAAAAAAAATCAGATGCAAGGTTGAAGACTACGCAATAAAAAATGCCCTTGCAACTGTGACCCATAAAGATCTGAAAGCAGTCAAGGCAGCCTGTCTCTCTGATCTAAACCCTGAGATTCAGGGCTACCAGATTGAAACATGTTTTGGTCATGAAGGATGCCCCAACCGGGCTGAAAAAAGCGATCACCTTGTTGAACACCTTGAATATGTTTTTGAAAAAGAGGATCTGCGTACATTTTTGAGTGAACGTGTTAAAGGGGACCTAAAACCTCATCACGAAATCAGGATAGCTGTTGCAGATTGTCCCAATGCATGTTCACAACCTCAGATAAAGGATATAGGCATTATTGGCGCCAGTCTTCCTGAAACCACAAACAGGGAATGCATATCATGCAATGCCTGCCTTGACATATGCAGAGAAAGGGCCATAACCATCAATGACAGTCTTGAAAAACCTGAAATAGACTGTTTATCATGTCTGAAGTGCGGGCAATGTGCAGATGTATGCACCACAGGGAGTATCGTGAAAGGAATATCAGGGTTCAGAGTAATGTTAGGCGGCAAACTGGGACGGCATCCTAAACTTGCCAGGGAACTGCCTGGCATATATGATGAGGCAAGCATTATCAAAATTGTAAAAAACTGTATAAGATTTTACAAGGAACATAACAGACATGGAGAACGTTTTGCAGAAATTGTCAGTGACGTAAATATTGAAGACTTTCTGTGCTGAAAGCCCTGCTCCTGTCTCCTGAAAACCATATGATATCCTGTGCTCCCCCTTACGCTGAAACAAGACTGAACGTCTTGCGAAATGTCTTCGTATACCTTTTCAGTGACCGTAATGTCCCTTAGAATTAAAATGGAAAATATTGCAATTGTTTTGGTCCGCCCCCAGATTCCGGAAAATATTGGCTCTGTTGCACGTGCAATGTGTAATATGGGGCTTTCCCATCTTGTTTTGGTGTCACCGGAAAACTATGATCAAAACAGGGCACACAGGACAGCCACCGGCCATTCTGTAAAAATTCTCGAAAGAATGGAGGTCTTTGAAAAGCTTGGCGATGCCTTGGGAAAATATGAATACATTGCAGGAACAACAGCACGTACCGGTGCTATGCGGCCTGCCATAACATGTCCGGATCGTTTTGCTTCCAACCTGATTTCCATATCCCGGAAAAACAGGACAGCAATTTTGTTTGGACCGGAGGACTGCGGACTTTCCAACGAACATCTTAAACATTGCCACACTATTGTTACAATTCCAACCGGCGGTTTTTCATCCCTCAATCTTGCCCAGGCAGTTATGATAATATGTTACGAGATATTCAAGGCACAAAAGGATATTCCTGTACCCCCTGTACCCCGTCTGGCAAACAGTTTCGAGCTGGAAGGAATGTATAAACATCTCGAAGAGGTGCTTGCAAAAATCGGGTTTCTTAACCCACAAAATCCTGAGCACTGGCTGCTTAATATCCGACGCTTTTTTTCCAGACTCCCGTTGCGGGCAAAGGAAGTTCGTATCATAAGGGGTATATGCAGACAAATTGACTGGTATACGGACAAGTCAAATGCTTCGGCTCCATTAAAGGATGATTCGAACATATAAAACAATCCCGCAGACTTACACCAGGATCGTGCAAAAACCCCATCTATGAATACAAACCCCCTAATTGAGTTGAACCCAAACACAGACCCTCTGAAAAAGGGCTGCTCTTAGGAAAACAGATGTTATCTTTTATAGGACGCAGTTTTGTACAAAAGACCATTACCCTTTTTCTGGTATCTGTGGTCTCTTTTTTGATAATCCACCTTGCACCCGGCAAACCCAGCCAGGTAAACCCCCTCAATCCCAAATTTACCCCTGTAATGCTGAAACGTTTCCGCAAACAGTTTCATCTTGATAAACCCCTGTATGTCCAGTACGCTATATTCTACCATGACCTTTTTACAGGAAAGACTGTTTCGTGGAAGGATGGTCAGCCTGTACTCAAAAAAATATGGACAAGGTTTTTGAACAGTTTTCCGCTGTTTTTGCTGGGAACAGTCCTGACATGGACATTCTCTTTTCCTGTTGGTATCCATGCCGCCATATCACGTGGCAGCAAATTTGACCGTATTACCACCTTTATTTCCTATCTGCTGATATCCATTCCCGGTTTTTTCTTTGCCTATGTGCTTATTATCCTTGTGGTAACACATCTCCATGTGCCAGTCATCGGCATGGAGACATTTGGCATATCCGGTATATCCAGGCTGCATTACATAATGGACCGTATATGGCATATGCTGATCCCTTCCGTGCTTGGTGCGACCGGCGGTATAGCCGTACTTTCAAGGTATGTAAGAAGCGAGATGATAGAAGTGGAGGAACAAGACTATATAAGAACCGCCATTGCCAAGGGACTGCCTCCCGATGAAGTGCACTACAAACATGCGTTGAGAAATGCCATGCTTCCTTTTGTTACCATGTTCGGCCTGATCCTTCCGGGCCTTATAGGCGGCTCTGTAATCATTGAATCCATTTTCTCCTGGCCAGGTATGGGGAGGATGGCTTATGATGCCATACTTGCACGTGATTATCCTGTCATCCTCACCGTAAATTTTATTTCCGCAGTGCTTGTTCTTGTAGGCACTTTTATATCAGATCTCCTTTATCTTGTAGCCGATCCAAGAATCCGGTTACAATAAAATATCCTGCAAAGGTATCCTAATACGGTTTGTCAGACACGATCTGCCTGTCTTAACAACTAAGATCGCTATGTTATTGTTCTGTAATTGTCCGTGTGTTCTTTTCAGGCAAAAACAACTCTTGTAAAAACAGATATGTTTGCTGATATCATATATAAAAAAAGTAAAACAAAAAAACGGCTTGTGCGTTTTGTCAGGCTGTTAAGAGAAAACCGCCTTGCCTTTTCAGGGTTTATTGTATTTTTTATCTTTCTTTTTATTGCATTGTCTGGGCTTGTTCTGACATCAGGACGTAGTCCTGTGTTTGACCCTGCCCACATAAGACTCCAGGAAAAACTGAGGCCTCCTTTTTCCAGGGCAAATGTCAATATTCTCCAGCCTGATGAAATTCCGCCAATGGGGATATATATATTTGGAACAGACAACCTTGGCAGAGATATTTTTGCACGGATGCTGCAGGGAGCATGGGTATCATTGACAGTGGGATTTGTTGCTGTTGGCATATCGGTTATTGTAGGAATTTTTATGGGCGGGATAGCCGGTTATTTTGGTCAGGGACGTATGCTCTGGGTTGACACCCTGATCATGCGCCTTGTTGACATTATGCTGTGTTTTCCAAGCTTTTTTCTTATTCTTACTGTAGTGGCCCTTTTACCTGCAAGCATGTATAATGTTATGATAGTTATTGGACTTACAAGCTGGATGGGAACAACAAGGTTTGTCAGAGCCGAATTTCTATCCTTGAGGGAACAGGATTTTGTCAAGGCTGCCCGTGCCCTTGGCCTTGGAAATCTCAGAATAATATTCCGGCATATGATGCCAAATGCCCTCGGGCCTGTGCTGGTTTCCGCAACCATAGGAATAGCTTCTGCCATTCTGACTGAAGCAGGGCTTAGTTTTCTGGGGTTTGGCGTGCCTCCCCCGCATGCCACATGGGGAAACATACTGTCGGATGGCAAGAATTTTATATTTGATGCTCCATGGCTTACATACATACCCGGTTTTTTCATTCTCATTGTAGTACTTGCCTTTAACCTGTTTGGCGAGGGTTTAAGAGACATGTTGAATCCCAAGTTGAGGGAGGACAGATGAGCTCTCCTCCCCTTCTTTCAGTAGAAAACCTGAAGGTGTTTTTCCCTTCAAGAAAGGGCAGGCTTGCCCGTGCTGTAGATGGCGTAACCTTTGACGTCAGAAGCGGGGAAACTGTCTGTATTGTAGGAGAGTCTGGATGCGGAAAAACGGTTACAGCTCTTTCCATTCTTGGTCTTGTTCATGCACCTCCAGCCATGATACCGGAGGGAAAAATAATTTTCAGAGGACAGGACCTGCTCGGTCTGGACGAGGAAGATATGAGATCTGTCAGAGGCAGACATATTACCATGGTGTTTCAGGAACCTCTCTCCTCTCTCAATCCTGTTTTTACTATCGGTTATCAGATCAAGGAAGCCATTAAGATTCACAACAATCCAGATAAAGAAGAGCTTGATAAAAGATGCGTGGATCTGCTAAGGGCTGTTGGCATCCCGTCACCTGAACAGAAGATGTCAGACTATCCTCATCAGCTGAGTGGCGGACAAAGGCAGAGAGTTATGATAGCCATGGCCCTTTCCTGTGATCCGGCCATTATTATTGCAGATGAACCTACAACTGCCCTTGATGTAACCATTCAGGCCCAGATACTGAATCTTTTTAGTACAATCCAAAAACAGCGGGGCATGTCCATACTGTATATCAGCCATGATCTCGGAGTAGTAGCCAATGTGGCGGACAGGGTTTATGTGATGTATGCAGGCACTGTGATGGAACAGGGCAGTGTAACCGATATATTTAACGCCCCTGTTCATCCCTATACAAAAGGCCTTCTTGCCTCTCTTCCTCACCGGTCTCAAAGAGGAAAAAGGCTCTACAGTATTCCCGGAATGGTCCCTGATCCCTCTGACAAACCAAAAGGCTGTCCCTTTCATCCAAGATGTCCTGATTCCATGGAAAGATGTGCCGTTTATTTCCCTGATAAAATGTACAGTTGCGGCAATGGACATCTTGTCAGGTGCCACCTTGCACTGTAACTGTCAACACATAAAATGTGTCTAATGCCAGATCAACAAACAAATAATGGAAGGATATTGAAAAACCTTGCTTCACAGATCCGGGTGCCCGGCCTGCATGGCTGGAAGAAAGGCACCACAGGGCGCATAAAAAAACAGCCCTTTGCAAATCTAACCTATGACAAATCATAAAACAGTTGGGCAAACCCGTTAAAGACATGGATGACAGACCGGACATTATCCTCAGAACAAAAGGGCTTGTTAAATATTTTCCTGTCAGAAGAGGCTTCTTTAACAGGGTTAACGGATGGGTAAAGGCCATTGATGGTGTTGACCTTGAAATAGAGCAAGGAAGGACACTTGGCCTTGCAGGAGAAAGCGGATGTGGCAAATCTACCCTTGCCCTTGTCTTGCTCAGACTTATACAAGCTGACAAGGGAGAGATCTTTTACAGGAACAGGGATATTGCCAGACTTGCGGAAAAAGACCTGAAATCTGTAAGAAAGGAGATACAGATAGTATTTCAGGATCCATTTGGATCGTTGAATCCTCGTATGACTATTGGACAGACGGTAGAAGAAGGCCTGCGTATTCTTGGCTTGAACAGGCGTAAAAGAATAAAACGTGTTTGTGAGCTTCTCGATATGGTCGGTATATCTCAAGGTATGAAAGACCGGTATCCTCATGAGTTCAGCGGAGGACAACGTCAGCGAATAGGAATCGCAAGGGCATTGAGTGTGAATCCGTCTGTTATTGTATGTGATGAGCCGGTTTCAGCCCTTGATGTATCCATACAGGCACAGATAATAAACCTGCTGAAAGATCTTCAGGCCGATCTTGATTTGAGTTACCTGTTCATATCACACGATCTTAATGTTGTCGGTTATATGAGCGATAATATAGCAATAATGTATCTTGGCCGCATTATGGAGGTCTGTTCTGCTGAAAAACTTTTTGAAAACCCCCTTCATCCCTACACCCAGGCCCTGTTATCGGCCATTCCTGAACCAAGACCCGGAAAACGCATCATCTCATATCAGCTCAAAGGCGATCCTGCTATCTCTCCGGATTCATCCCCCGGCTGCAGGTTTCAACCAAGATGTTCCATAGCAGAAGACAGATGCATTACAGAGGACATTCCCCTGTACAAAGCTGATGATAATCACCTTGTAAGATGCTGGAAGGTCATCTAAAGTTCTTATAGATTCAGTCAGGAGATTCATTGAAAAACCAGAGTTCATTAATTGATTTTATACTGAAAGAATGGCTGCTCATATCCTCCGGGGTCGGCTTGTTGCTGACATCAATATATGCCAAACATACTCCACACTATTCGATTCAGGAATTGCAGGTGTTATTTATCCTGCTTGCACTGTTTGTTACCGTTAACGGCCTTAAGCGTAGTGGTTTTATATTAAAGGTAACCCAAACAATAGAACAGGGAAAGGCCATACCATTAAAATTAGTGATAACCACATTTTTCTTATCTATGGTAATAACAAATGATGTTGCCTTGATAGTGATTGTGCCCCTAACCCTTGTTCTCAACATAACCAGGAAGGATATTCTGGTCATCATGGAAGCCTTAGCAGCCAATGCGGGTTCTGCCCTTACACCATTCGGCAATCCGCAAAATCTTTACATCTACTGGTTTTATGGATTGCACCCCACAGAATTTTTGACAACAATTGCCCCGTTCTCGATAACATTTCTGTTCCTTCTGACTGTTTCGGCATTATTCATTAAAACAAATAATGAGCTGAATATTGTTGCAGTATCACAACCTGTGGATAAATTTGCCTATTTTTATGGAATAATGCTCGTCATACTTCTTCTGACTGTGATTCATCTCCTTCCGATTCTGACAGGATTGATGGTAATTATTTTTGCATTATTATTTGACCGAAAAACACTCCGGATTGATTATTCTCTTCTGTTCAGTTTTTTCTTCTTTTTCGGGTTTGCTGGAAATCTGAGCGTACTGCTGAAATCTGAAATGGGTAATGCAGGGCATATTTTTGTGTTTTCCGCCCTGGCAAGCCAAATCATGAGCAATGTTCCGGCAACCATGCTGTTTGCAAAATTCACCTCGAATTGGAAAGCATTGCTCTGGGGAACGAACGTTGGGGGATTTGGCAGTCTTTTTGGCTCATTTGCTAACCTTATCGCATACAAGATTTATATAACCCATGAAAATAAAAATAATATAGCATTGTTCATCGGTAAATTCCTTGTTCTGGGCTATGCGGCATTCTTCCTGTCTATTGCCCTATATTTCATTTTGTACAGGATGCAAGGCTTATAATAAAATATCAAAAACGAACAACAAGGTACCCCATTAAAACAAAAACATACACAGTATCATCCAACACAAAACCAACAGCAAAATTTTGAGGCTATTGACATAATCTGTTTTATGGCTTAGTTTCCATTCGTAAGCAAACTGCCTTTAGAGCAACTCAATAAAGAGCGGGGCTCTTATGATTTCATTATCTGCCATGTTCCGGCAAAGACAAACAACCCCGCCAGGCAGTACAGATACTGTAAACAAACAGTCAGGTCAATGCTAATATGAAAAAAGGATAGCAGATTAATAACTACTTGTTTTCGTAGAGGTTATTGATCTGTTATAGAGGACAACTCAACAGCAAGATGGCATCAACGGCACTGAATAAAAAACTGGCAAAGATACGTAACATAGGCATCATAGCACACATAGATGCGGGGAAAACCACAGTTACAGAACGTATCCTTTATTATACAGGGCGTGTCCACAAAATAGGTGAGGTCCATAATGGCGAGGCCACAATGGACTGGATGCCTGACGAAAAGGAACGAGGCATTACCATTACATCCGCAGTAACCACCTGTAAATGGCAGAATCATAATATCAATATAATTGACACCCCTGGCCATGTAGATTTTACTGTGGAGGTAGAACGCTCTCTCAGGGTGCTTGACGGAGCAATCGGCGTGTTTTGTGCCGTTGGAGGCGTTGAACCTCAATCCGAAACCGTATGGCACCAGGCAAACAATTACAATGTTCCCAAAATCGCCTTTGTCAATAAAATGGACCGTATTGGCGCTGACTTTTACATGGTCGTAGAGATGATAAAAAACCGTCTTGGCGCACATCCCCTTGTACTTCAGCTTCCCTGGGGCGCAGAAAACAATTTCAAGGGCATAATAGATATATTAAATATGAAGGTGCTTGTATGGGACGAAAAATCTATGGGCGCCAAATATACAAAACTTCCCATACCCGCTGAACTGGAAGAAAAGGCGCACCAATACAGGGAGATGCTTCTTGAAACAATAGCAGAAAGAGATGATGCCATTATGGAAAAATATCTGGCCGACAAAGAAATAGATGTCAACGAATTAAAACAGGCCATCCGTTCCGCAACAATAAACTCTGATCTCGTTCCTGTCCTGTGTGGTTCTGCATTAAAAAACAAAGGTATACAGCCCCTGCTGGACAGCATCGTGGATTTCTTGCCTTCACCTGTTGATGTTCCACCCATAGTTGGAACCATTCCGGACACAGACAACAAAAAGGCCTTCCCGGCAGATCCGAAAGGAGATCTTGCTGCACTCGCCTTTAAGGTTGCCATGGATGCAGGAAGAAAAACAACATACCTGCGAATATACTCGGGAACAGTAAAGGTTGGAGATACCGTCTACAATTCTGCAAAATGCGTTAAGGAAAAATTTTCACGTCTTTTAAAAATGCACTCCAATAAAAGGGAACGAATAGAACAGGCCAGCGCAGGAGATATTGTGGCATCCATGGGCCTCAAACAAACGACTACAGGAGACACGCTTTGCAATGAAAACAATCCGGTTTTATTAGAACCTATTCGGTTTAACGAGCCTGTTATCAATGTCGCCCTGGAAGCCAAACGGATTCAGGATCAGGAAAAGCTACTTGATTCCCTTGCAAAACTGGCAGAGGAAGATCCCACTTTCAGATTCAGGATTGACGATGACACCGGCCAGACAATTATTTCCGGAATGGGGGAACTGCATATCGAGATTCTTGCAAGCAGGCTAAAGCATGAATTCTTTGTAGAAACAAACCGGGGCAAACCCCAGGTGGTATACCGTGAAACCATAAAAAGGCTCGTGGAGCATGAAGAGATTTTCAAACGTGAGATAGGAGGCGCCCTGCATTTTGCAGGAGTAAAAATCATGATTACCCCCCTGCCCCGAGGCAGTGCCAACACCTTTATCAACAAAGCCAACAAACCTGATGTCCCGGAAGAGTTTTTGGATGCCATAAGAGAGGGGATACAAGAGGCTGAAAGAAGCGGTATTATTATGGGTTACCCGGTAATTAATATAGAAACAACACTTCTCGATATACATATGAGAGAAGAATCCGACATCATGGCCTTTAAAATAGCATCTTCAATGGCCTTTAAAAACGCCTGTCAAAAGGCTGAGCCACTACTCCTTGAACCCATAATGAGAGTGGAGATAACATTGCCTGAACAGTTCATGGGTGAGATTATAAACGATCTTAATGCAAGACAGGGAAAAATCGAACAAATACTGGCAAAAGGCAATATTCAAACAATAACAGCGCTGGTACCCCTTTCAAAGATGTTTGGGTATTCAACTGCACTCAGATCTGTTTCCCAGGGCCGAGCAACATTTGCCATGCAGTTTAACCACTATGATAATGTCTGAAACATCAAACCCTATAACAGCAACAAGCCAGTGCCCATCCGGAAACAGATTTCCGGTCACTGTATGGAAACAAGCTAAAACAACCTCATCTTTTACAAACCTCTCAAAACCCAATATACCGTGGAAAATCTTATATGCCATTTTTCTGTTTCAGGGGTAGAAACATATATCTTCCTGCCTCCCATAATCATGTTTATTGTATCAATGCTTACCTCTACAGCCGGTGTTTCAGGGGCATTTATTCTTCTTCCGTTTCAAATGAGTGTGCTGGGATATACTTCTCCGGGAGTTAGCGCCACCAACTTTGTATACAATATAATCTCCATACCTTCAGGGGTCTTTCACCATATCCAAAGACACCGCCTTTCCTGGAGCCTCTTTTTTATTATTGTTGCAGGATCCCTTCCCGGTGTATTTCTCGGGTATTATATACGTATGGTGTATCTTCCTGACCCTGCCCATTTTCGTCTCTTTGCAGGCCTTGTCCTGATATATCTTGGAACAAGAACCCTTAAAAGTGCTTACAATGATATTACAAACAATGCCCATATCAAAGATAATCATAAACCCAAAACAGGCATGGCAAGAGAAATAACAAAAGAGACCTTAGGCCTTGTGCATGCATCTATTGTATTTGAAGAAAAAACATACTCTTTTTCTACACCCCTTGTGTTTTGTCTCTCTCTTGCAGTAGGCATAATTGGTGGGGCATACGGCATAGGCGGAGGCGCTATTATGGCACCGTTTTGCATATCTGTACTGGAACTCCCTGTGTACATCGTATCCGGAGCAGCCCTATTCTCCACATGGATTACCTCTGTTATAGCTGTCATGTTTTATGCCTTTGTGTCAATAGCAGGAAAAGCACCAGCATCCCCTGACTGGCTGCTTGGTATACTGTTCGGTGTGGGTGGTATGGCGGGTATATATGTGGGAGCACATATCCAAAAATGGATACCTTCCACAATCATTAAACTAATCCTTGGAATTGTCATTTTCACCATTGCCCTGCGCTATATCCTACTAAGCAGCATCCATTTATAAACAGGACGGCTTGCCGGATATCAAGGCATGCGAAGATTTTAACCACAGTAATACATTGAGGCATCAAAGGATTAAGATTTGAGCATAACAAAGATACCGGACAAAAACGGGCAGTTATGTACAGATGCCAAGGACAACATGAAAACACGTCCCCTTGCCAAGATTGCCGGTGTAACAACACTCATCATAGCTGTAATCACTGCTGTCCTCGTATTTTTCCTGTTTTATTGCTATCATCATCAATCCAATATAAATATAAAAGATTACCTCTCCCGTTATCTTTCACAGGCCACAAGGAGTTCAGTCTCCCTCAAAAAAATCTCCTTCTCCATATCCCCCATGGCCATAGAAGTGAAGGGGCTATCTGTCCTGCCTGGAAAAAATCAAAAAGGATTCAAATTTGATTTTCCCGATATAAAGGCAGTTCTCTGCATCAAAGGCAAATTTGGACAAAAGGAACTATGTATCAAATCAGTCTATGTAAATGGTTTCAGCATGGAATTGTCTGCAGACATGCACCTGTCCAATATCCCCAAAAGCCACACCTCCCGGATTCCTGATTTTATACAAAACACCTTGTCTTACCTCTTTTTCAGAAAGATAACTGTAGCAAAGGCAGAAATAAACAATGGCCGGGCAATAATCAAAAACAATAATGGTACAATAAAGGTATATAATATCAATGCAGTATTGAATGACAAACAAATCATTGATGTTGCATGCCGTATCAACGCATCGCTTGGATCAGAAAGGAATTACTTAAAAACCAATGGAAAGGCATATTTCAGGATATTTCTCAAGACACATAAAGACAAGAAAAGATACACCTATGATATTGATATGAGAACAAATGAAATGCAATGTATCTTATCCAAAAACGGAAATAGATTCAAAGGCAGTATTACGGCAAAAACAGCCCTGCATCTTATATACCCACGCCTCATAATAAACGAGACATCCGTTGATATAAAAAAAACAGGCATTGACCTCGGAGAAAAGCACTTAAACATAGGAAAGATACACCTCAAATCACATTCTGCAACACTGGATATAACAAAAAAGACCTTCAAATGCCGAAATATACACATTGATTCCAGCATATCAAAGAATATCAACCTGGCTGTCAATACCAGTACGAAAAAAACTGTCTTAGGGATATACGGAAGGCATATCAACCTGATAAAGGCTCTTGCATCCAAAAACCTCATACCCTGTTTCCATACATCAGACGGAGATGAATCCATTAATATCAAGTGTATTAAAAACAACATCAGCCCCCTCTGGCATTTTTTCTGTAACCTTGATCTTAGCAATGTGGTTTTTGCCAATCAGGATGAAAGCATGGCCGGAGATGGCCTCCAGTCAAATATCAGGCTTAAAGGGAGCCTTGATCCCGACAGAATGCTTATCAAATCATCTGTACAAATCAATATCCCTATGGGTGAAATACTGTATGATCCCTTCTATCTTGATCTTGCCTCAAACAGTTTTTATGCAAAAGGGCATATTTCGGCCAATTTAATCAAAAAAAGGATATTGTTAAACAAACTCACTCTTGAGATAAAGAATATAATAAAAACAAAAACCAGTATATGTCTGTCAAACGGAGCGATTTCTCTCCATATAAATCTTCCCCTTACTCCTTTAGAACCGCTGTTCAAAATTGCTGTGCTGGATCCATTCGGCGATATGATGCCTGTAACCAGAGAAATCAGGCTTGCAGGTCTTGTATCAGGCAGATTTTCTGCCAAAAAACAGGGGCAATCAATAGAAATTAAAGGGAAATGTCTTCTTGACAACGGAGAACTTGCCTTCAAAAACAACAGCTTTTTCTTAAAACATGTGAAAGTCAACCTGCCAATCTTGCTACATTATCCCGCTAAAAAAGATACAGGAAAAACAGACGCAAAACAAACAGGACTCATTTCTTTTGAAGTTGCATCTCCACCATGGCTGCCCCTTCAAAACATATCAATTCCCATACATTCACACCTTAATAATTTATATGTACGTACTCCGATTAGCATAAAGATTCCAGGAGGTGACCTTACACTTAAACGGCTGATTATCAGTTACACAAAAGCAACACCGACCCCAAAAATTCAAACAGGCATTTCCATTGCCATAAAAGATACAAGGCCATTTTTCAAGAATATATGCCAGATACCTGTAAAGGGGAGCATACAAGGCAACATTGATCCCATACACATCGAGAACGGAACAGCAAAAAGTCTCGGCAAAATCATCGCCAGGGTCTTTGGTGGAAAGATAACAATCTCAAACGTCCACGCCCGTAATATATTCACGGGCCTGCCTGTTTTGGCATTGAAAGCAGATATAAGGGACCTTAACCTGAAGGAAATGACAAAAGGGACCTCTTTTGGAGAGATAGACGGCGTACTAAATGGATATATAAACGGACTTGAAATCGCCTGCGGTCAGGTACAGACATTTGAACTAATGCTCGAAACAAAAAAGGTTGACAGTATCCCTCAAAGGATAAGCATTGCTGCTGTTGACAATATAGCCCATATCGGAGGAGGACAAAGTCCGTTTATAGGATTTGCAGGTGTTATAGCCAAGGTATTCAAAACATTGCCATACAGCAAAATAGGAATCAAGGCATCTCTTAAAAATGATGTTTTCAGGATCAATGGTACTATAAAAGAGAATAATGTTGAGTACATAATAAAAAGAGGTAGTCTTTTTGGCGTTAATATTGTAAATCAAAACCCTGACAACAGAATAAGTTTTAAAGACATGCTTAAACGTATCAAAAGGATAGCTGCTGCCAAAAAATAGGGGCTTTCCACACACAAAAAATTACCGCATGTTTGCCAAAAACAACCCTTATAGACTCCAACCGCAATCTATACATAAAAAAGGAGACAGTGAGATTTGCACCCTTTATCTTTTCGGGTTATCACTCCCTCTGGCTGTAAAGAAAATCCCTGTTCTGAGTTTTTACGGATCAGGGAAATCAAGGGCTGATATGCTGTCTGGACAATTTTTTATAACAGGAGGTAACACCATGAAATATTATCACAAAATTACGTATACCTTATTATTTTTCACACTTGTTTTTATTGTGGCCTGCGTTACTATTAACATATATTTTCCTGCAGAAAAGGTTAAATCTGTTGCAAAAGACATTGTAAAGGACATTAGGGGAGGAAAAAGCAGGAGTGACGATACTGCTGTAGACAAAACATCATTTCTTGAAAACACAGCCACCCTTATTTTACCATCCATCGCCTTTGCTGACGATGTGACCAATGTCTCCAACCCTATAATCCGCACCCTCAAGGAAAGAATGAAACAACGTTTTTACAGGCTTAAACCCTACTATCAAAAGGGGCTGTTAAAAGAGCAGGATAACGGATATGTCAAGCTTGTAAACACCAAGGGCCTAAACCTGAAGCAAAAAAGAGACATAAAAAATCTGGTCAAGGCAGAAAATGCAGACAGGCATGACCTATATCTTGCTGTTGCCAGAGCCATGAATATAAGTCCATCAGATGTAAACAAGGTAGCCAGAATATTCGCAGAACAATGGAAAAAATCACTAAAATAAAGGAGGAATCTGCAAGGATATGAAAAGCGTCAAATGGATCAAGGCAGGAGATTTTTCCGATATCAAGTACCACAAGGCCAATGGCATGGCCAAAATAACCATCAACAGACCTGAAAGACGGAATGCCTTTCTGCCTTCAACCGTCACACAGATGTCAAGAGCGCTAACTGATGCCCATGAAGACCAGGATATAGGGGTAATAATCCTTACAGGAGAAGGCAATGAGGCATTCTGCTCTGGCGGGGATCAAGGAGTACGGGGAGATTCAGGATATGTGGATGAAAATGGAGTAAACCGTCTGAATGTCCTGGAATTTCAACGGCAGATTCGCTACTGTCCAAAGCCTGTCATTGCCATGGTTGCCGGTTATGCCATAGGAGGAGGTCATGTGCTGCACATGGTCTGTGACCTCACCATAGCAGCAGAAAACGCTGTCTTCGGGCAAACAGGACCCCGGGTCGGCTCCTTTGATGCAGGTTTCGGAGCAAGCTATATGGCACGTATAGTAGGCCAGAAAAAGGCAAGAGAGATATGGTTTCTATGCCGTCAATACAGCGCAAATGAAGCACTGAAACTCGGGCTGGTCAATGCAGTGGTGCCACTTGAAAAGCTGGAAGAGGAAACAGTCAAGTGGGCACAGGAAATACTAGCCAATTCACCAATTGCCATTCGTTTTATCAAGGCATCGCTTACTGCAGATTGTGATGGACAGGCAGGACTGCAGGTTATGGGTGGCTACGCAACCATGTTGTACTATATGAGCGAAGAAGGACAGGAAGGAAGGGATGCCTTTTTACAAAAACGCAAGCCTGATTTTTCACGATTTCCCAAACAACCCTGACAGCAATGAAAAAAAGGCCTGTTGACAGAGCAGAAACAGACATAACACAAAAGCACATAGCCAGTTTCAGCTCTGGCCCTGTTTATGTCTGAAACCTCTCTTTGCCCGGTTTATATACCTTTTTGCTGTTTAAACAAAAAAACAGACAGGAATCAATCCTAACAAAGTGATGAAAACGGAGTATAACAACTGCGACAACACAGTTGTTATTTTATGCATAAGGCACTATTGTTCATTTCCCAGAATTACCCATTGTGTTACAAAAACCCCTTTCGGGCAAGGACCAGTAATATCTCCTGAACCGCCTCCTCAGGGGTAAGTCCGGTTGTATCAACACGTACATCTGGTGCCTCAGGCGCTTCATAAGGATCATCCACACCGGTAAATCCCTTTATAAGCCCTGCCCTTGCCTTAGCATACATGCCCTTCCTGTCTCGTCTCTCGCATTCCTGGATGGGCGTAGCCACATGGACCTCAATAAAACCACCGTAATTTTCAATCATGCGCCTTACCTTTGCTCTCGTAGCAGCATACGGAGCTATTGGCGCACAGATTGCAATACCACGGTTTTTGGTAATTTCACTTGCAACAAACCCGATACGCAGGATATTAAGATCACGGTGTTCTTTGGAAAAATCAAGCTCCTTTGACAGATTCTGCCGAACAATATCCCCGTCAAGCAGGGTTACCGGGCGAGTACCTATCTCCATAAAACGTGAATACAGCACCTTGGCCAATGTTGATTTTCCTGATCCGGAAAGACCGGTAAAAAATATTGTAAAACCCTGTTGTTTAGGACCGGGATAGGTCCTGGATATCTCATCTATGATCTCAGGAAAAGATGCCCATTCAGGAATACGTCTGCCCGTGCGTATCCGTTCTCTTATATCAAAACCGCTCATAGTAAGTGTACGGCAAAACTCCTCTACCTGATCTAAAGGAAGATACTTATCTTCATCAGGCAGATATACCATTTCTTCAAATGGAACAATATTTACCCCTATCTCTTCGCTGTATCTTGAAACCAGTTCTTTTGCGGCACTGTTCCTGTAAAACATGCCATTTTCCCCATCAGAACAGGGAGCAGCATGATGCCTTCCTACTATAAAGTGAGAACACCCGTAATTCCTCGATACAATAGCATGAAAAATCGCCTCTTTTGGACCTGCCATACGCATTGCAAGGGGCAACATGTTTAACATTACGGTCCCGGAAGGATAATATGGCAGAATTTTTTTATAGCATCTTACACGGGTATAATGATCAAAATCACCTGGTTTTGTTATACCGACTACAGGGAGAAGTAACAGGTTGGCCATTGTTTCCTGCATTGCCCGAATTGTCATCTCAAACTGAAGCCGATGCACAGGATTTTCTGTCTGAAAACCAACAACCCTGTGCCATCCCTTCTTTAAAGCAGCCTGGCGCATTTCCGCAGGAGTCTTGCGGAACTGTTTAAAATCAAAATGCAGTGGTACCCTCACGACCTCCAATGTGCCGCCTATATAATAATCTCCTGCCTCCTTTAACAGATATTCCACTCCCGGGTGTTTTATATCAAGGGTATCAAAGACCTTTATGGCCTCATGTTTTCTGTCTACGGGCCACATGTCTTTTACATGCATAACCGCAAGAAGGAATCCCTCCTGATCACGCAAAGACACATCCTGGCCTATCCTGACAGATCTTGCCACCTCTTCTGATATGTCAAGACAAACAGGCAGGGGCCACAATGTCCCGTCACTCAAACGCATCCGATCCAGAACAGACTCGTAATCATCCCTTGTCATAAAACCGGACAGGGGAGAAAACCCGCCAGAGGCCAACAGCTCCAAATCACATATCTGCCTGTCAGACAGGATAATCTCGGGTAAATGCAGGGACTCTTCCTTAATCACCCTCTCCCTGTCACTGTCAACAAGCAGATTTATCAATCTTCCACAGTAAGGCTTTACAAGACCCCTGTTTTGCATAGCAAACCCTATAAAAACATATCCCCCAGGAAGTATAGTAGATTACCTAAGAACCCGATCCCCGTTTTATAACCCTGTCTTTAATTCGCTTGAGATGCCCTCTGCCAAGGCCTTTCACCTCGCAACCCAACTCAAAAAATCTTTCAATCTTCTTATCATCAAGGATACCAAAACAATCAACTACTGCCACAGGTTTACCGGTCATTCTTACCACATCGTCCGGATCCAGTTCAAGATATGGGCGATGACGTACAGCAAACACAACAGCATCTGAATCCCTTAATGCATCCTCCAGATCCTGGGTCATGCAAAAATCCTCAAGCTGCTCCTGATTACGAAAAAACTGTGCTCTGCTAACTCCAACATCAGGATAACTGTCTTGTTTTTCAATCTCCCACCAGTGTTTTACATATGGATCATGAGCCTTGACATCAGCACCCATTTCCACAAGTTTCCTCAGCAGGATTTCAGAGCCGCTGTACCTTGTATCGCCTACATCCTCTCTATAGGATACTCCAAGAACAGTTATCTGACACGCAGCAACAATACTTCCCATGTTTCTCAGGGCATCGCGCACAAGCTGAGCCGCATGAATTGCCCTGGTATCATTAATATTAATGGCCTCAGTTGTAATCTTAAATATATCATCACTAAAGCCCAACAGATGCTTGTATGCCCACATGCCAAGTCCACCATCTTTGGGCAGACAGTACCCCCCTATGCCAGGACCTGGAAATATAATATTGTTGTGCGTAGGACGCACCTTGATAGCATCTATTACTTTAATAAGATCAACACCGTTTGTCTCGGCAAACAAGCTCCATTCATCAAGAAAGGCCAGAATAGTGGCCCTGTAACTGTTTTCCACTATCTTGCATGTCTCGCTTTCAATGGGTCTGTCAAGAACTGTAAGGGGATATTCTTCCACATGCAGAACATCGGATAAAAACTTCACAACCCTTTCCCTGCTCTCTTCATTAATTCCACTGCATACCCTCCAGAAATCCCTCACTGATCGCACATATTCCTTGCCCGGCATCACCCTTTCATAACTATGTGCAAGCAAAGGCTCTTTTTTTATTCCCCTTTTTTTAAATGCCTTTTTAATCATCGGATAAGCCACGTACTCAGTTGTTCCGGGAGGAACAGTTGTCTCTATAAGGACAAGACAATCAGGATTAATTTTGTCTCCAATGATTTTGAAGCTCTTTTCCAAGGCGCTTATATCTGCATTGCCGGTTTTAATATCTCCAAGTGATTTCTTTACAAAATCACACTGAACATCAAGCACAAGGACATCTGCAAACCTAAGGGCATCATTGGTAAAGGTGGCAGTCAGGGTCTTTTTCTGAATTACACACCTTTTTATAATCTCCGCTACCTCCGGATCCTCTGCCTCAACCGGTGATATCCCCCTGTTAAAAAGAGGAATCTTCCAAAAACTTCTCTGGCTTGGTCTCTGCATTCCAATAACAAATTTGTCAGAATTACCGGTTTTTTTATCCACAGAATCTGCAACTACAGCGGCCATAACAGCCCCTACAAAGCCAAGCCCCATAACTACCACTATCTCGGAACCGTTTTGTCTTTTTTCATCTGCAAGAGAAGACAGCCTTCTGTATTCTTTTTCATATTCATCTTCATCTGGCAGGGCAAACCTTTCACCTTCAGGACTGACCGAATACTCCACCATTCTTTACATCTCCTTACATTTTCTCCAGTGACAAAACAGCTATTTCTCAAATATCAGATCCTGTCCGGACAAAATACAACAACATCAGACAGTACAATACCACATATTCTTCTGATTGAGCTGTTGATTTACCGCCTTAGCACAAAACGTTGTCAGGAAAGAATTACAAGATGTCACTGCATATTGGTTACGGAACAATTATAGTATCATCTGCCTTTAATCTTAAATTCTGATCCAGGCCCTCTCCTTTAATGATGTCCTTGTAATTTACCCTTATTATCTTATCGTGCTTACCCTCATGCCTTAACAGGATAATCTCGGATTTGGACGCCCATTCTGTAAAACCACCGGCAAGGGCAAATGCCTGAAGAACCGTCAGGTGTTTCACAAGTGGATATTCACCAGTATGCAACACCTCCCCCAAAATATATATCTTTTGACTGATGGGATTGACAATACTAACTGTTACAACAGGGTTGTCTATAAAAGCCTTCAACTTCTGCTCAATGGCCTTTTTCAGCTCCATAGGTGTATGACCTGCTGCCTGTATATCATTGCAGAGGGGAAAGCTTATTTTACCATCGATTCTGACAAGGACGGAATCCCTTGAAAAGTCAGGTTCTTTCCATGTAGTAATTTCCAGAATATCACCACAGCCAATATGATATGAATCAGATTTCGGGTTTATATAGACAGTTGGATCTGCCTCATTTTTCATATCTTTTGCAAAGATGGTGCAATCTGTTACTACAAACACAGACATAACAAGCAAGGAACAAAAAAGCATCTTACCTCGTATCATATTGTCTCCTTCTACTAAAAACAATTTACAGATATTTCTAAATATGGGACTGCAACAAAAACAACTTGCATCAGCAATTAAAATACAAAGAAATTTTTACATCATAAAAAGAAATGTATACCCATCTGAAAATAAACTCAGAAACAGTAAGGATGACAACACAGAGATATGACAATTTTTGCACAATCAATTAAATCAAGGAATTATACAGGAATGTACAAACCCAAGGGCATGGTCTTGCAGAAATATCCTCATTTATGAGCTGAAAAATCTGCTGTATCCCAAGATTGATCTGCAGACATGAACTATTTTTGATAATGCGAATAATATTTGTGATAATCCCGGTACTTGCCATAGGCATAACCTCCTGCAGAAGATATGTCCATTCGGTTTATTACAACACCAATAACCTTGTCTTTACCCAGCATATCTATAGTTTCGCTTAACAGCTTCCGTTTTGTAACACCAATTCTAACCACAACGATTATGGCATCAACATGTTTGGCAATTGCAATGGTTTCCGGAGCAAGGGCAGGGGGTGCAGAATCTATAAGAACATATCTGTCATCATATCGTTGTCTTGTCTCCTCAATCAATGCTGCCATCTTTCTGGATGACAGGATCTCCGATGGATTTTTCACTGGCCGACCGCAAGGCAAAAGGGTCAGTTTTTTTACATTGGTTTTCAATAAAATGGAATTCAGAGGAACATTGCCAAGGACATATTCATTCAAACCTGAATCTATCTCCTGAAAACCGAAGATACTTTGGAGATTACCCTTACGCATGTCACAATCCATGACCAGCACATATTCGTCTATACCCTGGACAATAGACACTGCCAGGTTTGAACAGACAAAAGATTTTCCTTCACCTGGGACAGTGCTTGCAATCAAAATAGTCCGTGGAGGCCGTTTTTCACTGCCAAACAGGATATTGGTCCGTAACACCTTGAATTGGGAGGCCTCAAAGGATTCAGGATTTGTCAAGGTAATCAGGTTTACATCATAACCATCTCCAGTCAGATTGGCCTCAGGCGATTTTTTCTTTTTCGCAAACTGTTTTTTTTCTTCTTTAACAGACAGGGGAAGAACAGGGGGTGCCTTTTGCCGAACCTTACCTGTTCCGGGTTCTTTATGTGCCTTTTCCAGTACATCAAATATCTTTCCCATGGCCCCCTCCTGATCAAAAAAACTCGTGATAAGCGGATTTATATATTAATAAACTTTTGAACATATTCCATGGTCTTGTCAATGCCCATAAAGGACAGAAGGGCAAAGCTTACAAACATGACAAAAGACACAAAAGAAAAAGAGGAAAAAAGTATCAGATCCAATTTATGCAGCACCTTGTCCTTAAAATGCAATATAACAGGAATTGTCGCCAGGACAGGAACCCCTGCACATTTGTCTATATCATCAACACCCTTTACGGAACCATCTATATAATCCAGCAGCAAAACAATGCCCACACCCAGGCCGAGTCCTGCAACAACTGTCAAAAGAAACAATTTTTTCGGGTCAGGAGAAACCGGTTTCTGTGGCAAAATTGCAGGATCAATAACACGAAACCTTTCTCCCTTCTGCCTCTCTTCCATATTAACGGCAATTGATGCCTCTATTTTCCTGGCCAACAATGAATTATATGCCTTTGTCAGATTACTATAATCCCGTCGAAGATTCATAAGTTCCTGTTCTCTTTTGGGAGTATTCTCAACCCGTCTCTGGTATTCCTTTATTTTTGTCTTAATTCTCTCTATATCATCTTTAATATCCCGTATTTCCTTTTTTAAAATTGCCCTCTGGGCGGATTCGGCTGAAACAACAACACCTGTATTATTGTGGTTGGCACTGTCTTGCTTGTGGGACATTTTTTCCTGTTCCAGCCTTTTTATTTTGTTTTTCAACCTTATAACATCCGGATGCCTATCTGTATACCTGGTCTTAAGGTCTGCAAGCTTAACACGTAACTGCTCAATACTCTGCAGACTTTCCGGCACCTTTCCATCCGGCTGATATACCGTGGATACAGACAATTCAAAGGCTGCAAGCCTGTCTTTCGCATCCTTAAGATCCTGCCTCCTGTTTCCAAGCTGTAACTGAAGCCTGTCCAAGATATTCAGATTCGCATCAAGCTGTTCCGGCAATTCTCCCATATGTTCAGTACGGTACTTTTTAAGTTTCGATTCAATACGTTTCAGGCGCAAACGCATATCATTCAATTCACTGTCAAGGAACTTGCTAGTCCCAATTGCCTGCATCTCCCTGTCCTTCAGATTCTGCTCAATGAAGTAATTTGCCAGGGCATTTGTTACCTGCATTACCATTTTGGGATCTTCTCCCTCAAATGATATGGAAAAACTCTCAGGACCTTTTCTGCGACTGCTTTTTGTAACCTTTATGGATATCCTTTTTCTCAGAAATTCTATCTTGTCTTCAAAAAACATGTCCCTGTATTTTTTTTCTTTAAAAAGGCCGAACTGCCTGATGATCCTTTCAAGGTTAGTTCTGCTCATAACCTGTTGAGATATAGTGTTGATCCTTGATTCCACATCAGTTGTTGTCAAGGGACTGACATACTCAGAAGGCACTCGCTGAGGCTCAACCATTATAAGAGTCTCTGCCCTATACGTGCGGGTAAGGGTGAAAAGCAATAATATGCCAATCGCCATTGAAAGACAAAATGAAACAAGAATAAACCACCGGCGCTTTAAAATCAGTGCTATGTAATGATCAAAATTGAATGTCTCTTCCATCTTTTCCATTTTTCCTATACAAAGACATGGATACACCGTTCCATATAAACCACACCAAATACAACTCCAGGGATTCTTTCAGTAAATGGCAGTATGTTCCCTCTCGTCAGATTTCAGCCCGGGATGCCTTTGAAAAGCACAGCATTGCAAACAAGACGGGTCTATACTGTTTTATATCATCGGTAACATAACCCAATATCTTTAAGTAGCATATTTCCATGTTAAGGATATTTTAGAGATGTCAAATCCCCGACATACAACAGAACTGTAAAAACAGACAGGATATAAGTCTGACACCGGGATTGAACAAGAAGGAGTTTTTGAAAGACCCCGTTCAATTCAAACGGTACGGTCTTGAAGGAACAAGTGTAACTGTAAACATGAACCTGTTTTCTCTATAGGATTCAGTATCATCTGTAGAATCTACAACATTGTAGGAATAATCAACCCTGAAATTTAGCCAGTCACGGCACATCCATGTAAGACCTGTAGAAAACTTCTTTGTTTTATCATCCCTTTCAGGTTCTTCATCCTTGTACATATCCTTTCTGTACAAGGCAGCAATATCTGCCGTAACACGGCGTGCCAGCATGTATCTGCCTTCACATTGTACCTCATAATACTCTGAGAAACCAAGATTCTCAGCCCCATACCTTGACTCTGTCTGCCCCTTGGAACCTGAAAAGCTAAAAGATCCTCTCCTGAATTTCTCGACAAACAACAGATTTAAAACCATACCACCTTCATCTTCACTATCCTCATTATCATGAATAAAGTAACCTGCATCAAAAGACACATGTGCATGCCGGGACAGATCATAGTCAAACCCCGCAGTAAAATGATGTGTTGTATAATCCTCCTCATCCTCCTCATAGTCAGTAACTGCACATTCATAACGGACAAAGCCCGTTAACTGATGACCAAAGCGTCGGTTTAACTTCAAACTCCAGTCCCATTCATCAAAGTCATCAGAACTGCTGACCCCGCTACCACCGGAATAATCTGTTTTTGTATACCCCATGTCCGTATCAATACCCCATACGGGTCCCAACCAGTATGTTATCCCTATGGACGGATTATGCCTTGAATTATCCTCATCTTCAGGATCATTGGTTTTGCGCATGCTATGTATGTAGCGTATAAAGAAACTGTCATCCCTGCCGAACTGATGTGTAAGATTCAACCGGGTGGTATTTGTCCAGTATGTTGACCGTCCCCTTTCCCTTGTTGCATCAGTTTTGACCAAAGGTTCATTGTCAGGCAGATAAACATCTTCTTCCTCAAGGGGATCCTCTGTCCGTAGAAAGGCATCATCAATCTCTATCCTTGTATGAGCTGAGATATCCGTCCAAACAAAACAATGCAAATTATGCCGCCATGTATTGTTTTCAGACCAGTTTTTGTACATACTGTAGGAAGGAGCATATGAAAAATCTATTCCATGATGCCTGTCCATTAAATTCAGACTGACCCTTGGGGAAAATATCGTAATAAGATCATTCTGCTCCTTCCTTTCTGACAGAAAGAGATTATCAGTATATTCGGTAGAAACAGACAGATCAGGGGTAAATGTCATATTGAAGCTGAAAACAGGGGTAGAAGTTAGCAGGAAAGAAAAAACAAAAACCATGCATAGAAACCTTTCGGTCATAATATCTCCAAACTTGCACACTATAAAGTTCCCGGGCCCTTGCATCTGTTCAACACTCAGATCCACTTGTATAAAAGAGGATTACTTCTTTTCATAAATGAAAATTTCTGCACAAAATCGAGGGATCCCGTATATCGACCTGCTTGTTGGCTCCGGCACAGCAAACAGCAGGATTCGCAAAAAATCAGACCATATCTTGAAAGCACCCCCTTGTCATACAGTCTCATAACGAATGACAATATTTTAACCTATATTATTCACTGCTGTATGCTCAATTGCCATACAACTCAGTTTGCCAAGAGATCCCAAAAGCTCCATTTCCTCCTGGGTAGGGACCTTCACCTTTGAAAAATAGACCCTCAAGATGCTGTATGTTGTTTCATTTACAGTAAAGGGAATCCCTATGACAGACTTAAGGCCTTCTTTTCGGGCAGCTTTGATATTCTGAACATGAGGATCAGATTCAAGGTCATTTATTATAATAATATCCCCCTGAATAATCTCTGCAACACTCTTACCATAATCAATAGCTCCGGAATTCAGATATTCCTCACTTAATCCGCAACTGGAAACCACCTTCAAATCAAACGTGCCCTGTTCCAGAACCCTGATGGTTGCTCCTTTGGCACCGGTCAGCTCCATGGCAAGCGTCACTATAAAGTACAGAATATCTTCTAGACTTTCATCATGGTAAATAGCATCAATAACCCTAACCAGTGCATAAAAGTATGAATCCATAACATAATAGTCCATAACAAGTATTCCCCCGCCAGCTTGCCCGAACACAGAGATTATACAAAAAACATTATCATACCGACAATAAGCAATAAAACCTGCCACACTCGTATTTCAAAAAAAATCTAAAAATCGCCAGACAGATAAAAACTGTTTTGAGGCCATACACCTCTCAAGATAAAACAAAACAGAAACGTTTATGGTAAAATTATTGTCTTCGGTATTAAAAAGATCAGGAAGCAAGATTGATACCAAAATCAGCCCTTATATCAAACCTGCCATGTCACAGGGCATTATACAGGGATGCATTGGTATTAACAGTGTAATTTGTTATGATAACTGAAAGGAAATATTACGAGTTGGCAAATATCGGCTACAAGAAATATCTTAAAACACAGTTTGATAAAACAGGATCTTTCTAAAGAAACAAAAGGATATTATATCCTCACACAGAAAAAATAGCATGCACCATAGCTTTAACAGTATGTTCCTCATCCACGAACATCTGTCAGACAGTTTCAGCTTAGTGTTATCAAGGGAGTAGGTTTATCCTGACTGCTTACTATAACATTTGCAGATGATATTTTGCATTGTTTAATGACTTCAGCTGCTGCAGAAAAAGCTATCTCTGGCTGGTTGTTTTCCTCGCTGAGATGGGCAAGTACAATATGGTCAAGTCTGTTACTATACACAGAACGTATAAGTTCTGCCCCCTGTTCATTGGAAAGATGTCCATCAGGACCTTTTATCCTTCTTTTGAGCGATAAAGGATAAGGACCGCAATCAAGCATCCTTTGGTCATGATTGAATTCCACTATAAGTGCCCTGCAACCCTGCAGCTTGTCTTTTGCAAGATTTGTAAGTCTGCCAAGGTCAGTTGCAAGGCCTATTTTTGCATCATTCACGGAAACAGCAAGGCCTATAGGATCAGCCGCATCATGACATTTTGTAAAGGTCTCTATTTTGAGATCATTGATCATAATAGTCTGTCCTGTCTGAATAATAACAGGTCTTTTCAAATTACCCAGACTTTTCTTCTGGAGGGTCTTACGGTTGATAAAAACAGGGATATCAAAATATCTGGCGACAGGACCTGCACCTTTAATATGGTCCGAATGCTCATGGGTAACAATTAAGGCATCCAGCCTTGGAGAACTTATTCCTATACTGTTCAACCTTCTTCTTGTTTCTATACAACTCAAGCCTGCATCTACCAGAACACTTGCCGTGTCTGTTTCTATATAACATACATTTCCGCCACTTCCGGATGCTAATACAGAGAACCTCAACTTGCCTTTCATGTGCTACCTTGATGTAATTACTAAAAAACAAAAGATGTCCACAGCATATACAGTTGCCTGCTGCAAATACCCCTTTTACGCCTGACATTACAATACAGAAACCGGACACACAGGCAGCCCACCCGGAAATCAGATAATAATAAAGACGGCTGCAGATCAAATAAAATGGCAAAAACAGCCTGTCTGTTATGATCTATAATGCCTTGGTTAAGTTTATAATATCTTTGTTCAACATGTCAGAGTCAACAGGACCAAGTACCGCCATTGAGACCTTACTGCTGCAGAATATTTCATTGGCAACCTGAACTACCTGATCAAGTGTGATCTGTTCAAGCCCTGAAACAATCTCCTCATATGGCACATATCTGTCAAAAACAATTTCGTTTTTGGCAATGCGTACCATCCTGCTTTCAGTACTCTCAGACGAAATATAAAGGCCTCCAATCAGATATTCTATGGCATCTTCCAAATCCTTTTCAGAAATATCTCCCCGAACGATTTTCAGGATTTCTGCATTAACCGTCTCCAGAGCAGGATTCATATTAACAGGATCTGTAGCAAAATAGACGCTCATAAGCCCAACATCCACATAAGATGACATATAGCTGTAAACTGAATAGGCCAAACCCTGTGTCTCTCTTATCTTCTGAAAAAGACGGGAACTCATGTTACCGCCAAGAATTGCATTAAAAACAGCTGCAGCAAAACGTTTCCTGTCTCTAAGAGAAGGCGCCTGCCCTCCAAGACAAATATGTACCTGTTCCAGATCCTTGAAACGCATACATACATCTGCTGCAGGTTCTGGAGTGTTTCTGCCTGCAGGCAAGGCTGACTTTTCAGCAGATTCAAACAATGGCCTGAAAAAAGACACCATGTTCTTGTGATCCACATTACCTGCAGCAGCAATCAAAACACGTTCCGGCGTATACAGTCTTTTTAAATAGTCAACAATGGTTTTCCGTGTTATTGCAGATACTGTTTCCTGGGTACCAAGGACAGGCATTCCCATAGGATGATCCTGCCAAAATACAAGATCAAAAAAATCATGGATACTGTCACCAGGAGAATCCTCTGTCATGCTGATTTCCTGCAGAATGACCTGACGTTCCCGCTCTATATCACGCATATCCAGAACAGGGTTAAGAAAGATATCTGACAGAAGCTCAGATGCCTTAAAAAAATGTTTGCCGAGAACCGTGGCATGAAAACAAGTATTTTCCTTGCCTGTGAAGGCATTGTTAAGACCACCTATTGCATCCAGTTCTTTGGCAATCTGCAGGGCATTCCTATTGTACGTCCCCTTGAAGGCCATATGTTCAATAAAATGGGAAACACCATTTTCAGGTTTAACCTCATCACGTGAGCCAACATTAACCCATATACCAACGGAGACGGTTTTCATATGATCAAGATGCTCTGAAATAATCTTAACACCATTTTCCAGTACCGTCTTACGATACATAATCAGTCCTTTTTAGAAAGTGCGGCCTTTCTCGAAAGGCGAATCTTGCCATTATTATCAATCTCGAGCACCTTTACAAGCACCTGATCCCCTTCCTTAAGGACATCGGTCACCTTGTTTACCCTTTTGTTATCCAACTGGGAGATATGAACCAGCCCGTCAGTTCCAGGCATAATTTCTACAAATGCACCGAAATCCATTACCTTTACAACCTTGCCATTATAAAAAGCACCAACCTCAATCTCCTTTGTAATCTCAGTTATCTTATCAATCGCGATATCAGCAGCTTCCTTGTCCGGAGAAGAAATAGTCACTGTTCCATCATCATCAACATCAATTCTTACCCCGGTTTCATTGGAGATCTCTCTTATTGTTTTACCACCTGGGCCAATCAGGATTCTGACATTCTTGGCATCAATCTTCATTGTGCTGATCACAGGAGCATACTCGGATATCTCCTTCCTCGGGGCATTAATTGCCTTCCCCATTTTATCAAGGATAAAAAGCCTGGCTTCTTTGGCCTGTTCAAGGGCCTTTTCCATAACCTGTCTTGTAATGTTTTCAATCTTTATATCCATCTGCAGGGCAGTAATACCGTCCCTGGTTCCGGCAACCTTGAAATCCATATCACCATAGTGATCTTCATCCCCTATAATGTCTGTTAAAACTGCTGTCTTCCCGCCATCAAATACAAGCCCCATTGCAATTCCCGCCACAGCATCTTTTACAGGAACACCGGCATCCATAAGAGAAAGGCTGCCTCCACATACACTTGCCATGGATGATGAGCCATTGGATTCAAGTATTTCCGAAACCAGTCTGACACAATACTGAAAATCCTCTTTTGAAGGCATAACAGGCAACAGGGCTCTTCTTGCAAGGGCGCCATGTCCAAGTTCTCTCCGCCCAGGTCCACTTAACCTCTTTACTTCTCCCACACTGTATGGCGGAAAATTATAATGAAAGATAAAGCTCCTGAAATAATCACCAAAAATAGATTCCATTCTCTGTTCATCCCGCTCAGTGCCAAGAGTGGTAAGAACAACTGCCTGGGTTTCTCCCCTGGTAAAAAGGGCAGAACCATGTACACGGGGCAATATACCCACCTCACATTCAATAGGTCTTATCTCAGTAAAAGATCTTCCATCTATCCTCTTTCCATCCTCCATAATCCTTTTGCGAATGAGATTCTTTTTCAGGTCATCCAAATATCCAGCAATTTCAGAATCCCTTCCTTCATATGCATCAGACAGTACATCAATAACGGTTTTTACCGCCTCTTTGCCCTTTTTCTGGCGAAGTTTCTTGTCTGCCGTGGTTACCACCTCTTGTAAAAGCGGGGTCCCAATCTCAAAGACCTTTTCTTTCAGTACATCATCAGGTTGCCGCACCGAAACGCTTCTTTTAGGCTTGCCAAAAGAAGCCTTCAGGTCCTCCTGCATGCTTATAAGAGGCTGCATTGCATCATGCGCAAAAAATATTGCATCAATCATATCTGCTTCAGAAACAAACTGGCCTCCTCCTTCCACCATGACAATACCTGAACGATTTCCCGCAACAATCATGTTGATATCACTTGTTTCTAACTGATCAATCGTAGGATTTGCAATGAAACGGCCGTTTACCCGTCCCACACGCACCCCTCCGATAGGACCTGCAAACGGGATATCCGAAACTTCAAGCGCTGCTGATGCACCCAGTATGGCCAAAACATCTGCATCATTTTTCTTGTCCGTTGACAAAACACTTGCAATAACCTGCGTCTCATAACAGTATCCATCAGGGAACAGAGGTCTTAATGGCCTGTCCGTCAAACGGGCTGTCAAGGTTTCTTTTTCAGTAGGCCTGCCCATATCCCTGCGAAAAAAATTACCAGGGACACGGCCTCCTGCATAGGACATTTCCTGATATTCAACTGTCAGAGGCAAAAAATCTATTCCTTCACGCACCTCATCCGTAGAAACAGCAGTTACAAGCACAACCGTCTCACCAAAAGTAACAACTACAGATCCGTTTGCCTGTTTGGCAAGACGACCTGTTTCAATAGTTAAAGTTTGCCCGTTTATCTCTGTGGAACATTTTTCAATCATAATAAGTTCTTCCTCTCCAAATATTGACAGTTGTCAACAAGTCCTCCTGAATACTACGTTTTTACCTGTTCACATATGCATACTGTATTTCTATCGTAAAGAAATACTTATAGACAATACTCAACCCTGCTTAATAACTGCACAAAAAAACCGGCAGACATACTGTACAAAGGTCTCAGTTTAAAGATAAAGGTATTATTTCCTGATACCGAGACTTTTTATAACTGTTTTATATTTTTCAACATCTTTCTTTTTCAAATAGTTAAGCAGCCGCCTTCTTTTACCTACCAATTTTAACAACCCTCTTCTCGAATGATGATCCTTTTTGTGGACCTTGAAATGTTCCGTAAGATATTTGATCCTGTTACTTAACAGCGCAATCTGAACTTCAGATGAGCCTGTATCTCTATCATGAAGCTTGAATTCATCAATAATATTCTTTTTAGCCTCTGGTGTTAAAACCATCTTTTTCTTTCCTCCTATGGGCATTTATATCTGAAATTCGGCAACCTGCCAACCACCCTTACCAAATTTTAAGACCTTTGCAACATATCCGGTTTTTGTTAAAGATCAAAGGTCCTGTTTTACCGATATGATTTTTCAAAAATTCTGTTTTTTAAAAGTCTTGCAAATCCTTAAACCCATCCCTCGTGAAACAGCCCCTTTTCTGTTTACTGCAGAATCTGCAGTTAAAAAAGAAGATGAACCTTCATGCAACGAAACCAAAGGCACAGACCGGACAGTCTCATGCCTGCATACCTGCAAAACAGCCACAAGATCTTCATTTTCAACCAGTTTCAGATATTCTCCTTCAGTGCATATATCCCTGACACCTATGTCCTGCCAAACAGGCTGATACCCGTTTCTTATTTTCTGCGCCAAATTGCTTCTGATGCTTACTCCAGGAATATCAGGCAAAGATGAAACAAGGGGAACAACAGCTTTAAGGATATCACACTGATCTGTTGCATTGGTTATCTTTTCAGAGGGATAAGCACCAGCAACATCAAAAACTCCGCTTTTCAGCCTTCTCAATGCCCTGAGATGACCCACAGTACCAAGAGCCCTTGCAAAATCAAAGGCAAGAGTCCTTATGTAAGTCCCGCTGGAACATTTTACCCTGAAAGAAATATCAGGAAGGCTAACATCATCAATCTCAAAAAGGTTAACAAAAACCCTCTTTTTTTCAAGTACTACCTTTATTCCTTTTCTGGCAAGTTTATATGCCCTTATTCCCTTATGTCTCACCGCAGAATAAACAGGAGGAACCTGTTCTATTGCCCCTGTAAAAAGACCGGCTGTTGCCTGTATCGTCTTTTTGTCAAGGTCAGGCACCTCTTTCACACAAGTCACATGACCAGCAGGATCAAATGTGTCCGTCTCAACCCCAAGACGTATGACGCCTTCATAAACCTTGTCTCGAAACATAATCAGATCAGAAAGCCTGGTTCCCTGACCCAAAAGAACGATCAAAAGGCCCGTGGCAAAGGGATCAAGGGTGCCTGCATGTCCTACCTTCCTTGCATGTAAAAGTCTCTTTACACGCCTTACAACCCCGTAAGAAAAGTCTCCTTCCTTCTTGTCCACAAGAAGGATACCATCAATCGACCGTTTCATTGAATATCCGGGCAGATTCCTTGATAAATTTCATCTTAATGCTGTCAAGATCTCCTTCGCAAACAAAACCAGCAGCCTTACGGTGCCCTCCTCCACCAAATAAAGAGGCAATTCTCGCTACATCCACGTTGCCATTTGAACGAAGACTGAACTTGTAGACCCTTTCATCTGTTTGACGTATAATAGCTGCTATTTCAACCCCTTCCACAAACCTCGGATAATCAACAAATCTTTGGGTATCACTGGGAAGAGCACCGGTTTCCTTCATCATGTCAGACGACACATACAACATCCCTATTTTGCCATCACAAAAAAAATCAAGTGTGCCAAGGGCTAATCTCAAAAGGTTCAATCCTGGAACAGTATATCCTGTCATCAGATTACGATACATTTTCCAAGGATCAACACCGTATCTCACAAGTCTTGCTGCCGTATCAAAAGTGGAGGTCTTTGTATTATCATAGGCAAATGAGCCTGTATCTGTCTGAATGGCAGCAAAAATATTTTCGGCAATCTCCCTGTTCACAGAAAAACCTGCTGCCTCAATAACCTTAAACACAATTTCACCCGTTGAAGAACTTGCAGGATCCACAAGATTAAGGTCACCGAACAAGCTGTTTGTTACATGATGATCTATATTAATCAACGAAACATTCCTATCAATTTCATTAACATACGAAGCAAACCCGGATATTCTATCCATGTCACTGCAGTCAAAGGCCAACACAGCGGAAAACACATGATCAGTATCTATGTTCTGAACTATATTGTCAGCACCTGTTAAAAAAGTCAGGGGAGGCAGGAGAGGTTCTTCCGCAAGATAAACGATCTCCTTTCCTGCAATAGACATTGCCTTTCCCAGGGCAAGCATGGAACCTATTCCATCTGCATCGGGATCCTGGTGGGAAACAAACAAAAATCTTTTTCCTTCTTTCAAAAGAGAAACAATTGCATACAGCGAGGTATCAAAGGAAGATAAACACGTAGATTCATCTGAAAATTTCAAGTGATTTTTTCCTCCCTGCGGATATCCTGAAGTATTCTATCCATATTACTGCCGTATTCTAAGGACGGATCATATACAAAAAAAATATCGGGCATATATCTCAACTCTATTCTATGGCCAATCTGCCTTTTTATAAAACCTTTTGCACTGTCCAGCCCAGCCTGGGCATTTCTGATAACAGTTTCATCTCCTATAACACTGTAATACACCTTGGCCTGTTTTAAATCCCCTGTAACATGAGCACCAGTCAAGGTAACATTTCTAATACGGGGATCACGCACCTCCCTAAGCAAAAGAAGAGCTATCTCTCTGCGGATGTTGTCGGCAACCCTGACCGATCTCTTGGTTCCAAACATATCATGACCTCTCTTTATCCTAACAATGAAATTCCTGAAAATCCCGACATACAAGTTCAGATATTAACAATTTCCATTTCTGTATTTACCATTTCAGCGAGATACAGTCCTTCGATATAGGTCAAGACATTATTTAAAGATGAATCAATATGGCGTCGATCATTCCCTGCAGCAACAATTCCTATCTCTATTTTTTGCCATTTATCATTTGAACCTACCTCTGCAATAGAAACATTAAACCTGTTTTTGACCTTATCCACCATACTTCTGATCACCTTTCTTTTTCCCTTTAGCGAACGGTTATCCGTCAAAAGAAAGTCAATTTTTAATATACCAACAACCATCGTACAGCACCAATACATCCTTTGGGAACCATACAGGCCCCAGGCATGATATTTCTGCAGGATAAAGGATTATGGAAAGGTGTACAAAACGCCCTGTCTTACTACAACATCCGGACAAGCAACAAAACACCGGGAAAACAGTCAATTGTCAAAAAAAGCCTTTTACAACTCCTGAGCAACCTCTTCAACCTGATAAACCTCAATCACATCATTAACCTTAATATCATTATAATTCTCCAGCCCAATACCGCATTCGTACCCGGTTTGTACTTCCTTAACGTCTTCCTTAAAACGTCTCAATGAGGCCAGCTTGCCATCAAAGATAACCACATTGTCACGCAACAATCTTACATTTGCATTTCTTTCCACCTTGCCGTCAGAAACTATGCATCCAGCCACAGTTCCAACCTTTGGGATATGGAAAGTCTCCTTTACCTCGGCATGACCCAACAATTTTTCTTTATAAACAGGTTCCAGGAGACCTTGCATGGCTGCACGTATTTCATGGATAACATTATATATTACATCATAATATCTTATATCCACGTTTTCTCTTTCAGCAAGTTCTGTAACACGGCGATTTGCACGCACATTAAAACCAATAATAATAGCATCAGATGCAGCAGCAAGCATCAGATCAGACTCTGATATTCCACCGGTACCACTATGAATAACCTTGATCTTTACCTCATCTGTGTTCTGTTTGGACAATGAATCCTTAATCGCCTCTATGGAACCCTGAACATCTGCCTTCAGAACAATTCTCAACTCTTTTACGCCCTTTTCCTGTATCCTGGCATACAGATCATCCAGACTCATTACATCCCTTTTTAAAACACTGGCTTCTGCCTGCTGCCTACGATGTTCTGCTATCTGTCTTGCCTGTCTTTCATCCTTGACAACAGCGAAATTGTCCCCAGATAAAGGAACACCAGAGATACCAGATATCTCTACCGGTGTGGAAGGAGTTGCACGATCCATCTTCCGGCCTTGATGATCCAGCATGGCCCTGACACGGCCATAATGTTCACCACAGACAAAATATTGACCTGTTGAAAGAGTGCCCTTCTTGACAAGAATTGTTGCAATAGGCCCTTTGCTTTTATCAAGCCTGGCCTCCACAACTGTACCTATGGCAGGCCTGTCAGGATTGGCCTTCAGATCAAGCATTTCGGCCTGCAAAAGTATAAGGTGCAACAGTTCATCTACACCCTCACCCGTTTTAGCAGACACATAAGCATAAAGGGTATCTCCTCCCCATTCTTCAGGAGACAGATCAAGTTCTGCCAACTCCCTCTTTATCTTTTCCGGATCAGCTCCTGGTTTGTCAATCTTATTAACTGCAACAATAATAGGTATATCAGCAGCCTTGGCATGATTCACGGCTTCTCTTGTCTGAGGCATAACGCCATCGTCTGCAGCTACAACAAGAACAATGATGTCTGTAAGCTCCGCACCTCTTGCCCTCATGGCAGTAAAGGCTTCATGGCCCGGAGTATCAAGAAAAACTATATCTCCCTGTTCGGTTTTCACATAATATGCCCCTATATGCTGTGTAATCCCCCCTGATTCCTGTCCTATTACGTTTGATTTCCTGATATAATCGAGCAAAGAGGTTTTCCCGTGGTCAACATGCCCCATAATTGTTACAACAGGCGGCCTTGACTGAAGATCTTCTTCACGTTCCTCTCTGTCTGTGCCATCCTGAGCGTTTATGTCAAAAGAAATCAGTTCCAGATCATAACCAAAATCAGCCGCTACCAAGGCTGCAGTTTCAAAGTCTATAGACTGATTGATATTGACCATAACACCGTTATCCAAAAGTTTTTTAATCAGTTCAGCCCCTTTAATACTCATTGCCTTGGCCAGTTCCGAAACTGCAACCATTTCCTGCACCTTCAGTTTTCTTTTTATGGCCTTAGGAACAGTAATCGGAGTATGCTTGAGATTTTTTTGTTTTTCCTTGTATTCTTTGGAACTTTTTTTAGATTTACGTCTTGATGAAGATGTCTTGTCATAAAGGTCTTTCTTTTCATATACTTCTACTTTACGTTTGCCGCTACGCCTTGATGCCTCTGCCTTACCTGCCTTTTTTTTGCCCTTCCGTACTGGTTTTATATCTTCAGAAACTGGTGGATAAGGATGTATCTTGGGAACTGCTGCCGTGGATTTTTTCTTTGGTTTTTCCTCTGCCTGTTTTTTTAAAAGTTCAGCTACATTGCCTTCTGCCTTTCTGATAATCTTTGCAGGCATACCAAACATCCTGGGTTTTTTGCCTTTATAATCATCCTCCTGTTCTTTTTTTTCCGGATGTAATTCCGGTTCCAACACATCTTTTTGTACAGTCTCTCCTGTATCTTCAACAATCTCCTCTTGTTCTGAATCAGGACGTTCATAACCTGCATTTTCAGGCTTCTCTGGTTCCAGTATTTCTGTCTGCTCGTATTCTGTTTCCTTTGCATCTGCTCCTTCAGGCTGTTTCATACCAGAGGATAAAACTTCCATCTCTTCCGGCTGTTCGGTATCAGACAGAAAGGGCTGTGTCTGTTCACTGCTCTCTTTCGCAGCAGCCAGGTCCTCCGTGGTCTCCTCTGCCTTCTTTTCTTCTTTTTCTGCTGTTTTTCCGGTCTCCTGCACCACAATATGTTCTTCGGAAGGCTTTTCAGAAACATCCTGTTCCTCTGTTACAGGTTCAACAATCTCCTGAACAGGGGCCTGGACACGTTTTTTCCTACGACGGATAACTGTTGGCCGTACCCGCTTTTCTTCCACAACAACAGAGGCACTTTCACCTGCAACAATTCTTTTCGCCTTCAAGACAGCATCATCATCCAGTGTGCTCATATGATTCTTTATACTAAGGCCTGCAGTTAACAGCATCTTTGCGAGTTTTTTACTCTCAATATTCAGTTCCTTAGCCAGTTCATAAACTCTGACCTTAGCCATAAACGCCCCCAAAATCACTAAATATAAAACCCATGTTCCTGAGTTATCTTACGTTTCTATTATACAGTGCCCAAGATCTATTTCAAAAAAAGATGAACACCGGTTCTGGTTGACAAAAAGCCTGATCCAGGCAAAACAGTAAAGCAGGGCATGTATCAATGTACACTAAATGTCCCTGTAAAAACAGACTGCCTTCACAATGCAGACGCGGTTATGTTTTTATTCCTCATCCTGTGCTTACAATGAGAATCTACGGTCCGTCATAATACAGGGACAATCCTGCAGATTCCTGTTCAGGCCGTTAATAGAAAAAAGACAGATGTTCACAGACCAACCAGAGAAGTAACAGCATGCCTGAGAATCTAATCACTCAAGGCCTCATCGGGATTATCACTGTCCTCAGGATCTATATCGGTCTTTTCGGATTCATCATGTCCGGAAAGGATATTCTGTCTTGATTCATTTTCTCCGGCCTTTTCTTCGGAAATGCACTTCAATGCATTCCCAACAAGAAGTGCACATTTGTCTTCTGTCATACCCTCTATACCAAGCAGATCGTCCCTATTTGCCCTCGCCACATCCGCAGGCAACTTGAAACCCATCTTATAGAGACTTGAGGCCAATTCCGGATCTACTCCCTCAATATCAAGCAAGGCATTATAACCATCTTCAAGAGATTCGTTATATCTTGCCTCGCTTGTCACATTCAAATGCCATCCTGTCAGTTTGGACGCAAGCCTTACATTTTGGCCTCTTCTTCCAATCGCAAGAGACAACTGATCATCCGAAACAACCACCTCAACGGAATTATCTTCCTCATTGATCACCAGTCTGGTTATATCTGCCGGAAGAAGGGCATTACAGATAAACTTTGCAGGATCAGGATCCCATGGAACAATATCAATTCTTTCTCCCCTCAATTCCTGAACTACGGCCTGAACTCTCCGGCCTTTCATTCCTACACAGGCACCCACCGGATCAACATCAGGATCCGTTGAGGATACAGCCATCTTTGTCCTGCTGCCTGCCTCTCTTGCCACATACATTATCTTTACAACCCCTTCAGATATCTCAGGGACCTCGTTTTCAAACAGGGCCGAGACAAAATTAGGATGTTTTCTGGAAATAATAACCTGAGGTCCACGGCCATGTTGCTTCACATCAATAATATAGACCCTGATACGATCACCTTGTGCATAAGACTCGCCTGGCACCTGTTCCCTGGATGGAAGTTCAGCTTCTGTTCGTCCCAGATTAACAATAATACTGTCTCTCTCAAAACGCTGCACAATACCGTTAACGATTTCTCCGCGCCTGTCTTTAAAATCATCAAAAATAACATTGCGTTCAGCCTCTTTAAAACGCTGCAAGATAACCTGCTTGGCCGAATGGGCAGCTATTCTTCCAAAGGCAGCCGGATCCATTTTCACACCCAAACTATCACCTATTTCACATTCAGGATCTAATTTCAGGGCATTATCAAGAGATATTTCAAGATTTTCATTCTCTACCGTCTCAACAACTTCTTTAAATTCAAAAACTTCTATTTCACCTATCTCTTCGTTGAACCTGACCTCCAAATCATAGTTTGGCCCAAATCTTTTTCGTGCCGCCGCCTTGACAGCATCTTCAAGTGCACCGGTCAAAACATTAGGGTCAACACCTTTTTCACGGCTTACCTGAATTATTGTTTTGGCTAAATCTGAAACCATTTTTTTACTCCATAACTAAAAACAGACAGGGATAAAACCAAGAATTTGATCCGCTCCAAGCCCAGATTATAAAAATCAGCATTCAAAATACAATCAGACAAAGATCAGTAAAGACAAACACAACAAACAACCCTGCCAGACAACTGTCAAGAATCAAAAGTATATACGAGATTAGCTTTTGCTACATCAGCCCTTGGCAAAGAAAATATATTGCCTTCTACTTCAACATACAGTGTCCCTTTTTCGTACCTGCGAAAGATACCTGTAAAATTTTTACGGCCATATATATCATGTTTCATCCTGACTTTAATTTTTTCTCCTACAAAACGTAAAAAATCTGTCTCTTTTTTAAGTGGTCTGTCAAGGCCCGGAGATGAAACCTCCAAAACATAATGTGTCGGGATAATATCTTTCACATCAAGCAGAGCTCCAACTTCATTACTTACCTCTGCACAATCATCAAGGGTAACTCCGCCAGGCTTGTCTATATAAATACGAAGCACCCATCTGCCTCTTTCCGTCAAATATTCAATATCCACCAGCTCCAGCCCCATATCATCCAATACAGGAGAAACAAGCATTAAAGCCTCACTAACAATATCATCAACCGCCTTTGCCATACAAACATCTCATTCCCATAAAGAAAAAAGCGGGTCTTAAAAACCCGCTTAAAAGTTGAGACCTGATAAAAGTCCGGCAAAAACAATACACTGCCGAGCTTAAACCAAACAGAGCCTTTGAACATAATCCTTAAGGCTATTGTCATGTTGAGCTGCTTTCAAAGCATTATGATCAAAGACATCATTTCCTGCCATTTAAAAAAATGTTTTGGGACCGGCTCAATCTAAGCAGACAACATTTGGAGCGGGCAACGGGATTCGAACCCGCGACACCAAGCTTGGGAAGCTTGTACTCTACCAACTGAGCTATACCCGCATCCAGAGTAAACATTTTTATATTACATCATAATTTATGTGAAGTCAACTTTTTACCGTAAAAACAATACTGATCACAACCCAAAAAAACACAGGGCATCCCTGAGGAGATACAGAATAAAGATTGTTAATGAACAAGCTTACGCATAACATTATAATCTGAATCCGTGGCACGCACAAAAGAGCTTAATCCCATTGCCTTAAGCACCTCACTGTCTTTTTGCAAATCAAGGACAGCCTTCTGTATAGAGTGTTTTATGGAAACAGGAAGGCCCTTGTCCACCGACAATGCCCAGTTTGGCAGCCATGCTGTTTCTGCAACAGAGACCACAGATCCAGGCTGTATAAACTGATCCGCCTTATGCAAGGCAGATTCCCTGATAAACCCAGCATCCACATCGCCGATGCTAACAGAAATTATAACATTTTCTTGCCTGTTATCTGCAGCAACACTGAGATGGCAGTCATGGTCAACATCAATACCCATATTCTGCAAAGTCAATTTCTGAGAGAGATATCCACCTGCAGAGGTCTTCCCAACGATCATCACCTTTTTTCCTTTCAGAAAAGAAAGTTGCGTTATTCCTGAATCAGGACGGGTGATCACTATTCCTCGAAACCTGTCTCCGCCTGCACCCTTTATAGCCGTAGCTATGGCCTCATGTGCAGATGAAATCTTCACGTAAACCATAGGATTCTCATAGCCAATTGCAATATCCCTATTCAATAAGATCCTTGCCCGATAATCAGCAAAATTTTTTGTCAGCACAGGGACAATCTTCAACCCTGTTTTTTTGCTGAGATAACTAGCCAAGGGAGTTATCATGACTATCAGTTTTTCCGGAAAATACCTTGGCAACATAGACAGCTTATATTCTGCCCCAAACAAAGGAAAAACACCAAACATATTAAAAATCATGAAACAAACAAGTATCTTTTTCATACCAGCCTCAAAATATTGATTATTACATCTCATTGCCCTGGACGATCGTCAGACAAATAAAAAGACAGATTCTTGAAAATTATCCCGATCTTCAAATACATGGTTTTAAATACTGATAAAGCAGACGTTTTCCGGCAAGCTTGTGAACATCTGCAAACCCATTGCTTACGTGAAAATCAAAAATATCCTGTTTAAACCATCTGAATGTATCAAGTCCCACAGCCACATCCCGTGGAGAAAAAACAGCGGAAATTTGCGCAATAAAGGCAAGCCCCAAACCGGAATTAAACGCAGAACTCAAAACAGGTGTTATGTTCGCATTTTTTGCATTTTTTATAATGCCAACGGTCTTTTCCACCCCTCCTGCAACACATGGCTTAATAACAACTGCCTTCAGTCCCCGAACCTGCGCAACAATATCAAAAGGAAGAGCAGTGAGTGTTTCATCCAAGGCAAAGGGAATCCTTGTCCGTTGATAAAATTCTTCCAGCATTCTGTAATCACGAACAGGTTCTTCGATATAATCAATACCTGCGCCTGACAGGGCCTTTCCCAGAGAAATTGCTTCATCGGATGTCCACGCCCTGTTTGCATCAAGCCTGATGGATATATTTGCTGAAATAATTTTTCGCATCTCTTTGATAAGTTCAATTTCTGACGCAACATCCCCTTTTCCAACCTTGATTTTTACTGAAACATAGCCCTCACCGGAAAGATACCTTGCCTGTTTCAATATCTCATCCCTGCTTCCACTTAAAAGTCCATTGACAGGAACAAACCTGTTAAATGGCAGACCAAAAAGCTCATGAAGGAAAAGCCCCTTGGAACTTGCCATAAGATTAAGAACCGCCATTTCAATACCAAAACGGACAGTGGGCAACATATCCAGGGAATGAAACAGATCATCCATCCCGCCATCCAATCTTATAACCGCATCCGGAATCAGAAGACCTGTTAAAAACGGTTCTGTCTCAAGCAGCTGTGTAAGGGCATCCTGTAACGTCTCCCTGTGAAGCCCTGAAAGAGGTGCTATTTCACCATAACCGATGTTCCCTTTTTCATCAGCAAGACACAAAACAAGGCCTGTCCTAACAGTCATTCCTACCTGCCTTACTGTTAACGGACGTGCCAAAGGCAAATCATAACGCATCAACCTTGCAGACGTTATTCTCACAACAGCCATCCTGCGGAAAAAAACACACTGCATACAAACATAAGCCGTCCGGTAGAGGCAAGAACCCTGTTATATACAGGACTGGGATTTTCCCGTAACACAATTTTCATAGATGGTATTGCAAAAAAAAACACCAGACTGGCTGACAGTTGATATGGATGCGTATGCGTCATCATATACAAAACCAGCGGTGTCATACATGCGAACAATATACACAGGAAGTATTCCAATCGGACAAATCTGCTGCCAAAACGCACTGCAAGTGTCTTTTTGCCGGTTTTCCGGTCTGTACACATGTCTCTGAAATTGTTAACTGTAAGAACAGCAGCAGAAAAAAAACCCGGAACAGCCCCTGCTATAAAAGAATACGGATTAAAGCTCAGGGCCTGGACATAGTAAGTTCCTGCAACAGCAACGGGTCCAAAGAATAAAAAGGCAAAAATATCCGCCATACCCGTGTATGCAAGAGGGAAAGGACCTGCCGTATACAGCAGACCAAATATAATGGAAAAAACACCAATAACCAGGATAGGCCAACCTCCCCTGAAAACAAGATACATACCGCAAAGGCAGGCAAATATAAAAGACCAGATGAAGGCCATTTTTATTTTTTCAGGGGGAATGAGCCCTGACTGGGCTGCCCTAACAGGCCCCAATCTTTCTTCAACATCTATACCGTTCACAAAATCAAAATAGTCATTGGCAAGATTTGTTCCTATCTGAATAAATATTGCGCCAAGAGCAGCCAGGCAAACAGATGGGAGATGAAACACCTTGTTCTCCAAAGCCATGGCTGCCCCAATAATAACAGGAGAAACAGAGATCCAGAGGGTTTGGGGGCGAAAGGCAACAAACCAGGCCTTAAGCATATCTTTATTGGCAATCAGGATATCATTTGTTTTCATTGTATCATAAATTTTCTACATGCCTTATAAGACTATCAGGCCAGATGATGTACAGTTCCTATACAGATGCGCTGACATTCATGCCAAAGACAGGCCGCAATACTTTCAAGACAATCCGGGGACAAAAACCAAGCAGCCGTAACAGCTCAATAAATAGGGACAGGAGGGCTTTTCTGACGCGATTGCCGGGAGGGCGCCGTGTTTTCGTGAGTTATCAGTGGGGGAAGCCGCAGATCAACAAAGTCGGGAATGCAAAAGGGGCAAGTCTCCCCTGCAGACAAGTCATTGAAGAGACCAGCCCAAAGGCCCGGAGCAAAAGAAAAATCATCCTGCGCCGGTGGTACGTTTGCTGTTATCCCCCTATTATTGAGCTGATACAAACAGCCTGTTTTTTGGGTTCTGACCTTGACTTTACTTATATTCATTAATATTTTTAATATATAACGGTTATGAAATAATCAGGATGCAGAATCATTCATATAATTCTCTTTAACAACCTTTTTGCAAAGGAGGTACTGTCATGCCAACACCACAACATTGCCCGGGATTTGATCAATTCAGAGACCTTAAATCAATAACAATTAAATGTCCTAACTGTGGCACAGAAGTGGAAATATTTTCTGATGAATATGACAAAAGCCATGTTTGTCCTAACTGCAAAACAAAGATTGAATTCAGCAAGGCCGAAATAATAAAGAAATAGCACATCAAAAAACGTTCAAAAATCTGATAAAAGTATCTGCGTTCAATGCCTTCAAAGCATAATATCAACTTCAGCCACGTTCGTTTGCATTTCTCTTGACCTGGCCTGTCAGCAATTCCAGTGAAGACAGGCCAGGAAAATCTTTTTGATCCTCAAAAGATTTTCCTGCCGATATTTCAAAACAGTTGCAACAGCATATTTACATGAGATATACGTAATATCAAACTGTTATCGGGAATAACAGCTCATTATCATATCATGAATCCTTGGCCTGAACATCCTTATCTGTTCATTGGAACGGTTGGGGTGAATTCGGTTTGTCAATAAAATTACCTGTACATCCCTGTCCATATCCATCCAGACAGAAGTGCCGGTAAAACCAAGATGCCCGACACTGTTTCTGGAAATAAACCTCCCCGCACTGGAACCATTTACTGAAGGAGTATCCCATCCCAATGCCCAAGAACTCCCTGTTACAATATTCTGCCTGGTAAAAAATTCCAGTATTGTATTTCGGGAGACAAGGTCCTTTTTTATCCCATAAAAACATTCACGCATAAGATTGATGATTTCATAAACATCCCGTGCTCTGCCAAACATGCCTGCATGACCTGAAAAACCACCAAGGGCATATGCATTCTCATCATGCACCTCCCCCTGAAGGATACGTTTTCTCCATCTGCATTTCTCAGTGGCAGCAAACATATCCTTTGCAGGAAAAGACAGGCCATTGTTATTGAAAAAACCGCCGGAAAAAGGGATACCCTTAATGCACTCCTTTAAGACAAATTCGTCCATACTCCTGTTGGATACCGTTTCGATAATCCATTCAAGAATTACAAAACCAAGATCACTGTAAACTGCCTTGGTGGAAGGAGCACAGACAAGAGGCTGTTCAACAATCCATTTCCTGAGAAGGGCTTTTCTTTCGGCAAACGGAAATATTACCAGATCCAGATAAAAAGGCCTCCATGAGGGAAGCCCGGAACAGTGGTTAAGGAGCATACGTGGCGTAATTTCCTGCTTATCCTTTGGTATTTCCTGAGAAAGGAGATCTGCAAGTGGGCAATCCAGAGCAAGGGCACCTCTGTCTACCAACATCATGACACATACAGTAGTTGCCAGAACCTTGGTAAGAGAGGCCAGATCAAAAAAGGTCTCTGTATCCATGGGAAATGTATCTAAAGACAGTGTTCTAAACCCTGCCGCATCAAAAAATACTATCTCTCCTGCATGTGCCACAAGAAGGACAGCCCCTGGATAACACCCTTTACGCACACCTTCCAAAAGCATGTGTTTTAGGTCATTGAACACTGAATGATATCTGCCTTTTTAACGCCCAAAAAACAACAAGGGACAATGTTGTTCACAAATCAAGGTATAAGCAAAGTTTCCAATTTTCAGAAATATGATATCCTTACAATACCAAAGCAAAAGATAAATTATGCAGAGACATACACCTTGCATGTCTTGCAAATCCACCTGTCCGCTACATACAGTTCAGGCTGCACCAATATTACGAAAAGGACTGTTTATGGCTAAAAAGAAAACAGGCTTTACATTATACTTTGTATCCGTTTTATACGACTGACCGTCTCCGTTATCCTTATCCCGTATCTTTCTTTTTCAACAACTACCTCCCCTCTTGCTATCAGGGTATTATTAACAACCAGATTTACCGGCTCTCCTTCCATATTGGGAAACTCAATAACAGAACCGTTATCTATTTTAAGGACCTCATCTATCGTTTTGCCGGTCTTGCCAAATTCAACCTTGATCTCTAATGGAATATCAAGAACCAGATCCAGATTGTTTTCTTCCAATGCTGATATGCCATCAGATTCCTGTTTTACACTATCCTGAACAGAAGCACTATCCTCAACTTTTTCCTTTACTGTGGGAGATTCCGATTTTATGATATTATCAATTTCTTCCTGAATCTCCTCCGCCGATGGGACCTTGTCCTGATCTGTTTCAGATTCAGACACCCCGGATTTTAAAAGTGCATCAATATCATCCTGAGATATTACAGATTCAATACCGTTAACAGATTCCTCCTCTGTTTTTTGGACATGTGATATATCAGCTGACTCTGACAGCTTAATACCGGCCTCTATATAAAACTCCTCATCCTGATAGGCAAATTTAATGCGTTCATATGAAGTCATATCCTGCCGTTCCACAACAAAATCTGACCCGGATGTGTAAGAAGGAGTAGACAGTGTACAAAACATTCCGGCATCACACAGTTTTGACTTCAGGTTTCCACCAATAATATTACACAACTCACCTATAACATCTTTAACATCCTCTTCATCTTCAACTTCATCTGGTTCCATCCCAAGCATTGATGCTGTCATAAGCCATGCAAAGTTTTTAGTTATATACAGGCTCATATTACCTGTAACAAGCCCAGCCATGTTTACAGCGCCTACTATCCTATCTTCCTCAAATGTAACATTGCCTGACAGATCCTTTTCTTCTATTTCCATGGAAAGCATGGTGTCAAACAGCTCGATTGTTGAATTAACCAGCGGATCCCTGATATTAAAATCCTGAACGGCTTTAATATCAGGCTGTTCATGATCTCCGCTGTTCTTGCCCAGAAAATCATCACTTTCTGCCTCATCCGCCCTTACTGATATTTCAACTATAACAGGATGATTTTCATGCCTGAAAACATAACGTTCATGTCGGGCAGTATTTAATGAGTTGATTTCAAAGTCCTTACCTGTAGTAAAGGAAGGAGGAGAGAGTTCGCAAACAAGACCGGCATCGCAAAACAGCGATTTGAGATTACCCCCTACTATATTACACAGTTCACGAATAACATCTTTGACATCCTCATCACCTTTGATATCATCAATGCCAACATCCTGCATGGAAGCTGTAATGATACGTGCAAATTCCTGACTGACCTCTATGAAAATAATACCTTTTATCTTTCCTGCCAGACTCACTGATCCTACGATGCGATCCTCTTCGCCAAAAGGCTCCAAATCATCCCTGGCAAGCTCAAGTTCCATGGAAAGCATCGTTTGAAAGATTTCGATTAATGAATCAGTAACCGAGGTGGCAATATCAAAGCTTTTTAGTTTTTGCATTGTATGACCCTGTTTTTCCTTTTATCCTTGCATACGAACAATAGCGAATTACATCTCTGGCAACAATCCACAAACCAAACGGGATCAAGGTATGTGAAACTTTCAACTGCAGAAGTAACACCGAGGTTGTTTTGAGGATTAAATCTTGCGTATAAAAAACAGTGCAAGTAAGACAGCCATATACAAGAATTTTCATTCCCAAATGGCCAGAGCCTGAAATTTATGTATCAATCAGCGGTGTTCCTTGTGCTAACCGTACCAAGGCACATCGCTGTGCGCTTGATTTTCCCTACGGACCGGAGGCCTGATCTTGCACAAAGATTCTCATTTTCCGGGTTGGAATCTTCATAATACCAAAATCAATTTATTGACGGGCATAAGGCAGGGACCCTGAAAAACAAGCTGTGTAAATCTGCAGATATTTTCCGCTAAAATGAATCTCCGCAAACAATCAGTAATGTTGAAAATCATCAAACACATTGGCAAAAGCCACATTATCACAATGAATGATCCTGCATTTCATATCAACGGATATTCAAAACGAGATGCAATTATCAAACTGTTCGTGCCGTAAACAAGACATCTTCTACTTTAAGCAAAAAATATGCCCCCTCGGGGTCTTGTAAAAAAGACATTGTGCTGCCGCATGTTTTAAAGGCTTATAATACGGCAGGATTATTTTTTTGGTATTTTAATATGATACGCTCTGATTTTTTTGTGCAGATTACTTCTCTCAATACCAATGGCCTCCGCAGTCTTGGAAATGTTTCCCTTTAATTCATGCAGTTTTGTTTCAATAAATATCTTTTCAAATTCATTTTTTGCCTCCTTGAATGGCAACGACCTGATGGCATATTGAAGATCGTCCCGGGTTCTTGGGCGACTGTTTAACGGGAAAGGCAGATCGTCTGCATGAATAACCGTATCTTGCGTCATTATCATCAATCTCTCTACAAGGTTTTTTAACTCTCTTACATTTCCTGGCCAATTATACTGCTGCAACATGTCTATGGCATCCTGAGCAAATTCCTTTGGCTCAATATTGCTGGTCAATGAAAATTCATGTATAAATTCTTTTATAAGTTCCGGAATATCTTCAATACGTTCTCTCAAGGCCGGAACTATTATTGGAATAACATTAAGCCGAAAATAAAGGTCTTCACGAAAGGTGCCCTTTTCTATCTCCTGTTCAAGATCCTTGTTTGTTGCAGCAAGTACTCTGACATTGACCCTGATCAGTTTTGTGCCTCCCACCCTTTCAAAAGTCTGCTCCTGTAAAATCCTGAGAGTCTTGGCCTGGACCTTTAGGCTCATGTCTCCAATCTCATCCAGGAAAATAGTCCCATTGTGTGCCTGATCAAACTTGCCTTTTCTCATTGTTGTTGCACCGGTAAATGCACCCTTTTCATGACCGAACAACTCACTTTCAATCAGTGTCTCCGGAATGGCTGCACAGTTAACCTCAACCATAGGTTTATTATGTCGTTTGCTTAATCTGTGAATAGTATGTGCAACAAGTTCTTTTCCTGTTCCATTTTCTCCAAAAATCAGAACCCAGGCATCTGTTGGAGCCACTATCCTTATCTGCTCCTTAAGCTCCTTAATTGCCTTGCTGTGACCAATAATGGTATACTTTGATTTTTCTTTTTCCTTAAAAAGACGAACCTCTTCTTCCAGTCTGTGATAATCAAGGGCATTTTTCACCAACAAAAGGACCTTGTCCAGGGAAAGAGGCTTTTCTATGAAATCATATGCCCCCAGTTTGGTGGCCTTGACTGCTGTTTCCACATTGCCATGTCCGGACATCATTATTACCGGCAAATCAGGCTGTAACTCTTTGATTTTCACAAGAGTCTCTATTCCATCCATACCTGGCATCCATATATCCAAAAAGACCAGATCCGGAGAATTTTCTTCTGTTTTCTTCAATGCCTCTTCCCCGGTTCTGGCCTTAATTACGTCAAAGCCTTCATCTGTGAGTATCCCATCAAGAGATTGCAGAATATTGCTCTCATCATCTACTATAAGAATTGTTCTATCCATATGTATCAGCTTTATATAAGAAACCTTTTAGAAAATTTTGTTACTCTCGGGTTTGATCTCCGGCCTTGGAAAAAAGACAAAATTTCAAGCGGTATTTCCGTGGTTAAGGCTTGGGCCCAAGGATACAGACAAAACAACAGGTTATGAAGGAACAGTAGAGATCAGATGTTTCCTGGATAATATCTCAACAGCTATTTTTGCCGCACGTTCGGAAGCCCCTTTTCCTCCGAGGGAATGCTTTACATCTATCAATGACTTCCTCATGCTATTGTTACGGTTTTGATCTTTCAGAAGAACGGTCAGTTCATGGGCAATATTATAAGGGGTAACATCATCCTGAATCAGCTCAGGCACTACTTTTTTACCTGCCACAAGATTTACCAGGCTTATATAAGGAACCTTTACCAGTTTCTTAGCAATCCGGAAAGAAACAGGAGAGCCCATATAAACCACAATCATGGGAGTTCCCATTATCGCTGCTTCAAGGGTTGCAGTTCCAGAGGCCACTACAGCCGCATCACATACAGATAGCAGATGATGTATTCTGTCTCCATGTATTACCGTTATATCCGTCCCGATTCCTGCTGTAATATGTCGCACAAGATCTTCCTCTATGGTGTGGGCAAGGGGCAGAATATATTTGACAGAGGGAAACCTGTCCTTCAATATCCCTATTGCCTTGATCATAACTGGAAGAAGGCGTGTGACCTCTTCCTTGCGACTTCCTGGCAGCATAGCTACTGCATAACCGTTTTCTTCTATACCGAATTCGTTTTTCACCTCATTTCTGTCAATATTGTCCGGGCAAACATCCAACAAAGGATGGCCAACATAATCCACCCTAATTCCCCTTTTGCCATAAAAGTCTCTTTCAAAAGGAAGAATAACCGCCATTCTGTCAACCAGCCTTGCTATTTTAGCTACCCTGTTTTTTCGCCATGCCCAAACCTGGGGGCTTATATAATAAAAAACCGGGACTCCAACATGTTTTGCTATCTTTGCCACATGCAGATTGAAATCCGGATAGTCTATCAGAATCAGCAAATCCACCTGGCCACTTTTCAGTATATTTTTCAATCTGACATATGTTTTTAATATAGCAGCCATCCTGGCAGAGACCTCTGTAAATCCTACTACAGCCACATTGGAGGAAGAAGCAATCAGGCTGACACCTGCATCCTGCATTTTTCTCCCTCCCACACCCAAAAACCTAATATCAGGATACGCCTCGTCCATGGCCTTTACCAGATTTGAACCATGCAAATCTCCCGAGGCCTCTCCTGCCACTACCATAACAGTGCGTTTTCTATCGGTCCTACAGGGCATTTTAACCATAAGTCATTATATCCAAAGCTGCCTTCTTATGTTTATTCATCGTATAGATTTCGAGGATAAACGAGCCGTTAATCCGGAAAGGCAATATTTTTTGTATTGATTCAATAAAGTGATGGGGAGAAAAACTGCGCCATCCTAACAGTTACACGGATGAAAAGCAGCAAGCCAATCAGGAGTATGGGTTTCAACGTTTTTTATATCGGACGGGAAGAAAGGACAGCTCAAACATGATTGGGTATAACAAGGTGAAGTACTAACAGCAGCATTATGAATGGACACTAAGTATCAATTTTACTGTTTATTTGATCAATTATGGATAGTGCAACCTCAAGCGCCCTGCGTCCATCCTGGCCACTTACAACCGGTTGTGAATAATTTTGTACAGATTCTATAAAAGCCTTTACTTCATCTGCCAATGGATCACTGTTCTTAAAATCCATCTGGTCAGTAATAAGACATGGAAACCCGGAAGCATCTTTATTTTCATGGTCATGACGAATAAGGGTAAGACGTCTTTTTCCACAGTCTGCCGATATATATGCATCCTGCTGAAACACCCGGATCTTGCGCAGCACTTTACCGGAAACCCTACTTGCAGTAAGATTTGCTGCTACCCCATTTTCAAATGTTATCCTGGCATTTGCAATATCGGTATAATCGGTAATTACCCGCATGCCAACAGCCTGTATATCTTTTATCTCGGACTGAACCATATGCAGAATAATATCTATATCGTGTATCATCAGGTCAAGTACTACATCTACATCTGTTCCCCGCACAGTAAACAGGTTCATCCTGTGACTCTCAATGAACAGGGGAGATTGAACAAGTGACTCCATTTTTATAACCGCCGGATTAAATCGTTCTACAAGACCGACCTGGAGCAAGACATTGTTGTCATGCGCAATTCTAAGGAGGTCATCTGCATCTTGAACCCTGTAAGTTATAGGTTTTTCTATCAGGATATGTATGCCTTTTGACAGAAAATCCCGTGCTATCAAGAAATGGGTTTCAGTTGGAACAGACAGGGTTATGGCATCCACCTTGCCCATGAGATCTTTATGGTGCTTATAGCTCTTAACATTATATTGCCTTGACATGTCGTTAAGACGCCCTGTGTCCGAGTCAACTATCCCGACAAGATCCACCGACGGCATGGACAGATATTTTTCAACGTGGTATCTGCCAAGATGACCAACACCTACAACTGCAACACGCACCTTGTCCTTTCTCATGGAATCTCCTTGTTGCTCATTGATACAATTGCAATACCTGCTGTGTTTGCATGTTTCACCATTTCTTCCCTATCAAACATCAAGGTCTTTCCAGCCTCTATTGCCAACACGGATCCCTTAACCTGTGCAATCAGTTTAACTGTTGCAAGCCCAACCGTAGGTATATCAAACCGCATATCCTGTGTAGGCTTGGAGACCTTAACAACAACAATGTCTTTTTTGCCTAATCTCCCTCCCCGCAGAATGGTTTCATCTGTTCCTTCAATGGCTTCAACGGCCAAAACAGTTTTTTTTCTTACCACTACACATTGGCCGATATCCATTCTTCCCAGTTCTTTTGCTATTTTCCACCCACAGAATATATCCTTTTTCTCCGAGCCGTTAGGTTTTCTTTCTGTAAGACATCCCGAAGGAGCCAGCAGTTCAGGCAGGTAAGATACACAACTGATAATTTCAATCCCCTCTTTAAACAGAGTTGCCGCTACTGTACTCAAAATATCATCGTCATGAAAAATAGCCATCTTTGACAGAAGGGCAATAGCCTTGATATCCGGCATTACACCGTCAAAGATCTTTCGTTTGGTGATTGAACCTGCCATCAGGACCTTTTTTACATCCCATCTTTTAAATGCCTTTATCAAACGGCCCAACTGGCCAAGCCTGATCCAGGTTATTCTGTTCACAATGGTTGCCAGTGCGGGGTCGGTTTCATCTATATGTGCAACAGCAGCAACACGAATACCCCTTTTCTTTGCCGCTCTTGCAACAAGAATGGGGAACTGGCCTCCACCAGCTATAATACCTATAGTTTCAGTGTTATTCATCCTTCTGTAATAACTGTAATAATCAGTGACCATCCAGAAACAGATTCTGGTCACTATCTGAGGATGCCCCGTTTGGAACCATTAAAAAAATTTAACAGCATATCCAGTTCAACAGACGGAGGCAGTTCTTTTTTTACCTGTTCTATCCCTTTTCTGAAACTTTTGTTCTCCCGCCAGATAATCCTGTAGGCCTTTTTCAGATCGTCAATCTTTTGTCTTGAAAAGCCTGCCCTGGCAAGCCCCTTTCTGTTGATACCAAACAGCTTTGCCCTGGGCTCAGATGTCAGCATAAAGGGGGGGACATCCCTGTCAATCCCTGACTTGCTTCCAACAAAGGCATATGCCCCGATACGTACAAACTGATGTACACCGGCAAAACCACCAAGAATGGCATGATCACCAACAAAAACATGACCGGATAGGGATGCAAGGTTCGACATAACAACATGGTTGCCTATAACACAGTCATGAGCAATATGAGTATAGGCCATGAAATAGTTGTTGTTCCCTATTACAGTTTTCCGGCTGTCTTTTGTGCTTGCCCTGTGTATGGTAACGTATTCCCTTACAATATTGTCATTACCAATAACAACTTTGGTCTTTTCTCCATTGTAGGTAATATCCTGGGGAGGTGTCCCTATGACAGCAAATGGATATATTGTATTGCGCTCACCAATTTCAGTGTATCCCTCTATAACAACATGTGCATCAATTATTGAATCGCTGCCAATGGAAACCCTATCCCCTATAATAGAGTAGGGACCTATTTGAACTCCATCAGACAGATTGGCCTTTGGGCTAATTACCGCAGTTGGATGTATGTACGTCATAACCTGGAACTTTCAATAGGTTAAAGAATAGGCATACCCTTTTGTTTTCAATGTCATGTAATGAAAAGACAAGTCGTTCATGGGTTGGGAACCGGATAGTGGCCAAAAACCATTTCTGGATGAGCACTAACTGATTGTGGCAGCGAGGATGCCCTGGGCAACTATCTTATCTCCAACAAATGCCTTTCCATCGAGTTTCCATACTCTTGTACCGGACCTGATAACTGTTTCCTCAAACCTGATCTGATCACCGGGAACAACAGGACTTCGAAACTTTACCTTATCCATGGTCATGAAAAAGACAGATGCTGTATTTTCCTTCTCTGAAACACTTCCAAGGGAAAGGCGGGCCAAGATACCGCCGACCTGAGCCATTGCCTCCATAATGAGCACACCAGGCATGATCGGATTTCCCGGAAAGTGTCCCTGGAAAAAGGGTTCGTTGGCAGTTACATTTTTTATGCCCACCACACTTTTATCAAGTTCCAACTCTGTTATACGATCCACAAGAAGAAAGGGATAACGGTGTGGAAGAATCTTTATAATATCTTCGTAATAAATCGGCAGGTCCATGTCTTAATTCTCCCCGTTGTTTTCAAGTTTTTTTACACGGTTTTCCAATTGTTTCAAACGCTTCAGCATACCTGGAAGTTTTGGAATGGCGGCTGATACCCTGAGGAAAAGCCTGTGGGGAAGAGCAGGAGAACCTGAACGTATCTGATTATCCGGAATGGATTTGGGTACACCTGACTGTGAACCGATCATGACCCTGTTACCAATTCTTACATGGTCTACAATGCCGACCTGTCCACCAATAACCGCTTCTCTGCCCACGGTCACACTCCCTGATATACCAGCCTGTGCAACAATAAGGCTGCCTTCACCTACAACCACGTTATGGGCTATATGTACCAGATTGTCAGTCTTTACTCCTCTTTTGATCCAGGTCTTTTCAAATGTAGCCCTGTCAATACAGTTATTTGCACCTATTTCAACATTATCATCAATTTGAACCGTACCTGTTTGCGGTATCTTTATTGAGCCATTTCCATCCCTTGTATATCCGAATCCATCAGAGCCAATAACAGTACCAGCATGTATAATAACATCGTTCCCTATAGAACAGTCATGCAAGATACTGACATTTGGATAAATAACAGTCCTGTCTCCAATCCTTACCCCATTACCCACAAAGACACCTGCAAAAAGAATCACGTCTTTTCCTATAACGGCATCCTTACCAATATAAGTCATGGGATAAACAGAAGAACCTTCTCCAATAGAGCTGGACTTATCTACAAAGGCCTGTTGACTGATTCCCGGAAAGGCAGACAGCCCAGGGGCAAAAAAGGCGGCTACCCGCGCATATCCTGCTTCAGGATTGTCGAGCAGAACCTGAGGACCTTTAAAGGCAGAAGTATATGAAGCTGTAATTATAGCCGATGCCCTGGTTGTTTCAAGCAGATGCAGATATCGATTATCTATAAAAAAGGAAATATCCCCTTTATCAGCCGTATCAAGGGGCCTTATCCCTGCAATCATAACTGCACCATCACCAATCAGGGTGCCCTTAATTATTTTTGCTATTTTCTCTAATGAGATCATGTAATCTATTTCTGGTTTTTATCAAATCTTGTTATGACCTTGTCTGTAATGTCAAGGGATACATCATTAAAAACTACTCCTGCCCGTTTCTCCAGGATCAGACTGTATTTGTCCTCAGCAGCTATGTCTCCTATAACTTCCTGAAGTTGCAACAATATTTGTTTTGTCCCTTTTGCCTCTTCTTTCCTGAGAGTATCCTGCATATCTTCTACAAAGTATTTGTATTCGCGCTGTTTTCTTTCCAGTGTCTTCTGTTGTTTTTCTCTTGCATCGTTACTGAGCATCATTCCCTGTTTCTGCAAGTTTTCCTGGATCTTCAACAACTCTTTCTGTTTCTTCCTTATCTGTTTCTGCATGGCATCTTTCTTCTTTTCCAGGTTACGTAACAGATTTTTGCCTGCAATGGAATTTCTCAAACATGCATGGAGATCTACAACCCCGATTTTCAGGGTTGCCGCCCTCAGAGCAGAGATGGGAATGACAAGTGCTCCTATCATTACAACTGTCAGAAGAAAATGTCTTTTAATCATTACTGTCCTCCTGTTTAAATTGTGGGTATCCCAAAGGCCATATGTAACAGATCAACCATAGGGTGGCAAACAGATCTTTCTGTCCTAAGCGCCCCGGCAATATACTTCTGAAAGCAGGAGCAAAAAAACAGCCTTGAAACTGGCAACAGAAAAATCTTATGTTTTTTTATCCGGATATGCTTTCTACCAGGATCCTCCCATACTAAAATCGAGTTTGCTTCCCTTTTCATCTTCCTTTTTGTCCAGGTTGTATCCCCATTCAACGAGAATCGGTCCCATAGGGGATTTCCATCGTACTCCCAGGCCCACACTTCGTCTTATGCCGCTTAAAGAAAAGTGTTCACCAGAGCCATAAACATTTCCTGCATCAAAAAAGATGAGGCCCATCAAACCCTGATTGTCACTTATCGGGAATCTATATTCCAGATTGTATACCATCATCTTGTCGCCACCGATCCTGTCCCCGGTTTTGGGATCTCTTGGAGATATGTTCCTGTATTTAAAACCCCTTATAGTGTCAATACCACCGAGAAAAAATCTTTCATAAACCGGCAGCTTGCCGCCTCTTTTCTGTATGTATCCCCAACGGCCCTGCACCATTATGACCGTCTTTTTTGTTACTCCAAAAAACCACTGCGTTTTTGCCGTAATCTTGGTAAATTCGTTATCCCCTCCAAGGAATCCTCCTGCCCATTCAATCGAAATACTGTTGATTGATCCCTTGCTCGGGTTTTCTGCCCTGTTGACAGAAGAACGTTTGATTCCACCACCGATACTGCTGGTAACCCATTCCCCTTTCATTTCCCTTATATCCCATGCAGCATCCGAATCAACATTGCTTATATCTGAATCATCATAGCGATAAGAAATCCAGGCATATGTATATTGATCTATTGATTTTACAGGGAAACCAGAGGAAAGTTCGCCTCCAGTGCTGTCCTGATCCCAGTCATCGTACTCCCTGCCCCATCTGTACAGACGCACTGTCCCGGATACAGGATGGTCCAATATCCACGGTTCATGGAAACTTACATCGAACTGATTTGTAATTGTACCAATTCTCAGATTCGCAGACAGGCTTTCACCAAGTCCCCGAAAGTTCTTTTCTGAAATCTGGGCCATTGCTACCAGGCTGTCAATGGAACTGAAGCCTGCACCAACACTCAGACTCCCTGTGCGTGCCTCCTGGACATTCACATCAATTACCATGGTATTTTTGGCATTGCCCTTTTTCCTTTCAATCTTGGTTTTTTTAAAAAAACCAAGACGATCAAGATTTTCCTTGCTCAAGGAAAGCTTTTTTCCATCAAAATAGTCTCCTTCCGCAAGCTCTAATTCACGACGAATAACCTTGTCGCGCGTTTTCGTGTTTCCGGTTATATTTATCCTTTCTATAATGACCTTTGGCCCTTTAACAATTTTATAGGTAATGTCAATGAGCAATTTCTTATCATCCTGATGTGTATCAGGAATCACCTCTACATAGGCATAGCCTGCATCAGAATACATTTTTTTAATATTGTCAATGTCATCACGAACAAGTTTTCTGTTAAAGACCTGCCCCTTTTCAAGCTCCAGAATCTTTAGAATTTCATCCCTGTCTTTTATTATATCTCCTGCAACATTAACACTGTTTATCTTGTACTGTACCCCTTCTTTAATATGAATAGTTACCACAAGGCCATTTTTTGTTTTATCGTAATATATCTCAGGCTCACCCACCTTTGCCTTGATGTAGCCGTGATTGTTATAAAAGATAGCAATCTTGTGAACATCATATTCAAGCTTCTTGTCATCCAGACATCCTGAATCTGTCAGCCACGACAGGATGTTTTTCTCTTTTGTAAGCATGATGCCTTTTATGTCACTGTTACTGAACGCCCTGTTTCCGCGGATTCTGATATTAACAATATAAACTTTTTCGTGTTCATTTATTATATATTTGATACGCACAGAATTGTGTGGCAGAGCTTCTGTTTTGGCATGAACCTCTGCATTATAATAACCTTTCTTCTTGTACAGGTTAATCAGGCGGATAACACTCTGCTTTACCTCATTACGGTCAAATACAGAGTACAGGTCAATACCCAGCTCTTCTTTCAGTTTTTCATCCTTGATTGCATGATTACCTTCAAACTTTATCTGTTCTATAATAGGTTTTTCCTTGACTATAAATGTTACTATTTTTCCTTTTTTACCATCCTTGATATCAATGCTTACATTAGAGAAATAATTCATGCGATATATATCACGAAGATCCCTGTCCAACTTTTCATAGTCCAGGACATCCCCTTTCATGGTTCGCACTACTGTCAGGATGGCATCATCTTCTATCCTTTGGTTCCCTTTGATAATCACGTCTTCTACTATTTCAGGTTTTTGCGAAGAAAAGACATTCCCTGTCTTACCATGTGCAATGTTTTCTGCCCATGCAACTGGATCTCCAACAGAGGCAAAATACAGACAAAGACATATAGAGACAACTGTAAAAGACAATGTAATGCACTGTCTGTGTTGAGAATATTTCATGAAATTTTACCGTGAAAACATAGTAATCAGGAAGCTGTTCTGAACCAGCCTCCTGACGGATTAATCAATCCTTTCAGACCAGAATCGAATCATTCTATGAACAACAGTTTACTGCAAATCTGTCAACATGTTTTGACAGTACCCACAAACAATCCTTCCGGCAACGGGATATCTTTTGCATAAACCAGGAGATCAACCTCGCTTCCAGCCGGATTTATCAGATTGCAAGGCATGGGGTATCCCGGAAAAAGTCAGGATTACCGGAATATTTACCTGTCCAAAACCTACATGCACCGGATTTTTAAAAAAAAGAGGCCATCTTCAACTGGCCTCTTTTTTTTGTTTGCCTGAGACATCCGTTATTCGTCCATCCCTTATTTCAAACTGTCTTAACATTTTGTTGGCAAATTCATGGTTATGTGTGGCAATGACAATAGCCACTTTTTCCTCCCTGTTAAGGGAAAACAAAAGATCTGCAATATCCCTTGCTGTTTTCCAGTCAAGGTTACCTGTTGGTTCATCAGCAAGGATAATCTTTGGTTTCATAAGAAGGGCACGTGCAATTGCCACCCTCTGCTGTTCACCTCCCGAAAGCTCACCGGAACGATGTGTCATACGATTTTCAAGACCTACCTTTTTCAGCACGTCTTTTGCCATGTCAGTGGCCCTGTTTTTATCATATCTGGCAATTAAGGCAGGCATCATAACGTTTTCAAGGGCATTAAGTTCCGGCAAAAGATAATGGAATTGAAAAACAAAGCCAATTTCCGTGTTTCTGAAAAGACACAGCCTGTCATCATCCATCTCATACAGATTTTGCCCTTCAAATCTGACAACACCCCTTGTCGGCATGTCAAGGCTTCCCATTATATTCAGAAGCGTTGACTTTCCTACACCAGATGCCCCTGTAATGGCCACACTGTCACCGTAGTTAATACTGAGATCAATATCGGTCAGAATATTCATCATGGTTCCACGATGAGTAAAAGTTTTTTCAATACCTACAAGTTCCAGCACACAATACTCCCTTGCTAACACATATGTGCACATAAAGTCAGGTGCAGCGGGGGCCTTGGTTCAAAGATTGACACAAAGCAGCATAACCCCAATTTTTTCCAAGGTGTTTTTTATTATTCGTATCTGAATGCCTCTACCGGATTTAACTTTGATGCATATCTGGACGGATACAGTGTAGCCAAAAAGGATATAATAACTGCAGAAACAGCAACTATGGATATATCTGTCCACTGCACCTGAACGGGCAAGGTAGAAATATAGTAAACATCAGCGGGAAGGCTTATAAATTTGTATTTTTTAAGCAACTGGCATATCCCAAGACCTGAAACAAGACCGAAAAATGTACCGACAAACCCTACAAGCAGACCCTGCAGCATGAAAACAGACATTATACTTTTTGCCGAGGCACCCATGGCCCTTAGTATTGCCACGTCCTTGTTTTTTTCCATGACTACCATAACAAGTGTACTTATAATATTCAGTGCTCCTACCAGTACGATCATTGTCAGAATAACAAACATGGTAATCTTTTCCAGTTTAAGGGCTGAAAACAGGTTTCTGTTCATCGTTTTCCAGTCTTTGACAGTAAAGGGATAGCCAAGCACCTTGCTGATTTTTTTTGCAATGTGTCCGGTATGATAAATATCATCTACCTTGACTGCTATACCTGTGACCCGGTTGCCCATACCGAGTAATTCCTGGCTGTCTTTAAGATTTGTATATACCATGGAGGCATCATAGTCATACATGCCTGAATCAAAGATGCCCACAACCATAAAAAGTTTTGTGTTCGGGGCCCTCCCAACAGGAGTGAGCTTGCCTTCAGGGGCAACTATCTTTACCGTATTTCCCACATAGGCACCTATTTGTTTTGAAAGCTCACGGCCCAGAATAACCGGTGGAAATTTCCTGTGGGCATTGTGGACAAGAGACGCCAGTTTCCCATTTCTTATCATACCCTTTATGTTTAAAACCCCTGGAACTGTTGCGGGATCAATACCTCGTAAAACAGCTCCTGAAACATTGCCTGAATTATTGATCATCACCTGGGCATAAATAAAGGGAGTCGATGCAACAACACCCTGTATTTTGTTGATTTTTTTGCTTATATCAGAATAATGATCAAAGGGTCCGGTAAAATTCAGGACCAGCATCTCGGAGTTGACACCAAGTATTTTTGACATCATGTCACCTCTGAAACCATTCATAACAGAGAGTACTACAACAAGTGCCATTACTCCCACCATAACGCCTGTCACCGATATAAGCGTAATAATGGAGATAAAGGTGTTGTTCCGCTTTGACATGAGATATCTGATGGCCAGAAACAATTCAAATGACATGATTCTATCCGTGAAAACACGTTAAGACAACAGAAAGGCGCGCATATGTTTTTATGGTATGATTGTGTCTTGCTGCCTTCCATACATAATGATTTATTTTGATCTCATATGGGGGAAAAGTATAACGTCCCTGATAGATGACGAATTTGTCATAAGCATAACAAGGCGGTCTATTCCTATCCCTTCTCCGGCTGTAGGAGGCATGCCATACTCAAGGGCAGTTATGTAATCCTTGTCCATGAACTGTGCCTCATCATCTCCGGCCTCCCTTAATGCTACCTGTTGTTCAAATCGTTTGCGTTGATCATCAGGATCATTCAGTTCAGTAAAACCGTTTGCTATCTCCATGCCTCCGATAAAAAGCTCGAAACGGTCCGTAAAGAAAGGATCTTCATCGTTTCGTCGGGAAAGGGGAGACACATCGGTCGGATAAGAGATTATAAAGGTAGGATCGATCAGTCTCGGTTCTACAAGATGATCAAAAAGCTTTGTTAATATCCTGGCATGGCTATCCCTGTCATCAAGCCTTACACCTACCTCTTCTGCTGTTCTAAGGGCAGCTTCCATATCTGTAAAAACGTCTTCATCAACCTCGCCAATTTCTCTCAGGGAATTGTACATTGTAATCCTTTTCCAGGGTGTAGCAAAGTTAATCTGCCGTTCATTGAATTCAATGATACTTCCAAGGGACAGATCATTGAGAAGCATTGTCACAAGAGTTTCAGTAAGAGACATAAGGTCTTCATAGGTGGCATATGCCTGATAAAATTCAAGCATGGTAAACTCAGGGTTATGCTCGGTAGAGATACCTTCATTCCTGAAGTTCCTGTTAATTTCAAAGACCCGTTCCATTCCGCCGACTACCAGTCTTTTCAGATAAAGTTCAGGGGCAATTCTGAGGTACAGCTCCATCCCCAGGGCATTATGATAGGTTTTGAAAGGTTTGGCAGCAGCCCCTCCGGGGATAGGATGCATCATGGGAGTTTCTACCTCTGTAAACCCCCTATCAACGAAAAATTTCCGGATGGCCTGAATAATTTTACTCCTTAAAACAAAAACATTTTTAACGCTGTCGTTTACAATAAGATCAACATAGCGCTGTCGATACCGTTTTTCCACATCAGTAAGGCCATGCCATTTTTCAGGAAGCGGCCGCAGGGACTTGGAAAGCAAAACCAGATCAGTGACGAGAATGCTCAATTCTTTTGTTCTGGTTCTGAAAACCGTTCCCGTGATTCCAATAAAATCACCAATATCCATAAGCTTGAATATGTTGAATTTTTCTTCGCCAACCTTATCTTTTCTGATATATGCCTGAATACGTCCTGTATTATCCTTAATGTTAATAAATGCGGCCTTTCCAAAACTGCGTATAGCCATAATCCTGCCGGCCAGGGTAAAAACCGTTTCGTCTTTTTCAAGATCTTGTTCATCCAGGCCGCCAAATCTTTCAACAACTTCTGATGCCGTTGTGTCAGGCCGGAAGCCCGCAGGAAATATACGGACACCCATATCCTTCAATTTTTGCATTTTTTTGATACGTTCATCAATTACTGAACTTGTTTTTTTAGTCTCTTCCATATATCCTTTATTTCCCTGATTTCATATGAGTTCACCAAATATGCCCAACAGGTGCAGTTTCCATCCATAACATGGTCTTTTTGCACAATCCCGGTATCAATCTGCGGGATTTCTTGCAGAACGTTAGTCTCTGCATAATCCCCTGATCTTGCACAAAAATTCTCATTGATAAATTGGAAACTCACTGTTATCCACAGTCTGTTTCCGGATGGGCACCATGTGACTGTGTTTCGCAAGCCTTGCGCCTGTCTGTATTGGACACAGCAAACAGACCAATGCGGGATCACCTTTTTTTTGACCTCGCAACAGATATCTCTTTTTTAAAGATATAACCCCTTACAAGGCCAGTCAGACTGATCGCCCAACAGGTACAAATAATTGAAAAATCGCTATTACCAAAAATCTATTTGTAAACATACGCTAACTGATTTGAAATATGTCTTTTTAATCTAATTGCACTACTGAGTCAAGGTAAACCATGGACAAACAATATAACAAGAAGGAAATTGACAGGCGACGAACATTTGGAATCATAAGTCATCCTGACGCAGGAAAAACAACATTGACAGAGAAACTGCTTCTTTTCGGAGGTGCCATACAACAGGCAGGAGCAGTAAAGGCCCGAAAGGCTGCAAGGCACGCTGTAAGCGATTGGATGGAAATAGAACAGGAACGGGGTATATCAATCACTACATCCGTTATGAAATTCAGGTACAGGGGATTTGAAATAAACCTGCTGGATACTCCCGGGCATCAGGATTTTTCCGAGGATACCTACAGGGTACTCACAGCAGTTGACAGCGCCCTTATGGTCATTGACAGCGCAAAAGGAGTGGAGCCGCAGACGGAAAAATTGATGGAAGTTTGCCGAATGAGGAATACCCCTATAATAACATTCATTAACAAGCTTGACCGTGAAGGAATGGAACCGCTTGATATCATGGATGATATTGAAAACAAGCTTCAGATTGAAACAACCCCCATGTCATGGCCTATTGGTATGGGCAAAAGATTCAGAGGGGTATACAACCTGTACAGGCATGAACTTCATCTGTTTACGCCAGGTCAGAACACGGCAAAACGTACAGGTATTGTAATAAATGATTTGTCTGACCCAAGGTTAGATGAACTGCTTGGTTCACAGGCCACGGAACTGCGTGAGGATATAGAATTGCTTGAGGGGGCATCAAACCCCTGCGAACTCAGGCATTACCTGAATGGAAGTCAGACCCCTGTCTTTTTTGGCAGTGCTATAAACAACTTTGGTGTTAAAGAAATGCTGGATACATTTGTAGAAATGGCTCCTCCTCCGCAGCCAAGACCTGCTGTTTCCCGCATTGTGTCTCCTTACGAGAAAAATTTTTCCGGTTTTGCCTTCAAGATTCAGGCTAATATGAACCCTGCTCACAGAGACAGAATTGCATTTATCAGAATATGTTCCGGTAAATTCAAAAGGGGAATGAAGGTAATCCATCACCGGATTAACAAGGAGGTATCATTTTCAAACGCCACCATATTTATGGCAAGGGCAAGAGAAAATATTGACGAGGCATATCCCGGAGACATAATAGGCGTTCATAACCACGGCACTATAAAGATAGGCGATACATTTACTGACAGGGAGGTATTGAAATTTACCGGTATCCCTAATTTTGCCCCTGAATTTTTCAAAAGGGTCAGACTAAAAAATCCCTTAAAGGCCAAACAGTTGCAAAAAGGCCTGATTCAACTCACAGAAGAAGGTACTGTCCAGGTGTTTCGTCCGGTTGTGAACAATGATTACATCCTTGGGGTGGTAGGACAGTTACAGTTTGATATCACCATGGCAAGGCTTAAATCTGAATATGGTGTGGATGCAGCCTATGAGGCTGTTGATTACAGTGTTGCAAGATGGATTGATTGTGAAAACAAAAACATATTGGCTGAATTTGAACAGAAGAACAGGAACAATATTGCCAGGGATGTTGAAGGTGCACTGGCCTTTTTGACAACCAGTGAATGGCAGTTAAACTATTACAGGGAAAAGTGGCCGGATATACAATTTTTAAAGACGCGTGAAATCTGATCAGGATACACAGGCAGTTTTTATTCATACCCATGCTATATGATGCGCTTTAAAGCAGCGATAAAATCCTTGTCATTTTTTTAACAGGTCCTGTTTTTTTTACAAAAAACGATCTTCTTGCACACTGGCATTATATTTTTTCCTTGTCTTTTTTCCCTGTTGTTTATAGTATTTTTTAACCTGGATTTTTACGGGTATGCATAAAATCAGAAAAATGGTTTTTAACTATTATGATAGGCAAACTGACATGAGAATCATTTACATAAATTTGCTTGCAATTGTAAAAAAGCACAAAATTGTTTGTTAACATAATTTTTTATAACATGGAGGATGTGTCTATGGCAGATGAGGCCTTGGATTTAGAAAAAAGAAAAGGAGCATTCAGGGCAAAGGTTCAGGATCTCTTGCCTGAGGGTAATTTGAATCTTTGTTTTGCCTGCGGGACCTGTGCTGGTGGTTGTCCTGCTACTGGCCTTGAAGATATGGATCCAAGAAAATTTTTGAGAATGGTGGCTCTCGGTCTTGATGATGAAGTTTTATCAACACCATGGGTATGGATGTGCACCATGTGCCAGAGGTGTCTTTATGTATGTCCAATGAAAGTGGATATACCCCAGATAATATACCTGGCAAGAAAAAGTTGGCCGCGGGATGAAAGGCCCAAGGGAATTCGGGGGTCCTGTGATATGGCACTCAGAAATGATTCAGGCAGTGCTATGGGAGCATCCCCTGAAGACTTTCAGTTTGTTGTAGAGGATGTGCTTGAAGAGGTAAAAGAAACACAGCCCGGTTTTGAAGATCTGCAGGCCCCGATTGATAAAAAGGGGGCATATTTCTTTCTGAATCAAAATTCCCGTGAACCAGTAACAGAACCGGACGAAATGGTGCCTTTGTGGAAGATACTTCATATCGCCGGTGCAGACTGGACTTATGGCAGTAAAGGATGGGCTGCTGAGAATTACTGTATGTTTCTCGCTGATGATGATGCCTGGCGTCATCTGGTAGAAACAAGCGCAAAACAGGCGGATGATCTTGGCTGCAAGGTCTTTCTTAATACCGAGTGAGGTCATATAACTTATGCAGTCCGGGCCGGACTGAAAAAATTCAATATAGACCACAAATTTGAGGTAGCAAGTATATATCAATATTATGCCAAATGGATCAGGGAAGGGAAATTAAAGGTAAATTCCGACTGGAATAAAGACCTCAAGGTCAAATTCACCGTTCAGGATCCCTGTCAGATCGTTCGTAAAAGTTTCGGAGACGCAGTAGCAGATGACCTAAGATTTGTGGTCAAATCTCTGGTGGGAGAAGAAAATTTTATTGATATGATTCCCAACAAATCCAACAATTACTGCTGTGGCGGCGGTGGCGGTTTTTTGCAGGCAGGGATTAATGAACAACGACGTCAGTATGGCAAAAGGAAATTTGACCAGATCATAGCGACAGGAGCAGATTACTGTATAACAGGTTGTCATAATTGCCATGCTCAAATTCATGATCTTGCCGATTTCTATAAAGGCAATTACCATACTGTTCACATCTGGACTCTGATTTGCCTTTCTCTTGGCTGCCTTGGGGAAAATGAACGCACTTATCTCGGCCCCGATTTGGCAGAAGTAGGATTGTAACCTCCCTACCATAAGACCTTTGCAGTATATTCGGTTTTTTCAGGTTCAATAAAGATAAAAGATTTAACGATATTGTATACAAGCCAGAAAAAAACGAACGTTATGTAAAGGTCTTGACAAAAACAGAAGGTGCATAAAACAAATAAACAAATAAAGGGGACACACCTAAATAAAGTGTTGTCCCCTTTATATTATAACCTGTTGGTGGAGCTGAGGGGGATCGAACCCCTGACCTCATGACTGCCAGTCATGCGCTCTCCCACCTGAGCTACAGCCCCTGATTTTACCTGTTCCTTTACAAATCAAAAGTTACATCGTGTAAAATATATTATATATGTTTTATATTTCCAAGTCAATATAATATTGACATTCTACAAAGTCATCTGTTAAGTGTATTGGTAATCTTGCAGGCTACACAGCAGTTATTCCACATTGCCGGAGTGGTGAAACTGGTAGACGCGCTGGACTCAAAATCCAGTGGGCCGTGCGCCCGTGTCGGTTCGATTCCGACCTCCGGCACCAAAAAATCTTAGATAACAACCAGATAACTACAGTCTTCACCTTTTTGTTTCTGAAAGGGACCAATCTGACAATTCAAAACTTTCACGTGTTTGTTTTTAATCCCTTTTGACAGTTGGTCTGTCTGTGCGTTGCCTGTCCTGTCCGAACGGCATACAGGCAAATTATTTCGCATGTTAATTGCGATGATTCTATGTTTTCATGGAGCAGGTGCAAGTATCACGGAACATGGTCATTTATGGATGAAATCATAATGGCTTTTAAAAGTATGTTTTAAATTCAAACCTAATTGGAAAAGGAGATTGCAATGAACAAAAGCGATTTGATAAAGGAAGTAGCAAAGGTTGTTGGCAGCAAAAAAGGAGCTCAGGCTGCTGTAGATTGTGTCCTTGATACAATAAAAAATGCCATGAAGAAGAAAGACACGGTAACTCTGATTGGTTTTGGAACATTTAAGGTTGAAAACAGGAATGCCCGTAAGGGAAGAAATCCCCAAACAGGAGAAGAGATAACCATTGCAGCAAAAAATGTTCCTAAATTTATACCGGGCAAGGCATTGAAAACTATCGTTAACGAATAAAGGTGTGTATAACTTTTAAAAGACTGCTCCTTTAACCTGACAGACGTACGAAGAATCGGTTCATTGATCCGCTGATTTGATGTCTTAACAGTCTGTTTTTCAGAAAACTGCAGATCCGATCAACCGGGTGGAATCAAGGAATTGCATGGCATGAGCCCTTGTCAGGTTTTTTCAGGATAGTTTCAAGCAAAAAAATGCTTTTTGTACAAAATCAGCCCTTTGACCTGCAAGACCTACATTCCTTAGAAAAACAGGGAGGATAGATGTACAGATACATTTTATGTCTGTCTGCGTATCTGCATTGACAATCCGGGCAGAAGAAAGAGAAAAACAAGATGATTCAACAGATTGACCGAAATACAACAGATCTTGTATTTTACGGAGCAGATGCAGATATTGCAAAAAAGGATGTTTGTTAATGAACACTGATGTTCATCAAGGCCAGATTGATGCCACATATAAAACCTCTTAAGCTACAAAAATCAGATGTCTTTAACGGAAGAAAAGGGCCATTGCTTCTTGTAATTATGGATGGAATAGGCATAGGTAAAAAAGATGAAACCAATGCCGTCTATTTGGCTCAGACACCTAACCTTGACAGACTGTTTTCATCTTCCCTGTATTGCAAGCTCAAGGCACATGGCACTGCAGTCGGTCTGCCTTCTGATAAAGATATGGGCAATAGCGAGGTAGGACATAATGCTCTTGGGGCAGGCAGGATCATTGATCAGGGTGCCAAACTTGTGGAAAAGGCTCTTGATACAGGAAAGATTTTTAAATCTTTTGTGTGGAAAGAGATTGTTCAGCGCGGTCTGAGAGGAGGGACTGTACATTTTTTAGGGCTTCTGTCTGATGGAAACGTACATTCTCACATCAGTCATCTCTATAAACTTATAGAAAGATGTGTAGATACAGGCATTAAAAATGTCCGTGTTCATGCACTGCTTGATGGCAGGGATGTAGGGCAAAAGTCGGCCCTGAACTATATTGTGCCTCTGGAACGCAGGTTAAAAGACATTTCTGACAAGAACGGGTTTTCTTATTGCATTGCCTCTGGCGGCGGTCGAATGAAGATAACTATGGATCGCTATAATGCAGACTGGAGCATAGTAAAACGCGGATGGGAAACTCATGTACTTGGAAAGGCAAGACCTTTTACCTCCGCAGAAGAGGCTGTCCGTACATACTATGCAGAAGATCCTGATATAACAGATCAGTACATAGATCCCTTTGTTGTTGTAGATAAAAACGGCAACCCAAAAGGACCTGTTGCTGATGGAGATGCAGTTGTCTGTTTCAATTTCAGAGGAGATCGGGCCATAGAAATATCCCGTGCCTTTACAGAAAAGGATTTTAATGAATTTGACAGAGGACCTCTGCCCGATGTCTATTACGCGGGCATGATGGAATATGATGGCGATACACATATTCCGCCGAATTTTCTGGTTGATCCCCCGGTAATTGAACAAACTGTCAGCGAATATTTATGTGCAGAAGGTATTTCCTCATTTGCTATATCAGAGACACAAAAGTTTGGTCATGTGACTTATTTTTGGAATGGTAACAGGTCAGGATATATTGATCAATCACTGGAGACATACATTGAAATCCCTTCCGACATAATTGAATTTGACAAGGCTCCAAGGATGAAGGCCGAACAGATAAAAGATAAAACCATTGAGCTGTTAAAAGGGGGGACATATCGTTTTGGCCGTCTGAATTTTCCAAACGGAGATATGGTTGGTCATACAGGAGTTATGGAAGCGGCCATAGTTGCAGTAGAAACGGTTGACAGTTGTATAGGCGATCTTTTGAAGATTATAGATGAACTTGAAGGTATTGCAATAATTACGGCTGATCATGGAAATGCGGATGAGATGTTTACCATAGATAAAAACGGGCAAAAGGTTATTAAAACTTCGCACACCCTGAATCCTGTTCCATTTGTTATTCATGATTCCCGTTACAATAATGAATATGCTATGGCTTCTCTCCATAGTCCTGGTCTGTCCAATGTAGCCTCAACTGTTATAAATCTTCTGGGCTATGTCAAACCCCGGGAATATGATCCTTCTCTGATAGTCTTTAAATAGTCTCTATTCATAACTTGCTGTATATCAGTGACCGCGGATATGACATTTGTAAATAACATGATTTCGCTGTCCGGAGCACTGTATTATGGATGAGGATACAAAACGTACTGTCAGAATCTTAGGATATATAAGCACATTAGGGCTGGCCATGGCCTTATCCATTGCTCTTGGTGTGTTTGCCGGTTACTATATTGACAAAAAATTCGATACAGGGCCTTGGTTCTTTTTTATTTTTTTGGGTTTTGGGATTGCTGCCGCATTCAGAACCCTTTATATTATGTATAAAAAAACTGACAGACTGAAATGAATAGGGAACAGACTTTAGATGAAATTTCAGCCCGCAATTGGTGGGTACTTATGATCATTGGAGGAATCAGCTTTTTTTGTATGGCTCCTGTATTTACCTTAGGAGTCTTCATGGGAGGACTTATTGTAATTGCAAATTTCAATTCTTTACACAAGACCATAGACAGGACATTTTTGAAAGATATGCCACTTCACAGGAAAAAGATTTCTATCATATTGAATTTTTATTTTAGGCTTGCAATGATTGTTACAATTGTTTATATACTGTGCAACATAGGCAAGGTTGATATACTGGGTGTGGCTGTTGGTCTCTCTGTTGTAATTATCAGTATTGTCACAATTGCCGTTTATCCTGCAACAAGGTTTGGATAAACCAGCAAGGAACATGATTTCTTTCCATTTTTTATAAATTGCCATCTTACTGTTTTTTCAAATAATTATTTTTAAAGGCGCTGTAATCAGTCTTGTATAAAAAGCCATGTTATGAAGGGATATATGTTTGTGTCTTTTATAAATCCTTCTACAGCAAGGCCGAGTTTTTTCTGCATGGCTGTAAAAAACCCAAGATAGCGGTTAACTAATGATGTCTTTCATGGCCATTAATGAAACAGTGAGGTAACTTATATGGAACATGAGCCTCTTTTTTTTATAAATACAATTTTGTCTTCTGTTGGATTAGGGCATTTTGCTGAACATTATGTCCATGTTACATACACCTGGCTGATTATGCTTGTTATGGTTGGAAGTGCCATAACGGTTACAAAGGGAATTCAGCTTCTTCCAACAAAAGGACAGAATTTTTTTGAGGTTATTATAGAGAAACTTGAGAATTTTATGCTTGAAATTACCGGTCCTGAGGGAAAATCCTTTTTTCCCTTTATTGCTACCATATTTCTTTTTATCTTTGCAGCAAATCTGATTGGTCTTGTCCCCGGCTTTTATTCTCCTACTGCCAATCTTAATACCACCCTTGCTATGGCCTTATGTACCTTTGTATATACCCACTATATAGGGATAAAATATCATGGCGCAGGATATGTTAAACATTTTCTGGGGCCTGTATGGTGGATGATTCCTTTAATGTTACCTATAGAGATAATTGGGCATTTGGCCAGGGTTATGTCATTGAGTGTACGACTATATGGCAATATATTCGGAAAAGAACTGGTTCTTTCAATCCTTTTTATGCTGGCAGGGTTATATCTGGCACCTTTACCGATAATGTTTCTCGGTATTCTTGTCAGTTTTATTCAGGCACTTGTGTTTATGTTGCTGGCAATAATGTATTTTGTAGGCGCTATGGAGGAGGCCCATTAAACAGGAAATATCTATTACCCATTTGCAGACAAACTTAAAGGTTAAACCCTTCGGGCCTGCAAAAGACGCCTTTCCTGCAAACCTGGTAAAATCAACTGGTCATGTAAAATATTGCTTGACATAACGTTACACAGATGTGATTTTGCAAATTGTCATGTCTGTTGTCTCCACTCCGAATATCTGCCGGAATTGTAATCTGTGATATAAAGACAAGCTAATGTAATATAATACCAACGGCATATGTAGAAATCTGTTCAAAAATGCCTTTTTCCAGGTTTTGTGATATGCAAAAAATATTTTCGGAAAATCAACGAGTTGCCAGAAATATTTTTTTGCAAGCTGTGATCTTGGAAAGATGACCGTTTTCAGCCAGATTTCTACATCAGGGTTTGCCGTGGAAGAAGGCCATAAAAATTATAAAAGGAGGGAACATGTATAGGAAAACATCGTTTGGAATTTTGGTTATGCTGATGATTTTGGGATCAGCTTCTTTTGCCCTTGCTGATGAAGGTACAGTGCAGGCTGCAGGACTGTGGATATTTTTCGGCATTGCAATTGCGTCAGGTATCGGGATAGGTCTTGCTGCCTTTGGTACAGGCATAGGCATGGGAAATGCCATCAGTAGTGGCCTGCTGGGAACAGCGAGAAATCCTGAGGCTGGCGGCAAAATCATGACTACCATGATTATTGGTCTGGCCCTGATTGAATCTCTCTGTATCTATGCATTGGTTATCGCTTTCATCCTTGTTTTTAAGATCCCGGATCTGGGTAAGATGTTTGAAGTCATATTGAAATCCATAGGCGGTTAAAAAACGGATACACTTAATGTGTCTTGAAAAGGGAAACAGATAAAAACACTCTCTGTTTCCCTTTTCTTATTCCTTTCTGTATAGCTGCAAGGCAGCCATGAGTGTTTTTTTGGCTTGACTTTTTATATTTCGCACTGATATATCCTTAAACATCAAAAGTACAGAGTTAAACTATAAATCATATCCGGTTTTCACATCCACTTGTGGATGAAAATCAAATGGCTGGGGATGGAGTCCCCCGAATAAACGCCCTGTCAAGGGATAATGACTCCTGCCGTACAGGTTTTTACACCGGGGCCGGTAATAAAGCTGATCAACCCCAGTGTGAAAAACAGGATTCTCTGCGTCAGGTTTCCGTATTTGCGGTCAGGATGGTTGTTTTAAAGGGAGGGACTCTAACATACCCTGCAGTTCTATTCTGTATTTACCAACAGGCTGTTTTTAAGCCCCCTTCCCTTTTTTCATTCCTGATATTTCTGTTGTATTTTCCTGAACAAATCAACCTTGTCTGATGACCTTTTTTGGATATCCGTGCCTGCTGCTCTCTCTGTGCAACAGACATATGTGATCTGCTATAGTATGCCTTCATATAATACTTTGGACCTCTTCCTACAGGACAGCGACGAGATTTTTGTAATTTTGTAATAGTTCAATAAACAGGGGCAGGATGGCACGTTCGCTGTTATCCCCCTATTATTGAGCTGATACGCAATTTTTTTACTTATGAAACAGGCTTTCTGCTTTTATGCAGCGGAATTGGGGCCCTGACAGATCCAAAGAACAGGGAAATTTGTTATATACCCTGCGTATATTTGTGAATAGTCGCCAGTCCAGTAATGCTGAAGGAGAATTTAATGAGCAAATACATCCTTTTCAATATTCTGCAGGCGCTGGTAGTCATAGTTTTTTCTCCCCTGGCGGCCGGCATCCTTAATCGTTTGGAGGAAATTGTTCAATCTAAACAGGGACCTGATATATTTCAGCCTTATCGTGATCTCTTGAAGCTGTTTAATAAAGATGAAGTTGTTCCGGAAGAAAGTTCCTGGATCTTTCGAGTAACTCCATATATCGTTTTTGTAGGCCCTGTGTTTGTAAGCCTGCTTATTCCTGTTTTGACAAGTTATCCCCTTTTCTGGGCATTCATGGCAGACATGGTTGGAGCAGGTTTTGTGCTGGCTTTGGGCGGTTTTTTTGCTGCCCTCGCAGCAGTTGATACAGCAAACCCATATGGAGCAATGGGGGCAAGCCGTACCCGTATGGTTGGCTTTCTTGCAGAACCAATCTTTCTCATTGTTTTTTTTACTGTTTCTTTTGTAGCTGATTCCACCATACCCTTTATTGTCCAGCAAAAATGGGTAACCCCTCTTTCTAATTTCTTTGAACCTTCTCATATCCTTTTGCTTTTTGCCTTTATAATGCTCATACTGGCAGAGAAAGGTCGTATCCCTGTTGACAATCCTTCGGGCCATTTTGAACTTGCCATGATAGAAGAATCAAAAGGTCTGGAATATTCCGGCCGGAGTGCAGCCCTTATGAAATGGGGGGGATGGATGAAGTTCTTTGTGCTGATGATTATTTTTATGAATGTTCTTCTTACCCCGTGGGGACTGGCGGCAACATTAGATTTAATGGATGTTCTTGTAGCAATTCCCCTTGTATTGCTTAAGATCCTTGCATTTATTGTATTTCTGGTCATCATTGAGTCATCTCTTGCAAAGCTGAGACTGTTTCGGATAAGTGAATTTATGAGCACTGCATTTGTGATCGCTGTTATTGCGATGCTTACCAGTGCCTTTACACATTAGGAGGCAGGCAATGACGGTATTTACAGGTATGACAGATCTTGTATCCAATCTTAATGCGCTTGCAGGAGGCCTTTTTATTGTTGCTACCTTTGGCATTGTTGTTGCCAGGCAGGTAAGGGCCTGCCTAAGGTTTTTTGTCTTTCAGTCGTTCTTTTTGGCAGTCTCTGCATTTATGCTTGGTATAATCCCTTTTTCAGTCCATCTGATGGCGGTAGGCACAATAAACCTTATTGCTAAGGTATGGATCCTTCCATGGATTTTGCTGCACATGCTCGGTGAAGAGGTGTATACGCGGCGTGAAATAGATCAGGTCGTAAGTATACCGGCATCCCTGATTATTGCCCTTGTACTTACGATTGTTTCCTGTTTTCTCAGTCTGCCCTGGTTAAAAGCAGTATCTGCCGCAAAAGCCCTATACATAAACATTCCCATTGGTCTTGCAGGGCTGTTCTTAGGTGCATATACCCTTACTGCAAGGCGTGAGGCTGTTCCTCAGCTTTTAGGTCTTTTGGCCATGGAAAACAGTGCCTTTTTTGCCGGAATTGCCGTTGCACCTGATTTGCCGCTTATATCTGAATTGGCACTGGTTTTTGACCTCCTTATATTGATTTTTGTGGTATCAATACTTACCCGCAGGGTTCATAAACACCTTGGAACAACTACGGTTGGCAGGCTTGAAAAACTCAGGGAGGAGCCATATAAATGATCCTTATTGTTCTTGTGATAATACCGCTGATAGCCACAGCACTCTCTGCTTTAACCGATCGCGCGCGTTTTGGTGCATTCATAACATTGACTGGTGCAACAGGTGTCCTTGTTTTATCAGTGTATTCAGCCATGGAAGTGATTTGCTCTTCAAAACACGTACTTGTTTCCATCCCTGGCTGGATTGCCGTTGATAGCTTTGGCATACTGATCCTTCTGCTTGTTGCGTTTGTCAATATGACTGCATCCCTGTTTTCTGCAGGATACATGGATCTTGATAGGGGAGAAAGCAGACGCTATTATTCAAATTTCAATCTTTTCACCTTCTCCATGCTTGTTGTTCCGCTGCTTCAGGAACCTAATATGGTATGGATTGCACTTGAGCTGACAACCCTGTTCTCTGTACTCCTGGTAGGGTTTGAAAATACCCATGAGGCCCTTGAGGCTGCCTGGAAATATGTAGTGCTTACACTTATGGGGGCGGCTATTGCCCTTTTGGGCTTCCTTATACTGTACTGGGCGGCAAGACATGCAAACATAGACTCCTATACCTGGTCAGGGTTGCTACTGATTGCCCCACACATGTCTCCGGTTCTGCTCAAGGCGTCATTTGTTTTTATTCTTGCAGGTCTTGGTGCCAAGGTTGGCCTGGTACCGCTTCATACCTGGCTTCCTGATGCCCACAGTCAGGCTCCTTCACCTGTATGCGCACTCCTTTCCGGCGTTGAAACTACGGTGGTCCTATATGTTATACTAAGGCTCTTGCCCATAATCAGGCTTGTTCCTTCCATACATGCAAATATGTGGCTGATATCATTTGGACTTGTTTCTGTTGGTGCAGCGGCCTTTCTGCTGTTGCAAGTACGTGACTACAAACGGCTCTTTGCCTTTTCCACTGTTGAACATATGGGCATTATTCTTACAGCAGTCGGAATCGGAGGAGGCATGGCTCATACAGGTGCAATGCTTCAGATTGTTGGTCATGCACTTACCAAATCTTTCTGTTTTTATGCTGCAGGCAGTGTACTGCTGCTTATGGGAACCAGGGATATTGGCTCGGTACATGGCTTGATAAAACGGGCACCTGCAACAGGTGTGGCTCTTCTGTCAGGAGGCCTGGCCATTGCCGGAGCGCCGCCTTTTGTCCTCTTTATGAGTGAATTTTCGATTCTGCGGGCGGGTCTGCATCAGCAAAGATATTTTGTAACAGGTCTGCTGGCATTGTTCATTGCAATTGCATTTTTTGCCATAATGAATCATGTAAGCCGTATGGTTTTTGGATCAGATGAAGCCAGTGAAAAGGGCATTTCCTCTCCATTGCCCATAACCTGCAAGCTTACCCTTGTTATTGCTGCACTGCCTGTTGTTGTTCTTGGGTTTTATATCCATGGAGCGTTGTACAAACTGCTTATGCTTGCCGCTGCAACTATGGGAGGATAGTACCATGAAAATTCAAGAGGTTATTGAGCAGGCACAATCTATATGGCCTGATATCAGGATCAATCATAATACATATCCGGAAAGTGCCGAATTCCAATGCAGGTGTGAACAGATTCCTCTTGTATGTGACTGGTTGTTTCATAAAAAAGATTATTGTTTTTCCGGCCTGATTGTTGAAGAAAATACTGACCAGTGGGATCTTTACTATCTTTTCACAGGCAAGAAAAAACAGGGCTCTCTCCTGGCAAAGGTCAGCTCACCTCTTGAAAAAAGGGGTTTTAAAAGTGTAAGCAGATATATCCATGCTGCTGACTGGCATGAGCGTGAGGCAGAAGATCTCTTTGGGATAACTTTTGAGGGCCATCCACGTCTCGGGGACTTTATCCTGCACGATGATGTTTGGCAAGAGGGACTGGAACCTATGCGCAGAGGTTTTGACCCGAAAGATGTTATTCCCGTGCACAGGCCAAAACCTGACTGGCACCCAAAAAGGATCCTCACCGCTCCGGGAGCCTTTGTTATGCCTGTAGGCCCCGTGTTTTCCGGAGATGCGGAATCTGTATACTTTCAACTGGAAACAATAGGAGAAGAAGTTCTTTGTGCATCTCCAAGGCTTTTTTTTAAATACCGGGGAGTAGAAAAAAAGGCGGAAGGACGCATGTATCATGATGTCCTCCTGTTATCTGAACGTTTTGCAGGCACTACTGCCTTTTCTCACGGCCTTGCCTTTTGTATGGCGGTTGAAAGGCTATGTAATGTAACTGTTCCTGAGCGAGCACAGATTCTGCGTGTCTTTTTTGCAGAAATGGAACGTTTCAGAAGTCATCTCGGAACCATTGAGGCTGTATGTAACTCTACCGGTCTTGTAGTTGCCGCCAACCAGATGGCTATTCTTGAAGAAGAGGTACTCAGACTTGCCAATATACTTGCCGGTCACCGCTATCTCTTCGGTCTGGCAGTTCCGGGCGGACTTAGTAAGAATGTGGATGATACAGCATGCAGACAAGCCATTACCAAACTCAACAAAATTGTCCAGACAGCAAAGGGTATTGAGAAACTCCTGTCCAACACCAGCAGTTTTCTGGACCGTATCGAGGAAGTAGGCATTGTTGCAAAGGATCAGGCAGAAGAGTACGGTATGGTAGGACCTGTGGCCCGCGGATCAAAATGTAATAATGATCTCAGACTTATACAGCCCTACTGTATATACAATGAGGTTGATTTTGGTGTGCCCTGTGAAAAAGAGGGAGACAGTTATGCAAGGCTTCGTATACTGTTTGATGAATTAGGAGAATCTTTTTATATTATGGAACAGACCGTTGATATGTTATCAAGGGGAGACATCATCTCCTCCTGCAAAATCAGGCCAGGGATATCATTTGCAGGTATTGAGACACCGCGTGGCGCATCATGGCACTGGATTCGTATTGACGAGAAAGGAATCATCAACAGGTACCGGATAATATCCCCCTCATTTGCCAACTGGCACGGATTCCATTTTGCCTCAGAGAATTTTGCCTTTCAGGATTTTCCTATTATCCTCGCTACATTTGGACTATCAGTGGCGGAAAATGACAGATAGGCTGTTTTTACAAACAGCAAAGAGTATTTTAAAGGGTTAAAACCGATTCAGGAGCAAATAAATGATCAGATGGGTTATAAAGGGATTACAGACCGGAATCGTTACCACACCTTATCCAGAAAAACAGGATAATACCCTTGGAATCACTCCTGGATTGCCAAAAGGATTAGGTGGTAGAGATTTTCCTGAAGACCTGCGTTTACGCTGTCCAACAGGCGCCTTGGTAAAAACGGAAAACGGCATAGATGTAGAATATGAGCGGTGCATCCACTGTTACAGGTGTGCAAGAGATATAAAAGAACCTGTCCCGTGGAAGGCAGACTTTGAGTGGGCAAGGATGAAGGATGGATCGGATGTTTTCCCAAAGGCATTCAGATCATCTGTACATATACGGGTGCTTGATGCCGGAGATTGCGGGGCATGTATTAACGAACTCAAACTTTTGAACAATCCTTTCTATAATATGCACAGGCTGGGTTTTTTTATAACGCCAACACCTCGCAAGGCAGATCTTCTCATTGTAGTCGGCCCGGTTACAGAACATATGAAACTCCCTTTATTAAAGGCCTATGAAGCCATGCCTGCACCTAAACGGGTTATGGCTGTGGGTGCCTGTGCCCTTTGTGGGGGTGTCTTTGGCCCTGATTTTGTCACCTATGCCGGTGTTTCAGAGATCCTGCCCGTTGATGCAGAAGTCCCTGGTTGTCCACCTCCACCTCTTGCCATTTTGCACGGTCTGCTTACTGTAACAGGCCGAAATACCGTTTTTTCAGACGTGCATACCCCCGCCGCTCCTGAACAGATGTAATAAATGGCCTTTTTTAAGAGGACTGTGGCAACTTGCTGGATAACTTAACTGTTACCTGTCTTACCTGCCGCATATACCTTTGTATGATACTGCTGCAAAGTCGCAATGTGTTTTCATAATCAATAACACAACTGTAACTCCAAAGGGAAGAACTCTCATCTTTTGATTTACAAGAAAAGGAGTCAAATAACATGATTTCTGTAGCGTCCCTGCTGACAACAGGTCTTTTGTTATATTTTGCAGGAATACTGGCAACGATATTTTTTTCTGGTAAAAATACCTTCCGTTTATTTGCCCTGTTTGGATGTATGGGATCTTTATTTGTTTTTATATGTGGGACAGTTGTTCTGCTTACCGGTAATTCCTTTCATGCCTCACTGTGGATTATCCCGGGCATAGGCTCGTTAACTGTCTCTATTGACCGTCTTGCAGCCTTTTTTCTTGCAGTAACTGCCCTGGTTGCCATGCCTGCCTCAATTTTTGCAGCAAACCGGCTGCATAAAGATTGTCTCTTTCCACATGTCTCTGCCTCGCTGTATCTGATCTTGCTGATTTCCCTTACAATGATTCCTATTGCCTCAAATATCTTCTTGTTCCTTGTTGCATGGGAAATCATGTCAATTATCATATATCTTATGATTACCATGAACGCCAGGGAACGAGCAGGATATTTGATGCTTGCAATAGGGGAGACAGGCACACTTGCAGTTTTGATTGCATTGTTACTGTTGGCAGGAACTGTTGGGTCATTAAGTTTTGATGCCATCAGGGCAGGCAGTCCGGGTATAGAAACAGGGATGAGATGGGCAATATTCCTTTTGTCATTTTTTGGGTTCGGGGTGAAGGCAGGTCTGATTCCCTTGAATTTCTGGGTATCACAGGCATATGTCTCTGCCCCTTCTGCCTTTATCCCGCTTATTGCCGGAGCAACTTTGAACATGGGATTGTATGGTATTGTACGGATTAATGCATCTGTCATGCCTGTAACCCAAACAACAGCAGGTATTATAATACTGATCACAGGAACCATTACTGCCCTGATAGGGATACTGTATGCTACCATTGAAAACGATTTCAAGGCCCTGCTTGCCCACAGTTCCATTGAAAATGCAGGTATTGTTATTACCGCATTTGGCGCAGGTACCCTGTTTATTGCAACCAACCACAGAATCGCGGCTGCAATGGCCTTTATTGCCTCTTTTTACCATTTACTCAATCACTCGGTTTTTAAAACCCTGCTTTTTATGGGAGTTGGAGAGGCAGAGGCATCTACCAAAACCAGAGACCTTGATCGTCTCGGCGGACTGCTAAAACAGATGCCATGGACAGGCCTTTTTGTTTTGATTGGTGCCTTGTCCATTTCTGCCATGCCTCCATTTAACGGCTTTGTAAGCGAATGGCTTACCCTTCAAGCACTTTTGCGTAGCGTAGAGATATCATCTTTTGGTGTTAAGGTTGCCTTTGTTGCAGCAGGAGCGGGCCTGGCTCTTACTGCAGGTCTTGCTGTAACATGTTTTGTTCGCGCCTTTGCCATGGCTTTTCTCGGTATGCCGCGTTCAAATACAATAAAAAACGCACGGGAAACAGGCCGTACAGCCCTTGCTCCAATGGCCTTTCTTGCATTCGTATGCCTTGCTCTTGGTGTATTGCCAACCTATGTAATTCCCGTTATTGACAAGGCTGTAATGCCAATAACCCATGTCAGCGGCGCTGATGTGCTTGTTCCCCCCCTGTTTTATGATAATAATGCCTCGCAGCAAACCAGACTGCCAAAACAGTTTGTAGCCGATTTTCACAATCTTGGAGCACAGATAGGCCGCGGTGCCGTACCGGGACGGGGCCTTGCCGTTATCCATCGTGGCGGGAAAAAAAATCCGGTAGTATTTGTGATGTCCACATCATACATGTTTGTGACTCTCATATTCATGCTTGTTACTTCTGCCATTCTGGTTCATTTTATTGCCGGCAGGTTTCGCAAGGTAAAATACCGGCCGAGATGGGATGGCGGAGTAAGATATCTTTCACCTGAGATGACATATACTGCAACTGGTTTTGCACAACCGGTCAGGGTGATTTTTGAGGCCATCCTCGCTACCAAAACAGTAGATCGACAGAAAACCATTGCAGAGCATTTTAGGATGGCCATCAGCCGCAAACGCAGAGAGATACACCTGACAGACAGACTGATCCTCCGGCCATTTGCAAGTGCTGCAACGTGGACCGCCAATACCCTGGCACGCATACATGGCGGAAAAATAAACACCTATGCAGGATATATGCTCTTTGTCCTCATACTGTTCCTTTTCATTGCCATGACTGCATCATAGGGTCTTGGTATGTATGCAGCAGTCTACCTCTATGTCCGCACTTCAGGGGCATGCAAGAAAACGAGGAACAGGGCAATTATCCCATGTTTCTGAAAAAATACAGGTAGATGATAAAACAGATGTAACAAAAGAGGAGAACTCCTCCACTTTTACGTGAAAGGCAGCGGGTTTTCAGCATAATTGCCCATGGCAAGGCACTTACTACTATCATGATGGAGAAGTCTGCAATTAATCCGTTTTTGACAATCCCCCCTGTAAAAGATATTGGTCTTACAATGGAGGTCAAGCCAAGCACACTTGATATGTTGAAGACATTGCTGCCTATAAGGTTGCCTATACCTATATCTGTTTCCTTTCTTATGCCGGCAACAACAGATGTGGCAAGCTCGGGGAGAGATGTACCAAAGGCTACTATTGTAAGGCCAATAAACTTTTCACTGACCTCCAGGACAGACATTATTTTTACGGAGGAATCTACAACAAGCTGTGCTCCATATATAACACCTGCTATTCCTGTAACAATCAGCAGGATATTTGTCAGATGTCTCTTGGATGAAGCCTTTTTTTCTGTACCAGCAAATGAGGTTTCTGTAACTTCAAGTGGCAGATTTTTGTAACTGTTGACTGAAACATAGTAGTTGAAAAGCGTATATAATATGCTGAATGTGAACAGGGTGATGCCGTCAGACCTGCTCAGTTCTGAATCTGAACATATAACAACAAGATAGATGGAAATCCCCAGCATTATTGGAATATCACGTGTGATAACAGATCGTTGTACTGTCATAGGCCTAAGCATACATACCATTCCAAGCACCAGGGTTATGTTCAATATGTTGCTGCCTACCACATTTCCAACTGCAAGCATGTTTTTGCCATTAATGGCTGAAACAAGACTGACCACCAGTTCAGGTGCAGATGTTCCAAAGGCAACCACGGTAAGACCGATAACAATAGGGCTTATTCCAAAATCTGAAGCAAGGCTGGATGATCCCTTTACAAGCCATTCTGCGCCCCAATATAGCAGCCCAAAACCAACCATGCAGATCAACACATTAAGACACATAACAGTATTCATAATCTTGTATCCCCTGCCAATCAGTCTCCATCCATTAATGCTTGTTTTGCCTGCATCATCGGACCCAAATCCTAAACCTTAAAATACCGGTCAGGTCTTTTGCATACCTTGATGTCGTCTGAACAAGACATCTTATCTATGGATTGACATCATAATTATTTATTTGTCTTCCTTCTTGAAGGATTGCAAGATATCGGATGACACAGACCTGAGATGAACGTCTCTCTGAGGGAAAGGTATCTCAATATCCGCCTCCTTAAGTTTTTTGAACAGCGCAAAGTAATAATCACTGATCAAACCTGAATATCCCCTGAGACGGGTCATACGGCACCATACCTTTATAGAGAAGTTCAGGCTGTTATCTCCGAATCCTTCAAATCGTATTCTTATGGGATGATCTTCATCTTCTACGGTGGTTTTAACCTCTCTCGCAACATCAATGGCAATATTCCTTACCCTTTCAGGGTCTGCATCGTAAGAGACACCAAAACTTATTTTCAGTCTTCGCCAGTCATCGCCATATGTCCATGTTCGAACCTTGTTGGAAATAAATTCTGAATTGGGGACAATAATATCTTCTCCATCATATGTTCTTATTACAGTGGCCCTTATGGCAAGGTTTCTTACCTCACCGGTAATATTGTTCTCTATGGTTACAATATCTCCTACACGGATGGAACGTTCTGTTAACAGGATAAGACCGCTTATGAAGTTGTTGGCTACAGTCTGAAGTCCAAAACCAACGCCAACACCAAGGGCACCCAATATAATACTCAGCTGACTAAGATCAAGCCCTGCAGTAGACATGGCAATAAGCGCAACCAGTACCAAGGATGCATAATAACCCAATGTCGTGATAGAATTAACTGCACCGTAAGACAGATGAAACTTTCTAAAAAGTATGACAGCTAATTTTTTTCTGATGATTTTAAGAGCTGCAATGCCGGCAAACAGCAAAAATATCACCTTGAAAATACTGATAAGGGTTACATTTGTATTCCCCAATGTAATCAATGGATAATATGCAACTCCTTTGATATTTTCCATGCCTTTGTACAGATAGTTCTTGCTCCAGACATGTAGGCGGTCTAACCAAGTGGCCCTGTTCCGCATAAGATTGACAATGCAACTTATCCTGTTCTTCAACTCCTCAAATTTGTATTTGTTTTCAGTTGTTTTAAGGAAAAGAGAATCTGTCAGATTGAGGATCCTGTGTAATTGAGAAGATATGTTGTACATAGCTCTTTTGGAGATATTCCCTTTATAGCTCTTTAGCACGGTCACCTTTTTGACCAGATCGGATTTTGTTCTGCTTATATCTATAATCTGCTGTGTAAGTCTTTCATAACCTGCAGCCAGATCATCCATAAGTTTTATGGACGTTTCTATAAATTCTGCAGGCTTTTTAGCCTTTGGAAAAGCCGCATAAGTAGCGATCCAGTCATACTGAAATGAGGATTCAATTCTTCCAAGGTTCAGGGCAAGTTTTTCCTGCTTGATATTCTGTTGTGTGATGTGATAGCCTTGAATAACAATCTCAAGTCTGTCTTTTTCTGCACGCAAAAGCTGAATCACAGATTTACTCAATCCGTTGGAAGAAAGTCTTTTTATAATATTATCAAGCTTTATTTCGGAAACAATTGCACTTTTACTTGCCTGTCTGTACTTTTCATCCAATTTTGTTATTTCTTTTTTCTCTCTGACAGCAACAATATCCTTTTCTTTTTTCGCCTTTTCTATGTTCTCCTTTGTTATCTTTAAACTGTCAAAAATGCTTTTTATCTGTTTCAAATCTTTTGCATGCAGTTCTGCAAGGTAAGAAAGATATTTTTCATTCTTGGCCTTTTTTATCTGGAGCAGGGCATATTCAACCTGCAAACTCAGTATCCGGGCCAATTTCATATACGCTGTAATACTGCTGGGGTGCATAGCCTTTAGTTTTGTGTACTCAAGGAACAGAGATTTCAGATTGTTTTCCAGTACATCTGTTTTTTCATCATAATCCTTCTGCCTCTGTTTTCCCTCTGAAAGCTGCTGTTCAAGCTTGTAAAGGAGATTTATTCTGCTTTCAAATGCTTCAAGCGGATAAGGAGGAAGTCCCAGTGCAGCTATGGTAAACGGAAAATCAACAGGCCTTTTGACCTCTGATTTAAGCCCTGTTAATTGAAAGGACAATCCTTGAAGGGCCTCCAGCGTATTTTCTATCAGGGCCCTTGTTTTTATATTAACAGCAGAGGACTGCGAGAGGATGTCTTTTACCTCGGCTATCAATCTGTCTGCCATATCCTGGCGTTTATTGATAACCGCTATTATCTCTTTGCTCCGGCCTTTGTACAGCCCCTTATCAATAGCACCTGAAAGAGGAGGCAATTCTGCCTTTATGACACAGGGTGACAACAGAACAAGAAGAAAAACGATCAAGCAAGCCGGAATATTTTTTTTGTACATAAGGACTCCGTAACTATTATCTATCCATAAAACAGACCGGGGGGGTAACAGTTAGTTTTGTCTGCATTGTTATGCCCTGATATTTGAAATACATTGCCGCAATCAAATCTTTGACATACCCTGACCCCGAACAAACCCTCTTGTTTATGAACAAGGACCAAGTAATATCACAGAAAAAAACTTTCATCAAATCTGAAGCGCCCTGTCTGAATGGTTATATATAGATTATAAATGCAAACCACATATTGCCTTGCAATAATTTCTTCTGCAACAACACATAGTTATACTATATATAGATTTTTTTACTTGACAATCGCAATATATTGGTATTATTAATTATGTCACGATATTAAAAAACATGAGGCCAGACAGGCCCTTGCCAACCGTTAAACTCTTTTCAGGTTTGTTTCTGCGGCCTGTAAAAAAGGTAAATATTGCA
>CAYWEN010000003.1:0-97355 GCA_964457545.1 uncultured Desulfobacterales bacterium | reverse complement strand
ACCTTGTAACCAGGCTTGGGCATCTCAAGACGCTGAAAAATCTTAAATTCAGCAGAGGCCTGTGATATGGAAAACAGACTTGCAAAAACAAAAACCATTACAAAACACAAGCCGACCCGAAAACTCTTTTTTAATGTGTTCACTGTATCCTCTCCTCCTTTTTCTGGAAACCATTCTGGCCGTCTGTTGTTTATACAAATGTTTATACAAACAGCCAAAACAAAAACATACCAAAGCAAAATATTTCTGTATATCCACGCTGAACGAACAAGATTACCTGCCATCCGTCAGCGCATAATCAAAAGACACATAACCTTCGGATATATGCATCTATCATAACACAAAAAATTTTTCTACAAAAAACTTGGGATTTTCAAACAATATCCGTTCAGAACTGGTATTTTACCTTCAGCCATATATTATCCCTATGTCTGAACATACCATGACTGCTGTCTTTCTTGCCTGTCATCATCATAAACCCAATCTCAGGTCTCCAATGATCTCCAAACCAGAAACGGCATGAACCTTTCAAAAGAGACGCCTGGTTATGGTTCAGGTCAGTGGTAAAGGCAATCTGAGGCCGGACAATATCATGAAAATAGGTAGTATTAACAAGACCTGTAACATCAAACTTGTCCTTCGGATCCTTGGAATGATAAGGGGCATTCCAGAAATCTCCTCCGTTCATACGGTGGGCATGTACAAACTGAAAGGTGGTAAAAAACTCCTTGTGGGGATTAAGAAAGGAAATTCTCATAGGCCAGTCCCAGCCAACCATGTATCTCAGAATATCTCTGCGTCTGTACTCTTTGGCAGTAGCTCCACCAAAATCATAATTCTTTATTCTTTCAACCCAGTCGGTTGCAACCGGTTTGTTCCAGCGGTAGTATGCCTCTATCCTCAGGGTCGGATTTGCCGGCTGATGCAGGGCCTGAGCAAAGGGTCTTATAAAATCCATCTCCCGTGATACGGTAAAGCCAAGACATGTCTTGCGGTGATATATCTGCTCCAGGTTCAACCCGTAGCCTGCCCCGTCAGCCACATTACCGCCATTCTGGGCATGAAGGAAATTCGGGCCTCTTACGAGCACAGGCATATCATCCCAGCCATGATAGAAGTTGATGGTAAAAAAGGTATTGCCCCAGTTTGCCGCCATACGAAATGCAAAGGTCGTATTTTTGAGAGACTGTGAACGACGACGATCATGTATGTTTATATCCTTGAGATGACCCAGTCCAATTCCCGTCAAGTCAGGCATATCAGCCGGAATAGGAAAGCCCCACACACCACCATTCCTGGGACCTATGTAAAATTGTGTCTTTGACTCTGTATCAAGCGTTGCAATAAACTGAAGGGCAATGCCCGTAATATCTCCTATAGAGATCTCAGGAAATACCTCCACCTTTGCTATCCACAAGGGCACACGGCTCTCTGCATACCCATAGTCAGAATCACGAAGGATATACATACGGCGGTAATCTATAGGATTGATCATATCCATAAGACGAAAAAGGTCCGTCTGGCCCCATGCCACTGTCTGTTTGCCTATCTTTACATTAACATAACGTGAAAAGTATGCGACATTACACTCCCGTACTATCTGTTTCGTATGATCATCGCTTCTCATATCATGCCTTGACGGCCTGATCGGATCAAAATCATTATGATCACCGCTGTTTACCGCGTACGAAAGCCAGTCTCCCTCGTAACGAAATGCCGTCCTGAACTCAAGACTGTCACTCCATTTCAGGTGCTGCCAGGTGTACAGGGAAAACATACCGTCCATCAGCCCCTTGCGCGAGGCACTGGTTATATATGTACCGTCATTGGAATGAGTTGTGCCTGACATTCCAAAACGGACATACTGCTCTGCATAACCCATTACATACAGGGTCTTGTCGCCAATATGATATTCCAGGGCATATACAGCAGGCACCAATAATAAAGACAAGCAAAAAAGACAAACAAAAGGAACAAATCCTTTCCTGAAAATTTTTGTCATATTCTCTCCTCCGCAACATATAAAATAAAAAAAGGAAAAAATCCTTACAATACAAGGTTGAAACCAAACGCTTCCCCATAAACAAGCAAAAAACTCTCCCCAAGGTGCTGCTCTTTTATCTAATGTTTTGTTATCACCCCCTTTTAAACAAATAAAAAGAAAAAACATACGCACGGCATTAACAAAAGATCATATATCCACCTTACTGACATCACGCACAATACCGCCAAAACCGTGTAAACAACCATCTGTCAACAGACATTAGCCCTAACAAAAAAAGGATAATGTCGAACGTTCGTTATTGTCAAGAACAAAATTTTTTATTTTTCTATTTTTTTCAGGATACCATGAAAAAAGATATCTGTTATAAACCCGGCCACTTCATCTATTGAAAGAGGGCCATCTTCCCTGTACCATCGATAGGACCAGTTCATCATGGCATTGATTGCAAAATTGACTACTGTCTTGTCCACATTTCGCAGCATACCCCTGTTTTCCAGGGCATTCAGCTGATTTAAATACAGATTGTATATCTCCCTGTGTTGACGTAATATACCTGTCTTATACCTGGGCCCCAGTTGATACTGTTCTTCAAGAAAGATCTTTACCTCCCGTTTCCTCTCTTTAACGATACAGATTTGTGTATAAATCATACGGGAAAGCCTCTCCATAGGATCATCGTATTGCTGTTCCACCAATTTTAAAGACCTGATCAGTTCCAGACCAATCCTCTCAATAATAACGTACAGCAGTTCGTTTTTGTCTTTAAAATGATGATAAAGAATTGAATTGGTTACATTAACAGCCTTAACAATGTCTCTTACAGATGCCCCGGCATAACCCTTTTCATAAAACAGATCAATTGCCCTTGATAAAAGCATCTCTTTTGTTCCATCATTATAAGTTCGAGAATCTGCCAAAACAATACCCCTTTATCCCATAAAATTGATATAAAAAAACAACCGTCACAAACAGATGCCGTAATCCTGAACAGATCAATCAATCCAACAGGAAAGACCTTGATCCTGCTCCTTTCTGAGTGGTTAACGCCGTTTTTGCATGCATAAAAACACAGAAATATACCGACCCATCAGGATATAATGCCTGAACAGGCCGGTATATTTCTCTTTGCCACGTTTTTCCTCTGTACAGGGAAAGATAAAAGAACATGTAAAAAATGTTCAGATTTATTCCTTTTCTCCCCGTTTAAAGGCCATGCCTTCCTTTATGTCAGGCACAAGTTCATCTCCCTTGTATTGAGGTTTACGCTTTTCAATAACAGAAAGAAGTCCTTCCTTGGCATCTTTTGTCATATACAGCAGGTTAAAAAAATCTATCTCCATTCTCCTTGCACTTGCAAGATCCAGATTAATACCTGTATTCATCATGTGTTTGGCAAGCGCCAATGCCGTCTGCGACTTTGACATAAGCTCTTTCGCAAGTGCTTTGGCCTCATCCATGACAGCATCAGGTGTTGCAAGTTTCATCACAAGACCCATATCCAAGGCCTCCTGTGCGTTATAGGTGCGCCCAAGCATAACCATCTCCTTTGCCTTGGCCCAACCTACAATGTAGGGGAGTTCGATGGTACCGCCTGTCCCAGGTATAAGGCCTATATTAATTTCAGCCTGGGAAAAGATAGCCTTTTCAGAGGCAATCCTGAAATCACATGCACACATAACCTCTATCCCTCCACCCATGGCAAGGCCATTAACGGCTGCAATTACAGGTACCTCAAGATTTTTTATCCTGCCTATGGCAGAACTTGCATTGTTGACATATTCCCTTGCATTTTCAACAGAGTCGCCAAGATCGTAAAAGGCCTTTACATCACCTCCTGCACTGAAGGCCTTTTCTCCTCCTCCCGTAACAATAACCACCCTGACCTCTTCATCCGCAGTGATAAGATCACACGCCTTATGAAACTCTGCGTATGTCCTGTATCTCATGGCATTCATAGGCGGACGGTTAATGGTAATGGTCGCGACACCGTTCTCCTTTTCAAATATTATATCCTTAAAAACTGTCATGATGAATCTCCCTATTTTTTGTAATCATACCAGCCAGCGCCTGTCTTGCGGCCAAGCCTGTTTGCCCGGACAGTAGCCTTCAGAGAATAAGGTGTTGTATGTTTCAGCTCTCTCGGGAGTTCCTTTTTCAGCACTTCATTGACAAGATAACAGATATCAATACCCGTAAAATCCATTAGTTCAAAAGGTCCCATCGGATGATTGAGACCAAACTTCATTGCCTTGTCAATATCTTCCTTGCTGGCAATGCCTTCATCATAAATCTTGATTGCCTCCATAAGCTGCAAAAGCATCATCCGGTTAACAATAAAACCGGCCTCATCCTTCTTGACCATAACAGTGACCTTGCCCATTTTTTCCGCGAGTGACTCAACTGTCTTTGCCGTTTCATCGCTGGTAAGATGCCCTTTTATAATCTCTACAAGCTTCATGACAGGGGCGGGATTAAAAAAATGCATACCTATGACCTTGTCAGGGCGTTTGGTCGCAGAGGCAATCTCTGTAATGGGCAAAGAAGAGGTATTTGTAGCAAGAATGACATCCGCCCCTGTCAGTTCATCAAGTTCCTTAAAGATATCCTTTTTGAGATCAAGGTCTTCAATGGCTGCTTCCACAACATAGTCCACATCCTTTAGACCAGCCATTTCAACTGTCCCTTTAATACGACCCATAATAGCGGCCTTGTCATCCTCTGACATCTTCCCCTTTGAAACAGATCTGGCAAGGGTTCCATCTATAAAACCGATTCCACGGTCAATAAACTCCTGTTTTATATCCCTTACAATTACCTCAAAACCATTTTGTGCAAAAAGCTGAGCAATACCACTCCCCATTGCACCAGCACCTATAACTCCAACCTTTTTAATTTCCATTATATTTCCTCCTTCATACCTTTGTAATAGTTTCGCCAATTTTCCATGTGAACAATTCCCTCTAAACAATACACGATGGGCACAGAACAATCCCTCTTCACCGTACCCATGAGGCACTCAATCCACCGAACAACAACGAGTTACCCTTTCCAGAGATATGAGGTTTTTACAGCATCATACCTCCGAACCTGGAAAACCTGCAATCTTGAAGCAAGATCAAGAGGTTATACAAATACGCAAAACAACACCCGCCTGCCCTACAACCCGCGGCGTATGTCCCGACAACAGTCAGGGACCAGAACAGATTCAAGGTCTCGGGTAACATGAGCACAACAACCTTAATTTAATAGCAACAACAGGCTGAAAGGTCAAGTCCATACAAAAAGCAGAAGGACTCTGAAAATCTTCTGTTTTGTTCAGCACTGAATCGGCACGGCCGGGTTCAGAATGCCCTGACCATATTCCCCCTGCATCTAAAAACACAGGCTGGCTTTTGAACACGGTTTTGTCTGTTCTCATGGTAAAAGAACAAGGAGTTCAGACCCAGAACCAGATAATGATCAAAATCTATTTCTGGATGGGCACAAACTAAATCAGACAGCAATCAGAAGACTGTCCGGAAAGAACTTTGCGAGGTTTATGACAAAAAAAAGGGGGAAATATCCCCCTTTTTTTACACAGTTTTTACAGCAACAAAGACAAGTGTGGTTATTTAAGAAGCATACTTCTGCCTCTGTCAATAGACCTCATCTTTCTCCTCGACTTGTTCAGCATGAACGGAGGAAGCATCTCGGTAACATATTCCGGATCATACGGAGCAGGAGGATTGGAAAGCGTTTTGGGATCAAACATGTCCTTAAAACGGTCTACCCATACCTGATAATTACTGAATGCAGGTCCCTGATACAGGATACCAAGACAGGATGCAGCAAAGAAATCCAGGAATCCTGTCTGCTCATCAATATCCGGTGTCTCCTCAAAGTACCAAGAGATCATGCTGGCAATATACCCGGGATCATATGCCGGAGAAATCGGATCACATTTCTCCACGTTCATGTATACAAGGAACTCGAGATAACTGGAATGACCAAAATCATTGGACTGGAACCATCCCGGATCTTCGTATTCCGGCATAAACGGCGGTGTATAAGCCTCCCAGAGTCTCTTTCCAAGGAGCTTGCCTGTTTCATATGTACAGCGCAGACATTCAATACCTGCCTCACATGAGGAATACCCGTTTGTCATCATCCACATGCCAGCAGTATCTGCATTTTTGAACCATGATTCATCAGACGGTTTGGTACGTGTGGCCTTTCCGCCATACTCTGCCATAATCTCATCCATAACAGCACGCTCATAATCCATCTGCTCATCATTGGTAAAACCTATCAGAAGAATACGCACCATATGAAAGCTATCTATATCTTCCTTGGTAACGCCACTCCATCTCTCCCAGAAATCTTCCTTGTCCTGAGCCTTTGCAATGATACGCCAAAAAACAGGAACCTTGGTCATGGCTGCACCGACCTGTGCATGAGAGAGATCATACATAACATCTTCAAGGGCTTGCCTGCTTGGCATAACATAATTCTGCCATGCCACACGTTTTCCCTTGAATGCAAGATGAGTCTCAGGAGAAACACCTTCCGGGACCATCACGTTCTTTGCATCTTCAACAAAAGAGAAAACCTTTATGGTCATTTCAGTAATGATACCCATGGCGCCAAACCAGCCTATATGGCCTCTCCAGATACCGTTAAGATTGGGACCGAGCCCATCACCCCAAAAACCGCTTTCAGCATCGGTATTCTTGCCGGCCCAGGAACCCGTGCGAACTATATCCCCTTCAGGAGTGACCCATGTACATGCAAGAACACGACGTTCAGCATTGCCCATACGATAGTTCAGAGGAGAACAACCCCATACAGTGTGATTGGCAACAACACAGGCAGCAGAACCGCCACCGGTGTTGATAAAGTAGCAGTCATTATCAAAGGCAGCCTGACAAAAATGCCCGTATCTTACACCTGCACCGACCTTTGCATACAGATTCTTTTTGTCAAATTCCAGTGTCTGCATACGCTGAAGATCTATCTGCACCTGATCAGGCCGAAAACGGGGATTTGCATTATATGCCCACTGGGAAGAACATGGGTTGAATGGCAAGCTGTACTTGTTGCATATCTTAACAATCTCTGCAACTTCCTCAGTTGTTTCCGGCTGCAGGATACAGCAGGGAGGATATGCCTGACCGGAAAACCAGATCAGCTCACGGGCATAACCACGACCAACATATGCCTGACGCACCGCCTTTTCACGTGTAATTCTATCCGGGCCTACCACAGCCTCCAGTTCTTCATAGGCCTCATCCGGCATATCCCACCAGTAAGGCTGGGCCCGCAATTCTCTCATCTTTTCCTGATACTGAGATGGACTTAACATAGAAACCTCCTTATCTATTATATGTTTCTTTATATCTATTCGTAGGCCTCATCCACCAGTTCCGCAAGATGGTAGACCTTCTGGATATTGTTTTGGACCCGAGGCAAGGCCTCAGTCAACGTTTCCTTGCTGTGGACACAGGGTGTAACTATTGCAGAAGCGCCTGTAACGCCCGCCTCCTTTACACGCATGTTGGCAGCGAACTGGGCAGTTTCAGGAAACGCCTCTTTTACACCTCCGCCCTCTCCACTATGATAGGCATTGTTGTGGTGGCGACCCATTTCTACCAGTTCGATACCGGAGATACCACGAATAAGGTCACGAGGAGGTTCATAACAACCGTTGGTCCCGCGTCTGAACTGACGTCTTGGTTTCAGCATGGACCAGTCTTCCGCGTCCCTTTCTCCCTCCCAGGGGATCCAGGGCTCACTTAATCTTCCAAGACTGCAGGCATCATGATAGGTTACCTTCATGTTTATCTCTTTCTTTGCCTTTATCTTGCCATCCTTCAGCAATTTGTCTGCGAGCTCTGCTATATGCAGCACCTCAAAACCCAGATCTGCAGTAGCCATCTCAAGGACCTTCGGGTACTCAACCTTAATATTCCTGTAACAGTCAGCACATGTGCAAACAACTGTCTTTGCCCCTGAATCCTTAATCTTTTTAAGATTCAACCTTGCAGCACCTTTGAACTTTTTCAGTTGGCCCGTATTATACAAAAGGTTACCGCAGCAGACCTCTTCATCAAGCAGCATAAAGTCAACACCTGCCTTGTTCATTATCCTTGCTGTAGCCTGTGCAACCGCCTGATCCTTAAAGGAAGACATGCAGCCAACAAAGAAAAGCACATCTGCCTTGTCTGCAACCTTTATATCATCTGTCAGCCATTTTTTACGGTCAGCCTGATTGGCCCCATAATAATTGCCCGTATTATCGATACGGGAAGATATCATCTTGTGCTCCGGCATAGGACCATAGCCATGATCAACCAGCGCAACCTTGAGAGACTGGTTCATCATGAGTATTTCAAGGTCCAGATTTCGTTTACATGCAATATCACATGCACCGCAGCTAAAGCACCTGAAAGCAGCCTCAATAATAAGGGGATCTGAATAATCCAAGTCACCTACCAAAAGTGCATCAATCAGCCTTGTCCTTCCTGTGGCACCCCAGTTATCAAACTGACCCCATTGCCATTCAGGGCAAGCCCAGGCAAGCTCGTGATTTGCAGGAGCAAATATCCAGTCTCCATACTTACAGTTGGCACATCCCATACAGCAACGGGCTTCCCAATGATAATTTGTAAGATTATGATCTAATTTAAATGACATTATCAACCTCCATAATTTCGTTTAAGGTTTTAGCTTTTAGAAACAAAGCTTGCCCTGGCTCAGTATCATGTTTGGATCAAAGAGTTGTTTGACCTTCATAAGATACTTGACATAATCTGGCGCATCGGCATAAACCACCTGGGCTATCCCTTCATATGGCCGGTTAAAGAAGCCACCTGCATTCCATATGGCAGGAACTGCTGCATTATACAGAGCCCTCATCTTGTCCGCATCTGCATCGGCATAATAGAAGCTGTATGTCACCTGACAGGCTCTTCCGCCCTCAACAGGCTGAATATAATGGCCGACCTCTTTAGGATCAAAGCCATTGGCCTGTACCAGCGGCATAACAATATCATTAAACGTTACAGACTTTTCACCAGTAGTCATAAATACAATTTCCTGACAATTGCCTTTAAGGGCATGTTTCCAGTAGGTCTTATCTTTGGGCCAGGGATTACGCATCATTTCAGGCAGTTTTTCTTCAAGGCCGGGAGCGCCATCCAGGCTGGTAAGAAGCTCTGAGTCAGGATTGTTTGCCTTAAAGGTGGTGTTCAGGTATTTTTCCTGATAATCTATCATCATTTCCGGTTTACGCAACAGACCACCAATAACCAGAAGCATGGTATATGCCGGCAGCTTGTCTCTTAAGGCAATAATCTCATCACCCTTGGATGCAAGCATGGAAGCCAGCGTCATGTTGTTAACTATAAAACATTCATAACCGATACGTCGGTGAAGTATCTCATAGGTTGGATTAATAAGGTCTTCCAGCTCATCAGCAGCGAGGAAAAATGTCTTTTCAATCTTGGGAATACGCTCAAACTTAACAACACCCTTTGTAACAACACCCAAAGTACCTTGGGAACCCTGCAGCAGTCTCCAGAAATCCACTGTTCCCGGACCCTGGGGATTAACACCCATTGCATAGTTGCCAGGCTGACCAAAGGTATTGGATGAAGCAGATCCAGTTGCAAATTTTTCGCCTTTACCCCATACAACCCACATACCGCCTATCTGCTCTGAATATTCAAACAGCGGCGCTGTGGCCTGCTCTCTTTCCAGCCAATCCATAAGGACAGATCTGCCTGCATGAGGAAGAAGAGGCATGGTAGTACGGTAGCCCTTTTCCTTCAAGGCATTTGCATACTGTTCCCATGTAACGCCACACTCCAAATGCCCCCAGCAGTTCTCTTCATCTATAAGATCTATGGAATCCATACCGGACAGATCCATTACCATGCCAACCGGCCTCGGCATCAGGGTACTTGGCCTCGGTATGGTTCCACCATTAAAATGGACCTTGGAACTGGCAGGCACAACGGGGATGTTATTATCATTGGCCACTATCAGGACCTCAGCCACCTCATCCCTGTTCTTGGGGCTAACTACCATGTCCGGCGCCTGCGGGGAGACAAGGCTAAAGTCTTTTTCAAACCTTGCCTTATCAGCAGCGCTATCGCTTACAGATGTGATTTCTTTTAGTTTGTCTATAACACTCATCTGCTCTCCTCCTTAAAAGATTAATTATTTCAAGATGTTCTTTCTGACAACTGAACAGAACTGACCTCTTGCTGACTACACCTCTGACTCAAAATACAAGAAATACATTCTACTGTATTACATACTTCGATCCATCTGAGATGATATACATCCGAACGTTCGTTTCTGTCAAGCATTTTTTGCTTTTTTATTTGCTTTTTATTTACCCCTGACCAAAAACGGTCTTAGCAAAAACAGATTGGGATTATCCCCCTATCAGGACAACAGAAATCTCAAAAAGACAAAAAACCAAATAGAGGCCTGCACAAATATTCAGGGAAAAAGGCCAGTTATGCCTGAAAATCATTATGCTGTTTATCTGCAGATACACGGTCAAAAGAGTTCTTTTTATGCCTTTCAGTTATATCAGAACCAAAGGCACAGGATGCCAGATCATGCCTGCGGGGCCTGAAAGTGCCGTCTTCCATCTCTTTCCTTATTACACGCTGCATAAGCCTGAACATCTTTAACTCCTGGGTTTCCGAGGCATAAAACATGTCCCATGCATAGTGGAACAGCTCTTCAAGTCTGTCAGGAGACATGTGCCTCGGGTAAAAAACCACCTTGTCGCATGAATAATCATTCCAATCATAAGAGAATATCCTGTTTTCTTTTTCAAGTTCCTCGAAGGCCCTTGTATGGGGAAAGGGAGTAAGCACAGTAAATTCGGCCATATCAAGGTCTATTTCAAGGAGAAAATCTATAAGTCTTTTGATATAGTCCTCAGTATGGTTATCCATGCCAAGAAGGATACTGCCTTCCACTGCAATACCATAATCATGGTACAGTTTTATCCGGTTCCGAATATAATCCGATGTATCAAATACTGCCTGATATACATACCAGGCCCCTGCCCTTGCAGCGAGATCAAGCACCTCAGGATTCGGTTCAATAGGATGGCAGCACCATTTTTTCTTCAAGGGTATCATCTCCCTGAAAAGCCTTTTTTCCCACTGCGTATTTTGCGCAAGAGAATTGTCTACCAGAAAAAGCCTGTTATTATCAATACTTGCCATTTCTTCAATAACCCTGTCAATGGGACGGGGCCTGAACTGCCGGCCTCCGAGATATGCAACAGCACAGGGATAGCAGTTAAACCTGCATCCCCTTGAGGCATGCACAAGGTCAACCATCTGAACCCCCTTGTAGTTGTATAATTTCCTGTTAAGGATATCCCTCCTTGCTGTTCCAACTATCTCAATCGGTGGTCTGTCATCCAAAAAATTATATACCTTTTTAAGCCTTCTGTTTTGAAAATCACAAATCACCTCCTCCATTCTTCCTTCGGCCTCTCCAAGAAATACGCTGGTTCCATGCATCATACATTCCTCTGCGTGAAGCATGGTTGCAATACCTCCAAAGATAACCGGCACGCCCTTTTTCCGGTATGTATCAGCAATTGCCCATCCACGCTTCACCTGGAGGGTCAGCATCATGGAAATACCTACAAAATCTACAGGATCATCAAAATTCAGAGGCTCCAGGTTTTCATCTATAAATTCAATGTCTACATCCTTTGGCATGGCAGCAGCAAACACCACCGGGCCATGAGGAGGAAGATGAAACTCCGTCTGCCTTCTGAGTTTGGGCCATTTCGGATAAACAAGTCTGAATTTCATTAGGGTTTCTCAATTGCACTCACAAGGTGCATAACAAGTTTGTAATCGGTTTGGCCATAGGCACAAAGTGTAATAGTTTCAGGAATCCTTTGACCTTTACATAGCCTGCTTACAGATGAGAATCTGACAACGCGTACCAATTCCCGGTTTTTATCATACTGCCTTATTTCCCGGCCTGCATCAGGATGCCGCACGATATCAACAGTTCCATTGTCCAATTGTATGCAACGGCACACAAAGGATCCGTCTTCCATATACCCTGCATGCATTGTACAACCCTGTGGCATGAAAAACATGAGACCGATATCTTCCATCAGTCCACGGGCAAAGGAACCGGAATCAAAAGGAGGAACAGCCCTTATGATATGCATGCCTTTACTGTTATATACGGCCTCAAAAAGGACAAAGCCCTCAGTAGTCATGATGGCGCATTTCATTGCCCTGTTATCAGAGGATACAACGGTGATTCCTGTAAAAAAAGATTTGCGGCCTTTAAATAGGGCTTCGATGGAGTGTATAAACTGCCACTTTCCGTTTACGTACAGACCGGCACACGCCCTTTCCTGCATGGATACCTGCGTCTCTGATATGATGGCAGGCAGGGAACCTGCAGTTCTGCATCCTGGGACAACAAGCAGTATCAGTGTAATAACAAGGGCTTTTATCATATCTCTGAAAACAGTTTTTTATCTATCCTGACATTACGGGATACTCTGATAAATTTCATTATGGTATAAGAGCCGTCTCCTTCGATAATCATAATTGAATTGATAATGCCTGGTTTGCTGGAAAAATCAAGTTCTATCCGTTTTATCATCATGGACATACCCTTGTCTTTTGGAATCAGGCTTATCCTGTTTTTTGCGCCCTTGTCAATTCTGAAGACCGGATCATCCGAAAACCGTCCTCTTATCCACAGCCCTATCTCCTGAAAAACAAACTGCATTATCGGCTGAAACATGGCACTTTTGTCCTCTTCAAATCCCTTTTCTGTCTTCACATAATGTTTTGTTATGCCATGATCAACAAGCAGAATGCTGTGTACAGGCGACATATATTCCCACCTTATGGAATCAGGGGCCTGAAAATAAAATCTTCCTGTTGATATGAATGGCCGGTCAAGGATTCTGAGATGTTTTTCCTGAACAAAGTCTGCGATAAAAGATGTTGTTTTTCTTGATTCTGTTCGTATCCTGTCAAGGGAAGCAGACATAGATATGCCAACCGCTGTCAACAGTATCAAGAAAGCACAGGGTAATATCCGGACCTTTTTTATAATTAACTCATTCCATTTCATTTGCAGAATATCCTCATACCATACCGCCATTAACTGCTATTACCTGTCCTGTGATATACGATGCATCATCTGAGCACAAAAACCTGACCACCTTTGCCACTTCCTCCGGTTTTCCTGTCCTCGCCATAGGTATAACCTGCTTTATACTGTTCAAAGGCAAATCCCTGGTCATATCCGTATCTATCAGACCAGGGGCAACCACATTAACCCGTATGCCAAGCCTGGCAACTTCTGAGGCAATGCAGCGACTTGCTCCTACCAGACCGGCCTTGGCTGCTGCATAGTTTGCCTGCCCCCTGTTTGCCATTATCGCTGAAACAGAGCTGATGGATATAATATTCCCCTTTTTTTGCAGTATCATCTCTTCGAGTACAGGTCTTGTAACATTGAAAAATCCGTCCAGGGTTGTCCTTATCACAGAATCCCAGTTCCTGCAGGACATCATTATAAAAAGGCTGTCTGCTGTAATACCGGCATTGTTAACCAGAACCTCTACCGATTCATACCGTGAAAATATATCCTGTACTGCATTTCCTGTTTCAATGGCATCAGAAACATCAAACTGCATGATTCTGCCATCTGCTCCCTCGGCCTGTACCATACCAAGGGTTTTCATGGCATTGTCCCTGTCTGATTTATAGTTAACAATGATATGATATCCCACCCGGGCAAGTTCAACACATATGGCCCTGCCAATACCCCGGCTTGCCCCCGTAACCAGGGCAACCCTGCCTCTATATTTTTTGCTCATACTCAATCTCCAATGCTTTACATATCTCTACTGCCTCTGATAATATGCCTTGCATACAAATCTTGCAAGTACCAATGCCTGCACCTGTTTGCGGCAAAGGCATAACACCAAAAACATACATATTTATACACCGCAATAACACAGCGCTTATATAAAAAAACCGGAAACATAGGGAAAACCGAAATTCTGACAACATAGGAAACACACAAGGCATCTAAAACAGGGAGATAAAGATTTGGATTGCGTAGCACTGACAGGAGCCACTGGATTTATAGGCTCTCATATTGCCGAGGCCTTAATGAATCATGGTTTTCAAATCCGGGTATTTGTAAGACGTAAAACAGAATTCATTGCCAAAATTGAGGCAAAGGGGGCAAAGGTGTTTGTTTCTCATCCCGACGATACCCAAACCCTGAAAAAGGCCTTTGAGAATGCAGATACTGTCATACATTGTGCAGGCCTTACAAAGGCATTGCGCGAGCAGGATTATATCAATGTAAACGTAAGTTTCACAAAAAACATCCTTGACTCGCTCGACAGGCAGCAAAAATTTATATTTCTGAGTTCCCAGGCCGCATCCGGACCATCCAGAAACGATCTGCCCACAGATGAAAACACTCCTCCTGCACCAATCACGTATTATGGCAAAAGCAAGCTGATGGCCGAGTACCACATCCAGCAATGGGCACAAAAAAAACATGCAAACTACACTATCCTTAGGCCAAGCGTTGTATATGGGCCAAGGGAACGGGACATGTACTGCATGTTCAGACTTATAAAACAGGGAATTATGCCTTTGCTCAATGGGGGCAGGATGAGACTGTCAATCATTCATGTGCACGACCTTGTAAAAGCCACCATAAAAACGGTTATGAGCCCCTGTGACAATCAGATCTATTTTGTATCCGGCGATTACGGATACTCATGGGAAGAGGTGTGCAAAACAATCCAGTGGGCCGTGAACAGGGCAAAGGCACTGAAGATTAACCTGCCTGTATCTGTAATTTCTCCCATTGCCTGTGTTTTCGATACCATTGCCCTTGCAAGGGGGAAACCTGCCCTGTTAAACAGTCAGAAACTGATTGAAATCAGACAGAGTTCCTGGCTGTGCAGCAATCGTAAGATAAAAAACAATCTGAAATGGAAACCCGAAGTATCCCTTAGAGAAGGAATACGCCAGACAGCACACTGGTATTTTTCCAAAAACTGGCTATAAGACAGCCTCTTATGCCATAAACATAACAGCTCAATAAACAGGGGCAGGAGGGTTTTTCCGACGCGACTGCCAATCTCCGGCACGTAAAAGAACCCCTGCGTCCCGGTGGTACATTCGCTGTTATCCTTCTAATTATTGAGTTCATACCCATAAACCTGACAGCGCCAAAAAACCGGTCTGCACCCAATCCAGAAACAGGCCACGGGCACTATTGAATGTTATGATCTTTCTGGGCTTCTGCAATAATCCAGTACAACTCCCCCCCTGTTCCTGAAGGTTTGCTTTCTACAATTGCAAACCCAGATGTTCTCACCCTTTGTTTTATCTCGTGAACAGATCTGTAAAAGGCCCTGCTCCTTGTGATAAACAGGTGAAAATTTTCTATCCACATAAGCCATGGAAATCTTTTATCCTTAGGCATGATTGTTCTGATGACAAGCCTGCCACCGGATCGCAACGCATCATGAGCCCTGCTCAGGGTTTCTGCAAGATTTGCATTGTCAAGATAATGAAGCATATCCAGCATCATTACTGCGTCTGCAGGCATATCAAGGACCGGGACATTAGGGGCCATATCTATTCTGATATTGCCGCTTCCCCCAAGTGCCAGACTTGCTACCCGGACTCTTTCAGGATCAGGGTCTATTCCATATACAAAAACGTCAGGAAACTTCTCAACCATAAAACATGCCGGAATACCATAACCAACACCTATGTCCACAATCCTGTGCAGCCTTGATACAGGGACAAAAAAATCAGACAGATCCTTGAACATCGGATCAAGCATAAGTTTAAACCTGGCAAACATCCTTGGATATGCCTCAAATTTCCTGTAACGCCATAGGACCCTGTTCGTACAATCAAGATCTTCAGGAGGCATCTTTTTGTTATCTTGATGAAATATATACTCAAGCACAGGAGGCAGAATAAGAAATGCTCCCGCAAGAGAATATCCAATTCCAAACAGAGATACAAGGCCTGCACTTTTCAGAAGGGAATGCCTCGCAAAGCAGAGTACTCCAAACCCTATCATGGTGGAGACCGCAGACATAAACACCGATATGCAAATCAGCTCAAGGTATGGATGTAATGGATCCCTGTACCGTTGATACCCCCTCACCATAAACAGTGAATAATCAATTCCCATACCAAAGACCACAACGGCAAGCATCATGCCCGGGATATCAATGGGATGCCCAACAAGATTAAGCGTTCCCAATGTGGCAACAAGGGCAAATACAACAGGACATATACTGATAAAAGCAAGTTTCAGATCCAAAAAAAACAGAAAAACCAGAACAAACACCCCGAGGGCAATTATGATCAGGACCTTCATAAAGGTAGAAAACAGAAGATGCCCGAGATGTACTGAAAAAAGGGATGGATCAAATATTTTGCATATCTTGCTGTAATGCACGTAGAATCTGCTTGCCTGATATCCCTTTCCCTTTTCCAGCTCTGAAAGACTGATCCACGTGTTACTGACAGGATCTTTGTACAGATGTGCAAAGGCCAGTAAACCGCGGGAGATATTTTTATCCATCCCTGTAAAGGCAGTTATGGTTAACAGTTCAAAAAAGGGTTTGAATGCATCCGAAGAAAAACCAAGTTCACGGGAGATGCTTGCAATCTCTTTTTTTACTCTTTCAACCCGCCTTTTGTTCCAGAACTCCTTCCAGGCCAGAAAATTTCTTTTCTGACATAAAAGGCCGGGAAAGATCATGGAGGGAACAAATACCGAGGTAAACACCCCGCGACCAGCATCACGGTTAAGATCTGTAAGGAGGAGGTCATTTGTACGCTGCACATCCTCCATGCTTTTCCCCTGCGTCAGCATAAAAACCCTGTTACCCCCCTTCTTCCATACCTTGCTGAACAGCTTTTCCGCAGCCATTGTACCTGCACTTACTGTATTCATGGCCTCAAGCCTCGAATCAAAATGCAGTTTAGCGAAAAATCCCGTTACAGCAACAAACATAATGGCCACAATGGCCCCTTTTGTGCCGGTGCGTGTTAATCCCAGAATCATTCTTTTAATCAACAGATTACGAGGCCGGGCAGGGGGCAGGGTTTTAAAAACCCTCGGAAAGACCGTGTGTACAAACAGGAAGGAAAACATAATGCCAAGGGAGGTAAATACGCCCAACTGGACAAAGACAGGGAAACCGCTGACACACAGGGTCAAAAAGGCACCTGCTGTTGTAAGAACAGCAATAAGAGCTATGGCCCTGACCTCCCTTGATGCATCCTTTCCATGAGTTCTGTCAGGGCGGTCCATGAAGAGCATATAGGAGATACCATAATCCACACTTATGGATATGACCGCGCCGCCAAATCCCAGAACCATAATCGATATGGATCTGTAAAAAAGAGAATATGCAAATATCGCTGCCATAACACCCATAAAGGCAGGCAAAAGAGACAAAAGTCCTATGCAGGGACGGGGAAAAATCAATAGCAGAAGAAGTGCTATCCCTACAGTTGCAAAGGCCAGGGCCTTTTTTACATCCCTCCTCACTATCAGTTCATTATCCAAAGCAGCCCTGTAGGCTCCCATGGGAGTAACTGTTATCCTGTTTCCTGCGTTTCCATATTTAAGGATCAGTCTGTCTGATATGTCTTTGATCAGAGCGCTCAGTTGCCTGGCAAAGACCGTATCTGTGCCTGACATTGATGGCTTTGCAATTAGAAGGAGGTGCAAAGAATCGGGTGATACAATCTGTCCTCTGACTACACGTACATTCCGGCACGGGATAAGGACGGATAACCTTGAAAGAACAATATTTCTAAATCCCAGGGGATCCCGGGAAACAACACCGCTCTGCCCTATCCCCTTAAGTCCTGCAAGACCTAAATAGATGTTTTTTATCTTGCTTTGAATCCTGTCCGGCGTAAGCAGGGGTTCTATTTTACGTTCAAGATCCTGTTCAGAAAAAAGTACCGGAAGATTATGCAGGATACAGGATAATATCTCAGGCATCATACCCTGCATGCCTGAAATGCCGACTTTTTTGAACAACCCGCTTTTTATCAGCCCTGATTCAAGTTCAGCTCCACACTTTAGCAGAAGATTTTCATCTGCCCTGTCAAGACCGATGTCTATAAAGATATCATCCTGAACAGGATGTTTCATAAGGAGATTTACGGCATCTGATATAATTGGGTCTTTCTGGGGCAAAAATCTTATTATATCGGTATCAATATTTATCCGGAAAAGCCCTGCCATAAACAATCCTGTTACAGCAAGAATTGTAAAGAAAAAGAACTGTAATTTTATTCTCATGATCCTTTAACAAACCTGTTGGGTCCATATCCATTCACAAGAAGCGGCATCCCGTAATCTCTGCGGCTGATTGTAACGGGCGCAACACAGGTCCTTTTGAGGGGGCTTTTGATCTTCCATAAAGATTCCCGTTTCTGAAAACAGAAGCCCCGCATTTATACAGCGAAGCTGAAAACTCAACAGGCAAGTGGACAGGCAGGACATACTGCAAGGTGGCCATATACCGGTCCGGGAATGTCTTAGTTGCCGGCCTGCCTCATGTATCTGTCTGCCGCCCTGACCAGAGACTCTGCCCAATGCCTGTTACCCCGTGCATGAATATGTGTATATGTGGCAAGTACATTTTTTACTGTAATACCATCCATTGAACCATCAATACCATGTCCGCGCCTTATCCTGAAGGCAAAAGATATGTTCTTTTCTGTTATAACCGGTTTGGAATAGTGGAATTCATGCCCGTAAACAAGCATGCCCAACGGAAAATAGGGGTTGGCCCTGCTTACTTCCAATATACTGTAACCATGTCCCTGAGGACGCTTTTTGAACTCAAATCTTATGGGAAGGGATCCTGTCATTGGATATTCTTGCCCGTTCACCTGCAGGTCTTTCCCAAGATACATCAGGCCGCCGCATTCAGCATAAACAGGAAGGCCTGTCTCTATCCGTTCTTTCAGGCTCATACGGAAAGACATGTTTTCTGCCAGCGCATACGCATGTGTTTCAGGAAAACCACCTCCTATGTACAGGGCATCAACAGAAGGCAGTTCTTTATCGCTGAGTGCACTGACCTCAACAAGACGGGCACCCATCGCCTGCAATTGTTCAAGATTTTCAGGATAATAGAACCAGAAGGCCTTGTCTCTTACAAATCCGATAACAGGATTTGAGCGGCTTTTCTGTTTTTTTGCACAAACAGGTCTGTCTGTACCCTCCATACCAAGGGGATCTGCCTTTCGGGCAATTTGTAATATCCTGTCAATCTCAATATTTTTTTCAGCTATTTCCCGGATGGATGCAACTGATTTCATGGAGAGTTCTTTTTCCTGGGAGGGCACAAGACCCATATGCCGTTCCGGAAACAGATTTTCTTTTAGTTTGGGTACAGCCCCAACCACTGGTATGCCACAATATTTTTCTATTGTCTGCCTTATCAATCTTTCCTGACGTGACCCGGCCACCCTGTTCAGTATAACACAGGCAATATCAACGTCCGGATCAAAGACCTGACAGCCCTTTAGCAATGCTGCTGCGGTTCTGGTAACCATTGTTACATCCAGTATGAGCAAAACAGGGGCCTTGATAAGTTTTGCAAGCTGTGCAGTACTGTATTTTCCGTCAACATTGATACCATCATATACCCCCCTGTTTCCCTCCACAAGGCAGACGTCTGCACTGTTCGAGTTGGTAACAAGGGAAGCCAGGATATCCTGATCTGACATCAAAAAGGGATCCAGATTGTAACATTGACCCGTTGCTGCAATACCGAGCCAGCCTGCATCAATGAAATCCGGACCTTTTTTGAAGGGAGCGACATTAATGCCCATTTTCTGCCAGGCAGATATCAGTCCCAGGGACAGAACTGTTTTGCCGGAGCCACCTTTCAAGGCAGCCAACACTATTCTCGGGGTTGTGTAATACATAGGATGAAGTCCTTAAAATATTTGTCAAACCGTATGATCGGCACAGTTTTTCTGAAATCTGGAAACCCCCTGACACCCAAGATCAGGAAATCCCGTAACATAATGCAGATATTGCAAAAAAAGGGGGCTTATGAATAAAAACAAGTAGTACCCACCCATACACAGACCATAGGCATTAACTATACAGCCCGATTCTGTGGTATGGAATTTTTCAAAAAACCCTCCCCAAAAAAGTTAAACTATCTGACTGCCCAAAAAAAATCGCATTTTTTTACGGGTTTGTCAAAATTGTTTACGCTCTTTTTTTCATTGACATTATTTTGAAATTTTTACTATAAACACATTGAATTATTAAAAATCATGTTATCCTGAGCTGTAATGCAGGTCTTTTTTAATGAATGATGATAACTGTTGTCTGTTTTGTGTCTGATAATACTATTTGTTTCAACATATAAAATGGCACATAAGACGGCTGGAAACTGACTTACAAAGTTTGCAGCCGTTATTAGTAAGTTTTCATCCGTAAAATGGCTGTTTTTGGACTGGAAACCGGATAATGACCAGAATATGTTTATGTATAGGCACTATATTTGTTAATAAATCAACAAACAATTTTATTTAGGGGAGGAGGTGACAAGATTCTCAACATATTGAATTTGTTAAGGTTTTACTCCTTAGTTTTTTCTAAAATGTTATCAGAAGGAGGCTGATATAATGGCTTTTGAACCAAGAGAAGAGCAAACCAAACTGATATATGATGAGCTCCGGATTTATTCTGACGAAGAGTTGAATAATTACACTGAAGAAGAGCTCAAGAACTTTAAATGCAAACATGATATCCCGGATCTTGAAGAAATGGAAAAAGGTCCATGGCCAAGCTATGTGGCTGATGCCAAAAGAGAGGCCTTGCATAGAAGAAACCTTGCCGACGACAGGATGTTAATAGAAAAAGATGTTGTAGAAGACCTGCTGGGGCAAGTACAACTGTCTTTTGATGAAGGTGAAACCCACTGGAAACATGGCGGTATAGTGGGTGTTTTTGGTTATGGCGGGGGTATTATTGGAAGATATTCTGATGTCCCGGACAAGTTTCCTTCGATTGCACACTTCCATACCGTTCGTGTGAACCAGCCCGCAAGCAAGTTTTATGATTCAGATTATCTGAGGACCATATGCGATTTGTGGGAATTCAGGGGCAGCGGGTTAATGAACATGCATGGTGCCACCGGTGACATGGTTATGATAGGGACCTTCACGGAACAGCTTGAACCTATTTTCTTTGAGCTGACTCATAAACTCCAACAGGACCTTGGCGGTTCAGGATCAAACCTGCGTACACCAGCCTGCTGTGTAGGCAGAGCAAGATGCGAGTTTGCATGTATAGATACACAGGATATGTGTTATGAGTTCACTCATTACTATCAGGATGAATTACACCGTCCGGCATTTCCCTATAAATACAAATTTAAATTTGATGGTTGCCCGAACTGCTGTGTTGCCTCTATTGCACGTTCCGACATGTCCTTCATAGGCACATGGAAAGACCCGATACGGATAGATCAGGAAGCAGTACAGGCTTATATAGGGGGAGAAATCGAACCTGCAGGAGGATCACATAGGGGCCGCGACTGGGGTAAATTTGATATACAGAAAGAGGTCATTGATCTTTGTCCTACCCACTGTATGTACATGAAAGACGGCAAGCTTATGATAAACATGGCAGACTGTACCCGCTGTATGCACTGTATTAATGTTATGCCTCAGGCCTTAAGGCCAGGCACAGATACCGGTGTCAGCATCCTCTTTGGTGCAAAGGCTCCTATCCTTGATGGCGCTCAGATGGGACTTCTGACTATCCCTTTCATGAGGTGTGAATCACCTTATGATAACATAAAAGAGGTTGTTGAAAAGATTTGGGAATGGTGGCCTGAAGAGGGCAAAAACCGTGAACGTCTTGGAGAGCTTATCCAGCGTCAGGGCGTACGGAAGTTGTTGGAGGTATTGGATATACCACCTATGCCACAGATGGTGAAAGAGCCCAGAAGCAATCCTTATATCTTCTGGAAAGAGGAAGATGTACCAGGTGGATGGGATAGAGATATTAATGATTACAGATCCAGGCACAAAAGATAGGAGGTAAGAGGAATATGGGACTTTCTACTGAAAGATTGGGGCTTTACAACCCTGAAAAACCAATGGAAAACAGGATTACGGACCTCGGGCCACGGCATTTTTGGCAATATTTTCCGCCAGTTATTCAAAACAATTATGGCAAATGGAAATATCATGAAATACTTGAGCCTGGAATACTTGTTCATGTATCGGAAACAGGAGACAAGGTCTTTACCGTAAGGTGCGGGGGATGCCGGTTCATGTCTGTGGAACATATTCGTGAAATATGTGAAATTGCAGACAAGCACTGTGACGGTTATGTACGTTTCACCACACGTAACAATATAGAGTTTATGGTAGATTCTCAGGACAAGATGGAGGCCCTTAAAAAGGACCTTATGAGCCGCAAACATGTATCTGGCAGCTACAAGTTCCCTATTGGCGGTACAGGAGCAGGCATTACAAACATAGTACACACCCAGGGTTTTATTCATTGCCATACTCCTGCTACAGATGCATCATCTATGGTTAAGGCATTGATGGATGACCTGTTCGAGTATTTTCAGGGCATGACGCTTCCTGCCCATGTAAGGGTATCCATGGCATGCTGCCTTAACATGTGTGGAGCTGTGCACTGTTCTGACATTGCCCTGCTCGGTTATCACAGGAAACCTCCTATAGTAGATGATGAGGTCATTGACAAGGTATGTGAAATTCCTCTTGTTATAGCTGCCTGTCCGTTGGGCGCCATTTCTCCGGCCAAAAAACCGGATGGAGGAAAAACGGTTAAGGTTAAAAAGGAAAGGTGTATGTTTTGCGGTAATTGCTATACCATGTGTATGGCTCTGCCTCTCGCAGATGCCGAAGGTGACTGTGTGACTGTAATGGCAGGAGGCAAGGTCTCGAACAGCATCAGCAGCCCCAAGTTTTCCAAGGTAGTTATTCCTGCCCTGCCCAACAATTTCCCGCGTTTTCCCGAGGTGTGCGATGCAGTCAAAAAGATTGTTGAAGCTTACGCCAAGGATGCCAACAAGTATGAACGTCTTGGTGACTGGGCAGAGAGAATAGGCTGGGAAAAGTTTTTTGAGAAATGTGACCTGCCTTTCACTGAACATCTGATAGATGACTACCGCCTGCAGTATGATACTTACAGGACGTCTACCCAATTCAAGTTTACTGATGCCGCATGGGAAGTATCCAAGGCAATAGGCGGTATATAGGGATTTAACAGACCTGATCTTTAGATAAAACATACTTCGTTCAGGATGAGGGTTTTGAAATATCCTGTCCTCATCCTGAACCATAAAATTTATCTTTTCAAAGGGTTTGCTTGCCCTGTTTTGACCGGAAATTAACAGCAAGAAAGGCACAAAATTTAAATACTATAAGGAGCCTTGACGTATGGAAGAGATCAAAAAAATAATTCTGGATTTTGCAGAAAACAGTAAAAAAACCAAGTTTTACTTTAAGGACATTGAAAAGGCAGTTAAAAAAGTTATACCTGATGCAAAACCAAGAGAAATAAAAAAGGCTGCAACTGCATTGATAAATGCAGAAAAACTCATATATTTTTCTACAGGTAGCAGTACCATGTACGGGTTAAAGGGTCGTGGACAGACAGAAGACCATTAAATTCTAAAACTGCACTAATCAGGATTGATAGCTGCCTGTTTCATGCCCATCCATAGATCGACCATGGGCAACAGTGAATTTCCAATCTATAAATGAGATTTCTCAGACAAGATCAGGACAATCGAAAATTATGCGGGAAGGGGACAGACGTCCCACAATGGATCCTGTATAATTGACACCAAGATTACGCAAAAAGACCATTTATGGATGGAAACCAGTTCAGGGACAATAAAATAAACTGAAACCGTGTTGCAGCAGTTGATTCTTTATCAGTATGGTAAGCTGATTGAGGAAAAAGGGGCCGCTGACCATAATTGGGTTAAGCGGTTTCTTTTTTACTAAGATCAGGCATATTCCTCCCTACAGACTGAAAAATAGGGCTTCAGCCATGATCTTGCAAAAAAACATCTTATTTCCTAACAAAAAACTGTATAATAGCCCAAAGGCTTAATCTGAGTGACAGAACACCTTCTGAATGTTTTTTGAAGGGACATACAGATTTGTCTGCCCCTGTAATGCCAAAGTCACATAAAAAGTTTTGTTTTTGAACAGTCACATATTGTTCAACAATTACAAGAAGGAAGGAATATAACGATGAAGAACCCCCAGCCTTCAGAAGAATTTATTGCAGAACAGAGGAAACTTCTTAAAGACAACCCTGAATGTGCTAATTCCAGCTACAACCTTGGCGTTGCCCTTATGCAGCAGGGTAAACTGGATGAAGCAATAGATGCCTTTAACGAGGCAATTTCCAACAGTGGCAGAATGTTCGAAGGATATGTCAACTTAGGATATATCTACTTCAAACAGAACAAGATTGAAAAGGTTGTTGAGGCCAATAAAAAGGCAGTTGAAATAGAACCACGATATGCGCGTGGATATGCTAATCTCGGTTTTGCCTATTTAGAGATGACAAGGACAGAGGAAGCCATAGATGCACTTAAAAAGGCAATTGAGATTAACCCACGCATAATACAGGCATGGTGCAATCTGATCAACGCCTATCTGCAGAATGAAGATGTTGAAAAGGCTCTGATAACAGGGGAACAGGCACTGAAAATAGCTCCTGATTTTCCTCTTCTTCATAATAATATTGCCTTTGCCCATTATGTAAACGAAGATTATGAAAAAGCCATCTTTCACATAGACAAGGCGGTTGAACTGGGTTTTGAACCACATCCGGAATTCTTAAAGATATTGGAGTCTTATCGCTGACATGGATTTTGCTTATCTGTACGAACCTTACGAAGATCTTGTAAAAAAAACAGATGAGGTATTTGAAGAGGTCAAAAAAGAATACCCTGAATCTGTGATGTGCAAACCTCATTGCGCTGATTGCTGTCACGCTGTATTTGGCCTTTTTCTTATAGAGGCGGTATTCTTAAGGATCTTTTTTGATCGCCTTGATGACGCAGAAAAGAAAAAAGCCCTGTTCAGGGCAGAAAAGGCCGTACAGCAAATGGAGCAACTGAATAAAAAGCTTAACCTTCTAAAGGATGATAATGAGAAAATGACATATCTGATGGCATCTGAAAAGATCAGATGCCCTCTTTTAACTGACACAGATGAGTGCATCCTTTATTCACACCGTCCAATTACATGCCGAATATATGGAATCCCTGTAGCCATTCAGGAAAAGGCACATATATGTCCAAAGGCACAATTCCAAAAGGGGGAGAATTATCCCTTTTTTAATCTTGATATAGTGTACAGGGAACTGTACTCGCTTTCCAAGGAACTGTTAAAAAAAGCAGAGTCAAGGGATATTAATGATGCATCGCTTCTTGTATCTGTTGCCCATGTTGTAAAAACTCCGGTTGACAAACTTATTAATGACGGTTTTACAAATACGTAATTCTCTTTTCACAAAGTCGTTATTATGATTGAAATGGACATGGCATTGAGGGAAAACACATATACAGGGTTTAAGATTGCATCCCTTGTTTTTGCGGCAGGAAGAGGCAGCCGCATGAAAGATGTGGAGACGAACAAGACACTGCTCCCCCTTGTACCAGGCAAACCGGTCACGGACAGAGAAAAAAGTCATCCAATCATCTATGAAATTATCAAAAATCTGCCTCCAGGCCCAAAGGCCGTGGTTGTTCATTACAAACAGGACGATGTCAGGAAGATTACAGAGGGATTAAACCTTACATACTGCGAACAAAAAGATCTGAATGGAACAGGAGGGGCATTGCTTGCTGCAAGGGATTTTCTAATCAATACTTCCTGTAATCAGATTGTAATCACTATGGGTGATGTACCATTTGTAAAAAGGGCAACATATGATTTGCTAACAGAGAAATTGCAATCTTTTGATATGGTTGTTCTCGGATTCGAACCAGAGGGAAAACAGAAATACGGTGTTCTGGAAACAAAAAACAGGCATGTAATAAAAATCACTGAATGGAAATACTGGAAAGATTATCCGAAAGACAGGCAAGACAGTCTTACCATATGCAATTCAGGGATATACGCTATCAAGAAGAGATCTCTGCTCCATTATCTTGACATTCTGAGGTCACAACCACATACCGTTTATAAAAACGTTAATGGCAAGACTGTTGAACGCAAGGAATATTTTTTGACTGATATTATTGAATATATGCATAAGGATGGTTTGTCTGTCGGATATGTTCTTGCTAAAAACACGGATGAAGTTATGGGAGTTGATACCCCCGAGGCCCTTGCAAGGGCAAGAACACTGTTTAGGGCCCGGAAAGAATAGACCGAAGGGCATCAAGGTCATTTTTTTGGCCAAGGGCAATAAGTACATCTCCTGCCAGGATAAGAGCATCAGAGGGTGGATTATATAGCATTGCCCCATTTTGGGTCATAATCGCTACAATAATCACATTCAACTTTTGTCTGATGCCCGACGCCGCGAGCGTCTTTCCATGCAACTGTGATTTTGGAGAAACACTCAATTCCTCAATCCCCAATTCTATTTCTCGTCCATGTACTGTAAGTTCCAAAAACTCTGATACAATCGGCTTTGTAATTATATGAGCCATCTTTTGGCCCCCGATGAGATAAGGAAGAACAACCCGGTTTGCTCCTCCCCTGATAAACTTGTTGTAACTCTGTTCCTCTTTTGCCCTGGTCAGAATAAATATATCAGGTTTTAATCCCCGTGCAGTCATGGTAATGAACAGATTGTCAGCATCTGTGGAAATGACAGCTACCAACCCTTTGGCCGTCATTATACCTGCCTTTATCAGCACATCTTCTATGGTTGCATCATCAATAATAAAGGGAATTCCCAGATCGTTCAAATCTTTTTCCACATCAGGGTTTTTGTCTATAACTACTACAGGTATATTTTTGTATAGCAGCTCATCAACTATAACCCTTCCAATCCGGTCATATCCACATATAATATAATGTTCTTTAAGTCGTTTTATTTTACTGTTCAATTTTCTCCTTCCAATCATATTGCCCAGTTGAAATTCAACCATGATCTGGGCTGCCGTTCCAAGGGTATAACCTATTATGCCCATACCAACAAAGATAAGAACAAGAGTAAATATCCTGCCTGCATCTGAAACCTTCCCTACTTCTTTAAAACCTACAGTGGTAATTGTAATCACGGTCATATACAAGGCATCTAAAAAGCGCCATTTCTCAATGACCATATATCCTACGGTACCAGATGTAATAACAGCAATCAGGATAATCAGACCGCTAACAATATGTGTTATACCTGATGACGATGTTTTAATGTTTGTTTTTTTTCTGTCTTGCATAACAAAAAACAGGCATATAACAGGCCAGTTTATATCGTAACCCTGATATAAGCAATGTCACCTTTAACAAATCAGACCCTCGGTTAAAGCAGGATATTTCTTTCATGTATCGGCACAAAAAAACTTGCAGCAGAGGACAATCGTAACAGCTCAATAAAAATAAATAGGGGCAGAAGGATTTTCCTGCCCCGGGGTGCTACGTTTACTGTTATCCCCCCAATTATTGAGCTGATACAAACTATCCCTTGAAATATATACAGGAACACCTGAAGGCCAAAGCACATCCAATATGAAATCTCTGCTCATTCATTCTCTGACGACCTGGAAAACCATGGAATACGAATAGAGCGCTCAGTGGATGCCAATCTCATCACATAAACTGCACAGCCAGCGAGAAAAATATCTGAAATCCACGGCCCTATAAAAGGGGAAATTGCTCCTGTTTCGCATATGGTTCGTGCACCTGCCATAGACATGTAGTATATGAAAAATATCACAATACTTATGCCTATTCCGGAAGACCTGCCCCTTGCCTTTATCTGCGCTCCCAATGGAGCTCCTATGATTCCCATCAAAAACACCGCAATCGGAATAGAAAACCGTTCACATAATTCAGTTATTGTCTGATTGTATTTAACCGAGTTCTCAGGAAGTGTCTTTACCTGTTCTATCAGCTCGCCAATATACATTTCTTTTGGCTTTTTTCGGATGGATCTCAGGTTATTCATTATATCTGTCAGCCCTATAGTCAGATCATATACCCTGAATTTTACCGTACGGTTTGCCAGCATATCCCTGCTTGTAATAAAGATAATTCCCTTTGTAAACTGAAGAGTAACGCTCCTCTTTTCGGGATGAAACAGAATTATCCCATGTTCTGCAATGATTGTATTTACAAACATGGGATCACGCATATCTGTTACAAAAACATCTTTCATTGATTTGTCCCTGTCTGAAAAGCTGTTCACGTAAAATACGATGTTATCGAAAGGTTCAGAGAAGATATTAGGTTTGATATTCAGACCTGATTTTGACTCAACAATCCTAAAGAGCAGATTTCTGAAAGACCTGTTTCCCCATGGAACTGCCTCTATACTGATCAGCAATGATATAAAAAAACCGACAAGAGACAGGGCAATTACAGGAGGCATCATTCCGTAAAGACTTATTCCCGATGATTTCATTGCAATTATTTCACTGTTGGAAGAAAACCGTAAAAATGCAACCACCACAGACATAAGGCTGGCAGCAGGCAGACCAAATTCAATAACGTCCGGTAGCAGATAAAGAATCATGGTCAACACATCACTGATATGGGCCCCGTGGCTGACTATCATCTCCATAACAGAGAGCATCTTTGTGCCTATAATAAGAAATATACACACAAAGAGGCATACCAGAAAGGTCGGCCATATTTCATTTATGATGTACCTGTAAAGAGTGATTTTCACGTATGCTTCCCGTTATCCCTGTTGCTTACATGGACCTGTAATCTGTTTCTGAAAAGACAGGATATGGTAGTCTCATTCAAATGGGTGTATATCATCCAACACATGTAATTGACCTTGTACCGCGTAAGACCTGATACCTGCCCCATAAACAGGGCTGTAACCGGACAGGATGAATAACTACACAGTTATACCCAGGACATGCCCCTCGTATATAGCATCCTTGGCATTTCTGACCTTAAGACAATCCCCAATACGATGAACTTCCAGGCCGATATCTTTAATCTGATCATAAAGTTCAGTATTGGGGACATTACCTGTTGCCATAACAACACGTTGTGCCTCAATAAAAAAGACATCATTTTCAAACCTTAACAACACACCGTCTTCTTTTATCTCCGTTAGCTTGCATCCTGTTTTGATGTCTATTCCACATTCCCTGAGCTTGCCTATCAGGACCTTTCTTGTAATGCTTTCCAGTGTTGCAGCCAACTTTGGCATCTCTTCCACTATTGTTACAGGACAGCCCGCCTCTGCAAGATATAATGCCGTTTCGCAGCCTGTAGATCCACCTCCCACTACCACAGTAGAAAATCTTTCGGGGCTGCCATCTGCAAGCACATCCAACGCAACAGTAACAATCCTGCCATCAATGCCAGTAACAGGAGGAAAAACAGGCCTTGATCCTGTTGCCAATACTACCACATCCGGTTTTTCCTTGAGTACATCATTAAGGGTAATATTATGATTCAGACGGCATTCCACCCCATGCCGGTCAACCTGTCTCTTGTGAAATTCAATCAGACCGTTAATCTCCCTCTTGTATACAGACATAGCTCCGATTGCAAACTGCCCCCCCAATACATTTTTTCTTTCGAACAAGGTTACATGATGCCCCCTCTTAGCCGCAACCCATGACACATTAAGACCTGCAGGACCACCACCCACTACCATAATCTTTTTGGAGGAACTTGCAGAATGTACAGGAACCTCCTTTTCCCTTCCCAATTCAGGATTTACCATACATTCAATCCGTCCGGAACGGAATATGGACTCCATGCACGTATTGCAGGCAATACATTTTCTGATTTCATTCAAACGTCCCTCTTTGGCCTTCTTCGGCATTTCAGGATCTGCAAGTATTCCCCTGCCTATACATACAAGATCGGCCTTTCCAGAGGCAATAATATCTTCAGCAATAACAGGGTCATTGATACGACCAACAGTCATAACTGTAATATCAACGGCCTGTTTGATCTTAAAAGCAGATTCTGCAAGACAGGCCTTTTTCATATACATAGGCTGGCAGATCCATTCAGGTGTTGCATCATTGCCTGCTGAAACCTGAACAATATCTATTCCTGTATCAACAAGTATCTTTAATATCTCGATTCCTTCACTGACATCAATGCCATTGGGGACAAACTCCTGCACACTGATTTTGAAAGAGATAGGGATTTCGTTTCCAACCCTTTTACGTACCTCCTGTACCACCTCCTTTGCAAAACGTGTTCTGCCCTCAAGATTTCCGCCATATTCATCCTCTCTTATATTGGAAAACCTGGACAAGAACTGATTGATCAGATAACCATGCGCCCCATGGATTTCTATGAGGTCAAATCCTGCCCGTACTGCCCTTTCAGCAGCATCTCCGAATTTGAGAACAATCTGTTTGATTTCCTCAATGCTTAAGGGGTCCACTTCACTTTTTATTGTAGGACATGGAAGCGGAGAAGGAGCAACAGGGTTGCGCCTAATAACCCTGGGAGACGTCTGTCTGCCGCTATGGTGAAGCTGAATACCGGCCACTACACCTTCAGATTTTATTACATCCGCTATTTTGGACAGATCTCCTACGAATCGATCATCGAATATCCTCGCCTGGTGCGGAGAAACAATACCCTCAGGAGCAACACTGGCTGCCTCGACAATAAGCATGGATAGTCCTGCACTGGCCCTTAACCTGTAATGATCTATTGCTTTATCTGTCACAGATCCATCCTCGTCAAAGAGGAATGATGCCAATGCAGGCATAACAATTCTGTTTTTCAGTGTGTGACCTTTGATACGATAGGGCGAAAAAAGATGTTTCATTTGAGGTCTCCATACAAAAATGAGTCATACTTTCATTAAAAAACAGCAGGGGAAAATCATACCATGAATCAAACCTCTGCAACCTTCTCCTAAAGACGGAAAATCTGCTGTGTTTCGTACAACAACATATGAAACATTGTCAGAAACTACCGGAGAGTTTTGCACCCTTATCGAATATGCAGGATATATACAATCAAGGAAGGGAAAAACTGCCTTTGTGCATAGGGACACGGCGGTAAAAAACAATACAGCAGCCTGATTTTCACAGCCACGAGAAAATCAAGGAAAAAATTCACTGATACATGGTAATTATAGCCCTTACACCTTAAAGCCGCAAGGAGATTCAGAGTGTTTCAATATAAACGAGGCAGCTTGTGCAACACCAGGACATGCAAAGATTTTAACCACAAAAACATATTGCAGGGATTAGTGTCCGGACATGTTTTTTAACAAAATCAGGCAGAAATGGGAATCAAGGGATCATTGAGACAAAGGCAACACGTTCCAGATATGCCCCAGCAGACCAACATATGCAGTATCAAACCGTTATTACTGCATTCAGGAGATCATGGGGCATGCCACAAATATGGACATATCTGTGCTTACATCAAAAACCTATATTCTATTTTTCCAGCACAAGGGATCTGATGCAAGATAATCTCCTGTAAGCTGATAGGCTGCACCCCGGCATCCATAACAGGTTTCAGCCTTGTCGCATGTTCTGCAATTGCCTTTTATAGTTTTTGTATGATTTTTCAAATTATCCAACACCTCGCTGTTTGCTATTATATCAGCCAATCGCTGTTCACGCACATTACCTATGGGAATGGTTAGCCCTACACATGGGAATACAGTTCCTGTAGATGTAACAAGGCAGGAAAACTTGTGTCTCATGCATCTGTTTCCAATAATAGGTGGTTGTATACTCCAGATATTACCATACTGTACACGATCTATTTCTGCTATTTTAACAAACAGGTTATGGACATCTTCGGGGTCAGGAAACAGCCATTCATTGTTTTTAGCATTGGCCTGAGGGGTTATCATCTCAAAATATGGTACGATTTGTCTGTCTCGTAACCACCTCCATATTCCAGGAAGCTCGTTTATATTTTGTCTGCATATTATACTGCTTACACCAAGGAAGGCATCAGAGGACGGATACCCTGCCTCCTGCAGGTTGGATAATGCACGGTGAATAATTTCGTATGCCCCTTTTTTCCCTGCTAATCTGTCCTGAAGCTCTTTATCAAAGGTGTTCATTTTAAGAACTACCCTGACCTGAAGTTTATGCAAGTTTTCAGCAAAACTCCTATCAATACCAGAACCGTTTGTAAACATCTCCACTTCGAGTCCAATATCCCTTACCGAGCTTATAATTTCTATCACATCCGGATAAATAGAGGGTTCTCCGCCCAGTATTATAATTCTCTTTGCGCCCAGTGCCTTTGCCTGTATAACAGTATCTATAATTTCATCCCGTTTCAGTTCATGTTCAACACAGGACTTACCAGGGACATAACAGTACGGACAACGAAAATTGCAAACCAGGCTCATCTCTATTTCAAGGGACAAAAGGTGATTGTTTTCTACTGCATTCTGAATCTCTTCTGCTGAGAAGCCTATGGGATTAAAGAAACAATCTTTCATATTGATATTTGTTCCCCTATGATGTTATTTGTTTAACGTGATTAATTTTCATCCATAAACAGCTATGTTGGCTGCGTTGTTACGGTCAATGTTTATCGTGAAAACACAAGCCCCGGGGATTGAAAAAAATACAAGCCCTGCTTTTTTATGTATGGGAAGGGGGCTGAGGACATCTTTATCCAGCCGTGCTGATTCAATCCTGGATATTCCTGAAGTTAAAATTTTCGCATACCCTGATCTTGAACAAGGCCAAACATGCTGTAAAAATTTCTTGAAAAATCCTACCGGATCATAGCAGTTTACAAGCCTGTCAAATGCGTAACAGATTGAATACACAGATATGCCTGTGCTGTTTTTCAGACACTTGAAAACCGTAAGTTGAGTTAAATGTGTAACAGCTCAATAAATAGGGGCAGGAGGGTTTTTCTGACGCTACTGCCGGGAGACCCGGAGCAAAAGAAAAATCCTTCTGCCCCGGTGGTACGTCCGCTGTTATCCCCCTGTTATTGAGCTGATACTGAAATGTTGTAAAACCAGTCTTAAACGTATAGACGTTTATCTGCCAGAACAATATATGAATATGAAACAAAAATATCAGGATACATATAAGACAGTATACAACTTAATACAAAAAATTGTTTCTTTTACAAACATTTCTGAAAAAGAATTTACCCTGTCACAATACAGCTATCAACAGATTTACAGTATGGCAGCAGAAATAACCTGTTTTTTGTCTGCGTATAACAGAAAAGATGCCTTATGTTTATGCACAGCAGACAAAAATCTGATCGCCTCGGCCCTGGTTGCCTCACTCGCCTCCGGGCATCCTCTGATTATACCATACGCATGTTCAAATGCAGCAATCAATGATGCATACAAACATATCAAGTTCAAAACAGCAATATGTGACAATAATATTAATCTGCCCCATGGTGTTAGCAGGATTATTCCGTCTCCTGGCAAAGAAACATTTATTATGCACCAACAATCTCTTTTGCCTGATGAACAATGGCTGGTACTGTTTACCGGCGGCTCTACAGGAAAACCAAAGACATGGTCAAAAACCCCTTTAAACATATTGACAGAGGCCATATATTTTGCAGAAAAACACCGGATAAGAGACAATGATATTTTTGTTGCAACAGCTCCTCCTTACCATATTTACGGACTTTTGCATTCCATTATCATTCCATTTATTTCGTCTGCAAGCCTTTTTCCCGGTACTCCTGTTTTTCCTAACGAAATAATAGCTGCAATCAATTCCTGTACGGCAAGCATATTGATCAGCATTCCCATACACTATCGGGCATTGATCCAGTCATATCCCTGTTCTATCAAATTGCGCCTGGCCCTGTCTTCCGGAGCCAGGCTTTCTGCAGAAGATGCAAAGATGTTTTTCAAACAAACCGGTATTGCAATTGTTGAGATATATGGTTCCACAGAGACCGGAGGTATAGCCACGAGATGTGCAGCAAAAGGAGAAAAATCCTTCAGCCCCCTTTCTATTGTAGATTGGAAGATTGTAGAGGGAATCCTGTATGTACGTTCTGAACTTGTATCCAATGAACTTAAAAAAGACGGGGACGGTTTTTTTATGCCTGGAGATCGGGCTGAACATTATGGTCCCAAAGGCTTTGTTCTTCTTGGCAGAAAAGATGGTATTGTCAAGGTTGGCGGAAAGAGAACAGATATTGAAGAAATCAGAGAGATCCTGACAGGCATTCCATTGGTAAACAATGCCGTTGTAATTTATAAACCTGTCAGAGCAGGCGGGCGGGACAACTCTATAGAGGCACTTGTTGAATCTGATCTTGACGCACGACAGATAAGACGGCTTTTGTTAAAAAAACTTCCATCTTACGCTGTTCCCAGAAAAATAAAAACTGTCAAACGCATCCCCCTGACAGACACAGGCAAAAATGATTGGGAAAAGATTCAATCAATGCTGAAATAGATATTTGGGCATTGAGCCCAGCAAAAATCAAGGCCTTTAAAAACAGGACATATTGCAAACGTCTTTTATGGATGTAAAGACAGTGCAAGGGGTAATGGCTTACGAGTTTTATGGCCCTGTGCTGTATATATCTACAGTGCCATACCATATATGCCGTATTTCTTGTATTTTATTGCATTAAGGTTCTTCAAAATATTATTCATGGAATAGTTATCATCAAGTATCCACGACATTTCACTCCCCAACATGCCTTTCTCTAAGGCATTCCTGGTTAATTTGCAGTATAATACCGCATCAATACCTTTTCGTCTGAACTTTTCTTTGACTCCCAAGGTTACAACACGCATCTGTTTTATCTTTTTTAGGCCAAAAAGCAACTTAAATATCCCGAAAGGAAAAAGCCTGCCCCTGAAATCAATCGTTAATTCATTAATGTCCGGTAATCCTATAACAAAACCGGCAGGTTCACCATTCACCTCTGCAATAATTACCAATGAAGGATCAACGATCATCTTGAGAGATTTTGCAAGCTGTTCTATTTCGGCGTCAGTATAAGGCACAAAACCCCAGTTTTTTCTCCATGCCTCATTGTAAATATCTTTTATCTTTAAAACATCATCACCGAGTCTTTTCATGTTGAGTGTTCTGAATGTAATGTCAGGCCTGTTTTCAATATGACTGACAAGCCGCAACATCTTCTCAGACAGATTCAAACGGTGTCTGTCCATATACCAGGCCCATAATTCCTTTATTTTTTCAAGGCCAAAGCCTTCATACAAGCAGATATAATATTCGGGGTTATAAGTCATCATTATCATTGGTGGCCTGTCAAACCCCTTTATCAGCAACCCTCCTTCTTCATTGGTTGAGAAATTAAAGGGACCTATCATCCTGTTCATATTGTTGGTTTTAAGCCAGTCTGCCGCCTTTGCAAAAAGGCTGTCAGCCACATCTTGTCTGTCAACCGATTCAAAAAAGCCAAAAAAACCGGTCTGCTCATTAAAATAGTCATTATATCTGTGATTTACAGATGCTGTTATTCTCCCAAGCACCCTGTTCTGTTCTTTATAAATAAAAAACACAGAATCACTGTATTCAAAAAAGGGATACTTTTTTCTGTTAAGTCTTTCTTTTATATCAACATACAGTGGAGGAACCCAATTCCTGAATGTCTTGTTATAAATGCTATAAGGAAGCTCTATAAACGCCTTCAGGTCATTTTTTGTCTGAACCTCAGTAACCTCGCCGTTCATCAAAACACTCCCACCACCGTAATTCCCTGTTTTCCTTGATATTACATGTTAAATTTCCGGAATGGAGAACCCGCTGCAAGACAGTGGCAATAAAAATCCTGCAACCGCTACAAACATGCAGATAACTATAGTGCACAGAAATATATTCCAGTCTATCCTGCCGCTTTTTTTGAGTCCATCTTTCTGACAAACCTGTCGATAATCTTCCCGGATACAGTCATTCCCACATATAACAGAAGCAGTACAACAAAAACACCTATAAATCTGAGAATGAGTGTTCCTATTATCCAGGTCCAGTTGTCTTTCATAATTACAACAGAAGTATTGGAAGTCCTGTTATCCTTTGAAATAGTAATGGAATGCCATGGACGATTACTGTCATCTTCTATGTATGTCGCATTATTCCACTCACGGAATTTGACATCTTTAAGACCGGACAGGGCCTTTTTGTAATAACTTAATACTGTATCATGTGGCAGTGATACTTTTAACTCCAACTTCATATCTGATTTTGATGTGATATGTGAACCGGGAATAACGGGAAGACCAAGAAACTGTTCAACTGATAACGCATCAAATGGTGAAAAAAGCAAAGAAACAAAGACAACAAATATGATTTTTCTCATCAGTAAGTACTCCTGAAGCGGCTTGTCAGGCAAATGGCCCTGCAGCAGAACACCAGAATTACAAAAGGCAGCCCTTTTTGAGCAAGATCATGGGGCACAGGAAGACATGCAAGAATTCCACAACAAATCCCGTAAATTAACACCGGGATTGTGCAAAAAGGACATTGATGTATGGCAAGAACTAATCGAACATGGCAATAAACATACCAGCAGCTGCTGCCGACCCTATAACTCCGGCCAGATTAGGCCCCATAGCATGCATAAGAAGATGGTTTGTCTTGTCCGCCTTAAGGCCCTCTATCTGGGAGACACGAGCTGCCATTGGTACTGCAGAAACTCCGGCTGATCCTATTAGGGGGTTTATCTTTTCTTTCAGAAAAAGGTTCATTATCTTGACAGTCAATATTCCACCTACTGTGCAGACAGCAAAGTCAAGCAAACCAAGGCTGAATATAAAAAGCGGCTTCCAGCTTAAAAACTTGTCAGCAGTCATGGTCGCACCCACCGAAACCCCGAGGAAGATAGTCACGATGTTCATTAAAGAACCCTGAGCCGTTTCCGTAAGTCTTCCAACAACACCACTTTCTTTCATGAGGTTGCCAAGCATAAACATACCCATCAGGGGAATGACAGATGGTATAAGCAGTGCAATAATACCGGTGGTCACCAACGGAAACAATATCTTTTCCTGTTTTGACACAGGACGCAATTGGCGCATACGAATTTTCCTTTCCTTCTCAGTAGTCATCATCCTCATGATGGGAGACTGAATAAGAGGCACCATTGCCATATATGAATAAGCTGCCAGGGCATTGGCCCCCAAAAGCTGAGGAGCCAGATGCTGTGTAAGGTATATGGTAGTAGGACCATCAGCTCCACCAATTATGCCGACAGAGGCGGCTTCTTTAAGGGTAAAACCGGCCAGGATGGTACCTGTAAATGTAACAAACACACCAAGTTGTGCACCGGCTCCCACAAGCAATGTCTTGGGGTTGGCAATAAGGGGAGCAAAATCCGTCATTGCTCCCAGGCCAAGAAAGATAACACATGGAATTACTTCCCACTTCAAACCATAGTGATAAAAGACCTCTAAGAGTTGGGGATGTCCATGAGAATATCCCATAAGAGGAACAAGAGGGAAGTTGACAACAAGTATGCCAAATCCAATTGGCAAAAGAAGAAGAGGTTCAAATTTTTTCACTATGGCCAGATATATAAAAAAAGAGGCAATTGCCCACATTACAACAAGTTTTGGGTCAAAGTGATATATGCCTGTTGTATAAAAAACACCATACAACATATCAAGAATTTCATTTAAGTTCATGACAAACACACCTTTTTTAGGTATCCGTTTAACATCTTGCACGTCCTGTAAAACTGTGTGCAGGAACAGATGACAATGTTGTGACAGTTTCTGTTTTCAAACCCTGAACATTATGACCTTAGGTGCCTCCTGAGGTTTAATCTTTTCACAAAAAAAGCTATAAAAATGGCCTGCGGACAGCTCAGGGAAGCAAAAAAAAGGCCATGCCCTCCAAAGAAAAAAATACAAGTCAACAGGCACAGCACCCAAGCGATCCTGCCGCATGCTGAGGCAAATATCATGTAGAATTCACATAACCTCTGACCCCCATTTACCCGGCTTTCCACACCAGACTCAAAATGTACTCATAAATACAATAAATATATTTCTGCAATCAAGCTTTGTTTTACTTAAACCTGAACAAGGCTGAATATTACACAAGAGGGCCACTGTATAAAAAAGGCATTTTATGGATAAAACCAATTGCAGAAGCATGCAGGATCCTTCAAGATCAAAACCGCATTGACCTGTACATAGGCCAGCTCCAGCGCCGGACAACATGGATATTGCTCCAAACCTCATAAAAATAAAAAAAGTCTCATATTACAATATTACAGTATAAATCAAGCAGATCATCAGATCTCCGAATCAATACTGCAATATAGTAAATGGGACTTTTTGGTTCTATAAAGGTTTGAGGATCACTTGTTCTGCCATACAGGTTTTCTTTTTTCCAAAAAGGATTTAAGACCTTCCTGCGCATCAGCACTTACCATAAGCTCATTCAGATATATATCTTCTATAACCTTGAGAGATTCTTCAAAGTCATCACGTAGCCCTGCCATAATCGCCTTTTTAGTCCGTCTAAGCACTTCAGCACTAAGCCCGAGGTACGGTTTTACAAAATCATCAGTTTCAGCGGCCAGCTTATCATTTGGTACAACCTTGTTAACAAGCCCCATCTGCAAAGCATCTTCAGGGCCTATTACCTTGCCGGAAAGTATCAGTTCCATAGCTGCCTTGCGTCCTATAATACGTGGCATAATCTGGGCTGCAATTGGAGGGAAGACCCCTACCTGAACCTCTGGCTGTCCCAATTTTGTGTTCTCTGCTGCAATCACCATATCGCAAAAAATAGCAAGTTCACAGCCTCCACCAAGACATGAGCTGTAAACTGAAGCGACTGTAGGGATCTCAAATCCGTTCATCAAGCGAAACATGCCATGAAATGTCTCAATCATTTTAGGGGCCATATCCCCCATGTGTTCCCCTACATCAACACCCGCAGAAAAACACTTGCCCTCTGCATCAAACAGCAGGACTTTCAGGTCCTTCTCTTTCTGCCACGCCTTCAGGACCTCATTAATTTCACTCATCATTGCAATATTCAGAACATTGACTGGAGGGCGGTTCAAGGTAATGGTACCAAGACCGTCCTTGATTTCAGCCTTAATATATTGATAACTCATGTTTTTTCATACCTCCTTATCATTAACATTACTCACTTGTGACCAGACAATGGGCATTTGACAAGTTTCCTGTTTATAAGATCATACCTTCAACCTGTTTCCTGATTACAGAAAAGAAGATACCCATGCATTGAAACGGCATTTTGCTCATATCATTGTTGGTCTTGAACAAGGCATCTGCAGTGACAAACAAAAACCAAATAAAAAAGACAGATACAGACAACTGCTATCGTATGCCATACAACATCTGCATATATCTTTGAATGCAAACAGATACTGTGCTCCTGACAGGCGTTGAAATTATAAAAACAAACCGGTTCTAAACAAAAACCCGTCAGGGACAAAAACCTTACAGTACCCGTTTCAGGTACTGTAAGGTTTGGTTTTTCATCCTATTTTTTTGGCTTTCCAAGGACTGCCTCAAACATCTCTTCATCGTACGGATGACTGTTGGCAACCATCTGGCGCAATTTTATGATATCCACATCACTTGTGCCTGTTATGTTTTTGGTATTAAAGGCAGTCATTCCCATATCAAGCTCACCATATGCCTGCGCATTAGCTGCCCACCACATAATCACCTCCGCCTTGGTCCTTTCCCAGGCTGTCTTCTTTGTAGCCCGTATCATCTGGAAAGACATTGCCACCTGTTGCGGCATCAGATTGGCAAAGGTCCATGCCATATCCATACACGTTTTATCAAGCAGGGAACGATCACGCTCCAATTCCTTTACCATTGCCCTGGCTTCCTTGGCCTCTTCACCGGTCTTGAACTCACCGTATACAATTTCTCCGTTATCTAACCATTTGTCGGTGATAACAGCAGGATTACGGATAAATTTACCATCTTTCTTCAGGATAGGAACTACCTTGTGGATGTAATTCTTCCGCAGCATTGTATATGCGCTCCACTGTTCACATGATACCGCATTCCACATGGCATCCTGGATAGTCATCTCAACTGGTTTGAACTGGCATGCACCACCCATGGCTGTAGACCCATGTTTTGGCCCTACCTGACCGAACGTTGCACAATCAGAGGCTATTGTAAGGTCGCAAACCCCTCCAATCTCTTCGCCTCCACCAATGCTCATACCGTTACAACAGCGGATAAAGGGTTTGGATGATGTCCATACAGTATCAAATGCCCTCCAGTAAACAGACATGTATTCCTGACAGTCAATGGGTCTCATCACATAATATTCGGAATATTCCGGAACATTACCGCCTGTACAAAAGGCCTTTGTCCCTGCACCAGTAAAAATAACACACACAACACTTGGATCATGGGATGCCTTGTCAAAGGCAGCAGCAGTGGCATGCAGCATTTCAAGGGTATAAGAATTGTACTGTTTTTCATTATCCAGTGTAATCCATGCAACATATAGATCAGGAACCTCTTCACCCTTGGGATTTAACAACGGCCTTTTTTCGTACAGCGTTCTTGGTGGTTCAGATTTATGCAAATATTTCTCATCATACATCTGATGATTTACTTTTTTATCCTTTGGAGCTCTTGGAATCCAGTCTAAAGCCATAAGTTATTCCTCCTTAAATGTTTTGCGACAATTTGTCTTTTCTGTCATACCTGCCATCATTTGTTAAATTTCACCCTGGTCACACAGAGTGGAAAGAAACATTTCAAAGTTTTAATCTGCAGGATATCTTTATCTTGCATAAATACCTTATGTTCCGGTTAAAAATCAGGGACAAGAACAATCCTCTGAAGAGGAGGATTGGTATGGGCTTCTTCAAATGCCTCAACAATAGTACTCATAGGACGGGTTTGGACAAATTCTTCAAGATTGATTTTTCCCTTCAGAACCATATCAAGAACGGTGGGATAATATTCAGGCAAACATCCCCATGTCCCAACCATCTCTGCATCAAATGCCATAAGCCGGCTGATCATAAAATCCACCTTTGCAAGACCATAGCCTACAACAACAAGTCTGCTGGTAAAGCTGAGCAAAGTAAGAGCTATCTCCTGGGCAGCCTTTACACCTGTAACCTCGAATATCTTCCATCCGTAAGTAGGAAGTCCTTTTTCCTTGCAGTATGCCTTGAATTCATTGTTAACAGCCTTTGCATCCTTGTCTTTGGAAAGTATACACATATCAGCACAGATACGGAGAGCCCTCTCCACCTTCGCTTCATCATATTCAACTCCCACTATGTTTGATGCGCCAAGAGCCCTTGCTATCTGGCCCATATATTGACCTACGCCACCACCGATACCAACAATAACCACATTGTCACCAGGCTGGAGGTCTCCCCTCTTTGCAGCCTGAAAAGGAGTTGTGGCAGCATCCGCAATTACTGCAAGGTGAGAAAGAGGGAAATCCCCACGTTCTTTCACTTCACACAGATCAATACTGGGTACAGGTATATGACTTGAAAAACCGCCATAGATGCCAATGCTGTTTCCCGGCATTTTTTGGTTGAGGCAACGGTTGCCACGTCCGGTCTTGCACAGATAGCACTTACGGCAAGGCATTACTGCTGGTATAATAACTTCCTTTCCTATCCATGCAGGATCTCCTGCAACCACAGTTCCGGAAATCTCATGACCCAGGGTAAGAGGGGGTTTTGAAACTGTCGGGACACCATCATAAAAATAACCAAGGTCTGTATGGCATACGCCGCAACCTGCAACTTCCACAAGGACATCTTCCGGTCCCAGTTCAGGAACAGGGATCTCGGTCTTTTCAAGTTTGCCCGGGGTAACAACCTCTCCGGTCTTTCTGTCACGCACAGTAGGCTGAACCATCTGCCATGTTTGAATTTTATCTGGAACTCCTGCCATTTTTATACCTCCTGAAAAGTTTTATTTATAAGAACCGGTTAACATTGTGAATATCTAACGACTTCTACTCCCTCAATTCATGTATAATCCGGTCGCAAGAAATGTTCAGACAGGATTAAAAAGATCTGCATGCCAACTCGATCTTTCACAAGCTGTCCATGGTATATGCAGTTTATACCATTCCGTAACCACCGTCTACACACAACAGTTGGGCAGTAATGTAATTGCTTTCATCTGATGCAAAAAAGACAAATGCCGGAACAATATCTTCCGCCTCGGCAAAACGCTTCAAAAGTATCCTGTTCATATAAATATCTTTTAGTTTGTCATCCGTACGTATTGTTTCTGTCATGTCAGTAGCCACTATGCCAAGGGATATGGCATTACAGCAAACATTGTAACGGGCAAGTTCTCTTGCAATCGATTTCGTCATACTGATCACTCCACCCTTTGCAGCACTGTAATTAACCTGTCCGACCGTTCCTACTACACCAGCCACGGATGTAACATTGATTATCTTTCCGCTCTTCTGTTCTTTCATATGCATGGCTGCCGCCTGTGAACACAGAAAGGCACCTTTCATATGAATATCAACAACCTTATCCCATTGCTCTTCGGTCATTTTCAGCAACAGCGCAGGACGGGTAAAACCGGCATTATTTACAAGTACATCCAGTCTTCCAAAATTTTCCAGTGCAGAATTCACCAAAAGTTCTGCATTGGCCTTTTTTGCTACATCGGCCTTTACTGCAACGGCATCACTTCCGAGAGATTTTATCTTGTCCACCACTTCATCAGCAGCTTTTGCATTAGAGGTATAATTGACAACTACCTTTGCTCCCTCTTTTGCAAAACCTATGGCAACAGCCCTGCCTACTCCACGACTGCTTCCTGTCACTAATGCAACCTTGTCTTTCAGTCTCATTTTATACCTTCCTCGTTTGCTTCGTTTGTCAAGAAATTAATGTAAGTTGGTTTTTCTCCATAAGATGGACTGTTTCCAGAATATCTGCATCTCCTTCGGCAAAACACAGAACCTCGCAGAAATCAGCCCGCAGGATTATTTGCCTGTCTGCCGTTCAGACAGGACAGACACCAAAACTGTTAAAAAAATAGTTAGTTACGAATCTGTCCAATCTTTTGCAATCTAAAAAAAAACAGAACACATGTCAAGAAAAATCGCTGACAGGCCTTGATACGGAATATTTTCTTGCAGGGCATACAATCAACGTCAGGGGATGCTTTTGTACTGCAGATATGATAAGCTTGTATTTGTATGATGTCCTTTCCGACACCACATTTATTATCCGGTCCGGCTGCCTGAAACAGGATCTCTGCTTTCAGCAACGAGAGATACAGACTGACTGTCTGCCATGCAGGGTATGACAGAGGCAAAGATTGCAAAAAAAGTCATTTACACATAAAACACAGAACAGATACAGGTTGCAAATGACCTCGTTAAAACACTTGGGAGATTACACATGAACCTGCCCAAAGACATATACAGAGAACTCAAAGCCATTGCAGGAGCAAATGGAATTCTGACAACCTCTTCAGAACTGGCTTCCTATTCCTTTGATGCCACCACGGACTGTCAGGGTTTGCCCGATGTGGTAGTTTTTCCCGTGTCTACAAAACAGGCATCAGATATCATGCGGGTGGCAAACAGGGAATGTATCCCTGTAACCGTACGGGGGGCAGGAACAAATGTCAGTGGCGGTTCTGTCCCGACTTCAGGAGGTATTGTTATGTGTACCACCCGCATGAACAGGATACTTGAAATAAACAAGGCAAACCTTACTGTAACAGCAGAACCTGGTGTCGTTCTCAACGATCTTAATATCGCCCTTGCCGAATATGGACTCTTTTTCCCTCCTGACCCGCAGAGTTTTCTTGCCGCCACCATAGGTGGATGCGCAGCAGAAAATTCCGGAGGACCATGCGCAGTAAAATACGGGGTCTTCAAACATTATCTCCTCGGCATGACAGTAGTTCTTGCATCTGGCGATGCAATCAGTCTTGGGGGAAACACCCTCAAAAACGTAACCGGATATGATCTGCCTCAACTGATTTGCGGATCTGAAGGCACTCTTGCTGTTATTACGGGCCTCACACTGCGTGTTCTGCCCACGCCTCCTGACAGGCAAACAGTTCTTGCAGTCTTTGATGATGTGGTGACAGCAGGCCAGGGTGTGCAGAAAATTCTGGCATCCGGGGCACTGCCTGCAAAGATGGAGCTCATGGACAACTGGGTTATCCGGCGCATTGAAGAGACCATGCCCTTGGGCCTGCCTATTGAGGCAGAAGCAATCCTGCTGCTTGAACTGGACGGAATACAGGAGGCTGTTGTAAAGGAAACAAAACAGGTTGCGGATATATGCATCAATTCAGGAGCACATATGGTAAGACCGGCAGCAGACAAGGATGAGGCCGATAAATTCTGGTTGGCAAGGCGCTCCGGATTTTCTGCCATATTCAGTCATGCCCCTACAGTAATGGCAGAAGATGTAACTGTTCCCACAGACAAAATACCCGATATGATATCCAGAATAAGGGAGACAGGAAAGAAAAACGACCTCACCATCGTTATAATAGGGCATGCAGGAGACGGAAACCTGCATCCCAGTATCCTCACAGACAAAAACAACACTGAACATTATGCCATTGCCCGGAAGGCCATGCATGATATTTTTGCTCATGCAATAAAGCTTGGCGGAGCTATTTCAGGAGAGCATGGAATAGGGACCGAAAAGAGAAAATTTCTTAAAGATGCCATGCCGCCCGAGGCAATAGATTTGCTCAAAAAAATAAAGCAGGTCTTTGATCCAAAGGGGATACTTAACCCGGGCAAGATATGGGAGTAGAACATGGCAAAGCCATGCACAGAAAACAACCCGGAACTCTGTATGAAGTGTGGTTTTTGTATGTCAGTCTGCCCGGTGTACAAGGCTGACCGGATTGAAAGCCATGTAGCAAGAGGCAGAAACACCCTTGTCAACTGGGCAGAGAAAGGCATAATTTCACCGGACAAATCCTTCAGGGAGGCTCTCTCTTTTTGCATCCTGTGCCACCGCTGTGAACAGATATGTCCTGCAGGTGTCCCTTCAACAGCAATCACCCTTAAATCAAGGGAAAAGGCAGTAAAACAACATGGCCTTCCATTGATTCAGCGGTTGGCATATCAAGGCGTCCTCAAACACCGTTCTTTTATGGCAAGAATTCTGAACACAGTATCCCGCCTGAATGGCCTGTTCAATAAAAAAGCCATTCCGGTTCGTCATCTCGCAGACATATATTCATCTTTTTCAAAGGGCTTTTATGTGCCCCCCCTGTCTGACCCGTTTCTGTCAAGGTCCCTCCAGGAAAGAACATTTCCCCGAAAAGGAGACAGGCCAAAAGGGGGAGTCGCCTTTTTTCCGGGCTGTGCCTTTGAGTTCTTTTTTGCAGATATTGGACTCAAAACCGTTGAAGTCATGGTAAACGCCGGGTTCATGGTGGTATATCCCCGTGGACTTTCATGCTGCGGTATGGCAGTGCATAATGCAGGAGATGTATATACGGCAAGGTCCATGGCAAAACAGAACATAGAGATCCTTAAAGACTTTGACTACATTGTAAGCGGGTGTGCCACCTGCACCTCTGCCCTCAAAGACTATCCAAACTGGTTCCCCGAAAATTCCCTGTTTCAAGAAAAGGCAAAAAAGGTTTCTGCACATACATACGATTTTTCCGAGTTTTTTTACAATCAGGGAATTGCACCGGAACATTCATACAAGGAAAAGATAACAGTCACATATCATGATCCATGTCACCTGAGATGGAATCAGGGAATCATAAATCAACCACGTGCCATTTTAAAACAGATCAAAGGAATAGAATACATAGAAATGGATGGCGCAGACACATGCTGTGGGCTTGGCGGATCATTCGGAATAACCCACAGGAAGGAAAGCCTGGCCATACAGAAAAAGAAAATGAATGCCATACAGAACAGCGGGGCACAGGCCGTAGTTACATCCTGTCCGGGGTGTATGATGCAACTAACAGATGGCGCACGTCGTTATGATATGGGCATAAACGTATTGCATATAAGCGAACTGCTGCATAATCAAAGATTTTCAATCAGGAAAAAAGCTGTTCCTGAAGGTCATGAAGAGATTTAACAGGCTCAAGCCTTATGCCCCTGTGTTTCATGCTCGCCCCTTCCAGGTTGCCGGGAGGGAGCAGACATCTTGAAAAACCGAGCTTCTGAGCCTCATGGATCCTGAGTTCCGGCTGGCTGACACTGCGTATTTCACCTGCCAGACCTATTTCTCCAAACACAACAACACGTTTATCTATCGGAAGATTTAAAAAACAGGACATTATAGCAGAAATAACGGCAAGATCAGACGCAGGTTCTTCCACCCTGAGACCACCTGCCACATTTACAAATATATCCTGATCTCCCAATTCCATACCAAGCCGTTTGCCGAGTATTGCGATCAAAAGTGAAAGACGGTTATGGTCTACACCAACTGCTGTCCTCCTGGGCATACCAAACGGACTGTCACCCACAAGGGCCTGGATTTCCAAAAGCACAGGCCTTGTGCCCTCAAGGCATGGGATCACTACAGAACCGGGCACATCATAGGGCCTTTCTTCAAGAAAGATACGGGACGGATTGAGCACCTCTGCAAGACCCGCATTCTTCATTTCAAACACACCTATCTCATTGGTTGGACCATATCTGTTTTTTACTGCTCTAAGTATCCTGAAAGAATGGCCCCTGTCTCCCTCAAAGTACAGGACGGTATCAACAAGATGCTCAAGCACCTTGGGCCCTGCAATAACCCCCTCTTTTGTTATATGACCTGTCAGAAAGACCGGCATGGAAGACTGTTTTGCAACCGAAATCAGCCTGGAAGTTACCTCCCGGACCTGACTTACACTGCCAGGAACCGAACTTACTTCATCGGAATAAACAGTCTGAACGGAATCAACAACAAGGAGATCCGGCTTCAGTTTTTCCACCTCATCAAACAGATCCTCAATACAGGTACCCGTAGTAACATAAAAGCCGTTCGACCTTATTGCCAGTCTGTCCGCCCTGAATTTGATCTGCTGCGGAGATTCCTCGCCGGAGACATACAGACTTGTACAGCCCTGATCAGCCAGTTTGTCAAGGACCTGCAGGACAAGCGTGGATTTCCCTATGCCTGGAGCACCTCCAATAAGCACTACTGCTCCGGGCACAATTCCTCCCCCAAGAGTACGGTCCAATTCCTTCAGGCCAGTCCCCAGCCTCATTTCCGGCTTCATGGGGATTTCTCCCACCAACGTAGGCACCGTCATAGAAAAGGCCCTGTTTTTCCCTGGATCCGAGGCATAATTGCAAATCTCCTCTATTACACTGCCCCACTGGCCACACTCCGGACAACGTCCCATCCATTTAGGTGTCTGATAACCACATTTTTGGCAGACATATGCTGATTTAGCCTTTTTTTTCGATATGTCACCTTTGACCATATAAAATGCACCACGATGCCCCAACCACCGGTTCAGGCCTAATGTCTGTATGTTATCAAACCATGAGATGTGTCATAAGGAGAAACACTGACCTGTACCCTGTCTCCTACCATAACCCTGATACGATGTTTTTTCATCCGTCCGGAGAGGACCCCTCGTACCGTCATGTTATTGTCACATTCAATTTCCATGGTGCCGCCACCAAGGATCTTTACAATCTTACCTTCCAATTGGATTAAATCATTTCTGCTCAAAACATTCCTTTCCGGCATTACTGCCGTATTGCATTGTTTGAAATTAAAAAGCCCGTTCAGGGCTATAAATCTGTTTTGCCCGAATCATTAATACTGAAGATCTGATTCCAAACCGGCATGGCCGGGTCAGAATATCCACAGCTATCCCCTATAGATGAAAACAGGGTTGTATTTTCATGGTAAAATATCACATGTATATATTGAGCCTGAACAAACCTGAACCTTCTCAAGAAAGGTTCTCTGTTTAATGTCCTGTATGCCTGTACATACCCTGAAACTGGCATAGGTTATCATTTTATGATATGATGTCAATCAAACAAGTTAATGAACTGAACACCGCAAATTCAAAACAGTGTCCATCCAGAAACAGATTGGTAACTAATGGTATCCATCCTTGGTTCCGAACAGACCATATCGGTTGTCAGAAAAACACCCTGTTCACATAAAAATGATAAACAGCCAAAAAAAAGAGCCTATTATCAATGATGTTTCCGGTGTCATTCTTGCAGGAGGCAAAAACAGGCGTTTTGGAAAAAACAAGGCCCTGGCAAAAATCTGTGACCAACCGTTAATAGAACGGGTTGCAGGAGTCATGTCATCAATCTTTGAAGACCTTGTGTTAATTACCAATACTCCGGAGGTATATTCATACCTTAACATACCCCTGTACAAGGATGAAATAGAGGGATGCGGACCGTTGGGCGGCATACTGACCGGACTGACACATATGGGCTGCAATTACGGTTTTTTTGCTGCCTGTGACATGCCTTGCCTGAAACAGCCCTTTATCAGGCATATGACATATCTGAAAAATGGTTACGATATTGTTGTTCCAAGGATTTCAGAGGACAAGATAGAACCTCTTCATGCCATATATGCCAAGACCTGCATTCCCTTTATCAGGGAATCAATAAAAGGCGGATGCTACCGGATATCACGTCTTATCCGCATGGGTTATGCACGTTATATAGATATTGATGAAATATGTCAGTTTGATCCTGACCTGATATCATTCATCAATGTAAACACTGAAAAAGAGCTGAACAGCATAAACCGGATACTCGGTGAGGGACAAAAATAAATGCCTGAACTAATCATTGCAGTGCTACTTGTAATAGCCATATCCGCAGGGTGTTCACTTTTTGAAGCAGTCTTGTATGCCGTACCTGTAAGACATATTGAAGTCATGATACAGGCAGGGATGTCTGCAGGCAAGGTTTTAAAAGAGCTGAGATCCAATATTGAACGTCCCATTGGTGCAATTCTGACCCTGAACACAATTGTCAATACAGCGGGAGCAGCAATCGCAGGGGCCGCAGCAAGTTCAGTGTTTGGCCGTGATTATGTCGTATATTTTTCCTGTTTTTTCAGTATTGCAATACTTGTTTTCTCGGAAATTATACCAAAAACAGCAGGGGTTGTTTATGCCAAAACACTGGCTCCTGTCCTGGCTTTCCCCATGAAAGCCCTTGTTTCAATTATGGCGCCGGCCATATGGTTCAGCAGTTTTATCATACATATTATAGCTCCATCCAAAACAAAAGAAACCGTAACCGCGGAAGAAATTCGTATTATGGCACGCCTGAGCGTAAACACCGGAGGGATAAAGCCATATCAAAAGGAATTCATAGAAAACATACTGACAGTTCAGGACAAAACAGTAAAAGATGTTATGACGCCAAGGACTGTCATATTTTCATTAAGCGAAGACCTTACCCTTAAAGAGGCCAGTCAAAAAATCAGCAAGTGGGAACACAGCAGATTTCCCGTGTATGACAAGGACAAAGAGGATATTGTCGGAATTGTTCTTACTAAAGAGCTTCTTCTGGAATTGGCCAAAGGAAATGATGAGATGCGTTTGACACAACTTATGAGACCTGTTCACTTTGTAGTGGAAACTGCAAAGCTCGACAAGGTTTTGATGGAATTTCTCCAGTCAAGGCAACATCTGTTTATAGTCCTTGATGAATACGGCGGGATTTCAGGGTTAATTACTCTTGAAGACATTATAGAGGAACTTCTCGGAAGAGAAATCATTGATGAATCAGATACGGTTGCGGACAAACGCGAACTGGCAAGAAAACACCGCAGTCAGGTCATAAACAGCATAAACAGGAACTAAATACCATGCAAAAGCCTTGCTCTGTATTCATACACTCCTGTTTCTGTTACAATCTCCTGAACAAAACAAATTTCTGTACCCACCTGACAAATTTTTCTGTACAAGCCGGGACACCCCATCTTCCTGTTAATCACATAACACCAGGCATCTTAACAGCTCAATGCAATAAACTTTAAAATATCCCCATAATTATTGTCACGGCTCAACGCAAGCCAATATCAGACCTGGCCCCATATATTGCCTGAATCACACAAAAAAACAAGTATCCGCTCAACAATCAGGGGAAGTAACAATGAACGTACCACCGGGGCAGAAGGATTTTTCTTCCCCTCGGGCCTTCGGGACATAGGTCCTACGGGCCAGAGGCAAGCAGTCACGTCAGAAAAACCCTCCTGCCCCTATTTATTGAGCTATTACAAACACAACACCAATAAAAAGAACAGCCAAACAGTGAAGGCATATAATCAACGGCCTGTAACGGTGGTAAAACTCATTCCGCTTCTGAATAGGTATAAGTCCTCCGCATAATCTTCGAAAGTTATCCAGCTTGAGATGGGCTGTGTTGTCGGACGGCGAATCATCCTGAAAGGCAAAGGATGGGTATATGGCATAATATGTTCCGTCAAGGTGCGCAAGCATGTCATCAAAGGCAATTTTCCGGTAGGGTAAACCTGTCAGTTGAATGCCAAACCTCCTGTTTACAGCATATGCATGTGCAAGGGTTCGGTAACGAATCTTAACCACATGTGGATGGGAGGTCTTTTGGCTTTTGCTGACCAGACATCCCAGAAAAAAGGCATCCCATTCATTGTTTTCCAGAAAAGACACACATTCCTTTAGCCTCAAAGGGTCAAATCCGTCAAAAAATATATCATCTTCAAAAACCAGAACATTTTTTGCTCCCGAAAATATACCCTTTCTGATACAAGAGAGGTGGGACTCATAAATCCCCTGTTCGCAGTCATGATGACGGGTACTGACCACTTCAAACTCCACCCGGCTCAACAACCCCGCTGCAGCAAATACTGACCGCGCCCTGTTCCGGCGATCTGTCCGTTCCAGCAGAGAGATACAGTATACTTTATCAAAATAATCCCAATGTCCCGAGGCAATTTCCATGGTATTGCACGAAAAAGCTGACAATTTCATAAGCAGATTTACAAACAGAATTGTAAAGACCCGTTTTGTACAAACAGCGCTAAAAGATAATGCCGACCTTAGCAAGTTCAGGCAAAAGCCCACTGGCAGAGAGATGGCCGGACTTTTTGCTATTTTTATAAGTTATATAATAGGATGGCCGTTCATTGCAATACTTGGCATTGTTGCGGGGTATGTTCACAGACCATTAATAATAGTTATTGGTGGTCCTTTCATGTATTTGATGTCACATCTGACATTCATCCTGGGAATGTATCTGGCGGGTGTCAATTATGCAAAGGCTTTTATACGCTGGGCAACAAAAGTGCTTGTACTCAAACTGCTTTATGGAAGTTGTAAATATCAGTCTCAAAAAGACCTGAAGAATTGACTGTAAAATCTGAACCAGGCAGCATACCTCCTGAAGAAGAACTCAAATTCATTTTTCCTTGACCTTGACTGCATAATCCGGGACTATCTTGCCCCGGACAGTGATTTCCCGTTTCTCCTGGCAAATCTTCTGTAATATCTTATCAGATTTGTGGTTGAAGAATCATGCGCAGACATCTCTTTGTCTGACGTCAGTTCAGGCAATATCCTGTTTGCCAGGGCCTTGCCAAGTTCAACCCCCCATTGATCAAAGGAGTTAATATTCCAGATAACTCCCTGAGTAAATATCTTGTGTTCATACATGGCAACAAGTTTGCCAAGTATGGCAGGAGTAAGTCTCTCCGCCATAATTGTGGTGGTCGGGCGGTTTCCTTCAAACACCTTAAATGGAATCAATCTGTGCTCAGTACCTTCTGCCCTTACCTCTTTTTCATCTTTTCCAAAAGCCAAAGCCTCTGTCTGTGCAAACAGGTTTGAAATAAGCTTGGCATGGTGATCCCCCTCGGGATTAAGAGAAGTTGCAAAACCGATAAAATCAGCAGGAACAAGTTTTGTCCCCTGGTGTATCAACTGGTAAAATGCATGCTGGCCGTTTGTCCCAGGTTCTCCCCAGATCACAGGTCCTGTCTGATAGGTTATTTTTTGACCCTGCATGTCAACAGATTTTCCATTGCTTTCCATATCTGCCTGCTGAAGATAGGCACGAAACCTGTTCAGATACTGATCATAGGGAAGGATTGCATATGTTTCTGTCCCAAAAAAATTATTGTACCATATCCCTATAAGGGCCAATAAGACAGGGATGTTTTTTTCAAAAGGGGTATCCTTGAAATGGCAGTCCATTGCATGAAAACCATCGAGCATCTCGTAAAAGTTGTCAGGCCCGATGGAAATCATGATTGACAATCCTATGGCAGATGTCAGGGAATATCTCCCTCCAACCCAGTCCCAAAACTCAAACATGTTGGCCGGATCTATCCCAAAATTCTTGACCCTTTCCTTGCTGGTTGAAACAGCCACAAAGTGGTATGCAACCGATTTTTCCTCTCCTGTATGCTCAATCAGCCATTTTCTGGCGGTATTGGCATTTGTCATTGTTTCCTGTGTCGTAAAGGTCTTGGATGCAATTATAAACAGTGTCTCATCAGGAGATTTTCCTCCAAGTGTTTCAGTAATATGTGTCGGATCAACATTGGATACAAAAGATGTGCTAATATCCCTGTCCGAATAATATTTAAGGGCATCGCACACAAAGGATGGTCCGAGGTCAGAGCCTCCAATGCCTATGTTTATTACATGTTTTATTTTCTTGCCTGAAAAGCCCCTCCTTTTCCCTGTACGAATATCATCAGAAAAGGATTTCATCTTTTCAAGCACTGCATTAACACCGGGCATAACATCCTTTCCGTCAACATATACAGGTGTGTTGGAACGGTTTCTCAGAGCTATATGCAAAACAGGACGATCTTCTGTTATATTAATCTTTTTTCCTGCAAACATATCTGTTATAGCCCCTCTAAGATTTGAAGCCTCTGCCAGTTTTACAAGCAGAGCCATTGTCTTTTGTGTTATACGGTGCTTGGAATAATCTACATACAGCCCCATATCTTCCACTGTAAACCTGCCTGCCCTTTCCGGATCATCTGCAAACAGGTCTTTGATATGCACATCTTTCATCTCTTCAAAATGAAATTGAAGAGCTTTCCACTCTTTTGATTCAGTAAGTTTCATTTTAATCTCCGAATAAACAGTTCCTATTCATAAACGAGATGTCTGCCCGGAATCAAACAGGCAAGGCAAACCAAAAAGATTGAGGTGACCCATGCATGAGCGGACACTGATTAGTCAAAATGGCCTATTCTGTGGATTTTTACAATATTTGTGGACCCCTGCCTGAGAGCCAGGCCCGTTACTATTATAACAAGATCATTATCCTTGACAGCTTTTCTATCAATAACAATTTTTTCTCCCGCCATAATGATCCCTTTTGCATCATCTATGGGTGGAATAAGAAAAGGACACACACCCCACACCATGGAAAGCCTATTATATATCCGTTCTGAAGGAGAAAAGCTGTATATGAAAGCTGACGGACGTTGTTTTGAAATCAGTTTTGAAGTACTTCCTGAAACAGAAAAGGCAAGGATTGCCTTTGCTCCCACTTCATGAAGGGAATTGACTGCAGACTGTGCTATTGCATGAGGAACAAGATAATGAGGATCCTTGTCGTACTGGATATTGTATCTCATAAAAGGTGACTTTTCCGTCTCTGAAGCAATCTTTACCATCATACGGACAGCCTTGACAGGATACTTTCCAACGGCAGTTTCTCCGGACAACATAACCGCATCCGTGCCATCATAAATGGCGTTGGCCACATCAGATGCCTCAGCCCTTGTCGGAATGGGATTCTCAGTCATGGTCTCAAGCATTTGAGTTGCTGTTATTACAGGTTTGTTCGCAAAAACACTCTTGCTGATAATCTCTTTCTGGATGGCAGGAACCAACTCCGGCCTAAGTTCAACTCCAAGATCACCGCGTGCCACCATCAGTCCATCTGCAATCTCCAAAATCTGATCCAGATTAGTTACTGCCTCCGGTTTTTCTATTTTGGCAATAACAGGAACGTTGTGAGGTGATTCCTTTGCTATTATTGCTTTGATGGTTCGTATATCTTTGGCTGTCCTGACAAAGGAAAGCGCAAAAAAATCCACTCCCAGTTCAAGTCCAAACAAAAGATCCTTTTTATCCTTCTCTGTCAGAGAAGACGCCGAAACCTTGACCCCGGGCAGATTTATACCTTTATGTTCTTTCAAAAGCCCTCCGTGAATAATCTTGCATGTAACAGTATCCTTGTCCTTGGATAGAACCCTGAGTTCAATCAGGCCATCATCAATAAGGATCTTGTCTTTTTCCTTCACGTCCTTTACCAAATTTTTATAGGTTGTCCCTATAAGTTTTTCAGTCCCTTCAACCTCTCTTGCAGTTATTTTTATAATCTCATTTTTTCTTAGCAGGACAGGTTTGCCATCTTTCAGTGTGGATGTCCTTATTTTGGGACCCTGAAGATCAACAAGTATACCCACAGGCCTGTTCATTTCCTTTGACAGTTCACGTATTGTCATAATCACATTCCTGTGTTCTTCATAGTCGCCATGAGAAAAATTTATTCTCGCCACATTCATGCCAACTGTAATGAGTTTCCTCAGCATGCTCTTGCTCTTTGATACCGGACCAATAGTTGCAATGACCTTTGTTTTGTTTAACATATCTCGCTCCATTGTGGTTTTATACTACATCCTGAATTCCGAACTGTTTGTGATTATTATTGATACTATCATACAAATTCCATCCATACTGTCTGTATAAACCGGGTCTTCACAAACCTGTTTCAGAAAAGATATCTTCACACACAAACAGGGAAAACAACCCGACAGTACACAATCTCTTTTTGCAATATCAAGACCATTTATGGATGAAAACCGGTCAGGAAGACAGGATGATTTTATTTGGAAACAGGTTTGTTTTACACTGGTTTAAAAAATATTTGTCCGTCATTCCTGCTATAAAATCACGCACAATACATGGCAACGGTGTGGTTTCTTTATATTTTTCTGACATACCATTTAAAAAACCTGAATAGATGGCAGATGTTTTGTCTCCTGTTTCAAGGGCCTTCATATATCTGTTGAACAAAAGTTCAAACATGAGCATTATCTTTGGATTCTGATCTTTTATGCGAGGATTGTTATATATGTTTTTTTCATTAAACTGTTTCAGCTTTTTCAATGCCAAACCAACTTCCCTGCTGAAACTCACGCAGGGCTTGTCCATACTGTTAAATGCCAGATCTTCCACAAGGGTGTACACTATTGTTCCGTTTGTCTTGCCAAGGATTTTTGTGCAATCATCCGGAAGATCATTTCTTGTTATCAATCCAAGCCTAATTGCATCCTCAATGTCTTTACCAATGTAACTGATTGTGTCGGCCATCCTTACTATACATCCCTCCATGGTCATAGGTAAAAGATCAACAGAGGGATCAGCCTTCTTTTTCCTTATCTCTTTTCTAAGAGTTTCAAAGGTCTTATTCTTTTCCGGATTCAGTTTTTCGCAGTGCAGCTCTCCGTCATGACACAGTATTCCATCCAGAGTCTGCAGGCTCAGATTCAAACCCGCTCCCTTTTTTTCGATCTTCTGCAAAAATCTCACACTTTGTACGTTGTGCAAAAAGTTTTGAATACCATGCGCCCTGCACTGCATGGAAAGGAATTTTTCTCCATCATGACCAAAAGGTGTATGTCCAATATCGTGGCCCAAGGCTATGGCCTCGATCAAATCCTCGTTCAGCCTTAAAATACGGCCAAGAGTTCTTGCAATTTTGGAAACCAGTTGAACATGCAGAACACGGTGTGTTATATGATCATTCTCAATTAGAAAAAAGACCTGAGTCTTGTCAATATAACGTGAGAAGGCAAGTGAATGAAGGATACGGTCAGTGTCTACAGAAAAATTTTGTCTGTGACCATATTCGACTGATTTTTCTTCTTTTTCACGTATTGCCTCTCTGCTGAGACAGGCCCATTGAGAAAATCGCTCCTGTTCCATTTTGTCAAGGCGTTGTCTGACTGCAAGTAGTTTCCAGCTTTTTTCCATATATAAAGACCTCCAGCTTTAAAAAGAACAACAGTTTTTGCTTGCAAAGCCTCTGTTTCAATGTTAAATAAACAAGTTTGAATTTCAGACTGGGATACATGATCAGGTGGATTAAAAATCATTGTTGGGTTGCTGTACAGAAAAAACCAACAGTGCTGTCCACAGGCTGGCATGAAGTTATGCAAATCGGCCGTATTTGCCTTTGACAGTATCATCATAACCGGCATGACTGCCTTTACAAGGATAAAACAACCAGAAAGAAATTCATACCCTGATTACAAGTTTGTAAACCATGCAAACCAAATCGCAGGTTCAGGTTGGCAAAACCTCAAAACCCGACAAAAGGTTTTGCTGTTTTATGCATAGGTGCCTGACAAATGAAAACACGTCAAACCGTTATGACCGTACGTGTTTCCATTTGCAGGGATGGTCAGGATGTATCCGCTTGACCATCCTCATTTCAGGTGTACAAAGAACGATGGCCTGAACCAAGGAACAACCCATGCAAACAGGCCGCCATGGCCGGGGAGAAAGGAGAAAAATGGCAGTAATAACCATGAAACAACTTTTGGAAGCAGGCGTGCATTTCGGTCATCAGACAAGACGATGGAATCCCAAGATGAAACCGTATATCTTTGGGGCCCGTAATGGAATACATATTATTGATCTTCAAAAAACGGTAAGACTGTTCAAGATTGCCTATGATTTCACCTCCAAAATAGTGGCTGACGGATATTCAGTGCTGTTTGTAGGCACTAAAAAACAGGCACATGACTCGATAATAGAAGAAAGTGAACGCTGTGGCATGTTTTATGTAGTCAATCGCTGGCTGGGAGGGACGTTGACCAATTTTCAGACCATCAAGAAAAGTATTACACGTCTGAAAGAATTGGAGGCAATGCAGGCAGATGGATCTATAAACCGCTATACCAAAAAAGAGGCCCTGAAGCTTGAAAAAGAAAGAATAAAACTTGAAAAAAATCTGGGTGGTTTTAAAAATATGGACAGCCTGCCTGGCGCTGTTTTTATCGTTGACCCCAAAAAAGAGAAAATAGCGGTCAAAGAAGCCAGAAAATTGAAAATACCTGTTATTGCCATAGTAGATTCCAACTGTGATCCTGACGATGTTGATTTTGTAATTCCGGGCAATGACGATGCCATAAGGGCAATCAGGCTGATCTCTTCAAAAATTGCAGATGCGTGCGTAGAAGGTCATGAACGAGCAGAAGAACGCCTAAAACTTGAGGCAGAATTGCGCAAAAAAGAACAGGAAGAAGAACAGGCCAAAACCGAGGATGAAAAAAAACATAAAGGAGATGAAAAAGGTCCGGAAGTAATTGTGATTCCAAAGGAACAAAAGGATGAGGCCGTTATTGAACAAAAATGATTTTCTGCATCATACATTGGCTGGTTCCTTAGGGACTGTCAATGTATGACGTCTTGCTGTAATGGCAATTTTTCACAGGGCTTGCAAAACATATCACTGTAACTACAGGACAACTACCTGATATAAGCCAGCATCCCGTTTCCGAGGATGAAACTTGCTGCAAGACAGCGAAGGCAAGCACTTAACGGATAAAAAAATCAAAAAATTCCGCTGTGCCACGAAATCATATGTGGACGGGCACGCACTAATCTTTGGAGGATTCTGTTGAATGGACATTTCTACTACATTAATTAAAGAGTTAAGAGGCAAAACCGGTGTTGGAATCATGGATTGCAAAAAGGCCCTTAAAGAATGCAACGGCAACATAGACAAGGCCGTAGAATATCTAAGAAAAAAGGGTATTGCAACCGCTATGAAACGAGGAGGGAGAGCCGTTTCTGAAGGACGGATAGAATCATATATACATGCAGGAGGAAAGCTGGGAGTGCTGGTTGAAATCAACTGTGAGACAGACTTTACTGCCAAAACAGATGATTTCGCCACCTTTGCAAAAGATGTTGCAATGCATATAGCGGCATCCAATCCCATTGCCATTGACCAGGAAGGAGTTCCGGCAGATGTAATAGCAAAAGAAAAAGATATTTATCTTACTCAGGCAAAAGAATCAGGTAAACCAGAAAAAATTCTTGAAAAGATCGTTGAAGGAAAACTGAAAAAATTTTTTTCTGAAGTGTGTCTGCTTGAACAACCCTTTGTAAAAAACCCTGACATTACTGTTCATGACCTGCTTAATGAAATGATAGCCAAGACAGGGGAAAAAATAGAGATAAGACGTTTTGTCCGTTATCAGTTAGGAGAATAAAACAATTTTGCAGATCATTGTTTTTACAGGTTCGGCTATCTGACCACCTTGCAAAAATTAAAACAGGATTCACAGGGAGAACATCCCTTCACAAAATGACAGCTTTGTAAAAATCCATCTACAGTTATTACCTCTTGTCATTCCGGCGTACTAAACACACAGAGTTGTCTATAACCTGTTTCTATCCATAAATGGCCTTTTTGCACAATACCGGCGTACAATTCACGCGGGATTCCCTGTCCTTGCACAAAAATTCTCATTTATGGGTGGAAACAAAACAGCAACCGTAATCTGTTTCTCGATGGGCACCAATTTGCATACGCAGAATCTTACTGTATTTAAACAAAATCGCAGTTGAGGATAGATCATGAAAGAGCAAATACTTTCTGAATTACGGGAAAACATGACCAAAAGCATTGAAGCGCTTAAAAGGGAATTTGGCAGGATAAGGACCGGAAGGGCTTCTGCAAATTTGCTGGACGGAATAAAGGTAAACTGCTATGAAACCCTAATGCCTCTTGATCAGGTGGCATCCATATCAGTACCTGAAAGCCGCCTTATAATGATTCAGCCGTGGGATCAATCTATTCTTGGCGAAATTGAGAAAAGCATTCTGAAATCAGATTTGGGATTGACTCCCATGAATGATGGCAAAATCATCAGACTGTCTGTGCCCCCTCTGACAGAGGAAAGACGTAAGGACCTGTTAAAAGTTGCAAAAAAAATAGCTGAAGAAGCAAAGATTTCTATAAGAAACCACAGGCGTGATGCCAATGATATGTTTAAGGAACTAAAAAACAACAAAGAAATTTCAGAAGATGATTTTCACAAAAGCCATGATGAAGTACAGAAAATCACGGACGATTTTATCAAAAAGATAAATGATATTACAGCCGAGAAAGAAAAAGAAATCCTTGAATTTTAACCCTGCAGATTCAGCCAATGACCCATGAAAATAATGGGCGTTCATCCACAAATAAAGCTTCAGTCAATGCAGGGTTTACATTCACCAATGGCTTTTTGCAATTTTCTACTTCTTTACGTGTTCAGTCCCGCCGCTTGACACTGTGTTTTTTTGTTTTATCAATAACATCTTTTTACAGGATCAGGCATCCTGCCCATAGGACTACACATCAAAAGGAAAGGCAACAATCCAGACGACAAACCCTTAAAACATTTCAATCCGGCCTGTCTGTTCCTGGCAGGCAGCAGACAGGCAATACCATATCATGCAAGTGGCCCTGAATCTTAAATGATCTAAAAAAGCAGCCTTTACAGCAAGGCTGATGATTTTTAAAGATATTATTCCCTGATAAAATTTCTGCTGCCACTCTTTCAGAAGCATTGCTTTCATCCTTGTGCATATGCATTGTTGCAGGAGGCTGTCCTGGCATAGATCCTTCCCAAACCGGTATGGCCATATTCAGGTTATCAGGCTATCTGCGGGCATAAAAAAATACAGTCCGGTTTCAAGGAACGGTTCTGTATCTTCTTATGGTAAATTATGTATCACATAAAAAAATTATCGTAGAAATATTGACTACTGATATGTGGAGACATGGCAAACCATAATTTCAAGAAAATCATTGTTTTCGGACAATCTCTCCCTGGCTGCAAGCCAGTATGATTTTTCCATCCATATAAGCAAGCGGTATTTTTTTACAACTTATGTAGTGCCCATCCACAAATCAATTTTGGCAACAGAAAGGTTTCTGTCCGAAAACAAAAAGGTTTGTACAAGATCAAAAAAGATCAGGGGCACGAAGACGTGCTCCAGTCTCATGCAAGGGAATGCTGCAAATTGATGCAGACATTGCAAAGTGTTGCCAGTTATGGATTGGAGGCTGTCTGATCTGAAGAGATCACCTTATGTACCGACTGCTCTCCGGATATCTTCACACTGAAAACTGATATGTGAATCGACGATATTGATCTTTGCAGGGCGGCACTTCTCATTTTCAACAAACAATCAATGGTATAATTTCCGGAATAATGAAAATTGACAGACAAGTGACTCGCAAGATTTAACCAGATTTATTATGCATACAATTGACCTTGATAAGCTACCTGAACATGTTGCAATTATAATGGATGGAAACGGTCGATGGGCCAAAAACAGAGGATGGAAACGATTCAAGGGTCACCAGACCGGGGCAGAAGCGGTGAGAAAGGTAGTAGAGGTATGCCGTGAGCTTGAAATAAGATTTTTGACCCTTTATGCCTTTTCAGAAGAAAACTGGAACCGTTCACAGACAGAAATAGACGCCCTGATGAATTTGCTTGTTGTTTTTCTGCACAAGGAATTAAATGAGATGCAAAGAACGGGCATCCGCCTAAACTGTATTGGAAGAATCGAAAAACTGCCTTCTGACGCAAGGACCATACTTCTTGACACTATCAAAAAAACCCGGTCAAATGATAAAATGGTGTTGACTCTTGCCATAAGTTATGGCGGCAGACAGGAAATAGTGGATGCAGTAAAAAAAATTATTGACAGATTTTATCATAATTCAGGCGATATGGATATTTCAGAAGACCTTGTCTCAAAATATCTGTATACCTCTGACATCCCTGATCCTGATTTACTGATAAGAACCGGAGGAGAATTCAGAATCAGCAATTTTTTATTATGGCAATTGGCCTATACAGAGATATTTGTCACAAAAACATTGTGGCCTGATTTCACCAAAAGTGATTTTATTATGGCCATTAAAGAATTTCAAAAAAGAGAAAGGCGCTTTGGCAGGGTCTGAAAACATGACAGATCAATCTAACCAGTTACGAAAAAGCTCCGGCAGGGGACTGAACTCACATCTAAAACGCTGGATCACCGCTATCATAATGTTTCCGGTTTTGATATATATTATTGGTTTTGCACCAAGATATATATTTTACCTTACCATTGTTGCAGTATCTCTCACAGCGTTAAACGAATTTCACCAGATTACATTCCTGAAAAAGCACAAATTTCTTTACTGGACCAATGCCTTTCTGTCTGTCCTGTTATTTGCATGTGTCTACCTAAGACTTATCTATTTTATTCCGGTTATTATTGCTCTGTGGGCATTTTTACCTATGAGCATAGCTGTTATTTGTGCTCCTTCGCCCTGCGAGAACGTCACCTCTGAAATTTCAGTCACACTGCTTGCCCTGATTTACACCTGTCTTCCCTTTTCCATGCTTATAACAATAGATCAACATTCAGAAGGAAAGATCTGGATTTTATTTCTGCTCTGTACAGTTATTGCAAGTGATACAGGTGCCTTTTATACAGGCAGAATCTTTGGCAGACATAAGATGCACAAGATTGTAAGCCCCAATAAAACCTGGGAAGGCGCAATTGGAGGGCTTCTATCAAGTCTTGCTGCATGTCTGGTGTTTGCCATGTTTTTCATTCCCTGCAAAATGGATACAGATCTCTTTGTCCTTGCTCTTGCCATATCTGTGGCGGAACAGATGGGTGATTTGGCGGAATCGCTTCTAAAGCGCAATTCAGGAGTAAAAGATTCTGGCAACTTGCTTCCAGGACACGGAGGAATTCTTGACAGGACAGACGGTCTTATTTTTGCTGTCCCTGTGCTGTATGTATTTATGTTTTTTGCTTAAAAGAGCTTTGCAAGAGCTTCAATCCTGTTCAGGTTCAAGGGAACAGAATTTTAATCGCAACAATTTTATGATTAGTTCCAATCCATAAATGGCCTTTTTGCATAATCCCTGGTGCCAATCTGCGCAGGATCCCGTGTGAGACGTACGTCTCCGTACAACACATTGATTTGCCTGATCTTGTCCGAACACTCCCGTTCATGGATTAAAAACCGGACAGCAATCAGAATCTGTTTCTGGATGAACACTGCTTAAGATCCTGACATGACAAAGAAACCAGCAAAAAAGCAGGGCTTCCCAAAAATCTTTATTTTACAAATTCATGATATATTCAAGATACTAAGATGGTAATGGATTTAAAAAAAAGAAAAAATATAACTGTCCTTGGTTCAACCGGTTCCATAGGGGTAAACGCACTGAATATCATAAAACAAAACCCTGACAGGTATACTGTTTATGGCTTGTCAGCAGGCAAAAACATGCATCTTTTTATGCAACAGATCCAGGAGATGAAACCAAAAGCAGTTGCAGTGCTTGACATGGAATCTGCTGCTATCTTGAAAGAAAATCTTGATAACAGTGATGTAAGGCCCGAAATATTTTACGGAACAGACGGTTTTGTCCATGTTGCAACCATGGATAGCGTAGATACAGTTATTTCTGCCATAGCAGGTGCAGCCGGACTGCTTCCTACATTTGAGGCCATCAGGGCAGGAAAAGAAATCGCCCTTGCCAACAAAGAAACAATGGTAATGGCAGGTCCTCTTGTAACAGAGGAAGCAGAAAAACAGCATACATCCATTATTCCTGTTGACAGTGAACATAGCGCTGTTTTCCAGTCAATGCAGGGCCATATGAGAGAAGATATAGAAAGCATTATTCTTACTGCTTCAGGCGGGCCATTCAGAGAAATGACTGCTGAGCAGATGTACAATGTTACCGCTGCAGATGCACTGAAACATCCCAACTGGGACATGGGACAAAAGATTACGATTGATTCTGCTACCATGATGAATAAGGGGCTGGAAGTAATTGAAGCAAAATGGCTTTTTGATCTTGACGTGGACCAGATATCGGTTCTCGTACATCCCCAAAGCATTATACATTCCATGGTAAGGTATCGCGATGGCGCTGTTATTGCCCAGTTGGGGGTACCGGACATGGCTGTTCCCATTTCCTATGCACTGTCATGGCCACAGCGACTGAAAAATGATCTGCCACCTCTTGACCTTGAACAGATTGGCACACTGACCTTTGAAAAACCGGATATGCAACGATTCAGATGTCTCGCTCTTGCCCTTGAGGCAATCGATATAGGCCAAAGCATGCCCGCCGTCATGAATGGAGCCAATGAAATTGCAGTAGAGGCCTTTTTAAATGGCAAGATAGGTTTTATGGATATCCCTGCCCTGATCGAAAAAACCATGAAAGAACATGAAACATTTGTTATTAACAGCATAGATGCAGTTCTTGCCGCAGACAAATGGGCAAGGAAAAAAGCAGGGGAGTTGGTAGGCTAATATGGACGTTGTTCTTTATTATGTATTGCCTTTTGTTATTGTATTAGGAATATTGATCTTCTTTCACGAACTAGGTCATTTTCTTGCTGCCAAATATTTTGGAGTAAAGGTAGAAAAGTTTTCTCTCGGTTTTGGCCCAAAGATATTTGGGAAAAAAATCGGAGAAACAGAATACATGATTTCCATGATTCCACTTGGCGGATATGTCAAGCTCTTTGGTGAAGAGGAGACCGATGATAACAGCCAACTGCCCATAGAGGAAACAGAAAAATCCTTTAGCAATCAGCATGTGTTAAAACGTATTGTCATTGTAGCGGCAGGTCCTGTTTTCAATATATTATTGGCACTTATCCTGTTTATATTTTTTTATATGGCAGCGGGTGCAGAAGTAAGGGTACCTGAAGTCGGCCAGGTCACTCCAGATTCTCCCGCCGCACACGCAGGCCTGAAAAAAGGGGATATCTTTGTTTCAATTAATGACAAAAAAATAGATACGTGGGAAGGCCTCAGACAGGCAGTAGAACACTCCAAAGGATCTCCTCTGACATGTACAATAAAAAGGAATCACCGATTCCTTAAAACTGTCATTGTCCCCCAGAAATCAGTAATAAAGAACCTTTTTGGAGAAAAGGTGACGTCTGTGATCATTGGTGTTGTTCACTCAGGAAAGATAAAGCTTGTCTCTCTCAGTCCATTGTCAGCCATAAAAATGGGTGTAAAAAGGACATGGAAGATAACAGAACTTACCTGCCTGACAGTCGTAAAACTGGTTCAGAGGGTAATTCCACTTAAAACCCTTGGAGGACCTATACTTATCGGACAGATGACAGGGCAATTGGCAAAGGAAAATATCATCTACCTTGTTCCATTTATGGCCGTTATCAGTATTAATCTTGGCATATTGAATCTTTTACCCATACCGGTACTGGATGGAGGTCTCATAGTGTTTTTCCTGATTGAACTCGTTACAGGAAAATCTCTTACGGTAAAGCTGAAAGAACGGGCACAGCAGGTAGGAATTGCACTGTTAATAATGCTTATGCTTGTAGTCTTTTATAACGATATTGCAAGAATCCTGAAATAGAAGGATTGATATACAGGATTAAAACAGACCTATGATACTTGCCGTCAACACCTCTACGCGTGAATTCAGTTTGTCTGTATTAAAGGAAAACGGGGCCGTTATTTCCGAAGTTTTTATGGCAGAGGGGAAAAACCACTTTGGAGGTTTAATGGCATCCCTGGACTTTTTGTTCAAAACATCTGATTACAGTCTCTTTGAACTTAAGGCCATTGCTGTTGCTACCGGTCCCGGCAGTTTTACAGGACTGAGGGTTGGCCTTTCCACTGCAAAAGGCCTCTGTCACGGTCTTGGCATTCCAATAATCACAGTTCCCAGTCTTGATGCCCTGGCACACGGGGCGCTGTTTTCGGATTATGATATTGCCCCTGTCCTTGATTCCAGAAGGGAAGAATTTTTTACTGCCCTGTTTGAATATAACAATGCTTCTCTTGTCAGAAAAACAGAATATCTTTCCCTGCACCTGAAAGAATTTCCTCTTTTTTTTGAAAAACCCGTTCTGTTCGTTGGAAACAACTTCTCTTCGCAAGGTCCAGTTATAAAAGACTGTATGGGCAACAAGGCAATATTGGCACCATCCCATTGCTGGAACCTAAAGGCAAGCGTGGTTGGAGCACTTGCCCTTAAAAAATTCCATGCCCGTCAGTTCGACACACCGGAGAATGTATCACCTATATACCTCAGGCCTCCTGACATCAGACCTTACTCCCCTGCTTCAAGCCGTATCAATGAAAATGATTCAGCCAGGGCCCAGGATTGATTCATTGGGTATAAATTGATTGATCTTTGACAAATCATGGCTGCGTTTCAAACCAGCGGGTGTTGCAAGACAGGATAAACCACCATTGTAATAAAATCATCATCGTTGACAAAACAACCTCTTAAAAATATAATCAAAATTGAGGTGGCAGTGCCTTTTATAGTTTTAGAATACAGTATGCAAAATTTCGAATGCTTTCAAACAACAATCAATCCGGTTCAGGAATATTGTAATGAACACCTTGCATATACATAACAAGTGGCCTGTAGCAAGAGAAGGCTTGCCCTTTATTCTTTTGTCCTTATCCATAACCTGCCTGTTTTTGTTCTTAAACATGATCCTTCCTTTCCTGTTCTTTTGTCTTGTAACTCTGTTTGTAATATTTTTTTTCAGGGATCCTGAAAGAAAATGCAGACAAACCCAGGATTCTGTGCTGTCTCCGGCAGATGGGGAGGTTATAGAGATCAGGAAGGTAAAAGCTGAAAACAATCCATTAAAACAGGATGCCGTCAAGATCAGCATCTTCATGTCTCTTTTCAATGTGCATGTCAACCGTATACCTGTTAAAGGCAGTGTTAAACACATCTCCTATCATCCGGGCAAATTTTTCTCTGCCGACCTTGATAAGGCATCAGAGCAGAATGAAAAAAACATTGTTTGCATGGAAACAGATACTCACCAGCAAATTGCAGTTATTCAGATAGCAGGTCTGATTGCAAGGCGTATTGTATGCTGGGTTAAAGAGGGAGACACTGTTTTGCAGGGACAACGTTTCGGGCTTATACGTTTTGGCTCAAGGCTTGAGGTCTTTATGGCCGATAACAGCAAGGTAAATGTACATCTTGGACAGAAGGTAAAGGCCGGTGAAACTATTGTGGGGTATTTGCCATGAAATCAGAAAAGAAAAAAGGATCATACAGCAAGATGAGCAAGGGACGCAGGGGAATATACATTCTGCCCAGCATGTTTACATCCGGCAGTTTGTTCAGTGGGTTTTATTCTATTATAGCTGCATTTAAAGGCCATTACGAGGTAGCGGCTACTGCAATTCTCATATCGTGTGTTTTTGATATGATCGATGGAAAGGTTGCCCGTTTTACTCATACTACCAGTCAGTTCGGAGCAGAATATGATTCTCTGTCTGATCTTGTTGCCTTTGGCGTAGCCCCTGCATTACTGGTATACCAGTGGGCGCTTGAACCATTTGGCCGGCTCGGATGGCTGGCAAGCTTTATGTTTGTAATTTGTGGAGCCTTGCGGCTGGCAAGATTTAATGTGCAACATAGCGCTGTTGATCCCAATTATTTCAAAGGATTACCAATTCCCGGCGCCGCAAGTTTTATTGCATGCTTTATACTGTTTGCATCAGAAATGGGATTTGTTACACCTGCACCCACACATATTTTTATCATTGTTTTGATATATGTTCTGTCGTTTTTGATGGTAAGTAACATACGTTATCCAAGTTTCAAAGAGTTTGAGTTTAAGAAACAGAGGCCATTTAACATGCTGGTTTCCAGCATTCTCATATTTATTGTTATAGCCTACAAGCCTAAAATCATACTGTTTTTTGTTCTGTTTTTGTATATTATCTGCGGGCCAGTTATAACAGCGTACCGCTTGAAAAAACTGCGCTCCAAGCCAAAGATAATTAAAGAGAACAAGATCCCTGCTGTACATGAAAAATAACAGCCACATAAAAAACCGGTAACAGTTCACCCCGGCTTTATAATAAAAACGGTTTGAACCTCTTTATATCAGTATGTTGTATGGATTTTTATTGTGAGGATTACAGGCGGTACAGCAAAAGGCAGACATCTTTTTACAGCAAAAGGCATGAACATCAGGCCAACCTCGGATAAGGTCAGAGAAGCCATTTTTAACATTATCGGGCAGGAACTTTCAGGGCTTTTTGTACTTGATCTGTTTGCAGGAACCGGAAGCCTTGGAATCGAATCCCTGAGCAGAAAGGCAGCATGCGTTACCTTTGTAGACAAATCCCCCTCTGCTATCAATCTGATAAAAAAAAACCTTGCATTATGTTGTTATGAAAACAACAGCTATGTAATAAAAAGAGATTTAAGAAAAGGTATGGGACAAATATCGTTTCCATTAAAAAACAGCTTTGATCTTGTATTTGTTGATCCACCGTACAGAAAAAAGTTGATCCCGCCGCTCTTGACAGAAATATCCTCTGTTCTGTGCCTTTCAGATAATGCACAGATTATAGCGGAGTCATCCCGCAACGAAGATCTGCCCTCATTGGCGGGTTGTCTCAAAAAAACCGATACCCGTATCTACGGAGACACACAGGTATGTTTTTACTGCAACCTGAACCCTGCATAAACTGTTTTCAAAAAGGGAATTATGGTAACGTTATGCTTGCACGATATTCATCAATTTGAATGCGGCCATAACGTCCTCGGTTTTTGAAAACAGTTTGCCCTCCGGGAGCACCGATCTTGCCGAATCTGGGCGTTGACAAGGAGTCATAGTACGTCTTCTGCGCCCTTGCCACCTTGCATATTCGGCAAACTCTACACCTGCAGGATTCAGGTAATAAAAGCAACGCAGAGCAAGGAACAAACTGACTTTTACCATCCCTGCTCTGTTCAAGGCTCACAAAATTCAAGGTCATATCAGTTTTGATAAAAGGCTTTTATTGTATGAACTGTATAACGGCAATCTATCCAGGCACATTTGATCCAATAACAAACGGACATATAAGTATCATAAGGCGAGGACTGTCAATATTTAACAGATTGACAGTCGCCATTCTGATAAATCCACAGAAAAAGACCCTGTTTACCTTAGATGAAAGGGCAGAGATGATACAGGAGGTGACCAAGGGCCTTGGGGATATTGAAGTAGATTCATTTAATGGCCTGTTGGTGGACTATGCAGTCCAGAAAGGTGCAAAGGTGATTCTACGCGGGCTGCGTGCCATGTCTGATTTTGAATATGAGTTTCAACTTGCCCTTATGAACAGAAAATTGGATAAATCCATTGAATCAATCTTCCTTATGACCGATTACAAATGGTTTTATACAAGTTCCACCGTTGTAAAGGAAGCTGCCAGGTTTGGGGGGAACATAAGGGACCTTGTTCCGGAAACGGTCAACAGAAAACTTAAAGAAAAATTTTCCTGAAACACGGCAGTGCTGGTTACTTTGTGCTTATACAGCGCTGATACAGGAACAGATTCCGGTCATTATCCGGTTTCCTTGATCCTGTAAAGACATCCTGTTTCTGAAAAAATCCTCTTTCAGGCAGTGGAACCGTACACCCGACGGATGCAAAGAATCGGACACCCCAATGCACCATAAATTTCATGGGTACTGCCTGAAGATATATTTTTACTGAAAAAAACTTGACAGGTTTTGTGATATGCCATAGTTTGAAATTTCGTTGTTGATATAACCCTGTGTAACAAATCAAAAAAACAACGGGCTTACCGGCAGTCTTAAACAAGTTGCATGATCTTGCTGAAGATCAGACAAACCAAACCGTTTAATCCGGAAAATACAGGAAAGGAGGAAGTAGTAGTGGCAGTAACCAAAAAGACTCTTGTTGACAAGATTTATAATCAGGTCGGCTTGACCAAGGTACAATCAAAACAGGTTGTTGAACAGCTTATAGATATTATAAAAGAAACACTGGAAAATGGGGAAGATCTGCTGATAAGCGGCTTTGGCAAGTTCATCGTCAGAGACAAGTCTGAAAGAAGAGGAAGAAACCCGCATACAGCCCAGGACTTACAGTTACGGGCACGGCGAGTTGTAGTGTTCAAGACCTCCAGCGTTTTAAGGGACAAGATGAACAAGTAATCCGGCATCCCTTTATGAACAAATACAAGGCATGTGTTATCAAATACTGCAAGACAGGCAGACCAGGGGTTGAATATTCATTATGTTTCAGTTTTTCACCAACGATTCAAAAAGGTTTTTGCATCCTGTAGTATAAGCGATGTGTTTATCAAAAAGCATACTGTGTGTCTGTTTTTAACAAGGTTCACGTTAAAGTCTCACAATAAAGGCCTGCTTAAAACCCATGTCTTCCAGTTTTTTCTCAATCCTGTTTGCCCTGGCAAGGGTTTTTATGTGTGAAATTCTTACCCTGTATACAGTTTGAGACATCCTTTTCTTGACCTGTATATCAACGTTTTTAAAGATTATCTTCAGCCGTTCTGTCAATCTCAAGGCATTCTCCTGTTTTATAAATGCACCAACCTGAACACTAAAATTGCCCCTGCTCATTTCCTGAATTTCTATCACCGGTTTTATTCCAACCGGAGATTTTATGGTATCAACCTGTCTCCCCAGCGCAGTTATTTTCACCTTTGCCACACCAGGACCCACAAGTCCTATCTCCTTTGCTGCTGCATAAGACAAGTCAATAATCCGCCCTTTTACAAATGGCCCGCGATCATTAATCCTGACTACAGTCTGTTTCCCGTTATGCAGGTTCAACACCTTTACATATGTACCTAAGGGCAGAGTCTTATGTGCAGCGCTTTTTTTGTACATGTTATACATCTCTCCGCTTGCAGTTTTATTCCCATGAAATTTTGGTCCGTACCAGGAAGCAAGCCCTGTCTGAACAAACCCCTCTGAACTGGGCAAGGGATAAAATGTCGTACCATTAATCACATAAGGCCTCAAGGACCTATCCTTAACGGTTTTTGACAATATTACAAGCTTCTTGTGATGCGAGCACCTGCCAGCCCGTTGGTAATAATTCCCTGTTGAGCAGGAAGACAAAGAACCCATCCATATCAGTACACAAAAACACACTATATCCTTGATTTTGATTGTATTCATTATCAGCTCTCATTACTTGCATATCATATGATTATGCCTTTTCCGTTTTACTTGCCGGCCACTGCACTCCAAAAAAACTGTCACAGAGATCGGTAATATAATTCAGCCTGTTTTCCAGTTCAATCCGGTAAGACTCCAGCTCTTCACCACGAACATCTGCCGGAACAAACAAGGGTTTTCCATAGCAACAAACTACACGAGAAAACGGTTTTGGTATCAAATGACGATCCCAGGAATTCAGAATCCAACACTTGTCATAACTGCATGAGACCGGAATAACAGGCACATGGCTGTTTCTGGCCATTATAACAGGGCCAATTTTTGCCAAACGCGGAGGACCTGTCGGACCATCAGCCAATACTCCAGCCACTCCACCGTCTTTAAGTATCCTGATCTGTTCCCTGAGTGCCCTTGTCCCATTACGTGTGGAAGAACCACGGACATTTCTAAACCCGAGCAGGGAAGCCGTTTTTGTGGCATATTCCCCATCCCTGCTTTGGCTGATCATTATATAGAGAGATTTGTGTCCAAAACAATGAATATAATAAAACATCCTCTGGTGCCAAGAAACATACAGGGCTCCTTTGTTCTGTCTGGATAGAGCCTCCACGGTCTCTTTTCCTTCTATAACATCAACAAGTTTGCAGGAACTGTTGACAAGTTTTATTATCGAGGCAAGGACAGGAGGCAGTGTGCATAACAACAACCGGTCACTCCAGCGTGCACAAGATATCTTGTTGTTTGTATCTGTCATCTGCAACTCCCTATAACCACACAAAAGATTGCTATTCAAGATCAAGGGTAATCCTTAATGGAATTACATGCAAATGTTCCGAAATCTGCTGGGTACGACCTAATTGCCAGTCAACACATGTTCCCTTCCCTTTTATGATTTCATTTATTTTCTGAACGAGTTTTTCGATCCCTATTACAGGGTGGCGTTTGAATACTTCCGGCAATCCATGTGTCAGACTGCATACCAGGCATCGTCCGTTTCTCTGTGTCAGATGAAATTCAAAACATAATGCATTGTTTCTGAAGCCGGAGTACTTAAGGCCAATATCATATGCCCCTTCACTGTCATCACCAAATAGCGCCTCAAAAAACTGTGCTGTCCGTTGTACAGGAAACAGTTCGATCAAAACATCATCAGTAAACATATTGTCAAATCCCGACATTTCCAAACAATACCTCCCTATTTTTTTATCAGCAAAAGCTTTCTTGCAATATTGTCACGTACCCAGTGAGCATCCCACCATTCTACAGGATTTACAAAGATACCATTGACCATCACACCGAAATGGAGATGATCTCCACCTGCAAGACCTGTTTGACCTGTGTAGGCTATTATCTCTCCTTTGGATACGGTTTGCCCCGTTTTGACACTAATCTTACTTAAATGTGAATACGAAGAAGCAAGGCCCTGCCCATGATCAAGAACCACGGTCATACCATATATCCCCACAGGACCGGCAAATAATACACGGCCATTGTTTGCTGCCTGAACCTCAGAATTGGCAAGAGACGCAAGATCCACTCCAAGATGGACAGCAGAACCTATTTTTTGCCCCTTGTAATAATAAGTGCGCCTGTCACCGAATCTTGCCATAGTAGCAGCATTTTTCAGCCTTAGCCAGACTGATCCGTCCCAAAGTTGATCCGGACTTGTTTTGGTCCTCAAACTGTAAAAAAACGCAGTATTTTGTTTTCTCAGTTTACTGTTAATCTCTATAAATTTTTCAACATTACTCAATCCCGGTGAAAATTTGTAAAAAGAAAACCATGGAAGAACACGATTCAGAAAACGATTGGAAATATTAAGCCTTGATTTATGAACAGGCCGTCTGCGTATACGATAATAAAATCTTCCAATGGACTCGTTGTCAGCCCTGTCCTTTGCCCACAGATGAATATCTACAGGCAGCCTGATATAATATGGTATGGTAAAATAACATACATTGAAACCATCCTTGGATCCCTTGTCAGCCTTAAAACCGGGAAAAAACAGAGAACTGACAAAGACGCCGCTTTTTACAGTGTCTGAAGAGACCTGATAAACAACAAGACCTGTTCCCCCGACACTTATGTAATGCAACCGGCTGATAACCCGCAATGCCGGCGGAACAGTATCCATAATAAACCTGTGAGTTACAACGGAAAGATTTCCGTCTCCTCCGCTTCGCATTGAGTAGTCACGAACAGATACTATAAGACTTGCCTCACCCTGGGTAAGATCAAGGCGCTCAGGATCAAGAGAAAACTTCAGCTCAAACTCATGGCAGCCTTCCCTGTTCATAATATCCTTGAATGGAAAATCTTTTTTCGATATAGTTATTTTTTTATTTCCCTGTGTAACATAAACAGCAAAATTTCTTAAACCCCGTTTTTTATCAATCAGATGAAGAGTAAATGTCTGAGGTTTTGAAACAAAGGCAGGTAATGGCTCTAATATAATTTGCGGCTTTTCTCCTTCAAAGACCTGAAACAAAAACCAGCTCAATGAACATATAATTAACAATACGGCAACTATAATCAATATCAGGCTTGTTCTGTTTTTCTTTTTTCTCATAGAGTATACTCCCATACTGGCTGTCTTGGTTTTCATAAAGTTGTCAGTCTATTATATATCATATTATGAACACAATATTTCTTCATCCATAAACCAATCTTTTTCGGGGGATACCTGCGCCTGCCTTTCTCCTGTACAATAAGGAACGGACAGACAGATCAGGCTCAAATCCTGATCCTGCAAACATATCCTTGCAGCCAAACTGCCGGTCTTTATGGAACCCGGACAAAATCAGACACATGCAATAACTTCCCCCTGATTTCATATCAGTTTCATGTTTATGGATTATTTCATAAATGAATTAGTGCCCATGCAGAAACAGGTTTTGGTCACTATCAGGTTTGCAATTCACAAATGAAAATTTTTGGACAAGATCAAAAAAATCAATAAATTCTGCGGAGGCCTACTATAAATATGCCATACAAGGGAACTCGCAGAAGACATCAGAGACTGTACAAAAAGGCCATTTATGAACAGAAATGCAAGGATAACAATAAATCAATATATTCGCAATCCCGGCGAAATTTACAGACATTATAACTTTTTCATTTCAGCCTGAACCGGCATAGACAAAAAATCGGGATACCCTGAAGATTATTTGCAAAAAAACTCTTGGATATAGCTACGCCACCTTACGGGTAGCGAAACTGAATACCTGCCAGGTGCAAAAACAGAAGCTGCACTGTCTCCTGAACTGATCTGTGCACGGAAATCACCGGCCATGTGCAAACAAGAGACTGCACTTACGAACAAAAAACAACTGGCTTGTCAATTTCAGACAGAGGATAATCAATATGGCAGTTATTGTCCCTTTCAGAGGCATCACTTACAATTTCAACAAAACAGATAATGTTGCAGGATTATTTGCTCCTCCTTATGACGTAATATCTGAAGAGGATACGGAAAACTATTACAGGGCAAATCCATATAATGTAATCCGTCTTATCCTTGGAAAAAGCCGGACTGGAGATACTGACTGGGACAACAAATATACCAGAGCAGCAGATTTTTTTCACAGGTGGCAGTCTGAAGACGTGCTGATACGGGCAAAGGAACCTGCCATGTATCTTGTTGCCACATCCTTCGACCCTGGAGATGGCAAAGGAATCCGTACAAGGTGGGGCTTTATTGCCCTTGTCCGGATTGAAGATGAAGATTCCGGCATTGTTCTTCCTCATGAAAGGACCTTTTCTGCCCACAAAGATGATCGGTTAAAACTGATGATGGCTGCAAATGCCCAGTTCAGCCAGATATTCGGCATATATGAAGATTCCGAAGATATCGTTTCGGAAAATTTCAGGCATGCCGCCGATTTTGAACCGCAGCTATGTTTCAGATCCGAAGATGGTATAGTCAACAGGATGTGGATCATAGATAACAATCCAGCACTATTCAAAAAGGTCTCTGAGGCAATGAAGGACAAAAAAATATTTATTGCCGACGGGCATCATCGGTATGAAACAGCAAGAAATTTCCGAGACATTATGAGAGCCAAATACGGCAAAAAGCCTGCTGACAGATCATATGAATATGTAATGATGTTTTTGACCAACCTGAATGACAACGGACTTACCATTCTTCCCTCTCACAGGCTTATAAAGCATGTCTCTTCTTTTGATCTTAACAGCTTTTTTGAAACACTAAATGAGGATTTTGAGATAACTGAAATACCTATGGCAAAACAAGATCCTGACCCTATGGAACAATTGCCCTTGCTGAAACAGGAAATGGAGATAAGGGGGCGAACACATCATGTCATAGGCTTTTACACCCATATGTCTGACAAGCTATATCTGCTTACCATGAAACCAGATGCAAAAAAACGCACCGGAGACGATCTGCATCCTGTGCTTAAAGATCTTGACGTGTTGATTCTGTCACGCCTTATCCTGCAAAAGTGTCTTGGTTTCAGCAAAACAGACCTGGACAATGAGGGAATATTTCATTATACAAGCAGCCATAAAACAGCAGTATCAAGTGTCAAATCAAAATATTATGAAATGACTTTCCTGCTTAATCCCACCAGAATAGACCAGGTTAAAGGCATTGCAGAAAACTCGCTTGTTATGCCGAGAAAATCCACATATTTTTATCCCAAAATAATAACAGGTTTGGTGTTCAATAAAATAGATCCTGATGAAATTGTACCTGTACCATGAATATGGTTCCATACCAGAATGAAACCCTTGACTGTTTTATGAATGGCCGTTTAAGGCTTATTCAGTCAAAAGATGGATACAGATTTTCTGTTGATGCAGTACTGCTGTCCGAATTTGTGAGGGTAAAAAAGGACGATATTGTTCTGGATCTGGGCACTGGATGCGGAATAATCCCTCTTATCCTGCTTTTAACGTCAGAAATCAGGTATGTTTTTGGTGTTGAGATACAGAAAGAACTGGCATTCCAGGCTCAGCGAAATGCCATTCTGAACGGTTTTGACAACAAGATGGATATTGTCCTTGGAGATATCAGGTCATGTCCTGTAGCAAGATCCAGTGTAGACGTGGTGGTCTGCAATCCTCCATACCGAAAGGTAAAAAGCGGCCGCATTAATCCTGATACACGCAGGGCAATAGCGAGACATGAACTGCTTGTATCTCTGGATGACATCCTGATTGCCGCAAAACATGCCTTGCGCAAAAAAGGCAGGTTGGCAATGGTGTATCCTGCTGTTCGTATCGCAGACATATTTGTTCGCATGAGACACTCTGGTTTTGAACCGAAAAGGATACAGATCATATACCCTGACCTGAAAACTGAGGCAAGTATGGTCCTTGTAGAAGCAATTGCAGGTGGAAGGGCAGGTCTCAAGGTAGAGCATCCTGTATTCGGACAGGGAAATTTTTCTATTCAGCAGCCAATGAAAAACTGATCCTGAGAACAGCCTCTCTTCCCATTTCTCTGTTAAGCCTGTCTTTTATGTCTGCCTCCATAAATTTCAGCTCCTGCAAAACAATAGGATGCCTGACAGAAACCTTCAGTTTTCCATCCTTGATCCACAAGGGACGTGCATACATTGAAAGATCCGAATCTACTGCCTGGTCCCACACCTCCCATATCCTTGTATCATCAGGATTAACAGGCAAGACATTATCATGCAGTATCTTGTATACAATATCTCTTAACGAGGAAAAGTTTTCTTTGTCACCCTTTTTATTCATGAAAGCACCTCGTGACAGATTGCAAAAAAGATCATTTCCCTGCAGAAACCATGCTATATAACTCGGTTTTTCATTATAAACCCGTAACACCCTTCCTGCATTATATCCGGAATATACGGATATTTTCCAGGTTTGTCAAAATCAGGACTGTGGCTGGCACCAACTCTTGCTTGACCTCCATGCCTTTTGCCTGTATCCTGAACATGTTTTACAGTTTACACAAAGGATCCAGAAACAGACACCACAAAAGAGGATTCAATCCTCGGGATACCAAACATGTTCCACCGGTTAAAATTTCACCTTGTTTTGAATAAAACTGAACATACTGTAAAAACATCATATCGTAAAAAAAACAACCGCTTGCACATAAAAAACAGATAATGGAGCAATTATAATGCCTTGGGATTGGGACAAATTACAAAAACAGATGAAAAACACACCGGGCAAAAGGCAGATACCTCCCCCCGATATGGAGGATATTTTTAAAAAGTTTACGGATTTCAAGAACAAGTTTTTTGGCAAGACCCCTGTCATCATAACAGTAATTTTGATAATCCTGTTTGCTTCCAGCTCATTTTTCACTGTGGCTGTAGATGAAGTTGGAGTTGTTCAGAGATTCGGAAAATACATCAGGACAGTCCAGCCCGGTCTTAACTTCAAATTTCCCGCTGGCATAGAAAAGGTTACCAAGGTAAGGGTCAAGCACGTTTTTAAAGAGGAATTCGGGCTTAGAACCATACAGGCTGCCATTGTCACACGATATGCCCCAAGCAGGACATATTCCAGTGAGGCCCTGATGCTTACAGGAGATTTAAATGTCGCTATTGTGCCATGGATCGTTCAGTTCAGAATTAACGATCCATTCAAGTTTCTGTTTAAAGTGAGAAATGTCAGGAAGACACTGAGGGACCTTTCCGAATCCAGTATGAGGCTGGCAGTAGGAGACAGAAGCATTAACGAGGTAATAACCAAACGTGAAGAGATCGCAATTGAGGCCAAGTCTATCTTGCAAAAAGAATTGAACAGGGCAGATGCAGGCATCAAAATAGTAACCATTGAAATGAAAAAGACCAATGTTCCCAAGCCGGTTCAGCCATCATTCAATGAGGTAAATCAGGCCATTCAGGAAAGAGAAAAAATGATTTATCAGGCCAAGGAACAATACAACAAGGCCATACCCGCAGCCAAGGGAAACGCTCAGAAAATAATCAGAACAGCAGAAGGTTATGCCCTGGCCAGGGTCAACAGGGCAAAGGGTGATGCAGCAAGATTTATATCTGTATACAATGCATACTCAAAGGCACGTGAAGTCACCTTGAAACGGCTTTATCTCGAAGCACTGCAGGATATTATACCAAAAATAGGCAGTAAATATATTATTGATGCAGAACAAAAAAACTTGCTTCCAATGTTGAATCTTGGAAAACTTAAAGGAGGCAAAAAATGAAATCAAAGCTGCTCATTATCTTGCTTGCAATTGCCCTGATAACCGTCTTCTCAGCGGCATATACAGTAAATGAGACTCAGCAGGTAGTTATTACCCAGTTCGGAAGGGCTATTGGTTCACCAATAACAGAGGCTGGTCTTCATTTCAAACTGCCGCTTATCCAGCATGCCAACTATTTTCCAAAAAATCTGCTTGAATGGGATGGTGATCCCGGCCAGATACCTACTCTGGACAAAACCTACATATGGGTAGACACCTTTGCCCGCTGGAGAATTGTGGATCCCCTGAAATTCTTTGAAACTGTTGGCAACGAAACTTTTGCACAGGCCCGTCTTGACGATATAATCGGGCCTGCCGTACGTAATTTTATCAGTTCTTATCCGCTCATAGAAACAGTCAGGACAACAAACCGCCAACTGGATACCTTTGATATAGTTGTGGGGCACAAGGTTGAAAGTATAAACCTGCCCAAGATAAAATATGGCAGAAGAAAGATATTAGAAGGGGTTTTGAAACAGGCCCAGTCAAAATTAAAGGGATTTGGCATTCAGGTAGTTGATGTGGAAATAAAAAGATTGAACTACGTGGAACAGGTCAGAAAATCAGTCTATTCCAGAATGATAGCAGAACGGAAACAGATTGCGGAGAAATTCCGTTCCGAGGGTCATGGCGAGGCACTTAAAATAGAAGGTGACATGAACAAGGAACTGAAACGGATCACATCAGAGGCATATGAAAAGGCCCAGGAAATCAAGGGAAAGGCTGATGCAGAGGCTGCGACAATATATGCCCGGGCATACAACAGAGATCCTGACTTCTATTCCTTTACACAATCTCTTGAAGTTTACAAAAAGGTCATGAACAATAATACCTCTCTTATCCTTTCAACAGACTCGGAGTTTCTGAAATATTTCAAGAGGGCGGGAGAAAAAAAGATACTGAAGGAATCATTGCTCCAACATTAAATATGTTTTTATTTATAAATGGTCATATTCCGTAATAGTTGTAACCACTCCATGAGGTGACAGGCCTGTTTTGCAGGGAACAATCCCTGAAACGGTCCATTCCACATTATAGCAGGTGAACTGCTTGATGGTGGTTGTTATAAATTCTTGCAGACAATTTCCTGATCCAATCCTTACCTTTCTCCTGGAAAAACAAAAGATCTGTGCATAATTTTTCCTTTCACTCAATCTTCGTGCCTGCCATCAAGATTGTCCCGTCTTTTAACCTGATCTGACACGTTAAAAAGGAAATGTCTGTAAAAGGTTTTATCCTGTGTTTTTTACTATAGACTGGAGAATTTTGTGTGGACAGGGTATTTTTAGGTTTATCAGGAGCATTAACTCATGATCCATCTGCAGCGTTGTTTATTGATGGGAAATTAGTTGCTGCTGCTGAAGAGGAAAGGTTTAACAGAAAAAAACATTCAAAAAATCTGATGCCCTGCAAATCAGCACGATTCTGTCTGGATTTTGCAGGAATATCACCTGAGCAGGTGGATGTGGTTGCTTTTCCATATGCCCCGATAAGCCTGTTCGGTCCAGCACGGTGGTATTATGCATACAGGCACTGGTATGCCCCTGACAGGGCATTGACAGCAATTTTCAATGGAAACCGCCGCTATCGCAGAAATGTCAAACGGGTACAGGATCTTTTAAAAACACTTGGGATAAGATGGGATAATATCCGTTTTGTCCCTGTGGAACATCATCTTGCACATGCAAGCAGCGCCTATCATCTAAGCGGCTTTAAAGGCAAGACAGCGATCGTTGGCATTGACGGCAAGGGCGAGTATGCTACCACCTTTTTCGGGTACGGAGAAAATGGTCGTATTTACAAGATAAAGGAGTTTTATGATCCTGACTCTCTTGGAGGTCTATATGGTGCCATTACAGAATATCTTGGTTTTGAGATGTTAGATGGTGAATTCAAGGTCATGGGAATGGCGCCTTATGGAGATCCGGACAGATATGACCTGTCCAGGCTTATACGGTTTGACGGCAGGAATATCAGGATAAATACCAGACTTGTTAATACCATAGGGATAAGAAGATACAAGGAAAAAAACAGAGGGTTTTATTTCAGCCCAAAGCTTGTAAAATGGCTTGGGCCGCGTCGAATCGGGGACGATGTTGATGAACCCTACATACATTATGCAGCCTCCATACAAAAGCTCTTTGAAGAAGTGTCTTTAGGCCTCATCAACCATTACCTGGCTGATATAATTAAAGAAACAGGCAGGCTATGCTTTGCGGGAGGCAGCGCCCTTAATGTAAAACTTAATCAAAAGATTATTGCCCTTCCATATGTAAGGGAACTTTTTGTCCAGCCTGCAGCCAGTGATGCAGGCACAGCAATAGGCGCCGCATCGTTTGCTATCAGTCAAGCAGGAATGGAAACAGAAAGACTGAAGCATGTGTATCTTGGCCCTTCCTTTACAACCGAAGAATGCATACAGGCATGCAAGGCACATAAGGAAAATCCTGTTTGGGAGATGATTGACAATATTCCCCTTGCAGGGGCAAAACTTCTTGCCCAGGGTCACCCTGTAGCCTGGTTCCAGGGACGTATGGAGTTTGGTCCCAGGGCGCTTGGATGCAGGAGTATTCTGGGTTGTCCCAGTATACCTGGAATTTCAGACAAGATAAACGAACAGATAAAGTACAGGGAAAGATGGAGACCTTTTTGCCCCAGCATCCTGGACAGATTAGCCAAAGATATTCTGCAGACCGATCATCCCGCACCGTATATGACGTTCAGCTTTGATGTTGCAGAGAAATGGAAATCAAGAATCCCGGAGGTTATCCATAAGGATGGCACATTAAGGGTACAGATTGTGGACAGAAAGACCAATCCGAGATATTATGCACTTATTGAAGAGCTGGAAAGACTTACCGGCAACGGTGTTGTTTTGAACACCTCACTGAATCGCAAGGGCGAGCCTATTGTATGCACCCCGAATGATGCCCTGAATATGTTCTTTGCATCCAACCTTCAGTATCTGATAATGGAAGATGTCCTGGTAACCAAAAAAGCTGCACAGTAAGACATTCCTTCATGCTGAAAGCGATAAAATCACACCAGGCCATGTACTGCCTGCCTTGCAAGCCCTTGCCCTTGCATTCATTAAATCCCGTAGGATCTTAACTGAAACAGTTTTTTGTCCTGGGTAGCTACTATATGGTAAAATTTGTCCTGGGGAATGTATGTGTATGGAACATCTTCCTGGCGCCTGTACAGGAAATGGGCAAGGATCATTCTGTTAACGGCCTGATGACCGACAATCATGATGTTTTTGGAATTGTTGCTCAGATATATGGCCTTCTTAATCCCCATGTTTACCCTTTCTTTCATGGAAACATAACCCTCTCCGCCAGGATAAATATAATTATATTTGTCCTTTTTTCTGCTGACATACACCTCCGGCATCTTTTCCCTGATCTCTTTATAAGTCATACATTCGCACACTCCACTGTCAATTTCATTGAATTCCTTCAGGACAACAATTGAACAGTTCTTTTGAAGCATACATATTGGTTTTGCTGTTTGCAATGTACGTTGTTTCTCACTGGTAAAGATAACAGGAATTACCCTGTTTTTAAAATATTGTGCCAGAGCCTCTGCCTGGGCTATGCCGTTTTCTGTTAATAAAGAATCTCCTCCTATCCTGTTTTCTCTGTTAAAAAAGGTCTCTCCATGCCTTATCAGAAACAGGTTCTTGATTATATCAGTAACAAGCAGATCCCTTATTCTGTCATAAAAAGGGATATCAGTGTTTATCTTTTCTTCTATGATCTTGTTGTTCAGGGAATCCAATTTGATAAAATTCTGCTCGTTTTTAAGAGGAGTGTAAATAGTTGAATAGTATGTTATACGCTTTTTAAAACTTTGTACCGCCTCTTCCTGAGTAAGATGGGAAAATTCCGGGAGAGAGGCCTTTCGGAGTATATTTGTTTCAAGGATATTTTGATCATCATTAATACATTCTATGAATAAAATGGGATGATCGCTGTTCAGCATTCTGCATATTATTGATCTTCTTTTTATGCTTACATTAGTGGCATCCAGAATGGCAACCTGTCCGTTTTTGTTGAGAAAATTGTTCGCACGTCTTATGTTTGTCAGCGCAAAGCTTTCTCTCAAGGCAACACCTTTGCTGTTTCTGGGATCATAAAACGAGGGTGAAAATGTATCCTCTGTAGTTAATTTTCTCCGCAAGTTGCCATTATTGAATATACGTGTTTTTATAGAATTTTTTGACAAGTTTGCTTTAAGTTTGCTGGCTATAGTGGACTTTCCACGTGCAGGAAGACCAACCATTACGATATACAGTTTTGTGTTTTTCATCTTCACATGGCCTTTTTCCACAATATACGCACCTGCTGTGTCAAATACGACACATATAAATCTGAACAATCACCTAAGCTGCAGAACATCCTGTACACCTCTGTCTGATCCCCTGTCTCTTTTGATACTGTGCAACACGCCCTGTTTTATGAAAAGAAAAAATCTATGTACAACAGCAATACCGAAAGGTCAACACATGCAAAAAACACGGAACTCCTTCATGCCCCGAACCGATTTGCAGACAAGAACAGATCAATGGCTGTCAATATTCCAGTTCAGGTTTCAGTTTTCTTGTCATAAGAGCCCTGACAGCGTCTTTTGGGTCTTTCCCCTCGTACAAGACAGCATAAACTTCACTTGTAATAGGCATGTCAACATGCATTTTTATAGCAAGATTATAGGCCGACATGGTAGTCTTGACGCCCTCTGCAACCATGGACATCTTTTCTGTTATTTCATGCAGTTTCATACCTTTGCCTAATTTTACACCTACTGTCCTGTTTCTGCTCAAATCACCGGTACAGGTCAACACAAGATCTCCCATACCTGCAAGACCTGAAAATGTCATGGGATTGGCCCCCATAGACACTCCCAGTCTTGTTATCTCCGCCAGTCCCCTGGTAATCAAGGCTGCCCTTGCATTGTGTCCAAAGCCCAGACCATCTGAAATTCCTGCAGCTATGGCAATAACATTTTTGAGCGCACCCCCCAACTGCACACCAACAAGGTCAAAACTGGTATAGACCCTGAAAAATTCTCTTGTAAAAAGACGCTGAAGTCTTTCTAAACATACACCGTCATTGGATGCTATAGTCACTGCAGTAGGGATCTTTATGCCCACCTCTTTAGCAAAACTTGGCCCAGACAGACATGAGAAATTATTTAAAAATTCCTTTGGCAAGACACTTTCAGCAACCTGTGACATTATCATCAATGTCTCATTCTCAATACCTTTTGTGGCAATCATTAATAATACAGATGGATCAAGATATGGCTTTATACCATTAAGCACTTCTCTCATGACATGTGAGGGAACAACGATAAGCGCCATTTCCTTTTCAGCCAAGGCAGCTTCAAATGTTTTAACAGGAGTAAGATTTGACGACAAATGCACTCCAGGCAAAAAGGTGTGATTCATGTGGTCTTCTGCTATCTGGTTGAAAACATCATGTTCCCTCACCCACAGGTCGATATCAAGCCCCTTCCCGGCAAGAAGATTGGCAAGGGCTGTACCCCAGCTGCCAGCACCAATCACACATATTCTGGAAATGTTATTCCCTTTCACACTATCCTCCGAAAAAACCAGCTAATGCACACCCATAAACAGCTTCTGATCACCACCCGGTTGCCAATCCAAAAATGAGATATCTTCTTACAAGATCAAGCCTCCGGCCCGGAGGGAAAATCAGAAAATTATGCAGAGGTATTACATACATCCCGCACAGCAAATCCCGAAGATTGACACCAAGATTGTGCAAAAAGGCTGTTTATGGATGGAAACCAGCCATGTAACACATGGGTCACAACTACTGTTCCATATTGAAGTATTAACAAATATCAAATCTTGTTCAAGGGCAATAAAAAAAGAAAATATCAAAGATAGCCCGGATTTTCTGAAAGACACAATCCAACGATGGAATCAAACAAAAAAGATACTTAGAACCATGTGATTTCATATCTGATATTTTTTGCATAACATATTACAGCACCCATAAATCAGTATTCAGCTATCTTTGCCACATCAACGACCTTTTCACCCTCTTTCAGATCAATCAATTTAACACCTTGTGTGTTTCTTCCTATAACGGAAATATCCGCCACGTTCATCCTGATTATCATACCATGACCAGTTATAATCATTAACTGATCCTGATCTGTAACCTGACAGGAATAAACAACATAACCGTTTCGTTCAGAAGTCTTTATGGTTAAAACTCCCTGCCCTCCTTTTAACTGACGACGGTATTCATCCGTGATGGTCCTCTTTCCATAGCCATTCTCTGTGACAGTCAGAATGGTCGCACCGTCTTTCAGGATATCCATGCCAACCACTTCATCACCAGGGGCCATTCTGATGCCTATGTTACCATAACTTAGTCTTCCTGTTTCCCGAATATCCGATGCTGCAAAACGAATAGATTTTCCAAAACGTGTAGTCAAAAACACATCATGATCTCCATTTGTGATCTGCACAGCTATCAACTCGTCTCCCTCTTTTATCTTCAAGGCGATAATACCCGTCGCCCTTGGATGACTGTAGGCCTCCAATGCAGTTTTTTTCACAAGGCCATTTTTAGTGGCCATTACTATATATTTTTCTTTTTCAAAATTCCTTATGGCAATGGTAGTGGTTACACGCTCTTGCGGCTGCAGGGCAAGAAGATTTACAATGGCCTTTCCCTGAGCCATTCGACTCCCCTCGGGTATTTCATGGACCTTTTTCCAGTAAACTCTTCCTTGGTTTGTGAAAAACATAAAAAAGTCATGAGAAGATGCAATAAACAGGTGCTCAACAAAGTCTTCACCCTTGGGTTTGACCCCTGTTTTACCTTTTCCACCACGTCGCTGTGCCCGGTAAAAACTTATCGGGTTACGCTTGATATACCCTTTATGGCTTATAGTTACTACCATATCCTCTTCTGCAATAAGGTCTTCAGGATCAATCTCTTTGGCTTCCTCAACAACCTCTGTCCTGCGTGCATCACCATACTTCTTTTGTATATCCCTGATCTCTCCCTTTATAAGATCAAGTACCATAGAAGGATTTGCCAGAATAGCATGGAATCTTGCTATATCTTCCATCAGCCCCTTATACTCTCCCTCTATCTTATCCCTTTCAAGGCCGGTAAGTCTTTGCAGTTTCATATCCAGGATCGCCTGCGCCTGAATATCTGTCAAATCAAAATCCAGAACCAGTCTGACCTTTGCCTCTTTTGGATCGGAAGATCCCCTGATCAGGGCAATTACCTCATCAAGATGATCCAGTGCCTTTTTCAGGCCTTCAAGTATATGAGCCCGTTCTTCCGCCTTTTTCAGATCATAAAGGGTCCTGCGCCTGATAATTTCACGGCGATGCGAAATGAAATGCTCTATAATCTCCTTAAGATTCAATACCTTGGGCCGGCCATTGACTATAGCAAGAAAGATTATACCAAAGGACACCTCCATCTGGGTAAATTTGTACAGGTGATTCCGGATTACCGTGGCCATTGCATCTTTTTTGATTTCTATAACTATCCGCATGCCATCCTTGTCAGACTCATCCCTGATATCTGAAATCCCTTCAATCCTCTTTTCCTTGACGAGGGAAGCTATCTTTTCGAGCAACTTTTTTTTATTTACCTGATAAGGTATCTCTGAAACAATTATCCGTTCTCGATTTTTGCCAATCTTTTCCACAAATGCCCTTGCCCTGATCTTTATTATACCCCTGCCTGTCCTGTAGGCATTTGCTATCCCATTTTTTCCAATAATAAAACCTGCCGTAGGAAAATCCGGCGCAGGGATTGACTTCATAATTTCATCAATTCCAATATCAGGGTTTTCAATGAGAGCTATTATTGCATTGCAGACTTCAGTCAGGTTGTGGGGAGGTATGTTTGTAGCCATGCCCACAGCTATACCGGATGATCCATTAATCAACAAATTGGGTATGGTGGTAGGGAGCACAGATGGTTCGAACAGGGAGCCATCGTAATTTGGGGTAAAATCAACGGTATCTTTATCTATATCCGAGAGAAAGTCCTGTGCCAGACGGGTCATCCTTACCTCAGTGTACCGCATTGCGGCAGGGGGATCTCCATCAACAGAGCCAAAGTTTCCCTGCCCGTCCACAAGAGGATATCTCAAGGAAAAATCCTGGGCCATTCTTACAAGAGTATCATAAACAGCGGTATCACCGTGGGGATGATACTTTCCGATTACATCTCCAACAACTCTGGCAGATTTTTTGAAGGGCTTATTAAAATAGTTTCTCAATTCGTGCATACTAAACAGTATGCGACGATGAACGGGTTTAAGACCATCCCTGATATCAGGTAATGCCCTGCCTACAATCACACTCATGGAATATTCAAGATAAGATTTTTTCATCTCATCTTCTATGCTTACAACAGATGTATTTGCATCAAACAGCATAAATATTCTCCCAAACCTTAGACGTTATCATAAAGACTATCCCACAAGTCATAAGACACCCAAATTTGTTTATTATACAGATATTTAATGTGATTGAACAGAAAAAAGAGTCGACTGAAACAGGAAAACAAGCGGGTTGAAACGGAGCGTGAAATCTTAAAAAAAGCCGCGGCCTTCTTTGCAAAAGAATCGAATTGAGATACGACTTCATCCGGCGAATGAAGGAGGCCTGTCCCGTCACCATTCTGTGCCAGGTGATGAAAGTCAGCCGGAGCGGATTTTACCATTACTGTAAGCACTTTAAAAAACTGATAACCCCGGAAATATTCTATTGAAGAACAGGACCAGGGGCATATCCAAAGAGCATCGGGGCCAATATGGTTCCCGTCGCATGCAGCGGCAGTTGAAGCATGAAGGACATCGGATTGGCCGCTGCAAAGTGCGTTGTCTAATGCAGGAGCCTGATCTGGGAGCCAAGGCCCCCAAACGGTACAGGATTACTACAGACAGCCGGCATGAGTTCCCGACAGCCCCAACCTTCTGGATCGACAACAGCCTGAAATCAGAACGGCTGTCAGATTACAGGTTTGTTACCAGGATGCCGGCTGGGATGCAGGTACTTGACTACATCTCTTGTTATAATTCCAGTCAGCTGCATTCTGCACTGGGGTATAAAACCCCATTTGCATTATAAGAGAGAACTATGCCGCAAAGCGGCTTAATAAAAAGTGTCCGTAATTGCCACGGTAATTGGCTGCCACAAATCAACAGTCAGCCGGGAATTATCCCGAAACCGGGGAAAAAGAAGATATCGTCCTCAACAGGCACACCGTTTTGCCTGTGAGCGTAAAGCTGCCAAAGTACATTGCAGGGTTTCTCAACAACATTGGCACGTGGTTGACCACCCGCACCGTATCGACCATAATAGTTAATCCATCCCTGTAACCGGGACCGGATATTACCGGCAACCTCTGATATGTATAAAGACTGCCAGCCATAAAGATACCAATCGCGCATTACTGAACGGATTCTTTTGGCGGATTTCCTGCTTATGGCTGGAATGAAAACCACCATCATGTCCCCTGTTCGGCTACGGGCAAGACGGGGCCTGAAGGTATAACCAGAGAAATCAGAACTGATTTCAGAGTAATTCCCCCTGAACTGCTCTTGCAATATACTATCCTGGTCTTATCAGGGTGAAGTGCAAACCCTGCGTTCCCCAAGACGCCCGTCACTATGCAGCACAGAGGCCTTCAGAAAAGATCATTTGACAAACAAATTGAACGGCCGATAAGATATTCATGCTTCCGGAGTTTTCTGCTGCTTTTTCAAAAAACGGGTCTTTGCATGTACTATGCGATCCAGTGACCTCCGGAGTCTCTGAATAGTTATTTCGCCGGCAAGCAACATTGTTTGCAAACGTTCCATGCTCTTAATTACATGTCTTTGGTTTTCACATATCAGCAGGATATCTGCTCCTGCCTGAAATGCCTTAACTGCACCTTCCACAACGCTGCTTCCCCGTGATATCGCTCCCATTTCCAGGTCATCAGTAATAACAATACCCCGAAATTGCAACTCATTCCGTAAAAGATTTGTAATGATCTTATATGAAAGAGTTGCTGGCCCCCCTGGATCCAAACACGGATACAGGGCATGAGAACTCATGATTCCTGCCACTTCTGCATCTATGGCTGTTTTGAATGGGGGGATATCCACTGTATCCATCTCTTTTTTGGACAGACATATCCGGGGCAGGTTTTCATGCGGATCACGCTTGGCCCCTCCAAGTCCCGGAAAATGTTTTCCCACTGCCATCACTCCGTTTTTCTGGAGTTCCTGTATAACAACCCTGCCCAGAATGCCAACCTGTTCAGGATCCTCACCAAATGTGCGGTCCCTGAGACATTCTTCTATGTGTCCCCTTGGTACGTCCAGCACCGGTGTCATATCCATGTTCAGGCCAACCATACGCATCTCGCGAGCAGTTATCCGGGCAAATTCCATAGCCTCTTCTACAGGATCATCAGAATTTCCTATGGCGGTCTGCCCATCAAATTCAGTAAAAGGCGCCTTAAGACGGGCCACTCTTCCTCCCTCCTGATCTACCGCCAAAAACAGGGGAAGACCATTATGCCTGATAGATATTTGCTGCAACCCCCTGCATAACCTGGCCACCTGGGCAGGGCTTTCAATATTCCGTTTAAAAAGGATTATACCTCCAAGTCCCCGATATTTGATCATCTCTTCAGTACGGGAATCAATTTCCGGGCCAGGAATCCCTGCCATAAACAGTTGGCCAATACAGGCAGTTAAGGTATTCAGATCAAAAGAGAAATTCACTTGCGATACTTCCTGTTTTAAAATAGTATAATAAAATTCTCAGGTAATCTTGCTTTCTAAGATATCAATCTTTGTATATGTTATTACGGTAAAAATTTTGCATCGAAAAAAGGAAGATCATGAAGGCCATGATACTTGCTGCAGGTTTTGGCACCCGTCTCAAACCCCTTACAAAATACTGTCCCAAGGCGCTCGTGCCTGTGGGTAATCGTCCTGTTCTTGATCGTAATATCGAATATCTCAGATCTGCAGGGGTTAGTGAAGTTATCATAAATGCACACTATCTTGCAGGGCATATTCTGAAACATGTGGGTGACGGCAGACGTTTTGGTCTTCATGTAGAGGTACGGGTGGAGCAGGATATTCTGGGAACCGGAGGCGGAATTAGAAATGTATCTGACTTTTGGGATGAAGAGCCCTTCATTGTCATTAACGGTGACGTGCTTACAGATATAGATCTTGAAGCAATATACAAGGCCCATCTTTCATCAAAAGTACTGGTTACCATGGTGCTTCATACCCGTGAACCATTTAATCAGATTTCAGTTGATTGCCGAGGGAAGATACAGGATATAGCAGAAAAGAACCTTCCCGGCAGATTTGCCTTTACCGGGATTCATATTATAAGTCCTGCCTTTCTTGCATATCTCCCGCATGATGTTCATTTTCTCAACATTGTGGATGCCTACCGCATGCTTATAGCATCAGGAAAAACCGTACATGGATATATTTCCTGTGGTCATCAATGGCATGATATAGGAACTGTACCATCCTACCTTGCTGCCAATCATGATGTTTCAGGAAAATCCCCATTTCTTTTGGGGTCAGGTTCCCGGTTGCACAAAAGGGCGGTATTATCAGACTGGGCAGTTGTAGGAAAACAATGTTATTTGCAGGACGGGGCACTTGTTAAACGGTCAGTGCTTTGGGATCAGGTAACGGTCCATAAAGGAGTACGTGTAATTGACAGTGTTGTGAGCTCCTGCAAGGAAGTGAAACAAGATATTATACAGGGTGTACTATAACATGTCTGTCCAACCTGTCATCATGTAATGTTTGCACCCGATGGCGCCAAAACAATATTCCGGAACCTTTTACTCTTTTATATCAATCCCCATGTTCTGAAAAACAGTTCAAGGCATCAACCGGACAGTCTCTTGCACGATTGTAAAAATATTTTTGTGCTGTTTAACAGAAAAATATGTTTACAGAAACAGATATGTTAAAACTCATTCATCATTTTTTCCATACCCGGGGACTGCATCCGGATAGTGCACACATAGAACAGCTTAAGGGGGACGGGTCCAACCGCCTCTTTTGGCGTATACCCTGTATAGAGACAAATGACAGCTTTATTGTCCTTTCAAATCCTTCAGATGATCCTTTTAACCGCAGGGAGAACATTGCCTCTGTACAGATAGGAAAGCACCTGAAATCAAAGGGAGTACCTGTGCCAGAGATCTTTGCGTATGATATGGACAAGGGCTGGATCATTATGGAAGATCTCGGCAAAACAAGACTGCAGGAGGTGATATCTAACGGGCAAAATCCTGTTTCCATATACCCGGAAGTGGTAACTATTATGGTCCACATGCAGTTAAAGGGAGCAGAAGGGTTTGATACCCGCTGGTGCTGTCAGACTGGTTACTATGATTCCACTTTTATGCGTATATATGAATCAGGCTATTTTCGGGATGCCTTTCTTTGTGAATATCTTGGTCTGAAAAAAGACTGGCCTGAACTGGAACCTGTCTTTACATATATGGCAGACAGGTTGTCTTTGTCACACAATCATTTTTTTCTTTACCATGATTTCCAGTCAAGGAACATTATTGTTCGTGATGGCCAGATAGGTTTTGTAGACTGGCAGGGGGGGTGCCTTGGCCCACCGGGGTACGATCTTGCTTCCCTCCTCATTGATCCGTATGTCCAGCTTTCTCATGATATACAGGAGGCTGTTTTTCAGGTGTACAGAGGGTTGTTACAAAAACACGATCCCATCCTGGCCAATGAACTAATGCGGGATTATCCCTTCCTGGCCCTCCAGCGGAATCTGCAAATTCTGGGTGCCTTTGCCTTTCTGACAAGGATCCGGAAAAAGACCTGTTTTGAGCAATACATTCCACACGCTGTTCAAAGCCTTAACCAACGCCTCGAAGACCTTGCAGACAAAAAACTTGCTCCCCTGAAAAACCTGGTGAGGGAGATTTCCAAAGAATTCTCTCGTGCCCATCCACATGTCATTGCCTGATAACCGCAGATTCGTCGTAACAGCTCAGATTGATAAGGGGGGTTTTCTTATGCCTCGGCTATTTCCTGGGTTCGTTAAACTGACACAGTTGATCAGTGTTTGTTTTGAAAATCCCCAAGCCCCTTCAACTGGAAATTAATTTTAAAGCTTGTTTCCTGATCCTTGTTTTCTGCTGTTAAAATGGTTGCCCAGCATTGACTCTGATATCTTACCCAAAAACTGTTGGATATGTTGTCATCTGTCCTGAAATCCTTTTTGATTGTACCTCCTGCAGAAAATCCATACATAAGATTAATATCTGCCTGCAAATCAAGGTGTTTAGCACTGTCCTTTGCATAAACATAGTCTATGCTGTAAAAATCTTCCCTTCCATGGGTCCTGTTTACCCTTATATCTGCAGAGAGATTTGCAGATGTAAACTCCCTGTCATAATGGTTCCATGCAGTATTTGCCCGCACATCAAAGTTGTTGAATGGATTGGAGGTAAAAGATGCAGTTAAAGGAGTAAACGGTCTCTTTTTGTTGTCAGAGCCTTTATGCCCCCTTGCCTCATTTATGTCATATCCCTGGACAAGGTTAAAAACAGCCCATTGCCTGTAATAGGTCATGCCCCTTTTATCTGACATACGGGCGTCAAAGTAGTTTTGAAGAGAAAATGTTACCAGATTAACGTCTCCTTCATTGTTATCAGGCACTGTCCATGGGAATTTTGTGCCTTCATCCTGATTGTTATGATACCTGTATTTAAGAACCGGCCAGATCCGGTGCTTTAGCGTCTTGACGCTGCCCCTGTTTATATCATAGACCCGTTCTACCTTTGTTGCCATCCTTATCCCTGTATCATATGCCTTTTCTGTCTCATAATTGTTTCCTCTGCCTCCACTATCATACCATTGGGCATTGTAGGCATAGGCCATCCATGGTTCAAATTCCACATACGGCCCCAACCATAACGGAAAGGTTACTTTGGGTAAAAAATGAATCCTGTGACCTTTGGCCCCTTCATCACGCCATACATAACCATAGTCAGTTTCAAGGCTGTAAAACACAGGAAGATTTAAAAACTGTTCAGGGATCAGATTTATATACAGATCTGCAAGAGGCTGGGGAGTAGTATCATCAGATATGTGTTCAGGACGCTGGTTATAGACTGCCATAGCCTGTATACTATAGTTTTCTCTGTTACGGCTAAGTCTTAGGGCCGATCTCCTTGTTGGAGAATATTCTTCTTCTACCGGACGCCCCCACCTTTTGGCCAGATCAGGCCTTGCCTCAAATCCGAACATATTGGTGTTAAATTCCCGCAGGTAATCCTGATCGCTTACAAAATCTATATCTGCCCGGGCTGATACATCAAAAGGCAAATCCTGCTCGGCCTTGCCCCTGACCCAGTACCTGGTATTGTTTGATCTTGAATACGGGCTTATTTCAGCATCATTATCATCGGTAACATCCTTGTTGTGTCTGTCGGACAGTATATCAAACATAAAGGTGCCCTTTGATGTGTCTGTAGCCTTATAACGAAACTCCATGCCCTGCATATATCCACGTTTGCTCATGTAATGCTGGTAAAAGGTCGCATCCATCTGATCTGAAACAGCCCAGAAAAAGGGAAGCTCCACCTCAAAACCATTGACACCGGAACAGGCAAATGACGGAGCCAAAAGACCTGTTTTTCGTTTGCCGCCAGCAGGAAAGATTATATATGGCACGTAAAGAACAGGTATCTTCCGTATATGGAAGATGGAATTTTTTGCAGTACCATAACTGTCCACAGTTACTTCAACCCTGGAACTTCCCACACTCCAGTCAGGAGGAGAACCATCACATGTGGAAACATTGCATTTATCCACAATATATTTGTTCTCACTGAGTTTTTCCAACACCTCCCCGCTTATATGATAATTGTTTGCCTTTATAAAAAGACAGCCCTGTTTTACCTTTCCCGTATGTTTGTTCAGATTAAAGACCCCTTCCTCGCCAACAAGGATATTTCCCTGTGTTTCAAACCATATGTCTCCGTAAACCCGGGCTATACCTGTCTTTTCGTTGTAAACAGCCTTTTTTGCATACAGATAACGGCCTTGCTTTTTTATTACAACATCACCTTCTGCCGTATATGTCTTGTATTGGTCGTCATAGGACAGGTTGTTGGCAATAATCTCCCATGGCCGGGTATTATCTTCGGTGCTGGTATTTAATGAGAGGGGAACAAGTTTGGCAAAACACAGACTATACAGGCAGGCAATGCACAGGATCGTCAACAGAACAGACATGTATGTTTTTAACATATTCATATCCTTATGGAATAATTTGATACACAGGACATAATGCCTACAGTGATTAATATTGCATATACATTGAAACCAGCAGGCCTGTCCGGAAACAACCTCTTTTTAAAATAATGCAGGGTTGGAAGAAGATGAAATTTATTGGACAGACCAGCCTGGCAGTTTGTCATACTGGTCTGTCAACTTGGAACAAGGCTGGATCAATGCAGGACATGGCCTCTCCCACAGTAAAAAGAGAACCGCAGACCACAATCAGATCATTAGGCCCTGCTATTTTTTTTGCCCTTAAAATTGCACCTTTCAGATTTTCAACAACCTCTCCTCGCTTGTTAAAGGAGCTTGCCTCTTTTTTCAGTACGTGAGGACTGGCTGCACGTGAATAAACAGGTTTTGTAAAAATCACATAATCTCCAACCGGTACAATTCCCTTGAGAATTGCGCCAATATCCTTGTCTGCCATTATTCCTATAACAAGGATTACCCTGTCATGGCTGATATCTTTCTTTATAGCGGCTGCAAGGGTACGTGCTGCTGCCGCATTATGTGCCCCATCAAGGATAATGGCGGGATTTTTTTCAACCAGATGCATTCTTCCCGGCCAAAAGGTCTTTTTAAGCCCCTCTTTTATGGAATCAGAGGAAATAGTCAAACCCCTGTCCCTCAATATCTCTATTGCTGACAGAGCCAATGCTGCATTACGGTGCTGAAATGAGCCCATAAGACCCAGTTGCAAACCGTGAAGATTTTCTTTGATTCCGTAATAATGAAGGCCTGATGCGGTACTGCGGTAGCGTATGTCAGAACCTACCCGCCAGAAAGGTGCTTTCTTTTCTTCTGCAATGGATGCAAAAAGTTTAAGTACGGATGTCGAGGTTGCTCCTGTGATAACATCAATACCTTCTTTTATGATTCCTGCCTTTTCGCGTGCAATATCCAACAGTGTATTGCCAAGGAAATACTGATGCTCCATACATATATTTGTTATCACCGATACCATCGGTGTTATTACGTTTGTGGCATCTAGCCTGCCACCCATACCCACTTCCATAATGGCAATATCCGTGTTTTCCCGTGCAAAATAGGTCAATGCCATGGCAGTAACCGCCTCAAAAAAGGTGGGAGGTTCTGCAGGAACAAATACCTTTTGAATTTCCTTTATAAGAGAGGTTGCGGTATCTTGCGGCATTTCAACGCCATTGATTGTAAACCGCTCAGTAAATCTTAACAGATGAGGCGAGGAATAGAGGCCCACCTTCAGTCCTGCCTCTTTTAATATGGATGCTATAAAGGCAGCCACAGAACCTTTTCCGTTGGTTCCTGCAATATGTATATACCGCTGGTTTTTATGCGGGTTGCCAAGAGACTTCAAAAGATTTGATGTGTTTGACAGCCCGAACTTGATTCCGAATTTTTGCAGACTGTACAATGAATCAACAGCCCTTTTGTATGATTCCGCTTCCATTATGGGTTAAAAACTCCTGTGGTACCCAAGGATATACCTGTAAAAAGAGATCAGTTACATCCTGTTATATTCAACTTGACACCTGAGGTCAAGAAAGGCAAACATTTTTAATGTAAAATCCTTTCTCCCAAATCCCGTGTCAGTGCAAACAGGATACCTGATGCTGAATTTAGTGCAGCCCGGACAGCAAGTTTTGATATAAAACAGAAGAGCAAAACCCATGAGATTCAAGGCCGCAATGTTCAAGATGAAGTTTTTCCATCACATAGTGTTCAGCCTGATCCGGAGGTTGTGGAAAAGAAACAGGGATACAAACTTACGACAGCTTACAATCTTCGAATTCTGGCAAAACCTGAAGCATGTATCAGTAAAGGCGAAAAAGGGGCATTGTTACAAAAACAAGGCATCTGTCATTCAACATATGAACATAAAGCCAACAATACGAAGAAGGGCAATAACAGGCACTTGATTCCAGGAAACGTGACAGAAAAGTCAAGAAAGTCAATCTGTTGGGCACAAAGGTTGCCGGGTTGGAACAGAAGAACAAAAACATGATTGAAAGGTTAAAAAAAGCGGAGACAAAAGCCGGATTACTGATTCTCTTTCCACCATCAACATGAGGTGGACCCCATTGTCAAGACACGAAACAGATCAAGTTAAGAGAGAGTGGCTCTCTGTGTATCCAGTTAATAATGGTCGATATCTCATAATATTCCAGTAGTAGTTCCTTTATCTATAGTCCTTGAGCCAGAGGTAAAAAAGTTGGCGTCCTCTCACCGTCGGCACCCCCAGGTGCAACATGACAAGGGGAATATGTCAAGGCTACGAAACATAGTGGAGTACCTGAAGGGCTTGGCCTTGACGTATTCACCGGTCATGTTACGCTAAACAGCATTGATATACGCTTAGTGGACTTTTATCATTCAAAGACGCATGTGGGCGTTCCTCATTGTAAAAGCTGAAATAATCAGAGAGTGATTCCCTGAGGGATTGCACAGAGGCATATTCCTTAATGTATATCTCCTCATATTTTACCGTGCGCCACAATCTCTCTATGAAAATATTATCCATTGCACGCCCTTTACCGTCCATACTGATCTGAATATCAGCATTCTTCAATGTATCGGTAAAAGTTGTGCTGGTAAATTGGGAACCTTGATCCGTATTGAAAATTTCAGCACCACCGTACCGCAGCAAGGCGCTGTCCAGGGCAGATACACAAAATTCACTGTCCATAGTTACCGACACTTCCCAAGACAGCACATATCTGCTGTACCAGTCCATAATGGCTACCAGATATACAAAACCTCTGGGCATTGGAACATAGGTAATGTCTGAACACCATACCTGATTGGGACATATTACTTCCATATTATTCAGTAGATAGGGATAAATTTTATGCTCAGGATGTGCTCTGCTCGTGCATGGCCTTGGAGCTACAGACTGAATCCCCATCTTGCGCATTAACCGCTGGACTCTTTTACGGTTGACCCAGTGATCCTGCCTCCTCAAATAAGTACACAACTTCCGACTGCCATAAAAAGGATGCCTGGTGTATTCTTTATCTATCAGGCGCATTAGCAGAAGATTTTCCGCTGTTTCCACATTACCCTGACAATTCCGATAATAACTGGCACGAGAAAGGCTGATCAGTTCACATTGACGTTTTATACTGATCTGAGGATGGGCTGGCTCGATACACTGTCGCTTGGCAGCATTATCTACAGAAGATGCCCTGTATTTTTTTAACCAGTCCAATTCAACCTGCAGCTTGCCTATCTGCTGATAGAGACGGTCCTTTTCTGCCTGTGCCTCTTTATCATTCCTTGTAAATTTACCAGCGAAGATTTCAGGCATGGCTTCAAGAGCCTGCTTTTTCCAACGATTCACAATGCTCGAATGAATTCCAAATTCAGATGCGATCTCATTCGCTGTCTTGTGGCCCTTGATAGCTGCTATTGCCACTTTGGATTTACCTCGAAATTTTCTGGATCCATTGTGACATAATCTGGCGACTAGATTTAGAAGACGCTTACTCTCTTTGACTCAGAGCAAACCCCATTTAAACACGGGGTTTGCTCTCGAAAGGGGTCGGAAACTGTCGGATGGAAGAGTTAGGATACCCGGTCCCAGCGGCTCCGGTAGGCTGCGACGGCTGCAACCAGCAGGCCGATGGCCAACAGTACAAGGGAACTCGGTTCCGGAACGCCGGACGCTAAGCGAATATTGTCCAGAGCAACTCCTCCACTGGCGTTGCCATCCAGGATGTCAAAACAGAAGGTGAGCTCAGTATTCAGGGCCGTAAAAGTCAGGCGATAGGTGTCGTACTGAAACGGATTTGAACCGAATATGCTCGTAGCAGAAAAATCAGAGTTAGTTGTAGCCTGTCCAATAAGGCTATCGTTAATAAAAACCTTCACACCCTGTCCAGCACTGGAAGCGTTGTTCCAAGTACTTGTATTGCTGTTCCATACGGCTGAGGGTGCCATGTCGAAGATCAGGTCGTAGACCTGATAAAGGGTGAAGCCGCTAACGGTCTGCTGGGCGCCATCGATGCCGGGATGCACGCGCAGGGCGATGTTTCTGTCCGAACCATTGTACCCTGTGGACGAAAAGACGTCGAGCCTGTTATAGTTATTGCTGGCGTTCCAATCATTCAAGGTGACATCGTCGTAAAGGCCGGTGAACGGCGGTGTCACATTACCAGAAAAAGTTTCGAAAGAGTTGTTTGAAAAGACCGGCGTGGCTGCAGCGATACCGCTGGTCATCAGCACCAACAACAAGGAAAATGTGATCAAAATTCAACTTTTCATTTTTATTCCTCCTTTGGTTACGCTCAGCGAGACCACCCCGCCGAACGTTACGGGTCAGTTGCCGCCAAGAAGCGCAGCGGATTGACGGTCAACTGCACCCGCTTGTTCGGTGGCGGTTTCAGAATTAATGTATTCAATTCTACCATCTCTCCATATTGGTACTTCTAAATTATTTTGGCGGGCTTTTTCGAATGCTTTACGAGCTGCTCGTTTTAAAGCATTTAAACCCATGGTTGCATAGTCTTCAGTTGGTCTCCTCATAATATTAATCCGACTTATCAATTATCTTTGGTTGTGGACCAGATGTATCAAA
>CAYWEN010000002.1:0-78278 GCA_964457545.1 uncultured Desulfobacterales bacterium | reverse complement strand
TGCGAAACACATTTTCAAGTTTTGATTTATTGGCATCCTCGATTTTCTCAAGGGCGATATTGATGATCTCGCCGATATTGGGCTCGTCACGGTGACGATAGAGGAAATCAAAGTCCGATTCCGGCGGCACCACGAAACGTTCCCGGCTCAAGGCGCGTTCCACGCGGGCTATATCACCATGATATTTTTTCTCGTATCCTTCCTTTTTGTCCTTCCAAAGATCACTCATATACTTAATGAAGAGCATGGTAAGGATGTAATTCTTGTATTCCGACGGATCGACAGCGCCCCTAAATGTATCGCATGCCCGCCAGACAACATCATTGATTTCTTTCTTGGAAACATGAGGACTCATTGTTTATCTCTCCTGTTCTTGGATTGCTTTTATACAGACTGCTTTGACAAGCCGCGATCGCAGCGAAGAAAGCCTGTCCAGAAGGAATTGCTCGTGCTTGGCGAGCGTTACGATCTTTACCACTTTTTTCTGAACAGAAAGTGGCGGGATCTGGACCTGTAGGCGAGAAAGTGCGCTCTTGTAAATAAAAGACATCCCAGCTCCACGCGCCTGTGACTGAAAGTAGGCTTGCGCTTTCGATTGATTCAGCCACCACGCCAGATATTGCGGGAGCAGGTTTTCGTTTTTCGTGCGAAGAATGTAGAAAGAACCTGCGGCAAGGGTATCCTTCAGGTCGTCTTCAATGCAGTAGGCAAAATGTACCACGCCACGAGCCTGAAAAAGTATATCTCCTTTACGAACTGAGTAAATTTCAGGTTTTCGCTCAGGAAAAAAGGCAGTCAGGTTCTCGGATCGTAAGCGATGGAAAGAATCAAAATCCTTGCTTTGGATCAGGCGGTGCGTACCTCGCGCCCTCTCCTTGATCCTGGCCTTAGCCTGGTATCCCACTTGGATACTGGCAACTGTATTTAAAGCAACTTTTGTCATTCAGCCAGCCTCATTTAGTTGGTAGCATCGCTACTTATTTGTAAATATACGTCATCACCCATTGTCTGTCAAGATAAAAATCAGTACGAATGCTACCGAGAGCATTTATTAAAAATGGGCCACGGGTCATTCGATCTCAAGAAACCGGCGTAAAGCCCATTTCCTGATTCCTACCAGAGACTTTGAGTTCGGCAACGCCACGTGTGCTTATTCTCTAACTCAAGTCCGATTGGGTTTTTCTGGTGTGACAAGGTGGGTGCTTGTGCAATGGCTTGATTTGAAAGGGGGGCTGCAATCGGACGAGGTCCGAAAAGGAAAGTTGAGAATTCAGAGAAAAATTCTCCAAGAGAAGCGTTTTTTCACCCCGATTCCCCGAAAACGGGCTGACGGCAAGGCAAGCTGGCGGCAACAAGAAGCGCCGTAACCCCTTGCTACAAAAAGAAAAACGAACCTTCCGACATGCCGCTTGCGGCAACCGGACCGGTTCGTCCAAAATTCATATGGTGGAGGCGGGGGGAGTCGAACCCCCGTCCGGAAACATTCCATTCAGACATCTACATACTTAGCTCGATATTTATTGTTTCATCCCTGCTGCAAGTACCGAGCACACACAGCAAAGGACTATCCTGTGATAAATTTCACTCAACCGTCACACAGGCAAATACGGTCAAGCTACCCTGCTGATCGACGCCCTTTTTAGTTTCGCAGGTAAAAACTAAAAGGACGCTGGCCTAAGCGGCCAGAGCATACGAATAATCGTCTGCGATTGTGTTTATACCCACCTGTTTTACGAGATGATGGAACCTCGGTATGCAATCTGAACTTCAACTGTCTCCGTCGAAGCCGTTTCGCCCCCTTAAACTGTTATTGCCACAGAAGACAACAAAACAGGTGCGGGGCAATCTGTTTTTACAAGATAATCATTTACAGTGAAACTGTCAATATCCATACCTCTTTTTGGCCTCTTTTATATCCTTTTTCATCTCTTTTTCTTTAAGCGCCTGTCTTTTGTCATATTTGCGCTTGCCTTTTGCCAGTGCAATTTCCACCTTTGCCCAACCGTTCAAAAAATAGACCTTTGTTGGTATAAGGGTATATCCCTTTCCCTCTGTCTTCCCGATCAGGCGCTTTATCTCCCGTCTGTTCAAAAGCAGTTTTCTTGGTCTGACAGGATCCAGGTTTATATGCCTGGCATTTATATAGGGTTTGATATGCATATTATACAAAAAGACCTCGCCTTTTTTGACCTTTGCATAGCTGTCTGCAAGATTTGCCTGTCCAAGCCTAAGGGATTTAACCTCCGGTCCCAGCAATACCATGCCTGCCTCAAAGAAATCATCAAGGAAATAGTCATGTCTTGCCTTTTTATTTGAGCATACAATCTTTTTGTTCATAGAAATGCATTTTCTCCCAGTTCCGGCAACAGGTCTTTCATAAATGCCTTTATGTATGCCTCAACCTGGTTTGCCGTTGTCAGCTTCATAATGTCTTTAAAGCAACTCTGTGCATCTTTAAGGGAAATTGAACGTATGATTTTTTTTACAAGAGGAATGGACTGTATGTTTACACTGAGTTTTTTCATGCCTCCGCCAACAAGGATAGGAACGCAGCATGGCTCCCCTGCCATGGCCCCACATAGCGAAACTTCTATACCGGCATTGTCTGCCGCTGTTATCACCTGGCTTATCATCCTGAGAATCGCCGGATGGAATGGTTTATACAGGTAGGCAACATCCTCGTTTGTTCTGTCAACAGCAAGGGCATACTGAATCAGGTCGTTGGTCCCGATATTGAAAAAATCTATCTGATGGGCAAGTATATCTGCTATAACAACGGCAGACGGGATTTCAATCATGATTCCGACCTTTATATCCCTGTTGTAATCCATACCCGTATCATCAAGATCTTTTTTTACCTCTGTCAAAATTCTGTTTGCAGCCTGGATCTCACTTAAACCTGATATCATGGGAAACATTATCCGGATATTACCGTATGCACTTGCACGCAGAATGGCCCTGATCTGCACCCTGAACACCTGGGGGTTTTTCAGTGATAACCGTATGGCCCTAAGGCCAAGGGCGGGGTTTGCCTCCTTTTTATTGGAATATGACAGAAACTTGTCCCCGCCAAGGTCCAGAGTCCTTATAGTAACAGGGTCAGGAGCTATTGTTTCGGCCACCTGTCTATAATCATTGAACAGTTCTTCTTCAGAAGGGAACCCGTTACTCTTGAGATACAGAAATTCAGTCCGGTAAAGGCCTATGCCTGCTCCTCCATTATCTCTTACTGCCTGTGTTTCATCTGCAAATTCCGCATTGGCCATAACAACAATTTCCTGACCATCCAGAGTGTTGGCAGGCAAATGACTTGTTCTGATAATGGAAGATCTGTATCTTTCTCTCTGGATCTGCCTTTCATGATAATAAATAATAGCATCATCATCAGGCTGTATGACAACCTCACCGGTATTGCCATCAACAATCAAAAGGCATCCCTCTTCCACAATATCCGTAATATTGCCAAGACCCATAACAGCAGGAAGGCCCAAGGCCTGGGCTATAATGGCCGTATGAGAGGTTTTGGCGCCAACATTGGTCACAAAACCCATTATCTTGGCTGTATTAATTTCCGCAGCATCCTCGGGAGAAATGTCATGGGCAACTACAATTACCCGTTCCTTAAGATCGAGAAGACTTTCCTGCTGTTTACCTGACAGGTTTCTCAATATCCTCTCAATAACATTTTCTACGTCATTGATCCTGTTGCTGATGTATTCATCATCAATCTCCTGAAATACGCTCCTTATATCAAGCAAGGTCTTCTTGAGCGCCCATTCAGCATTTATCTTGTCTTCAGTAATATGCTTTACTGTAGCATCATAAACCATACTGTCTTCCAAGATCATGCGATGGCTTTCCAGTATAAAGGCATGATCCTTTACGTAATCGGGCAGGCGGTCTTTCAGGGTTGTAAGCTGTTCTTTTGCCTTTTTCACGGCCTCCCTGAAACGGGCGACTTCATGATCTACCAGATCATCACTTATAAGGTAATGGTACATCACCTTAACCTTTGATCTGTCAATAATATGGGCCTTGCCTATTACTATTCCCGGAGATGCAGGGATTCCATATACGGTTTTGGGCCTGTTTTTTTTATGCACCATTATCAGTCCTCCCCAAATCCGTTTTCAATCAACTCTGTCAAGGCATCCATGAATTCCTTTGAATCCTCCCCCACAATCCTTACCTGTATTTCCGAACCCCTGGGACATGAAAGCGTGAGTATGGAGAGAATACTTCTGCCATCCACTTCTTCGTCATTTTTCTTTATGTACAGTTTGGAATTAAAGTTTTTGGCCAATTCCACAATCATGGCCGCCGTCCTGGCATGAATTCCCAGTTCATTATTGATAGTGAATCTTTTTATCGTTTCCATATAAATAAATTGGCAGATTTATCAGAAGTACACAATCCCTCCTGATTCTTGCAGGTAGTACAGCCCATATGGCATCAATCATGAAAAGGCATCCTTTCCCTTAACAGTTTCCTTTCTACGCATATCTTGTATGCCTGCCTGTATGAAATGCCTGTCTTGCCTGCAACAGCAGTTGCAATATCCTTAATGCCGAGATCCTCTCCCAGCTTGGAATCAATCGTCTTTATAACACCTTCTTCCTGTTTACAGTTTTTTGATCTATCACTGCGGCCGGCAACAACAACAGTGAATTCACCCCTTATCCACTCAGGTCTCAGTTGTTCAACAACCGTATCCAAAGGCCCCCTTTTTACATCCTCAAAGATCTTTGTCATTTCCTTGAAAACAGCTGCCTGACGGTTTCCAAAGATATCCAGCATATCCAGAAGCATACCGTTCAAACGGTGAGGAGCCTCATAAAAAACCATTGTTGCCTGCTCCCGAGCCAGCTCTTTGAGGATATTGCGCCTTTTTCCAGGCTTGCGGGGCAAAAACCCGACAAACACATACCTGTCTGAAAGAATACCGGCAACGGACAGGGCTGCAGTCAATGCAGATGGCCCTGGCACAGGAACTATTCTTATATTATGTATGTATGCTTGGTCAACGAGATAGCTGCCCGGATCAGATATACAGGGTGTACCAGCATCTGTTACAAGGGCAACACTGTCACCAGAGTGCAGGATATCAAGTATAAGGAATGTCTTTTTGATATGATTTTGTTCTCTGTAACTTAAAAGCCTGGATCTGATACCATAATGGTTCAAAAGACCTTTAGTGTGAGAAATATTTTCGGCTACAACATTATTGACCTGTTTGAGGACCTTCAGTGCCCGCAAGGTTATGTCATCAAGATTACCAATAGGGGTCGCAACAATGTACAGGGTTCCATAGTGATCTTCACGACTGTTTTGTCTCTTCCATGCCATGGCTCAAACAAAAAAACATTGTGGCAACGCCTGTTTATTTTTTCATTCACAAATGACTGTTTTCAAAAATCCCTGCATCTGCTGTTACGGCCGCAGCGCACAAGTCATATGCCCTGCAAGACATATCTGATTCATCGGACCGCAAGGGGCTCCTATATCAAAATATAAGATCAAATGCGTTTTTTACAATCTCTATATGTGCTTCATCCCCTTCCAGGCTTATTGCCACAACATCAAACCTGGCAGGTATGTTGCTAAGCCCCCTGTCCTTCATATATGTCAGAGCAAGTTTTGAAAGCTGTCTCCTTTTGTGCCATGTTACCGCCTCCTTTGCATAACCTACAGAGGCACCCTTTCTTGTTTTTACCTCTACAAACACCAGGGTCCCGGCATCCATGGCCACCATATCAACCTCACCGGCAGAACAGCGATAATTACGTATGATATTTCTATATCCCAGTCTCTTAAGTTCCCTGAAAGCCAGGTCTTCGCCCCATTTTCCAAGCTCAATTCCCTGCCTGGTCAAACCTGTATAACTCCTTTAAAAGTAAGCCGGTGCACAGGGGCAGGCCCATGTGTTTTCAGTGCATCAAGATGCTGACGTGTTCCATAGCCCTTGTTTTTATTAAAATGATAGCATGGATATATCCTGTGATATGCATCCATAATCCTGTCCCTGTAAACCTTGGCCAGTACAGATGCAGCAGATATGCTTTTGCTTGCCTGATCTCCCTTTTTAATGCATCTCTGCGGAATTGATATGGGAACTGCCTGTATACCGTCCACAAGAATAAAATCAGGCTGTATGGAAAGAGAGGCAATTGCCCGCCTCATTGCCTCCAGGGAGGCATTGAGTATATTATGCACATCTATGTACCCCTGTGACACAACACCAATAGAAACGGGAATGGCATGATCAACAATAAATGCAAAGGCTCTTTGCCTTGCAGCTGCAGACATCTGCTTGGAATCCCTGACCTTATCCCAGAATTTGTCGGCCATATATTCTTTGGGAATAATGGCTGCAGCTGCCACTACCGGCCCTGCCAGCGAACCCCGGCCTGCCTCATCAACACCTGCAACCAAAGAATAACCTGATTCAAAAGCAAGGCCCTCATAAAAAAATACAGAATCCGGAAAAGACAAAAGAATCCCTTTAAAACCAGATAATCAGAATCTTCGTTCCTTGATACGGGCAGCCTTGCCCTTAAGGCCTCTCAGATAGTAGATCCTGGACCTTCTTACCTTGCCTCTTGTTACCACCTCTATCTTGTCTATTGATGGCGAATGCAAAGGAAATATCCTTTCAACGCCTATCCCGTATGAAATCTTTCTTACAGTAAAAGTAGAACCTGTAGTCCCCTTTCTTTTACGCAATACAACACCCTTGAAAACCTGGATTCGTTCCTTTCCTCCCTCTCTTATTTTTACATAAACCTTTACCGTATCCCCGGGCCTGAAGTTGGGGATATCAATACGCATCTGTTCTTTTTCTATTTTTTCCAATATGTTGTTCATGATACCATTTCCTCCTGAAAATTGTCAGGGTTCATATGTTAAGATCTTTGTGTTAATCTGTCCATGATTATAGCTGTTGCAGACCTGACAGATATATGCCTGTACCCTGTGACGCAGGTTACAGGCTCTAATACATAGTCTGCCTTTAAAAAAATCTCCTCTTCAAGCCCCCATGCCGTTCCAAAAAGCAAAAACACGGTCTTATCTGCAGAAACAATCCGTGCAAGTTCCCTGAAAGATACGGGATTACCCTTATGCCTTGATGCACTCGTAGCTACAAGCAGGGGAACAGATCCCTCTGCCTGTTTTATCTCCTCAACGGCATCAGATATGGCAGAAACCACTGAAACCAGTTCAAGGGCCTCCTTTCTGTGTATATTATAACAGGCACCGTACCCGGTAGTCCAATGAGCTATTATCTTCCTTACCAGTGAGGCCTGATCCACAAGAGGCGTAACAACAAAGAATCTTTTTACACCATATGCCCTGGAAAGCCGTGCAATATCATGGACATCTACTGTTGTAACAGCTGATGCCACTGTTTCATGGTTTCTGTTGTAAACAGGATAATGCACAAGACACAGATATATAGACATATTTCATGTTTCAAGGTTAAAGAAAGAGCTTTATCAGGGTGTTCATGGTCAAAAAAGAGGCAACTCCAGTCCAGAAAACAGCCCTGCCCTGCAGGACCAAAGAATGCCGGATTCAGTTTTTTTTATCTGCACCTGAACCAGATGCAAGATTCTTCTGACGTTTCAGGACAAGAAGGTCCTCTTTTGTAAGACACGCATCCTTAATCAGATCCGGCCTGTTTTTACAGGTCTTTTTAATGGATTCTGTCCTGCGCCATATCCTTATCCGTTCGTGATCTCCTGACAGAAGAACATCCGGAACATACATATTATTAAAGACCCTTGGCCTTGTATATTGAGGATATTTGAGCAGACCGTTTTCAAAGGTATCCTCCTTGCTGGATCTGTCTGCACCAAGGACCCCCGGCACAAGACGGCTCACCGCCTCCATGATTACCATTGCTCCTGTTTCTCCACCATTCAGGATATAGTCACCTATGGATATTTCCATATCTGCATACCCAAGGCGTATCCGTTCATCAACACCCTCATATCGTCCACATATAAGGATAAGCTGATCAAGCTCAGAAAGTTTCCAGGCCAATGACTGATCAAATTTTCTGCCCTGGGGACTTAAAAGAATCACGGAAGAGCTTTTACCTTCCCTGTCAACCGCATCAAGGGCACGGGCAACAGGACCAGGCATCATTACCATCCCCGGCCCGCCACCGTAGGGCTTGTCATCCGTACTCCTGTGAGGATCGTCAGTAAAGTCACGAATATTTACAATCCTGATATCAATCAAACCCTTAACTATGGAACGCCCCAATATGCCGTGTCTTGTAAAGGCTGAAAACAGATCAGGAAAAATGGTGAGGACATCAAATCTCATTTAGGCTAAGGATACCTCCCTCATCCGAAACTGTCATCCTGTTTTCCTCAAGATCAATCTCCCGGACAACATCGACTGTGGCAGGAACACAGAGTTCTCTCTTCCCTTTTTTGACCACATAAATATCATTGGCCTTTGTAGGGATAATTCTGTCAAGTCTCCCGAGCCAAAAGCCGGAATCAAGATAAACATCAAGGCCTATAAGTTCAAACCAGAAGAACTCATCCTCTCCGCGAACAAGCAAATTTCTGTCTACCAGGATATCACTGCCCTTATAGGAATCTATCTGTTCCCTTGAATCAAGGTTGACAAGACTCATTAAATAACAGCCTTTATGAGGCGTTATACTGGAAACCCGGTACTGATGCAGAGATCCTTGCCGGGTCCTCAAAAATATGCTTCCGGCATGAATAAAGTCAGCCGGCGATTCAGCATAGGACCTGATTAAGGCAAGGCCTTTCACACCATGCGCATGCAAAAGTTTACCCATAAGAACAAGATTATCATCAGACCTACACATAGCATTAACAGCTTACAGTACAGCATGACCTGTTGACAGATTCATGCACGATTTTATTTTTAACGAAATATTAACAAGATGGATACTGCCAATATTAAAAAAATTAACCCCGGCACGAATCCGTACCGGGACTTTTTGCAACAGACTGTCGGTTTATCAAAATCGCTATTGCCCACGGTCCATTCTATGGACGGGCATTATTCTATAATTTCCAAAACCGCACGTTTCCCCAGCTTTGTGGATGCTGCGCTGAGGATGGTTCTCATGGCACGGGCAGTACGCCCCTGCTTACCAATGACTTTCCCCAAATCATCCTTGGCCACCTTTAATTCAATAACAGAGGTCTGCTCTCCTTCCACTTCTGTTACAACCACCTCTTCCGGTTTGTCTACTAATGCCTTTGCTATGTACGCTATCAGATCTTTCATGTTCTACCTCCAATATCAATCGGGTTGACAAAGGTGTTTACAATTTAAGGTGTGAGACAGGGAACCGGTTGTAAAAAAGGCCCCTTCTCTCCAATTTATTCGCAATTGATCCGTACCCATATAAAACCGGCAGGCACTAAGGATTTTGCAATCCCCATTACCCGTCATCCTCCCGGACCCACTGCACAAAAACAGACTCCTGTTTTCAGTGACAAGATGTCTCTTGCAAGACAATGGAACCGGAAATCCATCCGCAGAACAAGATCTCAAAACAGAACAAATCAAGGGATACTCATAAGATGCACACACGCTCCATCTGTCTGTGCAGAATATACAGGCAGGCGTTGGAATAGCAAAAAAACAAAGATTTGCGGATAAAGCCTAATCTTTTGCTGCAGAACTACCGGACAATTTTTCTCTTTTCAGCAATGTCCTTACAGAATCGCTCATAAGGGCACCTTTTTTTATCCAGTGATCCAGTCTGTCTCTGTGAACCTTGACTTCTACAGGGTTTGTTAACGGATTATAATAACCCAAAATATCCAAAAACTTGCCATCACGTGGTGATCTGGAATCAGCAGCCACTAATCGATAAAACGGCTTTTTCTTGGAACCGCGTCTTGTTAATCTTATTTTTACAGCCATTTACCTTAAAAACCTCCAGGATTAGTTTAATTATAATGTTGAGCAACTCACAAGGCTGCCAATGCAACCATCTGTCCGCAAACAGGTCCTCGGTACCAGAAGGGTTCCGGTCCGGGAATATGGATCCTTGCACAAGATCAAGAAAACCGGACGTGAACCCGCTTTGGCACACCGCACAAACAATACCGCGGGTTGACGCTGATATTGCAAAAAAACAGCCCTTTGCACATGAAAACTACCTGAACATAGACATTATATTGTTATCATACCCTTTCCTTGTTAAACGCTCAATCATCTTTTTGGATTGAGCAAAATTTTTTAAAAGCCGATTAACATCCTGAATTTTCACACCACTTCCCCGGGCAATCCTTTTTTTTCTGCTTCCCTTTATGATTCTGTAATCCTGCCTTTCCTGCCTCGTCATGGAATTGATAATTGCCTCTACCTTGAGCAATTCTTTTTCATCAGGCTTGAACTGTTTCAGCTTTTTGTTCTGTCCCATCCCGGGAATCATGCTCATTATCTGCTCAATAGAGCCTATTTTCCTCATTTGACGCAGCTGCGACAAAAAATCATCAAGATCAAACCTGTTCTGTTGAAGTTTTTTCTGAAGTTTCTGCGCCTCTTTCTCATCAAATTGAGACTGGGCCTTCTCAATAAGAGAAAGCACGTCTCCCATACCCAATATCTGTGATGCCACCCGTCCAGGATAAAAGACTTCCAGGTCGCCTACCTGTTCTCCTGTCCCGACAAATTTTATGGGCTTTCCTGTTACCGCCTTGACAGACAGGGCAGCTCCCCCTCTTGCATCACCCTCCATCTTGGAGAGGATAACCCCTGTTATGTCCAGGACCTCGTCGAATTTTTTTGCCACATTGACAGCATCCTGCCCTGTCATGGCATCGGCTACAAGGAGGATTTCCACCGGATTTATTTTCCGTTTTATCCGTCCCAGTTCATCCATCAGCTCATCATCAACATGCAGACGGCCAGCCGTATCAACAATCAGAACATCAGAATCCTGTCTTCCCGCTTCTGACAGGGCCTCCAGACATATATCCTCAGGCCTGTGTGCAGGATCAGTTGAATGAACAGGAACCTGGATGGATTTTCCCAGTTTTTCAAGCTGTTCTATCGCAGCCGGTCTGTATATATCTGCAGATACAAGATAAGGGTGTCTTCCCTGCCTCCTCAAAAGCGTGGCAATTTTTGCCGCTGTTGTTGTCTTGCCTGAACCCTGAAGCCCTACCAGCATCAAAGAAAACGGAGGACGGCCAACCAGTTGCAAAGCAGTTGCGTCTCCCCCCATAAGACTGGTAAGTTCTTCACTGACAATCTTTATGATCTGCTGCCCCGGCGTAAGGCTTTGCAAAACTTCCTGACCAATTGCCCGATTGCTGATATTTTCTATGATCTGTTTTACAACCCTGTAATTGACATCAGCCTCAAGCAAGGCAAGTCTAACTTCTCTCAAGGCTTCTTTTACATCGGCCTCAGTGAGTTTGCCACGGCCAGTTACCTTTTTGAATACTGTATTCAGTTTGTCTGTAAGATTCTCAAACATGACAAAAATACATCCTTAACAGGTCTGCAACAAACAAGACAAGGTCATTGCAATATCCTATAAACTTGTTCAGAAAAGCCAGACAGGCACAAGGTCTGCAACGGCCACCATGAAAAAGACCGGTTTTGTTGCCGGTTTTTATAATGACCATTTCACTGACCCTGCCCATATGCATTGTAATACAGACAAAAACGTCACTTGCATAATCTGGATTTAAATTAGTAGAATAACTAACAAGACAATAATTTGTCAATTAAAAACACTCATGGTTGCCAATAATGAAATCAGATCTTTACACCAAATCGTTCATCCTGATGGGTTTTGCAAATTTCTTCACAGTATCCAGTTTCGGATGTTTTTTTCTCTTTCCTCTGTTTATCTCGGTTCATGGAGGATCAAAGGCGGATATTGGCATTATAATGGGGGTATTTGCCTTTTCCTCTGTTGTCTGCCGGCCATGGGTATCTGAAATGATAGACAAGATAGGACGAAGGAACAGCTATGCAGCAGGATGCATGAGCATGACCATTGTATCCATATCCTATCTGTTCTGCAAAGGGCCATTATCCGGTTTTTATTTTTTCCTGATCATCCTGAGGCTAATACACGGCATCGGCCTGGCTATATGTTTTACAGCAACATTTACCTATATAGCAGACATCATACCGCAGCAACGGCTAAACGAGGGACTCGGAATGTTTGGTATGACCGGACTTGTAGGCCTGGCTGCAGGCCCTGCCATCGGCGAACTGGCAATAAACAGGTTCGGGTTTCCATATTTTTTTGTTACTGCAACCGTTTTTGCCCTCACAGGCCTGTTACTGCAGATGTTTATTCATGAATCATACACACCTGCACAAAACAGAATACAGGCAATACAAAACACATCCCCTGCCCTTGTAAGCGCTGACAATGGAAATTTTCACAGTGATCCAAAAGAGCCTGTTTCTTTCTTTGGCATCCTTAAACAAAGGGAAATGATGTCAATAGCTGTTTTGTCCATATCTTTCGGTTTTGCCATGGCCGCTACAGGTAATTTTGTTGCCCCCTTTGCAAAAGAAAAGGGGATAGGCTTTGTTTCAATATACTATATTACCTACTCACTATCTGCCACAATAACAAGGTTCTTTGGCGGCAAGCTTGCCGATGGCATAGGAGAACGCATAATTATTCCCTATGCCTCCATTATAACAGGAGCAGGGCTTGGCATGCTTGTCTTTCTCGGTAACAATCTGATACTGGTGATATCCGGGATATTGTCAGGATGTGGGCATGGGCTTTTGTTTCCCTGCATGAATTCCCTTGCTATCAGGGACAAACCGGCCCATATCAGGGGAAAGGTAACCGGAGTTTTCACAGGGGCAATTGACGCCGGTGCCTTTATTGGTTCTATTGCCCTTGGCTATACAGGAGAATTTGCAGGATACAGGGCCATATTTTTTATCTCAATGATTGTCATGTTTGCGGGGCTTGTTGTATTTTTCAGGATCAAATCTTCTGATAAACAGCCAATATCCCCTGAACAGGGCTAATGCTGCCAAGAAGTCTAAATCCCTTCAGAGCCGGCATTATTTTGTTCAGCCCGTAAACCATAAATACGGCCCCTGGTTTTCCCTTTTTTAGAATAAGTCCGGAAAATTCCTGATACATCACAAGATAGGTATAAAAAACATCAAAGTCTGTCAGGCAAAGTCCGGTATCCCTGAAGATTCTTTTATGGATTACAGGTGATGTGGAATCCCCGTTATAGAGGAAGATATTTGCAGGCGGTAATACAAGCCCCTGTTTTTTCAGCCCTGGATACAATTTTTCTGACAGAGATTCATGTTCTTCCAATGTCCAGTCATCCAGTTCAACACCTACAGATGTTTTGACCAGATAGCTTAAAAAGACATTTACCCTTGCATCTGCACATCCAAGATCAAAAAAATTGGTTTTTCCAGGAATGATTATCCTTTTTTCAAGCAGGGGAACAAGACATGCCATCAGCCTTGCCAAATCTGTAGATCTTCTGAATCCCAGAGGCCCTGTATCTCCCACCTTACGCCTGTCATAAAAATTTGCTATATATTGAAGCGTGTTTTTCAGACTATCATTCATCATCTATCTGTTTACAGATCTGTAAACCTGCATAAGCCTTTCATGAAGAAAAAACATAAGTTCTATCTCCCTGCCTTCAGCCTCTTTAAGAGAATTAAGAGAGTCTGGCGGAATGTGTTCCTCTATCTTTTTGCATATATAATTAATACATATTACATGGCGTGCTGCAAGCCTGCATCCTGCCTGACCGAGAAAAAAGCAACTGTTATCAATTTCCCTGACATGAGGAAGTCTGACTCCAAGAAGAAGATTAACAATCAACAACCATCTGTCATACCTGTTTTCAATGCCCTTGCCGCAGCATGATCCGCCCTCCTCATACTCACATCTTGCACATATATCAACAACACCTGATGCCTTCATCATTTCACGGGAAAGGTGTATGGCCTTTTTGAGTTTGTCTGCAAGTTCCAAGACCTTTTTGTCCTCTGCAAAATTACGGTGTAATCTGAGACAGGTTTCTTCTGCCCAGGCAATCTTTTCTTCAATAGGTTGTGTCATTGTTGTTTCAAGAAAGGTGCAGGTCAAGGTTAAACATACACAAATTCACAGTTGTCATCCAAAAACAATTCAACTGCAGGGTCTGCAAAAAACCGGCAACAGAACATATTCCGATTGTTGAACCTTGTCTCCCGGGACAGCCATGGACAGACATCCGTCAAAAATGGAGATCCTGCAGCAGGGATACTCACCTTTTCTGCGACTGTATTTCCTTGAGACGCTGATTGTAGAAATCTATCACTTCCCTGCGATCCAGCATACCAAGAAGAGATGAGTGATCATCATCCCTAACAACCGGAATCCTTTGCAGATTACGAACAGTAAACTTTTTCATGACCTCATTCAGGTCTTCTGATGGCGTTGTAAAGATTATATCCCTGTTGGCAATATCTTTCATAATGATTACATTGTTGATCTCTTCATTAAAAAGAACAGTCCTTACATCATTTATGGAAAATATTCCGGTCAGTCTGTTATTTCTGTCAACAACAGGAAAGTAATGCTGTCTGCTTGTGCTGAACAGATTCTTGAAGTTTTCAAACGGCATATCCTCAGGCACAAGCTGAACTTTTCTCAGCTTTGGCAACAGCTCCCTGACCTTTATTCCGGCAAGAATATCAAGAAAGAAATCCCCCCTATGTGCGGGAGAATCGATTTTGGAAGGAACCTGTTTCACATATATGGTCCAAGGTCTTGACAGGACATATGTAACGGAACATACCAAAAGGCTGGGAAGGAGAAGATGGTAAGAGTTTGTCATTTCACTGACAAATATGATTGTAGAAATCGGGGCATTGGACACGGAGGCAAAAAAGCCCGCCATTCCAACCACTACAAAGGCACCCGGCTGAGTAACAATGTTTGGCATAACAAGGTGAAACATCCTGCCAACAGCCCCACCCAATGCGCCTCCTATTACGACAGACGGGCCAAAGACCCCACCGCTGCCACCGGAACCAATGGAAAAAGATGTTGAAAGGATCTTTCCAAACGCTATGCCGACAAGAATCATGGCAGGGAGTTGATTTTGAAGTGCCATCTCAGCATACCCGTAACCAAAAGAGAGCGCTTGAGGGAGAAAAAAACCTATCACACCTGTCAAAAGCCCTCCAATGGCAGGTTTTAAACAGTCAGGTATGTTCATGTGTCTGAACACCCTGTTAACGCCATAAAAAGACTTGATATAGACAAATCCTCCTCCTACCAGGACAAAGGCAAGAATGGTATAGGGTCCAAGTTCAAGGGGGTTGTTAAAGATGAAATTGCCTGATCCAAAAAGCGATCCCCAGCCAAACACAAGACAAAACACACAATAGGCCACAACAGACGATATACCTGCAGGTATAATTACCTCTGACTCAAAATCAGGATCACGATACAGGACCTCTGCTGCAAACAGGGCGCCTGCAAGGGGAGCCCGAAAAATGCTTCCGATACCTGCCCCCATACCTGCTGCAAGCATAATGCGCCTGTCACGTTCCGAAAGCCCTAATTTGGTTGCCAGAAACGATCCAAAGCCCGCTCCAATCTGGGCTATCGGCCCTTCGCGGCCACCAGAGCCGCCGGTAGTAAGAGTCAATACCGATGCAAGTGTTTTTACAAAGGGTATCCTGCCTCTTATAAAACCTCCCTTTTCATGGTATGCATCAATAACCGCATCTGTTCCGTGCCCCTCTGCCTCCGGCGCAAAGGTATAGACAATCCAGCCGCTGAGTATCCCTCCCAAGGCAGGCATAAACAAAAGGACCCAGCGGTTAAACGGGGTGTTTGACATATGGAAGAGATGCGCCTCACCTGCCGGAGACGGCGGCCTGTACCCTGCCAGCATATCCATAAAAAAATGGAATCCAAGTTGACAGAGGTAATGAAATACTACAGAACCCAATCCTGAAATAAGCCCGATCAGGATGTAGTAAAGAAACCACTTTCCAGCCACGGTAAAAACATCAGCCTTCTCTTTGATAGTCTGTGAATTGTACACCCTGTTTAATCCGTAATTTATATTCTGAACTTTTATAAGCTATTGCAAAAAACCCCGGGCACAGGTATTATCCCCTTGTCCTGTCCCTGTCCGCAGGCACATAAAAGACCCTGTTCTTTATCCTGTCCGGCAGATATTCCTGTTTTACCTTTGCCCCTCTGTAATTGTGAGGATAAAGATACCCCCTGCCATATCCTGTTTCTTTCATCAGCCTGGTAGGGGCATTTCTTAAATGCAAAGGAACAGGAAGAGCTCCTGATCGTTTTATTTCTTTCTTGACAGCTCTCTCCGCCATATAAAGGGCGTTGCTTTTTGGGGCGGATGACAGATATACAGCGGCCTGGGCAAGTGCTATCTCCGCTTCTGGCGGCCCTACCTTCTGCCATGCCTCAAATGCAGACAGGGCTATGGAAAGGGCATTGGGGTCAGCCATGCCCACATCCTCAGATGCGAACCTTATCATCCTTCGGGCAATAAACACAGGGTCTTCCCCTGACATAAGCATCCTGTAAAGCCAGTATATGGAAGCCTGTGTATCACTCCCCCTCAGACTCTTGTGAAAGGCCGATATAAGATTATAATGTTCCTCTCCATCCTTGTCATAGGCAAGGGGTTTTCTGTCTGTGGCCCTTTTAACAGTATCAAGGTCAATATGTCCGGACTTGTCAGACCTGACATGCCTGGCATAATAGGCAGATGCCTCAAGATTGTTCAGGGCAGTACGGGCGTCTCCCTGTGAAATATCTGCCAGACATTCAAGTGCATCCGGAGTTATTTCAATACCCATACCGCCAAGACCGTTTTCCGCATCCCTGACAGCTCTCAGGATAACGGTTTTGATATCATCCCGAGACAATGGATTCAACAACATCACCCTTGCCCTTGATAGCAAGGGTGATATAATCTCAAAGGACGGGTTTTGTGTGGTTGCCCCTATCAGAATAATAAGACCGCTTTCAACATAAGGAAGAAAGGCATCCTGCTGCGCCCTGTTAAAACGGTGTATTTCATCCACAAACAGGATAGTGGGGTCTCCTGTCAAATCTCTGATAGCGCTTGCATCTTTTATTACCCCTTTCAGATCTTTTACTCCGGAACTTACTGCAGAAAACACGGTAAAGGTCAAACGGGTATATTCTCCTATGAGTCTTGCCAGAGTAGTCTTGCCTGAACCGGGAGGTCCCCACAGTATAACCGAGAAAAGATGTCCTGTCCGGATAGCATTTGGAAGCAGACATCCCGGACCTATAATATGATCTTGGCCCACCATGTCTTCAAATCTTCTGGGTCTCATCCTTTCCGACAGGGGAACCTGCATCTTTTGACAAAATATTTTCATCTGCAATCTGATATCCTTGATGGTTTCAGTTCCCGTCCAACAACAGCAATTTTTTCAGGATCAAGGGATACAGAAATCTTAACCACAGGAATATACTGAATATATACTGAATATCTGTATCAGTTCAACATATGGGCAGAAAGGCCAGAAAATCTTTCTTCCTGTCCCTACCAAGTCAAGCTGTTACAAACAGCTTTGGAATCAAGATTCAAGTACAGACAAGCAGCCGTTTATGGATGGAAACAAGCTTAATGTTGCACTCTGTTTACATGAAATGATATAAGTTTGTTATTCTATTTTAACTGTCTGCAGATCGCAAGAATATTAAAGGATATTAACAACCATGTCTTCACAAAAATCCCCTTTTGTTCACCTTCATGTGCATACAGAATACAGCCTCCTTGACGGTAGCATACACATAGGCGACATGCTAAACAAGGCAAAAAAGCTTGGTATGGATGCCGTAGCCATTACTGACCATGGCAATATGTTCGGTGCAGTAGAGCTGTGTGATATGGCACAAAACTCAGGGATCAAGCCCATTGTCGGGTCCGAGGTATACGTTGCTCCTCATGACAGAAAAGACAAGACACAGACCGGTAGAGGAAAGATAAATGCCTATCATCTTGTCTTGCTGGTCATGAATCATGAGGGATACAAAAACCTCAGCAAGCTTGTAACTCTTGGTTATATCGAAGGTTTTTACTACCATCCCCGCATCGACATGGAACTGCTGAAAAGGTACAACAGGGGGCTTGTTGCAATGTCTGCATGCCTGCAGGGAATCATCCCCTACCACATAAAGAGGGGAGAAACAGACAGGGCAAAAAAGATTGCGCAGGATATGGCTGCCATATTTAAAGACCGTTTTTTCCTGGAGGTTCAGGCAAACAAGATGCCTGAGCAGATCATGGTCAACCAGGGACTCAGGGAAATATCTGAAGAACTGTCCATTCCTCTTGTTGCGACAAATGACTGCCATTACCTGGACAGGGAGGATTCAGAGGCACATGATGTACTTCTGTGTATTCAGACAGGCAAAACCATAGACGATGAAAAAAGACTCAGGTTTCCATCTGACGAATTCTACTTCAAAAGTTACGAGGAAATGGCAGATGCCATGCCAGGTTATGATGACGCTATAAAAAACACCGCTATGGTTGCTGATATGTGCAATTATAACATGGAATTTGCCAAATACAAATATCCAAAATTCCATGTCGAGAGCTCAAAAACCCTTGAAGAGATTCTTGCTGAAAATGCAAAGGAAGGACTTGAACTGCGGTTGGCACAGTTAAAAGAAAAAAAAGGCAACCTGCCTGAACAACTTGTCAGGACATACAGACAGAGGCTGGATTTTGAACTGGAAACCCTGCAAAACATGGGCTTTGCCGGTTATTTTCTTATTGTTGCAGATTTCATCAGATATGCAAAACAGCACAATATCCCCGTTGGTCCGGGGAGAGGATCAGCAGCAGGATCCCTCGTAGCATTCTGCCTCAATATTACCAATATTGACCCCATAGAGTATGGACTTCTCTTTGAAAGATTTCTCAATCCTCAGCGTATTTCCATGCCTGATATTGACATTGATTTTTGCATAAACGGCAGGGATGAGGTTATCAGATATGTTGCCGACAAATACGGTCATGACAATGTAGGGCAGATAATTACCTTTGGAAGCATGAAGGCAAGAGGTGTTATAAGAGATGTAGGCCGCGCCCTTAATATTCCTCTTAAAAAGGTGGATCGTATTGCCAAGATGATACCGGAGGGACCGGGAATAAAACTTGAAGATGCCATAAAGAACGACGACGAGTTAAAGAACCTCGAAGCAGAGGATGAATCCATAAAAAGACTGCTGAAGATTTCCCGGAAACTTGAGGGTATAACAAGACACGCATCTACCCATGCCTCTGGAGTGGTAATATCAGACAGGCCTCTTGTGGAGTATCTCCCCCTGTTTAAAGGCAGCCATGGTGAAATAATGACCCAGTTTACCATGGACAGGATTGAACAGCTTGGTCTGATCAAATTTGACTTTCTTGGTCTGAAAACCCTGACCGTCATAAAACATGCCCTTGATCTGATAGAACAGAGTACTGGCGTTGCAATAGACATCAACCAGATCCCCCTTGATGACGAAGCCACCTATCTTTTATGCAGTGACGGAAAGACAACAGGGGTGTTTCAGCTGGAAAGCGCCGGAATGAAAGATTATCTGCGGAGACTTGCACCAGAGGTGTTCAAGGACCTTGTTGGTATGGTTGCACTGTACAGGCCAGGGCCACTTGGAAGCAATATGGTGGATGATTTTATAAGGGGAAAGCATGGTGAAACCAGGATCAATTACTTTTTTCCTCAGCTTGAACCTGTCCTGAAAGAAACCTATGGTGTGATACTTTATCAGGAACAGGTCATGAAAATAGCGCAGATACTTGCCAGCTATTCCATGGGAGAAGCAGATGAGCTGCGAAAGGCTATGGGTAAAAAGAAACCTGAGGTCATGGCAAAACACAGGGAAAGATTTATCTCAGGTGCAGAAAAAAATGGCATTCCCCGTAAAAAGGCCGACAACCTGTTTGCATTAATTGAAAAATTCGGCGGTTACGGCTTCAACAAATCCCACTCTGCAGCCTACGCCATGATCGCATACCAAACAGCCTATCTGAAGGCCCATTACCCTGTTCAGTACATGGCTGCCCTTATGACCCAGGATATGGGCAATCAGGACAAGACCATAAAAAACATTGCTGAATGCCATGAAATGGGCATAGAGATACTGCCCCCTGACATTAACGAAAGTCAGGCTGATTTTACCGTGGTCGAGGGAAAAATACGTTTTGGCCTGGCAGCAATCAAGAATGTCGGCATTAAGGCCGTTGAACTTATTATTGATGAAAGAAACAGATCCGGCCCGTTTGAAAATCTTTTTGATTTCTGTATGCGTCTTGGGTCTTCAAAGGTCAACAAAAGGGTGCTTGAAGGACTGATACAGTGTGGTGCCATGGATTTCACAGGCATACACAGATCCAGACTTTTTGGTGCTCTTGACAACATCATACGATTTTGCGGAGCAAACCATAATCCTAACCAGCTCAGCATGTTCGAGGCCTTAGACCTTTCAGATGGCACAGGAAGTGAACTGTTTGATCTGCCTGAAACAGACGAATGGAGTGAACAGGAAAAACTCAAAAGGGAAAAAGAGGCATTGGGGTTCTACATCACAGGCCACCCGCTGTTAAGGTTTGGCAAGGAAATTGAAAGATTGGTTTCCTGTACCATTCAAGATCTTGCAGGAATATCCGATAAAACTACAGTAAGGCTTGCCGGAATTGTAAGCAAACTTACACTAAAAAGAACCAAACGTGGAGACAGGATGGGAATCATATCTCTTGAAGATATGACAGGTTCAGTAGAGGCAATATTTTTTCCGGACACATTCAACCAGTTTTCCCATATATTGAGCAGTGAAGAACCAATACTTCTTACAGGAACTTTTGAGCACACTGATGATGCCAAAACATTCAAGGTTATTGGACAAAAGGTTGCTACACTGGAAGAGATGAGACAACAGGGCATCAAATCTGTTGAACTCATGCTTGACGAGGCAAGTATTTCAAAAAATTTGCTGGAACACCTGCAGGATATAACTTTCAGATTCCGCGGAGACAGCAAACTGATCTTTACAATCAGACTGTCTGACAGCAGATATGTTCACGTAAGGGCAGGAGACCGTTTTAACGTACTGCCGTGCAACAGTTTTATAAAGGAAATCAAACAGATTGTCGGGGACAACATAAGGATTTCATGAAAACTCCACACGAAAAAAATCATTGGATATGCAAATTGACAGTGTCTGTTTGCTGCTGTTTCAGCAAGGAATGACTGACAGATTCAGACAGCCTGTCTTGTAACAGATCAACAAAAAACAGCAGAAAGACTTTTCTGACCTGATTGCAAAGAAGAATGCTGTTTCTTTCCGGATGTATGAAAGGCAACAAAATGGATCCTTATACAACAGATGAATTAAAGGAAAAACGTATCAAGAAGTATATAGATCGAATGCCAAGTCTTTCTACAACAGCCATGAAAGTAACCGAGGTCTGCAACAATCCGAACACATCTCCCAATGACCTTAACAGGGTAATATCCCTTGATCCCGTACTGACTGCAAAGGTTCTGAAACTGGTAAATTCCGCCTTCTATTCCCTGCCTCACCAGATCACATCCCTTACCCGGGCAATTATTATGCTTGGCATAAATACAGTCAAAAATTTGGCATTAAGCACAGCTATTATGGATGCCATTCATACAAAATCCCTAAAAACCAATTTCGCTCTTGATATAAATGCCTTTTGGCTTCACTCCCTGAGCGTTGGAGTAATCTCAAAACTACTGGCTGAAATCAACGAAGTTCCCTTCATACAACGTGACCAGTATTTTATGGCAGGCTTGTTGCATGATTTGGGTAAGATTCTTTTAAGCAATTATTTTGCTGAAGACTATTCCGCCGTAGTGAATTTGGTCAAAGAAGAGCAGATACCACTTCCGGTTGCAGAAAAAAGAATCATGAAAACAGACCACACCATGGTTGGAAAGATGATAGCCAAAAAATGGCGGCTCGATGAAACAATCTCTTCTGTCCTTGCCTGCCACCATACAGTATGGGAAAGCAATAAAGAACATATGGATATTTTAAGGATTGTGGCTATCGCCAACACATACTCCTACATCCTTAAAACAGGGTCTGCCGGAGATGATTATCCGGACACCTCCGGTATGCAGGACATGATTGAAGAAGCAGGTTTTTCAGAGGAATCTTTCAGCAAACTTAACAATATCGTGCAAAAAGAAATAGAAAAGGCGAGCGTTTTTCTGGAAATATCAAATTGATGATCCCGTAAAAAAACATCAAGACCGGCTACAACAAGCAAAAAGTTATGGACAATTCTATAATGGTAAAATTCTGGGGCGTCAGGGGATCCATTCCATGCCCTGGTTCTGAAACAGTAAAATATGGCGGGAACACTGCCTGCATTGAACTTAGATTCAATAAACTGAACAGGATTGTTATAATTGATGCAGGATCCGGAATAAGGGAACTGGGCAATTACATGCTGGCAAATGACCTTCCCGACAAGGATCTCACCACCGAAATATTTCTCTCCCATACCCACTGGGACCATATAATGGGCTTTCCGTTTTTTGCCCCTGCATACATTCCAGGAACAAAGATCAAGGTATATGGACCTGTAACATTCGAGGATGACACACTTGAAAACATAGTGGGAGGGCAGCTGACCTACCGATATTTTCCCGTCAGACAGACAGAACTGGCCGCAGACATAGAATATATTGACCTCAAAGAAGGTTCCTTTGATCTTGGAGATGGAATCATGCTCCATACCAAGTATCTCAACCATCCTATTTTATGCCTTGGATACTGTTTTCAGTACCAGGGCAAAACCGTGTGTACAGCATATGACACAGAGCCGTTCATTAATGTATTTGCCACTGATCCCAATGATCCGCAATATGACAGAAAAACGGCCATGGAAGGTGAACAGGTGGCAAAAGAACAGAACATGAAACTTGCAAATTTTTTCAAAGGGGCTGATCTGCTTATCTATGACGCCCAATATACAGAAAAAGAATATAATTCTTCCAAAAAAGGCTGGGGGCATTCATCCTGTGAATATGCCATCAAGGCAGCAAACCGGGCAGGGGTCAGACAGTTAGCCCTGTTTCACCATGACCCTGTAAGGACCGACGCACAAATTGACGATATGGCAGAGTGGTATTGCAATGGCTTTCAGAACGGATCGGCAAAAACCTTTTTTGCCAGGGAAGGGACAGTAATCAACCTGTAAAAGCGGATGGATCAGAAAAACAGGCTTATGACTTGGCATAACTGTGGAGTCCGGCAAGATAATTTACGCCAAAATACGTAAAAAGCACACATGCAAACCCTACAATACACAAAACAGCAGTTCGTTTACCCTCCCAACCTCTTGCCACACGCACATGAATTACAGAGGCATAAATAAGCCAGGTAATAAGCGACCATGTCTCCTTTGGATCCCATCCCCAGTATGTTCCCCATGCAGAATGTGCCCAGACCGAGCCTGTAACAATCCCCAGTGTCAGCATAAGAAATCCTATGATAACCATCTGGTAATTAAGCTCATCCAAAAGTCTGCAGTCCGGGATTCGATTCAGAAAGGGACTTGTTCTGCCCGTATTTACGTTCTTTAACTTGACAAGATAGATAATACTCAGGCCAAAAGACAGTGCAAAAGCAGCATAGGAAAAAAAACATGTTATCACATGAGCAATAAGCCAATTGCTTTTCAGGGCCGGCACCAGCGGCTGAATCCGGCTGTTTACAGACGGTGAAAATGATGCATAGGCCAGGGCCAGAAAGGAAATAGGTATGACAAAGGTACCAATAACACGGTTTTTTGTTCGCCACTCCACAACAAGATAAAAAAAAGTAACTGCCCATGAAAAAAATATAAGAGATTCGTAAAGATTGGACAAGGGGGCATGACCAATACCCAGCCTGTACGACTCCGTCCATCTTAACACAATGCCTATGGAATGGGCGACAAGACCTGCCAAGGATACAAGTGTTGCAGCCGTCCCAAAGGCTTTTTTACCCATAACCATCATAAGAAGATAGAGGATAAAACCGGTAAAATATACAAAGGTTACATAACTTAATATCATAGAACTGGTCATAACACGGCTGTCCCTTGTTCTTAAGACACATAAAAACGGACCAGACTGCATCCCTGCATACTACACATATTTCCTGATATTGTTTACCAGTTTAAGCAGGTAACGATGAAGCCCTGCAGGATCCTTGTTTGCCATACCTGCAACACTTAACCTGATACCGCCTTTATGGTTTTCTGCCCGTACCCATATGCGTCTGTGCGATATAAAAAAGGTCACAAAAAGTCCAGTTACAAGGATGATACAACCCGCCCAGACAATTGGCACTCCGGGATCCTTGCTGACCTGAAGCCCTGTATAGCAAACTGTGTTCACACCTTCAAGAAAAAAGGTATATGGCCTGAATGCAGAGGGATTGAATTTTGAAGACTTCAGCATGGGTTCAGGAAGACGCGATTTTGCCAACCCGGGATTTTTAAATATCCAGAAGGAAACCCTGTTCCCATGTTTGGGCAAGATTGAAATCAACGCTGCAGGCCCTATACCTGCAATATTCTCTCTTATATCTTCAAGATGCAATTCAGCCCCATTGTCCGGCAAATGAACATGATCTTTCAGGGAAACATAAAAACTGAAGGATTTACCGTTTGCAAGTGCCCTGAGCAGAATCTTCTTGCCCGGAATTGTACCGTAACTTGCCTGATAAAAGGTAATCCCTCTAAAATACAAGGGGTGATTGACCAAAAGCGTTCCCTTTTCAACCTCTTTGCCATTAACAATAAAGGTAAGTTCCGATTTGTATTCCTTTGGCATTCCATTTTTATAATAACTGACAGTAAACTTGTCGCAACGAATATCAAATCCGAGTTTTTTCTGCTGTCTGTTTCCTCTTGTAAGAATTTTATCAGTCTTGTCACCTTCAATAATCTTGACATATCCCTCAAACCCGAACAACGAACCTGCAAGTGCACCTGCAAGTATAAGAAGTATACTGAGATGCACAAGATAAACGCCAAAGCGGGAAAACCGTCCTGTCTGCACAAAAAATGAAGAGTAACTGTCTCCCTTTTTTGAAAAAACCCTTCCATATCTTTTACGCAAGAATCTTTCAATACGATCCAGGATTATTTTATTGTTTCCAGACAGGATGCAGGTCTGCTCCCCGGAAATACCCTCAAACACCCTGGATTTGTCCGGAGACGGTATATGTGAAAACAGCTTCCATGTTACAGGAAATCTGTCAATAGAACATACAACAAGGTTCATGACAAGAAAACCGATGATAATTCTGAACAGAAGGGAATGATATATATCAAACAGGTCAAGAGACATGAATATCTGAAAAAGCCTGGGATCCATACCCATTGCAAAATCTATGGACGCTTCTCTCTGTGGAATTACCGTACCTATAACAGATACAACAGCAAGTATTATAAGAAGGACAATAGTCAACTTGACAGAGCTGAAAAATCTCCAGAAAATGCCGGGACCGGACTTTCTGTTACTACCGCAACTCATGGTTTCATTCATAGGGTTAGCTTCTATCTGGATTGAACCGATATGGCAGAAGTCAGAACATCCTGCCTGCTCATGGACATAAAAAATACAGAGACATCTTAAGTCAGCTACATTTATCACTTATAACAGCAAAACGCAACCGGTTTGCTTCTGAGCATAATCTGACAAACCATCCTGAGAAAACATAACAAAAACAATGAAAAAAGCTTTGACCATAACAGCATTGTCGTAGTATAAAACCATTTGCCAGGTACCCATAAATGACCCTTTTGCCGATATTCCTGTCATACCCGGATTTCAATCACAAAAACACATCCCTGTAGTAAAATCTTTTGCAGGCCCTGGCTTATAACAATCTGCCCCGTTTATGGATGGAAACTGATTATATGTTTGTTAACTTTCCGAACATACCTTAATATCCATTACAGTCTGGAGTCACCCTTATGCTGGACATAAAATTTGCAAGAAACAACCCGGAAATAATCAAAAGGATGTTATCAAACAGGAATTGCAATAATGTTGACATTGCAAGATTTTTTTCTCTTGACAATCAAAGAAGGACAATACTGACTGAACTTGAGGAACTCAGACACCGGCGTAACAGGATAAGCAAGGAAATAGCGCTTCTCAAAAAAAACAAGAAAGACGCATCATTACGTATTGCAGAGATGAAAGAGCTCGGCTCAGACATAAAAAAAATGGATGAGGAGCTTTCAAACATTCTGGAAGAGTTTAACAGACTGATGATGCTTCTTCCCAATGTCCCCCATGAATCAGTCCCTGTTGGAACTGATGAAAAAGACAATACCGTAGTGAGAATAAAAGGGGACATTCCAAAGACAGACTTCAAACCCCTGCCCCACTGGGAGCTTGGAAAACGGCTTGGCATTCTCGATTTTTCCCGCGCCGCAAAGATATCCGGGGCAAGGTTTGCCATTTATACAGGTGCAGGAGCAAGACTTGAAAGGGCGCTTATAAACTTCATGCTGGACATACATACAAAAGAACATGGATACAGGGAAGTCCTGCCGCCATTTCTCGTTAATACAGAAAGCATGACTGCAACAGGCCAGCTTCCAAAATTTGCAGACGATCTCTTTAAAATAGAAGGATGGGATCTTTACCTAATACCCACTGCAGAGGTTCCTGTTACAAACATACACAGGGGAGAAATCCTTAACGAGGATGAACTCCCTGTTTCCTATGTTGCCTATACGCCATGCTTCAGATCCGAGGCGGGTTCCTATGGAAAAGATACAAGAGGTCTTATACGGCAGCACCAGTTTAACAAGGTGGAACTGGTCAAGTTTTCACATCCGGACAACTCATGGGAAGAACTTGAAAACCTGACAAACGATGCAGAGGACATCCTGCAGCGCCTCAATCTTCCCTACCGCGTGGTAACCCTGTGCACAGGTGATCTTGGTTTTTCATCCGCCAAAACCTATGACCTCGAGGTATGGCTGCCAGGTCAAAACCTTTACAGGGAGATATCATCATGCAGCAATTTTCTTGATTTCCAGTCACGAAGGGCAAATATACGATTCAGAAAAAGCGGTGCAAAAGGCACGGCCCTGGTACACACACTGAATGGTTCCGGCCTTGCAATAGGAAGAACCGTAGTAGCTATAATGGAGAACTGTCAACAGCCTGACGGCAGCATAATGGTTCCTGAACCTTTAAGGCCATATATGGGTGGAACAGATATCATACGTTCATAAATGTCCTTTTCCGCAGTGCCCGGGCCTGGAATGAACAAGTAAAACAAGGGGAAACGCAATATAAAAGTCTTTATTAATGACAAACGTACAAATGCCCCTAAACAAAAACATCTTCCAGTATATCAATTTGAAGAGGAAAACATATCATGTGTGGAATAGTCTGTTACATAGGAAAAAAACCTGCCAAACAGATACTTATAGAAGGCCTTAAACAGCTTGAATACAGGGGTTATGATTCTGCAGGCATAGCCGTGCACAATGGAGACAGAATCGAATGCTGCAAGGCAGTAGGCAAGATTACAGAACTTGAAGCCAAACTAAATGGCAGAAAGATGGAAGGACATACAGGAATAGGACATACAAGATGGGCTACCCATGGTGAACCAACAGAAAACAATGCCCATCCACAGACGGATCAGGAAAAGAAGCTCTTTGTCATACACAACGGAATCATAGAAAATTACTATAATCTGAAGAAGAATCTTGAGAAAAATGGCGTGGTCTTTGTCTCTGACACAGACACCGAGGTCCTTGCCCATCTGATTGCAAAACATTTTAACGGAGATCTCAACAAGGCGGTAAGAACCGTTATGTCTGAAGTGGAAGGGACATTCGGACTGGCTGTCATACACCAGGATGCCCCGGAAGAAATTGTTGTTGCAAGAAGGGGAAGTCCGCTTGTTATAGGTGTTAGTGACAGCGGTTATTTTGCAGCCTCTGACATATCTGCAATGGTACGTTATACAAAGAAGGTCGTTCACCTGAAAGACAATGAGCTTGCCACGTTAACCATGGACGGTTTTAACATCTCCACTGCCCAGGCAAAACGGGTGGAAAGACATACTGAAACAGTGGAGTGGTCTGCAGAGGATACAGAGCTGAACGGCTTCCCCCACTTTATGCTTAAAGAGATATTCGAACAGCCTGCCACAATAGAAAATGCTATAAGAGGCCGCCTTGAACCAAGTGAAGGAGTGCCCAAACTTGGCGGTATAATGCCCGTATGGGAAAAATTAAAGGGTTGCCGCCACATAGTAATTGTTGCATGCGGCACATCATATTATGCAGGACATGTCGGAAGATACTGTTTTGAAAAGCTGACAGAAATAGATGTGGAAATCGAACTTGCATCCGAATTCAGATACCGCAAGTTCAACTTTCCTCCAAACACCTTTATAATAGCACTGAGCCAGTCAGGAGAAACAGCAGATACACTGGCAGCCATAAAAGAGGCAAGGAGAAAAGGCGCAAGTCTTTTGGGAATTGTAAACGTAGTGGGCAGCTCAATTGCAAGAGAGACCGACGCAGGGGTATACAATCATGCAGGCCCGGAAATCGGAGTGGCATCAACCAAGATTTTTACCTCACAGCTTATAATTCTGACTCTGATAGCCCTGCTGATAGGACGGCATCAAACCCTTTCCCTGACAGAAGGCCTTGAGGCAATAAGGGGGCTTATGCTACTCCCGGACCTGGTTCAAAATGTCCTGGCACAGGCAAACCATATCCAGGCAATTGCAGAGAAATACCATACTTGCCCTAACTGGCTGTTTATAGGCAGGAAGTTCAACTATCCAATAGCCATGGAAGGGGCTTTAAAACTGAAAGAGGTATCTTATATCCACGCAGAGGGCTACGCAGCAGGGGAAATGAAGCACGGCCCCATTGCCCTTATTAATCCGGACATGCCTACAGTAGCCATTGCCCCAAAGGATGATATGCATGACAAGATGGTAAATAATATTCAGGAAATCAAGAGCAGAAAAGGCCCTGTAATAGCCATTGTTACAGAGGGAGATGAGAGATTGAAAGAAATAGCGGATGATGTAATTGAGGTGCCTCCATCCCTGGATTTTTTGTATCCTGTCCTGACAGTTATCCCCTGCCAACTGCTTGCATATTACTGCGCCAATTTTTTAAAAAGGAATATTGACAAACCAAGAAATCTGGCAAAGAGCGTAACCGTAGAATAGGTCTTAATCCGGAACACTGAAGGGTTTCGGTCCGCAAAAGCAAAGATCAGACATTCTTCATCACAGACACAAAAAACAATGACAAACAAAACAAAAAAAATATTTGACCAGATAGACAATTCCAGGGATGAAATAATACACCTTCAGTCGGAACTGACATCAAAGGTTGCACTCGGCCCTGAAAATGGCGGCACTGGCGAGCATGACAAGACAGAATTTATATACAACCTGCTGAATAACCTGCACCCCGATTTTATTAAAGTCTACGAGGCGCCTGACAGCAGGGCAAAAGGAGGCACAAGGCCAAATCTTGTTGTCAGATGGAACGGGACTGACAACACCTCTACAGTATGGGTACTGTGTCATGCAGACGTTGTTCCTCCGGGCGATCTGTCCTTGTGGAAAGCTGATCCCTACCGGGTTACTGTGGAAGGGGATCGTATAACAGGCAGAGGCGTTGAAGACAACCAACATGGCTTTGTCAGCTTTTACCTTGCAATAAAATACATACTTGAAAACAGAAACAGGCTGTCAAGGTCAACAGGCCTGGTACTTGTTGCCGATGAAGAAACAGGCAGTAAATATGGCCTGGATTTTCTGTTAAATCACCATGGAGATCTGTTCTGTAAAAACGATATAATTATTGTCCCTGACGGAGGAAACGAAGATGGCACCATGATAGAAATAGCCGAAAAATCAATGCTATGGCTCAAATTCACGGTTACAGGGCAACAGTGTCATGCAAGCACACCTGAAAAAGGAAGAAACACCCTTTTGGCAATGGCACAACTGACAGTAACCCTATATGAGGCCCTGAAGAAAAAATTTGCCTGTCATGACGATATCTTCAGCCCTCCCCTGTCCACCTTTGAACCTACAAAGGTGGAGTCAAATGTCCAGAATGTAAACACCATTCCGGGCAAAGATGTATTTTACATGGATTGCCGAATACTGCCTTCATACACTACGGAGGAGGTTCTCCGGTTTATAAAGGATGTATGCAGGAAAACAGGAAACATGTCTGGAATCATGATAGATGTCAAACCTGTTCAACGTCTCGATGCCCCGAATCCTACACCTGTTGATTCACCGGTAGTAAAGATCCTTTCCAGGGCAATCAAGGCAGTAACAGGAAGAGATGCAAAACCTATGGGTATTGGAGGAGGCACAATAGCTGCCTTTTTCAGGCAGGCAAATCTGCCTGCAGCAGTTTGGTCCACTGTATCCGATTCTGCCCATCAGCCTGATGAGTTCTGCCTTATATCCAATATCATGTCTGATGCAAAGGTCTTTGCATATATTTTTACAACAGGATAACAGGCCGTCATGAAACAATCCGACAGAACAGACAGAAACCGCATGTTTTCGCAAGATTCCTTTTGAATATTTCCGGACTAAAAATTCATCAGCGCCCCAGGCTTATCTTATAGAGGGGGTTCTGATACGGCAATCGCCGCCCAAACAATACGACAATTAATTTTACAAGGATTTTATTATGATTATCAAGGCACTTGCTGTTGGTCCCCTTATGACCAACTGTTTTATTGTTGGATGTAAAAACACAAAAACAGCCGCTGTAATTGATCCGGGAGGAGATGTAAAAAACATATTGGAAGAATTGAACAGATCAGGACTTGAAGCAAAATATATAATAAATACCCATGGCCATTTTGATCATATCGGCGGCAATAAGGAGCTGAAAGATGCAACCGGAGCAAAGATACTGATTCATGGCCTTGATGCCCCGATGTTAAGCAGGGTGGCTGAAAATGCCATGTCTTTTGGCCTTTACGGAGAAAACTCCCCTCCTCCTGACATGGAAATCAGCCACGGAGACATGATAGATGTCGGGGAAATCACACTAAAAGTCATACATACTCCCGGTCACAGTCCGGGAGGAATCTCACTGTTTACTGACAGCGTGGTCTTTGCCGGAGATACACTCTTTTATGGTTCAATAGGCCGTACAGATCTTCCCGGCGGAGATTTCAGGACACTTATATCAAGTATAAAAGAAAGGCTGTTTCCCCTTGGAGATGATATAAAGGTATATCCCGGCCATGGTCCCATGACCACCATTGGAACCGAAAAGAGGATAAACCCCTTTGTGAGATAATGCGTAAAACCCGAACAAACAGTTATTGTCAACACCTTTTGTCCTTTCAAACAGACGAAAGATGTTGACTCAATCCATATACACCTGCCCGTTGCAATTGCAAAACATACAACAACAGGTAAAGGGCAGGTAAAACCTTTCAAAAACCGGCTATATGGCATAAAATGATATGGATATATCTTTCTATAGCAGGATTTGCTGCCTGGCTTGTCTTGCTGTTACTACCCTGGCAACCTTGGCGTACGCGGGAAGTTCTGGATTCTGTACCAACTTCTGCAAAGAGGGATCTGAGTATTTTAACGATCCTTGTTCCGGCAAGAAACGAGGAAAATGTAATTGAAACCACCCTTGCAGGATTAAAGGCACAGGGAGAAGGGTTCAAAGTTGTTCTTGTTGATGATTGCTCCTCGGACAACACCTTAAAAAGGGCCCGAAACATGGGAATGCCTGGTCTTAAAATATTAAAAGGCACTCCCACCCCCCCTGGATGGAGCGGCAAACTATGGGCGCTTGAACAGGGAATAAGGCATGTTCATACCCCACTTGTCATGCTGTTGGATGCCGATATCTTTCTTATGCCTGGCATAATAAATGCCCTCTTAACCAAAATGGAAACCGGCATTGATTTTATATCTCTTATGGCCTCACTGAGAATGGTGACGTTTTGGGAAAAGCTGTTGATGCCCCCTTTTATATATTTTTTCAAACTTCTCTATCCCTTTTCCCTTTCAAACAGACCCTCCTCCAGGGTAGCGGCTGCTGCGGGAGGATGCATACTGACAAAAACAAAAATCATAAAACACACAGGCGGCTTTGAAAGTCTCAAGAATGAGCTGATAGATGACTGTTCCCTTGCAAAAAGGGTAAAGGACCACAGTTATAAAACATGGATGGGCCTCACTCACAGTATTGTCAGTCTAAGGGCATATGACTTTGCATCCATATGGAACATGGTGGCAAGAACCGCTTTTACCCAACTTGACCATTCACTGGCATACCTGTTGCTGGTTTCTGCCGCAATGATCATCATGTTCTGTATTCCGCTACTGGACCTGTTTTCAGGGTCATCAATATCTGCATATCTTTCAGGCATTACAATTGTCATTATGATAACGACATATATTCCAACCCTCAGCTTTTACAGGCTGTCAAAGCTGAGAGCAATCACCCTGCCGTTATGTGCCATCCTATACCTTGCCATGACCTGGAGTTCCGCCATATCTTTCTGGAAAGGAACAGGCGCATATTGGAAGGGCAGGAGATACTTGTCTCTTTAACCGCCTGATTTTGTAATACCAGATTGCAATTTCATATTACGTCTTCAGTTTCCAAACGTTGTTAATGGCTGTGTTGCCTTGTTTATATTGTTGGCAACATATGTCCACCCTTCTTTCAGCTCGGAAAGTATCTTTATACTCTCCTTTAATCCCCATGTCTTATCCGTTGCAAAAGATTCTACAAGCAGCCGACCTATAAACACATAGATGGCTCTCAAATTTTCAGAAATCTCACCTCCCACTTCCATATCAAGGCATCTGTTTAATTCAACTATTATATCAGCAGCCTTGTTTATATATATGTTCTTGTTCTTTATATCTCCAGCATCAGCATACTCTACCGCCCTGCTCAAAAACTTGATGGCACCGTCATAGACCATAAGAATCGTCTGCATAGGATCGATAGGATTAATGTCACCACGAACATTCATATCCGTGTCTTTTTCAAGACAATGCTCTACATTCATATCTATTCTCCTTAATATAAAATAAAAATGAACAGCCCTGTAACATATTTGCTCTAAGCACCCGATATACTACCGGTGTTTTTGTCTTTTTCGGTTTTTATGACACAGGATCAAGCGTTTAACAGTTTAAGTGCCATCTGAGGCATTGAATTTGCCTGTGCCAGCATGGCAACTGCCGACTGGGATTTGATCTGATTATTGACAAAGATGGTCATTTCATGAGCAACATCAACATCTGAAATTTGCGACTCTGCTGACTGGAGATTTTCTGCCTGAGTAACAAGATTTGTGGCAGTTGCCTGAAGCCTGTTCATCAGACTGCCAAAATGGGCACGGGCATCATCCTTTTTCAGTATTGCTGCATCTATACTCTGCAAGGCGTTTGCAGCACTTTGAGGAGACGTCAGAGAAAGTCCTGCAAGACCAAGCGCTGAAGAAGTCAGGTTCTGCGCAGTGATAAAATAGAAATCCTCTGTATTAGAATTGCCTGTACCAAAATGAATCTTAACTGTATTGGAAGTAAAACCATCCGAACCCAGCCCTGCACTGCCCGCCAACAAATGAATTCCGTTAAAATCCGTAGCCCTGGCTATCCTCTCAATCTCGTCTCTCATTGCACTGAATTCATAATTTATCATCCCTCTCTGGGCACTGCTGTATGTCCCTGTCGCAGCCTGTTCAGCAAGCTCTTTCATACGGATAAGTTTCTCATCAACAACCTGGGCTGCCCCATCCATTGTCTGAAGCAGTGATATACCATCATTTGCATTTCTGACACCCTGGTTCAGACTTGCTATATCGGAACGCATCAATTCCCTGATTGCCAAACCAGCAGCATCATCCGAGGCATTATTGATTCGAAGGCCAGAGGATAGCCGATCTATGGACTTGTGCAACGTGGAATAAGTCCTTGTAAGGTTGTTAAAGGCTGACAGGGCCATCATATTATGATTAATAGCAAGCAGCGCCATAGTTTTACCTCCATTGATATTGAAAAAAATCTACCGTATATTTCCCTGAAGATCCTTGCCAACCTTTCCCTTCAACACCGATCCTGTGAAAGATTGCTTTTTGAGGGTGAGCTCCAGGGAGATCAAACTGTTTTTCATGTTTTGTAATTATTTCCCAAGCAAACTGTATGCCACTTTTATCTGTTACCCATATCACAAGCCTCTGTCGACAGATCAAGTCTCATATTTCATAAAAAAAATGAAACAATGCGGGATACAGAGAATCATACTGAAACATACACAGCATCCCGCTTATTCCACAACCTGCTGCCGTCCGCTGCATCCAGCGCAGCACAGAAAAAAACAAAAGTTGCAGAGTCTGATCATTCGTGGACAAAACCCCTGTTGTCAGACAACAGGGCAATGAACCTTGTCGCTAACCTGCTGGCAAAAAACACCATGACCCGGTTTTATAAAAACATATCAGCGTTAATGGGCATTTTTTTCCTGTAACAGAATATTTTTCCCATACAGCACATAATCAGAACAGGTTGAATATCCATGGAAATACAAAACAACATATCTCCTGACAGGAAATCAAATATAGAACCAGATCATGCCTTTTATCATTATTTGTGTTTTATCTCAGAGAAATCATACGAAAAGATGGGAGCTGTATCCTAACGGATAATAAATCCATGAAAGGTGTTTTACGGATGGAAAGGCCCGGTCCGTTAGCAAAGACTATTTGCCGGCCTTATATATACGATAGTATTTCAGGACCTTTTTTATAAAGGCCCGTGTTTCAGGAAAGGGAGGAATATCATGATATTTTTCCACATTTTCAGGACCTGCATTGTAGGCTGATAAGGCCAGTGCAATATTGTTCTTAAAACGCACAAGCATGGTTTTCAGATAACGTGTGCCTCCAAATATGTTTTCTGCAGGATTAAAAGGATCATCAACCTCCATATCATAAGCTGTTTGCGGCATAAGCTGCATCAGACCCTGGGCACCACAGCGGGAGACGGCATAATGGTCAAAGTCAGACTCCGCTTTTATAACCGCCTTTATCAACGATGAATCAACCCCGAAACGGTTTGCTGCCTCGGTAATGACAGATTCATACTTTTTTATACATCTGCCTGCATAACCTGCAGATCTGTTCGTGCCGGTTTTTATGAATAACCGGTATCTGTTATGTGTAGGGACATTGGTAAAATGCCACACCCCGTTTTTATCCACATACCGGTATATGTCAGCAGGTGCAGAAAGGCCAAAGCAAAAAACAAAAACAAGGCAAAGGTATGATGTACGCACAACCCGTAACATTTTACTATACTGTTCCTGTCTATGTTTCATCCATAGAGCCTTATAACATCCAAGAACTGACAGGAAGGGAACAAAACAAATCATTCCACCTTTTCCCAGTCACGCAGAAATTTGTCCAGTCCTATCTTTGTCAGGGGATGTTTGATTAGCTGCTGAATGACCTTAAACGGTATTGTGGAAATATCTGCACCAATAAGTGCGGCATCAAGTACATGTGTGGGATTTCTTATACTTGCAACAATAACCTCTGTTTCAAAATCATAATTGTCATATATGGTAACAATATCCTCTACAAGATCCATGCCCCGGTGACCAATATCATCAAGTCTCCCTATAAAAGGGCTGATAAACGTAGCACCTGCCTTGGCTGCCATCAGTGCCTGAAGAGGAGAAAAACATAATGTTACATTCGTTTTTATACCTTCCTGTGTCAAAATTCTTACGGCCTTGATCCCATTTTCCACAAGAGGGATTTTTACTACAATATTATCCGCAATCCCGGCAAGTTCTCTTGCCTCCCTGACCATGCCATCTGTATCAAGACTGACCACCTCAGCACTAACCGGTCCGTCTACCATGGACGTTATATCTTTTATAAGCCCCGTAAATTCTCTGCCTTCCTTGGCAACAAGCGATGGATTTGTAGTCACACCATCTACCATCCCGAGATCAATTCCCTGTTTTATCTCATCTATGTTAGCTGTATCGATAAAGAATTTCATATTTCCTCCTTGGACAACCCTCAAAAAATATTTCAGGGCTCCAGATAATAATTTTAAATGTTCAATTCTTAAAGAGTATTATAAACCATTTTCAAGAATCCATCCTGGTTTTGCTGAAATTATCGGCACATTCCTTGGAACAAAAAAAATATGTTTTCCCATTGACAGTGCGTTTATATGACCCTCTGACAGGGATATATGTCTTGCAATACGGGTCCTGTACCATATCATCAACAATATTGCCCTCATCCATCGTCGTGTTTCCATCCTTATAAACATCAAAGAAACCACCCATAAAACGATATAAACGGTAGATAAGATAACCTAAAAAGATATAGATAAAAAGCCGCATTTAATCACCAGATACCCATTTACAGGCAAACAGTTAATATTTCCGGGAACGTTTTTTTGCATAATGCAAGATATTGAGGAAAAGCATGAACAGGGGATTTTGACAAAAGGCTGACACCCAAACAGTCTTCATCCCCGAATTGATTTTGGCAACAGGAAATCTTCAATCCGGAAATGAAACTTGCACAAGATAAGACATACAAAACCGCAGTCCTGACAGATCCATCTGAAAAAATCAACCTGTTATAAGCAGAAACTGTCTGGAACAGGAAATACTGCCTGTCCATCTTTCTGTAACATAGCAAGCAGCTCTGTCATTGTCTTGTTATAAACAGGATGAACAACATCTGGTGCAATCTGCGCCATAGGCACCATAACAAATCTTCGTTCATGCATAAAAGGATGCGGCACTTTCAGATCAGAAATAGAGATGATCCTGTCCGGCCCAAACAGCAAGATATCCAGATCAATAGGCCTGGCATCCCACTTTTTCTTACGTTCTCTGCCCATACTTGCCTCTATATCAAGCAGATTTCTCAAAAGAGCAAGGGGGGGTGATTTTGTCAGGATACATACTGCACAGTTTATATACCAGTCATGTCCCTCAACACCCACAGGCTCTGTCCTGTAAAAGGACGATCTGAGGGTTACCGCAGAATCGGGCATGGAATCAATAATGTCAATTGCCAGATTGCAATTTGCCATCTTATTACCCATGTTTGAGCCTATCCCGAGATAGACATGAACCGGTCTGTTCAAACAAGAATCTGAGAAGGACATTTGCCATTCATCCAGACAACACAAAAAAACCTGCTGCTATCTGTCAAGATCAAGGGTTTTCAACCTGTCAACTGCTTCTTCAAGTCTTTCGGTATCCTGGGTCAGGGAAATACGAAAATAACCCTCTCCAGGATATCCAAAACCACTGCCAGGGGTTACAACAATCCCTGCCCTTTCCAAAAGTATTGAAGTCATATCCTCTGAAGTGTATGGCTTTGGCACCTTTACCCACAAATAAAATGTTGCTTTTGGAACATCCATATCAAATCCTGCCTTCTTCAGACCGTTAACCATCAGATCCCTGCGTTTTTTATACGTCTCTGTCATTTCCTTGACACACGTCTGATCACCTGCAAGGGCCTTTATAGCAGCCAACTGAACGGCCCTGAACACCCCTGAATCTATATTGCTCTTTATTGCACCAAGGGCAGCAACTGCATCCGGGTTGCCAACGGCAAAACCTATTCGCCAACCTGTCATATTATAGGTCTTGGAAAAGGAATGAAATTCTATACCTACCTCAACAGCCCCATCTGCCTCAAGAAAACTGTTAGGCCGATACCCATCAAAAGATATTTCCGTATAGGCCGCATCATGACAAACTATGATTCCGTTATCTCTGGCAAACCTTGCAACTTTACTGAAGAAATCCGGATCAGCAATGGCCGCCGTAGGATTGTTGGGATAATTAATAAATAATATTCGTGCCCTACTGGCAATATCACCAGGGATACTGTCAAGATCAGGTAAAAAGGCATTTTTCTCAAAAAGAGGCATAAAAAAGGATTCACCGCCTGCAAACAGTGTGGCTATGTTGTATACAGGGTATGCCGGTGTAGGCACCAGAGCTATATCTCCAGGATTTAAAAAGGCCATGGGAAAATGCGCTATACCTTCCTTGCTTCCTATAAGGGAAATAACCTGGGTTTCAGGATCAAGCCTGACCCCGAATCTTCTGAAATACCAGTCTGCAACTGCCTCCTTGAAATCATTCATCCCGGAATATGAAGGGTATTGGTGATTGGCAGGGTCTCTTGCCGCCATTTCCAATGCATCGATAATATGACCCGGTGTAGGGAGATCTGGATCACCAACCCCAAGATCAATAACATCAACGCCCCGGCTTATAAGCTCGGCCTTCTTGTTATCTATCTGTTTAAAAAGATAGGGTGGGACCCTTTCCAATCTTTCCGCCCTTTTAAATATATCCACTATATCCTCCTTAGTATACAGAACAGGTGCTTTTTATCAAACATGTACATTATGCCCAAAAGGCCATAACCTGTTCAAGAAACGGTTTGCATCAGCTTGACAGATCAGGTTCCATCCGCAAACAAATTGCAGACAGAAAAACTGTCCGTTCACAGGCCTTTCAGCCCCAAAACATCCTGCATATCATAAAGGCCCTCAGGCTGTTTTACTATCCATAAAGCAGCCCTCAAGGCTCCCCGTGCAAAATTCCTCCTGTTATGTGCCCTATGGGTCAGCTCTATTCTTTCACCTGTTCCTGCAAAGATAACCGTATGGTCACCCGTTATGTCTCCGCCCCTTATCACCTGAATCCCTATTTCATCAGGACTTCTTTCCCCTATAATACCCTTACGGCAGTACACGGCTGCTGATTCCAGGTTCAACCCCATTGCGCCAGCAAGCACATCTGCAAGACGCAATGCAGTACCGCTCGGGGCATCTTTTTTCAGATTGTGGTGAGCCTCAACAATTTCCACATCATACTCATCACCCAAGATCTTTGCCAATTCACCGGCAATCCTGAACATGACATTTACCCCAACGCTCATATTAGGGGCCATAACACATTTTATCTGGCTGACAACTTCACTTATTTCATGTAAGATGTCCTCGGAAAATCCGGTGGTACCTATTACCATGGCAAGGTTACGGCTTTTGGCAAACAGTATGTTTTTCAAGGTTGATTCAGGAGTGGTAAAATCAATCAGGACATCTGCATCCCTGTCAGTTTTTTCAAAAGAATCTTCCACTACAATACCCAAGGGACCAGCTCCGGCCAACAGACCTGCATCCTGACCCACAGCCGGATGCCCTGAAGATTCAAAGGCTCCTGCAAGAACAAACCTGTCATCATCAGACAGGGCATTTATAATCTGCTTTCCCATACGGCCGGCTGCACCGGCAACAACAACTTTCAGCATCTTTTTCACCTCATAATATATTTAAAAATCAATTTTTGGGCTTCATACAGCCCTCCAATCATAAAATTATGATATATTTTATGGAACCAACCCGTAATCATGTGTGAATTTTTCTTGATTCTTACAGTATAAGGGGTTCCGTTATTGACTTTAAAAAGGACATCCTAACGATCTTTAAAAAACTCAGGTTGTTTATCCTGTGTCCTTCCAAAAACAGATTTTGATAATTATCCGGTTTTCGATCCATAAATGAGATATTTTTTACAAGATCAGGGAATTTCACAGATCGACACCAGGGTTGCACAAAAGGTTGTACAAAAAGGCCATTTATGAATGAAAACTACCTAAGTGTTCATCTTTTTTCAATAAAAAAACTCTTCTCTGCCAGATTTTGGCAACTATCCGGTTTCCGATCCATAAATGAGATATTTTACAAGGTCAGGGAATCATGCGCAGGTACAGGCAGATTGACGCTGATATAGCAAAAAAACAGCCAGGTATTAACGGAAACTGACCATATAGATAAAACTGCTCCCAATTAGTGGCCCAATCATCTTATTTTCTCTGAAATACAGGTTTTCTTATGACAAAAAGACAAAAAACATATTGGCAAAACATCCTGATATTTGTCTGCCTGCTGGCACTGATCATTGTATGGTTGGGTTTTGGAGATCAAGGTCTGCTCCATCTTTACCGAAAATATATGGAGAAACAGGCATACATAGAGCGCATAAATAAACTGACAAAAGAAAACCAGGCATTGCAGGAAGAAATACGCCGTCTTCGTACAGACAGGGAGTATCTGGAAGCACTTGTAAGAAAAGAGTTGAATCTTGTCAAAAAAAACGAGATTATCTACCGCCTTACAGATAAAAAGGCAAAAAAAGGGGGTGATGACAAGTCCATACACAAGAAAGGACCGGACGGCATTCACAGGTAAGATCGTAACATTATGAAAATCTTAGGGAATTTTATGGTTATCAAAAGGCATTACAAACATGGCTGTTCTTTATAAAAAAAACAGCCTGAAAACTGCTCTTGGCCATATCCATAAAAAACATCTTGTCTGGCATGCGAAAATTTCAGACACATGCACAAGGCATGAAAATTAAATTCCGGGCATAACAATGCAGAGTAAAACATCCGCCTGGACAGACGCTTTGCAAACGAGGTATTCAACCATGACTCAATCAGATGATTTTTTAGACATGCTTTTGGCAAATATCCCTTCAAGGAATACCGCCTTTCTGATTCTCAGAAGAATGAAAGACAATGGCAAAACAGATAATATGGAAGAAAAATGCACCAAGGTGTTAGAAATATACCCTGACGATATACGCATAAGGGAAATACTGGCAGAATATTATATGGATAAGGGGCTTATAGACAAGGCTGCAGAGGAGATAGAAAAGGCATCTGCCATACTGGACAATCTTTGTTACATCTACAGAACAGAAACAAAAATACGGCAAAAACAAAACAATGAACAGGCCGCAGCAGTCAGCCTGAAAAAATACATGGCGATTCATCCCGGCGACAGCAATACCTCAGACATGCTCAACTGTACCATGCCAGATAATGCAGAAACAGATGCCACTGACAAGGGCCATGAAAATGAGGAAGATACCCTTGTCACTCCGACCATTGCCGAGTTGTATTTCAAACAGGGAAAGACAGATAAAGCCATTAATATATACAAAAAGGTTGTAGAAAAAAACCCTGCCGATGAATCCTCAAAACAACGCCTTGAACAATTAAGCTCCATGCTTGATAATTCCCGCCATGACAATTCCCCTGAAACCACGAAAAAAACAGAACAGATGATTATGGTTATGGAAAAATGGCTGACAGGGTTAAGGGAGCTGAATCATGCCTGAAAAAAAGATACAGTTCGACTTTATGCCCACCTGTGTGGGAAGTGTCCCTTTCATGAACTTCAAGGCAACATGCAAAGAAATTGTGACAAGGTTGCCAGATATTCCATTCTGGCCCCAGTTTGTCAAAAAGGACCCTTTGGAAGATATGATTATTCAGTATACTGAGGGTCTTCCTCTTCTTGAGATCAACAAAGAAAAGAGGGAAACAAGGATAGCCAGATCAGACACAGAGGCAGGTTTAGTGGAATTTTATGAACATTTTCTGTCAAAGGACCTTGATTACTTTGCAATAAGCAAGGATTATGCCTGCGGCCTTTATGAACTATTACATCTGCTTTCTTCAGACACAGCGCCATATGGAAAATTTATCAAAGGGCAGACAGTAGGACCTGTTACATTTACCTCTGCAATAAATGACCATGACAACATACCTGTCATAAACAATCCGGATATTGCAGAGGCATTTACAAAAGGCCTTTCCATCAAGGCATTATGGCAGATCAGGAAGATGGAAGAAACAAACAGACAGCCAATCCTTTTTCTGGACGAGCCTTCATTGTCCAGTGTTGGATCTGCATTCTCTTCCATTCAGAAAGACGGGGCTGTCTCCATGTTAAAAGAAATCATAGGTTACCTCAAAGAAGAATCCGACGCCCTGATCGGCATACATTGCTGCAGCAACACAGACTGGTCCCTGATAACAGAGGCCAACCCTGATATAATAAATTTTGATGCATTTGAATACATGGAGCACTTCCTGTTATACCGCAACGAGATATCAACCTTCATTAAAAACGGAAATATACTTGCATGGGGTATTGTTCCCACCTCAAACCTAAACAAGAATGAATCCGTCAACAAACTTTTCATGAAACTTGCCAAAGGAATCAATCAGATAGCAGACTGGGGCATTGAACCTGAGACAATAGTTCACCAGTCAATTCTTACACCGGCATGCGGTATGGGCAGTATGTCGCCAGAACTTGCAAATCTTTGCATGAACCTTTTGTGTGACCTGTCAGAAAAATGCAGATCACACACCGGCCTGTTTGAAAACAAATGAGTATCATTCGTATTCTTCCAGAAAACATAGCCTCCAGGATAGCCGCAGGAGAGGTTGTTACCCGTCCATCATCGGTTGTCCGTGAATTAATGGACAACAGCATTGACGCAAAATCAGACAGGATTGACATAACTATAAAGAAGGGGGGGATTGACCTTATAAGCGTAACTGACAATGGCACAGGCATGACAAGGGATGATATCCTGTTATGTATAGAAAGACATGCCACAAGCAAAATCGAAACAACCGAAGACCTTTTCCATATAAAAACCCTTGGCTTCAGGGGCGAAGCAATACCAAGTATTGCATCTGTATCAAAAATGAAGATCATATCACGTCCACAGGACAGTATGCTCGGACATATACTTACGGTTGAAGGGGGGACACTGAAATCCATTGAGGAAACAAGCTCTCCTGCAGGAACCTCGATAAAGGTAATGAATCTGTTTTACAATGTTCCGGCCAGAAGGAAGTTTTTGCGTACTCCGCAGACAGAGACCAGCCATGTTCAGGATATTGTAACAAAAACCGCCCTTCCCTTTACAGATATACATTTTACCCTGAAACAGGGGGAAAAGACATTAACCAGGCTGCCTGCAACAGGAGACATTATTCACCGTCTATCCTCTCTTATGGGGACACAGGTTGCAGAAACAATGGTGGAATATACAAGTCAGATGCCGGATATTAATCTGAAGGTATATCTCGGTTTGCCGGAGTTTGCGAGAAAAAGGGGGGACAGACTGTTTGTTTACGTAAACAACAGAAACATAAGAGACCGCTTTGTAACACGTGCTGTTTTAGAGGGTTACGGACAAAGGCTCATGAAAGGGCAGTATCCCCAGGCAGTGGTTTTCATTGATATTGACCCATCAAAAACAGATATCAATGTGCACCCTTCAAAGGAGGAGATAAGGTTCCACGACAGTTTCAGGGTCTTCAGGGCTATTGTGTCCACAGTAAAAAGCGGTCTCAGGGCCGTTAATCATGCCTACAGGGGCATTGCCAGTTCATCTGATCTTACCGGAAACATTACCAGCCATTACATCGCGGAACCTCCTGCAAGGGAATCTGAAGACAATCAGGAATGGATTTTCTCATATACAGACGGAAAAACCACCGAACCTGCTCTGAAAAAAGATCTGCCGGCTGTTATTGGTCAGCTTGGCAACTCATATATTATCTGCGAAACAGAAAAAGGACTTATGCTTATTGATCAACATGCTGCCCATGAACGCCTGGTTTATGAGGCCCTCAAAAACAGCATGGCTGCCTTGCCAATGGCATCTCAAAAACTTATCACACCAATCCAGATTGAACTTTCAGCCAAGGAAAAGGCCATAGTATTTGAAGAAAATCAAAAACTTGCAGAACTTGGTATAGAACTTGAGCACTTTGGCGGAAACACCTTTCTGTTGAGGGCATATCCTGCTGTATTAGACACGATCAACTGGAACGCCCTCATACCAGAGCTCCTCCTGGAACTCAAAAAAAACACACAGGTCAGGGAAATGCTCTTTGACAACATGCTTTCCATCATGGCCTGTCACAGTGCAATAAGGGCAAGACACAAGATGGCCCGCGAAGAGATGACAGATCTTGTCAGGCGTCTTAGCATGGCAGACCTTCCAACAAACTGTCCCCACGGCAGGCCTGTATTCAAGGAGATAACGTATACAGAAATTGAAAAGATGTTTAAAAGGATTCTTTAACATGTATGAATAATCAACCAAAGCCAAAGATAATCGTAATAGCAGGTCCAACGGCAAGCGGAAAAACATCCATAGGAATTGAACTTGCCATGCGTTTTAACGGTGAGGTGGTAAGTGCAGACTCAATGCAGGTTTACCGCAAAATGGATATTGGAACAGCCAAGCCGGGGATCATGGAACAGAAAGGAATCCGTCACCATATGCTTGACGTGGCAGATCCGGACCAGGAATTTAATGCGGCCATATATGCATCTATGGCCTCTTCCATTATCAGGGACATACACAGAAGAAAAAAAAACTGTATTATCGTAGGAGGAACCGGCCTTTATATAAAAAGCCTTGTTTACGGGCTTATGCCCTGCCCTCCTGCTGACCACAAACTAAGGGAGCTTTTGCGCTCCCAATGCCTGAAGCACGGATCCGAAAAACTCTACAGGGAACTTGAACGTACAGATCACAAATATGCAGCCAAGATCCACCCAAATGACACCTTAAGAATTATCAGGGCAATAGAAATCATCCGTTTGACCGGCCTTGCGCCTTCCGTGCTGGCCGCAAAACAGAATCAAAAAAAGGCCCGTTATAACTTACTGGGTCTCTTTCTGCACACAGACAGACAAAATCTGTACCGCAATATAGATACACGGGCTGATTACATGATAGAAGCAGGACTGCTTAAAGAAACAGAAGAACTGCTGGAACAAGGTTATTCTCCTGATCTTAAACCCCTGAAATCCCTTGGCTACAGGCATATGGTAAATTATCTGAGAGGTGTATGGTCCCTTGACGAGGCCATACAGAACCTTAAAAGAGATACACGAAGATATGCCAAGCGGCAGATAACATGGTTCAGGGCAGACCAGAAGATGATATGGACAGATCCAAATGATATTGATAAGGCTGCTGAAAAGATAAAGGCCTTTCTGGCAGACAGTTAACAGTAATCCGGCAGGACAAGAATTTACATGCAAGAAGGGATATGGATCACAACTGTGTGCCCGTCCATATACAGTACAGTAAAATCTGCAAGAACTACGGGGTTTATATGACAAAAACATACAATACAAAGCAGAAAAGACAGTGTAATGATGCAATCATGAAACATGCAGACAGTGTTTTTGCATACAGGATCAGCCGTAATTTCCATATTTCCATTATACTGCTTATGATATGTCTGTGCATACCCGGATCAGCAGCAAAGACCGATGCCGGCATGCGTAATAACACTGGCAAGCCTGACAATAAAAACCAAGTAGTGGCCATGGGAATGGCCATAATTACAAACAGCAACATTGCAATGGCAAAAAAAAGGGCAGTTGCTGATGCACAGAACAAGGGCATGGAAAACTATCTGTTGAACACAATACGCCTGACAGTCCCTGCAGATAACCTGCAGGGATTTGTTTCAAGGATAATACCAAAGGCAAAAAAAGGCATTACAAGCTTTAAAATAATGGCGGAAGAACAGAACAAAGGGATATACACAGTAATGATACGGCTGAATATCAACAGTGAGATTATCAGGCAGTATCTTGAATCAGCAGGACTTTTGCACAAAGACATGCCTGCCATCAAGGTATTGTTTATGGTTTCTGAAACGAGAAACGGAAAGACATCCTACTGGTGGAAGGATCCGGAGGCATATCCTCCCATGACCCTGACAGAAATCGCCTTGGCAAAGACATTTCAAAAAAGGCATATGATACCTGTGGACAGGACATTCCTTCCCCCTGATATTAATAGATACAATAACCGGGCATCCCCTGATCTTCAGGACGCAGATCTTGTTTCATGGGCAAAGGCCCTGTCTGCCGGTATTGTTGTAGGTGGACATACCATCATTGAAAAAGACAGAATAACAATATCATTAAAGGCTATTGATATAGCAAACGGCATTACAATCTATCAGGACCACCAGACTGAGTTGCTCGAAGAACACAAAAATACAGACAGCTTGTCTTCAACCATGGAACAGATACTAGACCGAACAGCATCAAAAATGGCATCGGTTATTTTTCACTCTGCAAGATCCGGGCATGAAACAATCCACCGGATTAATATTGAGCTTACAGGCATCAACAGTTTTATACAGTCAAGGGCATTCAAATTATTCCTTAAAAACAGGGTGGCACCGGTACAGGGGGTAAGAGAAACGGCCTTGAAACAAAATTCCATCTCATTTGCAATTGAATCAGAGGTAAAGAGAGATGACCTTCTAAGAATGATCCTTCACAATAAAGATATTCCCTTTTCAGTAACTTTTATCGGGTTATCCAAAGACAGTGGAATAATCCTCGGAATCAAACAGAATGAAACCTGCACAAAAAGATCATATCCAGAAATGCAGGCACAAAAGGCCATAACTGAATGACTATCCCTAATTTTGTAACCCTGATCCGAATCATTCTTACCCCTGTGTTTTTAGTCTGTCTGATAGATAACAGGGTATTTGCAGCGCTGGTTGTTTTTATTGCTGCAAGTGTAAGCGACGGTGTGGATGGCATGATCGCCAGAGTTTTCAATCAAAAAAGCAAGATCGGCGCATACATGGACCCCCTTGCAGACAAGATTCTCCTTATTACCGCCTTTCTGACCCTTGCAGTAAAAGGAATTATCCCGTCCTGGCTGACCGCGGCTGTTATTAGCCGGGACATAATAATAATGTTGGGGATCCTGATTCTTCTGTTAAATGGCGTAACCTTTAACATGAAGCCCTCAATATTGAGCAAAATAACCACATGCGCCCAGCTTGGAACCATATGTATAGTGCTTGTAAATGTCTGTTTTGCCATACTAACAGCAAATATTATAACATTGGCATTTTTCATAACCGGCATTCTAACTATTGTTTCAGGTCTGGGCTATATGATAAACTGGTTCAAGATAATCAACAATAATCTCCCTTCTGACAGTGATGCTGCTTGACAATTGTTAAAAGGATTGATAATAGATAATTTTCGTCCATGAATTAATTCCGGCAACAGAAGGTATTCAATACAGAAATAAAAATTCCTGTGCAAAATACAGGGAACAGATACGTGCTTCAGTACATTGCACACAGGAAACATGCATATTGACGCAAAGATTGAAAGACATGGCCATTTACGGATGGAAACCAGGCAGGAATATTTTTACAGGCACGTAGCTCAGGGGGAGAGCACTACCCTGACACGGTAGGGGTCGTGGGTTCAAATCCCACCGTGCCTATCACACCTTTTCATATATTCACATATCACAGGCAGGTGTCAATATCATCTGCGGTCACTGTCTGCCCGCAAGGGCCTTTTCTTTTCCAAAACATCTCTGACCGCTGAATCAAGATGTTCCAGAGAAACAGGTTTCATAACGGTCATGGTAATCCCAAGGGCACCCATCTCTCTATCTGTCAACTGTTCACTGAAGCCGGTACATATAAAAACAGGTATATCAGGCCTGATTTCCTTTATTTTTGATGTCAGTTTCAACCCGTTCATATTCGGCATGGTCATATCTGTAATAACGAGATCAAACGAATCAGGCTTTGCCTTGAACAGATTCAATGCCTCTACGCTACTTGTTCTGTGTGAAACCCTATAACCCAGGGCCTCCAGCATCTCGTGCAACATAACTGCAATCATTTCCTCATCATCAACCACAAGGATACGTTCATTGCCTCCTTTAATATCATCCTTGAAAACAGCCTCTGTTTTCGCGTTCTGCTGCTCTATCAAAGGCAGATAGATACTAAAGGTTGTGCCCTTGTTTATTTCACTTTTCACATCTATATGTCCACCAGCATCTTTGACGATTCCATAGACAATAGCCAGTCCCATTCCAGTCCCTTTATCCGGACCTTTTGTCGTAAAATACGGCTCAAAAATCCTGTCCATTATAACAGGATCAATGCCACAGCCTGTATCCCTGACCGTAAGATTGATACACCTTTCAGGCGGTCTGTTATCGATAGAAACCTCTTCTTCCGTCAATCCCACCTCCAGTATCCCACCGTCCGGCATGGCCTGAAATGCATTGATACAAAGATTCATGACAACCTGATGTATATGGATGGAATTGGCCATAACCGCGCCGCAATCAGGATCCACATACTTCCGTATTTCAACATCAGATGGAACTGATGAGCTCAAAAGCTTGATAACCTCTTTTAATATGGGTTGTACCAATACAGGCATTTTCTTCTCATCATTCTGGCGGCTGAATGTAAGAATCTGCTGGACAAGATCCCTGGCACAGGAAGAACACTGAATAATCTGTTCTGCATATCTTGTCACCAAAGACTCATCATTGGGCTTCTGTTTGATCAGTTCTCCATACCCCAAGATTGGAGACAGAACATTGTTGAAATCATGAGCAATTCCACCGGCAATGGTGCCTATTGCCTCCATCTTTTGCATTTGCATCATCTGTTTTTCAAGCCTCTTTTTTTCGGTCATATCCCGCACAAAGGCTACTATGATTTCAAGATCGTCTGTTTTTACCGTGGTTACACTTACCTCTGTATCAAGTATGCTGCCATCTTTCCTTAAAGCAGTGGCATTCTCTATAACACCTGCTCCCGTCTCCGGTTCAGTGTCTGCCGAGGATATTATTTGTTTAACCACATCTTCAGGATAAAAATCATATATGGTTTTTTCTTTCAGCTCCTTTTCCGTGTATCCCAACATACGACATATTGCCGGATTTCCATACAGGTTTTTGTGCGTCATGGAATCTATCATTGCAATACCGTCAGGAGATGCATTAAACAGGAGTCTGTACATCTTTTCCGTTTCCCTGAGCCTGGAAATATCCACACCTTCAACGATTACCCCTGATACCACACCGGTATTCTCAAGTATTGGAACAGTACTGAAAACTACCCGCAGTTTTCTGCCTTTCTCTGTCACAACTGTGATCTCCCTCCGGGTTCTTTCTCCTTTAAGGGCAGCAAACACTGCCTTTTTAACATCTTCCCTGCTGACAGGATCAATATATCCACTATCCCAGAACAAGCTACCAAGAATCTCTTTTTCCCCGTATCCAAGGGAGGTTACAGTTTTTTTATTTACAAATTCAAGCCTGCCATCCGTATCCAGAATCCCTGCAAACGTCGATATGGAATTGATAAGTTGGTAAGATTTCTTGAGGATACTCTCGGTTTTCCTGATATCTGTTATATCCTGTGCCTCGGCAATGATATAAACAACATTTCCATATTCATCCACAACGGGATTCAGGGTTAAGAATACATACCTTGTCCCGTGGATCGTGTTTAATGACGTTTCACGGACTACAATTTCACCTTTTGATGCCTTTTGAATCCATTCCATCAGATCGTTTCTGACATCTTTGTCATGGCTCCACCAGTAGGTTTCAAAGAACGGTTTTCCGATCAGTTCATCTTTACTGCAACCAGCAGCATCAACCGCTGCACTGTTTACCATGCTCAGGATACCATTTGAAGTAAGCCGTGCAGTAAATGACAGGTGATTGTCTATGAACTGCTGCAATTCGTTGTAACTATTCCTGAGTATTGCCCTGGATCTTTTCTGCCTCGAGATATTTCTTGCAAATACACAGCAGACCTCACGGTCATCAAGCCCGATGTAACCGGCCACTATCCCAACAGGATATATCGAACCGTCCTTTCTTCTGCGAAGAGTCTCTGTAAAAACAGGGCTGTGTTCCTTCACATCCTGCCAGAAGGCATGCCATTCGCTTTTCTTTAACTGCGGATTGATATCGTAGATTGTCATGGACATAATCTCTTCCATAGTATAGCCAAGAGATCTGCATCCAATATTATTCATATAATCAATACCGCCATCAGGCCTCAGCCACAGGATTTCTTCAGGGGCATTGTCTATGGAAAACCGCATAAGCCTCATCATTCCATCTTTTCTGCACTGTTCCGTGATATCTCTGAAGATAACAATCCCCCCTGTAATTGTATCTCTATCAAGGACAGGTATTCCTCTCTCCGATATATAATACTCGCTGCCATCACGGGATACCAGAACTGTATGACGGCTACCCCCTGCAAATGTGTCTGTTCCGGGTATCTCCCTGAAAGGATCCTGTAAGGACCAGTATGTACTGGTGTCTTTTATGCAAAATACCTCGAAAAGAGGCCTTCCAACGGCATCATCCCTTGCCCATCCTGTCAGTCTTTCCGCAACAGAATTGATCTGTGTGATCCTGGATTCCCTGTCAACAGCAATAACGGCATCACCTGTACTGTTAAACGCAGCAAAAAACCTGTTTTCACTTTTGCACAGGTCATCCTCCATCTGCCTTATGTCTGCCTCACAGACAGAACAAAACCTGCGTACAACAAACCACAGAAGTACAGATGCGCCCGTCATTAAGGCACCAAAAACAATACCTGTCTTTTTTGCACCATACATAAAACATAGCACAGATACTACGGCTGCAAACAGGGTATTTGCAAAAAAAACAATATCTAACCATTTTTTTGTTTTTTCCATATTCAGCGCCTTCTTCTTTATGTCTTTTTGTACCGGACCAATCCGAGACCCATCCGCAAATCAATACCGGGCACCATGAAATTTCCAGTTCTTTGCACCCATTGGATATTCAGCCCCAGCACCTACAAAGACGGTTCCATTCTCACAAACAAGATTTTTCAGACAAGATCAAAAGGCACGAAAAATCATCCGGAGAATAAAATCCCTGACATGAGATAATAGAGAATATTGCAAAAAAACGTAACACCTCAATAAAAAACAATCCCAACATACCCCACAAAACTCGTTCCAGGGGACTTGTCATAACTTGTACCATATACCAGGTCATCCCCCCCAAGAGCGCCCATCTTTTCAGCCATGGCGATAGCAGATGCACATGCACCGGGACAACATGCATTATGGTGAGACAGGGCCTCCTCTATCACACCAAAAGCATCCATAGCACACATACGTTTAATTACCCTCTCATCGTTATGATATACCCATTTCAGGGCATTATCACCAAAACCGGCCGGCATAAAACCGTAATTAGGACCATAATGCGTAAGATCCGTGGAACCGACAGAAATGACATTCAGACCGTTGGACAGGCACAGTTCCCCTGCACGGCGAGCTATATCCAGACTTTCAGAAGTCGGCGGCAACCCCACAGGCAGAAGTCGTGCCTCAGGAAAGAAATATTTTATAAAGGGAAGTTGCACCTCAATGGTATTGTCTTCCTCAAAACGGGAACAGGTTTCAACAACAAAATCGTATTCATCCGCAAGAACAGAGGCAATTTCGGATGCGATCCGGATATTACCCAAAGGCGTCTCCCAAAGGCCATCAGTCATAATACTCCTTTGGGAAAAAACAGAAAGATGTTTCCCAAAGACAACAACAACATCAGGATGTGTTTTACTTAACAATTTATACACCTGACAGGCGATCTCTCCCGAAAAATACCAACCTGCATGGGGAACAATGCCTCCTATAGCTTTAATATCAGCAGTTTTGGTCCCAATCTTAAGCAAACTCCACTGACGTATAAGTCTTATACACTCCTCACCTGTATCAGGATACCAACCCATACGTGCAAAAACAGCAGGACGTATGTTTGCCATAACCCACTCCTTTTTGTTATAATCTGTCTCTGCTCACAAATTAAATACAGACATAGTCGATTTAAGGTACTATAATAAAATAAAATCACAACAAATCAACCGGCTCATGCAAGGCACATGATCCATACCTGATTGTTTATACAATCATAAATTATCACCATCCACAATCGGAAAATTGCCACCCTATACCCCTGTTTGCCACAGGCAGGCACAAAAACCAAAAAAACAATCAATGAAAACAAACCAAAATACTTTACCGCAATAACAGCAAAAGGAGAAATTATTATGAAAAAAAACAGATTGTTCCCGTTCTTTACTCTTTTTATCTGCACCATGTTTTTTATCGGAGCAGTAAACTTTGTATGTGCTGCAGAATTCTCAGCAGACATGATACAATCCACCCCTGACCATTCAGTAAAGGGTAAAGTTTTTGTAAAAGGTGAAAATTTCAGGGAAGAGATCACCTCAATAGGAGGAGGACATCCAATTATAATTTTTCGCAAAGACAAAAACCTGATATGGACGCTGATGCCTCAAAACAGAATGTACATGGAAATGCCTGCCACACAAAAAGGACGAATACTGACACAGACAGATCAAAATGATATCAAGGATATTGCCGAAAAAAAATATCTTGGAACCGAAAAGATAAATGGTTTTATCTGTGACAAGTACAGACTTGTTTTCAAGGACAAGGCACGTGGAACAACAACACAGTGGATAAGCAAAAAGCTGAAGTTCCCAATAAAAGTGGTCTCTGATACCACTAACGGAAAGGTTGTTGTGGAATATAAGAATATCAGGGAGACAAAACTTTCTGATTCCCTTTTCAACATACCTGCAGGCTACAAAAAGATGACAATGCCATGCATGCCTGGTATGAAAGGTATGAAAAGATGCCCTTTCAAAAGGATGAACAAATAATTGATCCGGACAAGTTATGAATCGGATTTTTATATTATGTACCTGCCAGTGCAATACATATAAACACAGAGCAGCAAATTTGTTAACCTGCAGAAATGAGAATTTTTGTGCAGGATAAAACCCAGGGTATCATATCCGAACTGAATTGGAATTGGCAGAAAAAGCCATTTGTATATGGAAATGATATCACCAAAAAACAACAAAAGGACAGAAGATGAAAGTATTGGTATATGGTTCCGGAGGCAGAGATCACTGTCTTGCTGACAAATATGGAGACAGTCAACATGTAGACAAGGTCTACTTTGCCCCTGGCAACCCTGGAATACAAAGAACACCAAAAGGGAAACGGGGACTTATTGAACAGGTGCCTGTCAGAAATCTGAAAGATGTAAGTGATTTTTGTGTTGAAAAAAAGGTTGATATAGTAGATGTAGGGCCAGAAAACCCATTGGAAGAAGGCCTTGTCAATATCCTTAATCTGAATGGAATACGTACAGTTGGCCCCAAAAAAGAGTTTGTCCGACTTGAAAGCGACAGAAGCTTTACCAATGAACTACTCACAAAGGCAGGTGTAGCCAAACCAGAATACAGGGTTTTTGACGACCCTGTCAAGGCAAAGAAATTTGTGCATGACATAGGTTATCAGGTGGTTGTCAAGGCCAACGGACTTGCTGCGGGCAAAGGCGCTATTGTCTGCGATGATATTGATGATGCCCTGTCAGCCATAGACAAGATCATGATAAAAAAGGCATTTGGCAAATCAGGGGACAGGATAGTTATTGAAGAGAGAAAATACGGTACAGAGATATCATTTTTCGCCTATCTGGATGGCAGCCATATGATGCCATTACGAATGTTTGCCCAGGACTACAAAGTCGCATTTGACCACGACGACAAGGATTCCATAAAACAGTTTGGTGGAAATCTCAATACAGGTGGCACCGGATGTTACTGCCCTCACCGACTGGTATCCCCATGGCTCGTAAACCGCATCATAAAAGAAATCGTAAATCCGACGGTAAATGCAATTTACAATGATCTTGGCTGGCAATACAAGGGAGTGCTATACTTTGGTCTGAATCTGGACCCATATAACAACCTTGAGGTATTTGAAATAAATGTCAGGCACGGGGATCCGGAGTGGGAAGTAATAGCCCGAAAACTAAGCACTGATCTGTTTGAAATAGGGATGGCAGTCTGGGAAGGTTCAATAGATACCATAAAACAGGTATGGAACTCCCAATACTATGTAGATGTTATTGCCATGGAGGGAAGATCCAAAGCATCAAGGGGATGGAACAAGGGTTACCCCGGCCGCTATGGCAAGGGACACAAAATAACAGGGATTGATTTGCTGGAACCGGATATAGCCATATACTTTGCCGGGGTAGATGAACATCCGGACAAGGGTCTTGTCACAAATGGAGGAAGGGTCATGCATATTGTTGCAGGAAACACAACCCTTGAAAAGGCGAGGGAAAAGGCTTACAGAAACATACAGAAACTGTGCTTTGAAGACCATAACAACAACAACGCCAACTGTCTTCGTTTCAGAAAAACCATAGGTCTGTAAAAGGTAACAGCCTCCTGCAGGTCTGCATACATGAAGGGACAATTATATGAGATACAAAATCGTATTATCTGCAACATATATTTTGTTATGCATATATACCGGTCTGAATGCCGCTGTACCTGCAAAATCACCTGAAGATTTTGTAAAAAACATGCTCGACAAGGTCATTGCCATTCAGACCGACACAAGTCTTCATGATCATAAGTCCATACAAAAAAGAAGGCTTGCAATCAAACTTGTCATCAAAAAAAACTTTGACTCCTGCACAATGGCAAAAAATGCCCTTGGAAGCATGTGGCAAAAGATTAGCAAACAACAGCGCAAACAATTCAGAAAGGTTTTCCAATCCCTGTTTCTGGATTCCTACACGAGCATGGTTCTCAATTTTCTCGGAAAGGAAAGGGTTCGTTACACAAAAGAAAAGGTCTTTCCCCAAAAGGCTGTAGTGCAGACAGTAATCGTCAGGCCAGATGGAGAAATTCCAGTGGAATATCTTCTTATCCCGGTAAATGGCAGGTGGTTGGTATACGATGTTGTAATTGATGGTATAAGCATAGTAAAAAACTATCGAAGATCCTTTCTGAGGGTAATAAAAAAACGATCTTTCCAGACCTTGTTAAAAAAGATGCAGACACAGGAGGAAATAAACAGAGAAAGAGCCAATGAACAGGACAATTAAAAAAACCTGACCTGCAAACCGCTTTTTATAAATCAAGCACTGTTTTACTTCCCATCTGCAAACAGGCAGCATATAATATCCAATTCACAGTTGTTTCATATACATTTTATTATTGCTATTCAGTTTCATTGCGTAAACATATATTATCCATAAAACGTACCACACAAGAAATTCAGCATATTGACATGAAAATTGCCAAAAAAGGCTGTTTATGGATGACAACCAAAAGGAAGTAAAAACAGTACCCCCCATTGGGATTGTAAGTGCGCTGAAGGCAGAGGCCGTTTTATTCTCTGTCCTGGACAGACACTCAGAACTGCTCCCCGGGCATCCATGCCAAATCAGCAGCAATCTCATCTTATATATATCAGGAATTGGTGCAGACAGGGCATATGATGCATCACAAGAGCTTATCAAAAAAGGTGTTTCAACCCTTGTAAGCTGGGGATGTGCAGGGGCACTTATTCCAGACATATCGCCAGGCGATCTGGTCCTTCCAAAAGTTATAATAACCGGGGACAAGACCATAACCTCAAACACCAAATGGCATGACCGCCTTTATTCAACACTCAAAAAACACCTGAACGTTAATACCGGCCCCCTTGTTCAGCACGAAAAGATCCTTGCAACCCCTGAGGACAAAAAGTCCCTGGCATTAAAATGCAATGCTGTTGCAATTGACATGGAAAGCGGAGCTGTTGCAGAAGCAGCCTGTTCAGCAGGTATACCTTTTATTGCAATTCGAGCCATATCTGACACGGCAAATATGACAATTCCATTGTCTGCCACAAAAGCAGCGGACATATCGGGGCAGATATGCGCCGCTCATCTGTTAATGGAATTATTAAAAAATCCTGCGGATATATCAGGGCTTTTCAGACTTGCCATGACATTTCATGCGGCCAAAAAGACACTGAAAAAGGTGTTGGATGTTACAACCTGGACAGTATCATAAAGATCTTAATCATAACCAGCGTCTGTCCACAAATTAATTCCGGCGCCTAAAAAGTTCCCACACCAGAAATAAAAAATGGGACAGGATCAAGAAAACTGAATCGTACAAACGTGTCCTGTAAAAAAATGCTACAATTAACACAGAGATTGCAAGGTATGGCAATTTATTATTAATAAGAAACAACCGGTACAGACCCTTGAAAATATCAGGACACACCAATATTTTATCAGATATGTCTCTGTAAAAACCCATAAAACATTAAGGAGAATCTTTCATTGAAAGTTGTCTTGGCTAAAACAGCGGGATTTTGCATGGGCGTCAAACGTGCCATGGAAATGGTATTGGCAGAATCCAACCGGACAAGGGCACAGCTTTTCACATATGGTCCGCTCATTCACAACAGGCAGGTAGTTGACATGCTCACATCAAGGGGTATTCAGGAACTGGATAACATAGATGATTTTCATACAGGCGAGATTGTTATAAGGGCACATGGAATACCTCCTGACGAACGTGCAGCAATTAAAGCAAAAGGATTCAAGATATTGGATGCCACCTGTCCCAGAGTGGCAAGGGTACAGGCATTGATCCGTTATCACACCAGCAAGGGCTGCACTGCAGTAATTGTAGGAGACAAGGACCATGCAGAGGTCAAGGGTCTGATAGGATACAGCAAGGGCCATGCCTATATAATCCAGGAGGTGGAAGACATAGCAAAGCTGCCAGACACAGAACCAATAGTAATGGTGGCACAGACAACCCAGGACGGGAAAAAATTTCGGGATATTGAAACAGCCTTAAAGAAACGATTTCCTGAAGCGCTGACTTTTAACACAATATGCGATGCAACCAATCAGAGGCAACACGAAGTTGCTGGATTCAAAGGAAAGGCAGAAGCCATTGTAGTAGTGGGAGGAAAACATAGTGGCAATACCCAACGGCTTTTCGAGGTTGCAAAAGAATCAGGTCTGCCCACATTTTACGTAGAAACGGATAAAGACATAAATGAAGAGGATTTTAAAGGAATAACAACCGTAGGCGTTACTGCCGGCGCATCCACCCCAACATGGATGATCAAAAAAGTTACGAGAAGACTGGAAGAAATTCATGAAAACAAAACAAGCCCTGTTTACTGGTTAAAAAGGATATTGAGATTTCTTGTCCTAAGTGATCTGGCCGTGGCTGGAGGAGCTTTTTGCCTTGCCTGTGCCGCAGGCATATTGGCCGGAGAAAAGTTGCGCCTTATATTTCCCCTGCTAAGCACACTTTATATATATGCAATGCATGTCCTTAACCGTTTTCTTGACAAGGAGGCCAGTATATACAATGATCCTGAACGTGCCATCTTTTTGGAAAAATACAAGGACATTCTTATTCCTGCTGGCTGCATCTCCTTTTTGTCATCCATACTCATATCCTGGACAATGGGATGGCCCTGTTTCATCGCTATAATCATATTAAGTGGTTTTGGTATAATCTGCACCATTCCTCTTGTACCAAAATCAATGAGGGCAAAACTTATCTATTCAAGGCTCAAGGATATTCCGGGTTCAAGAAGCATGTTAGAGGCATTGACATGGGGAATTGCAATAGGCATATTACCCATCTTGTCATGTGAATATTCTGCAAGTCCTGCAGCCATACTCTCTCTTGCAATAGTATTTCTCATAAGCTATGCACGAGCCCTTTTCATGGATCTGCTCCAGACCCAGGGCGATCTGGTTGTGGGCACAAACACCCTGCCCATCATAATAGGAGAAAAAAAGGCCATAACACTCATTTACACCATCCTGTGCACAACAGTATCAAGCATTGCAGCCGGAATTGTCACAGGAATAATGCGCCCGTCTGTCTTTTTATTTATTCTTCCCGTAATTACCATGGGGATATGTTTTATGGCACATCACAAATCGTGGCTCCGGCCCGGGACACTGTCCGAGGCCCTGGTTGAAGCCAATTTCTTTTTTATAGGGATACTTGCATTGTGCTACAGCTTATTCTAATCTCCATCCAAAAATCCTTCTTGCAGCATCTGTCTGTGCAAGACACATAATCAATCCATATCATCCACTTGCATACCTTTTTAACGCAACCTTTCATAACCTCATTCATATCTGTTATTTTTTTTACACCTTTACCCTTGACACTTCAAAAATCGAATTTATCTTTTTTAAAAAGGGGTACATCTACTTAGATATATTAATCTTTTTACTGTATAACAGGATAGGAATATCCCATATTCCCTATCCTGAAAATTCATAACCAAGGTATTAAATATTGTCTGATCAACAGACCAAAACAATTTTCAAGGAAAGGAGGGATCAACGATGTTGCTTAACAGAATAGCTTCGTGGCCCATAGGAAACACAACAAATATATTTGATGAAATGGAACGTTTGAGAAGACAGATGGATTTGCTTGTAGGAGGTCTGTCTGGAGAATTGGGAAAAGAGCCTGTTTCAGGTGTTTTCCCTTTGATGAATATAACAGAAGATAAAAACAACTATTATATACGGGCTGAACTCCCCGGTTTCAAGGCCAATGATCTGGAAATATCTGTAACAGGTAATACCATGTCTATTTCCGGGGAAAGAAAACTTGAAATAGACGATGAAAATGCTCAGTATCACAGAAGGGAAAGAGAATTTGGAAAATTCAGCAGAATAATAACCCTGCCAACTCAAATAGATACAAACAAGGTGGAAGCTCATTGTGAAGACGGGGTTCTCACAGTAACCTTGCCCAAAACAGAAGAGGCGAAACCCAAACAGATAACCGTCAAGGCATCATAGTCAAAGACAGATTATATGACCTAAACGACTGCATTCAGGCTTTCTCGCCATATGATCATATAACAGGCCTGATCAAAAAGAGAATATAGACTGAAAGGGGGGATGAATCATGACAGATAGCGACAGCAAAGCACTTCAGGCGAAAAAAAAGACAGAAGTGGCTATTCCGGCCGAACAAACCAGGCCTGGAGCTGTATTTACGCCTGCTGTGGATATTTATGAAACAGAAAAAGAGATCATTATTCTGGCTGATATGCCAGGTGTAAAGGCAAAAGACATCAATATCAGTCTGCATGATAATGTGCTGACACTGGAAGGAGATGTTACTCCGCCAGAAAGCAGCAATGAAATAGATATTATAAGGGAATATCGTACAGGAAAGTTTTACAGGCAGTTTACACTTTCCCAGCTTATTGATCAAGCAAAAATAGATGCTGAAATTAAAGATGGTGTTCTCAAGGTAATACTTCCAAAAGTAGAAGCTGCAACACCTCGCAAAATAGAGGTGAAAGGCTAAATCTGCATAGCCGGATTCAAAAAGACATTCCGGCTATAATCCAACAAGAAAAAACCCTTGTATAATGTTCAATTTTGTTCAACTTTATTAAAAACAAAAGATTAACAACAAATATCCAGAAGGCGGGCAAAAAGGGACGTTATGCAGGGGTCTTTTTTTCACACTTTCCCTGGTTCTGCACAAAAGCTCTTGTCAGGTGCCAAGCCAGGCAGGTCACAACGCCTGCTAAGCGGTGCTCGTGTCTATATTCATTGACCAAACCATTTATTGTGCTCAAAAACTGACCTGCAACAAATACCATATCAGACATAAGGAGGAATTATCATGACCGTAACCGAGAAAGCAAAGGAGAAACTCAGCAATACCACTCAGGAACTAAAGGAGAATATTGACAATATTAAAAATGAGGTTTCAGAACTGACAGCCAAGATAAAGGAGAAACTGAAGGGAACAGGCAGCGAACTGCGTGAATCAGCAGAAGAACTCTCACGTGAACTTAAGAATCTTTCCGAAAAGGTCAAGAATCTGATACCCAAAGGGAAAAAGAAAAACCGTTTGCCTGTACAGATAGAAAAACCAAATGAGGGTGCACTTGACACATGGCTGCGACCATTTTCAGACCTTCAAAGGGCAACAGACCGTCTGTTTAATGAGTTTGTAAAAGGCATGGGATTTCCAGGCATTGGAACAGGAGAAAGCCTGCTTTCCTTGACAGGCTACGAATGGCCACGGGTAGATATAAGCGAAACCGATGACAACATCCAGATAATGGCAGATCTGCCAGGAGTCGACAAGGACGATATTGAGATTTCAATAAGGAACAACGTCATAACTATAAGGGGAGAAAAAAGGCAGGAAGAAGAAAAGGAAGGTGAAGGTTTTTACAAAATAGAACGCTCTTATGGCACATTCCAGAGGAGCTTTTATCTCCCATCCGAGATTGAAGAAGACAGGGCAGAGGCATCTTTCAAAGACGGTGTTTTGAAGATCACCTTGCCCAAAACTGCATCCGCCAAGGCAAAGACCAAACAGATCACTGTAAACAAAGAATAAATCCAAATCACAACAATACAAAACATGTAAACTTCTTCCTTTGTTAACCATAGCTCGATCTCGGATTCAGGGCCGCTATCATAGGCAATGATCAATATGATAGCGGCTTTTTTTGTATGTGTAGCTTAACGGTAAAAGGTTACAGATTTTACAGACCATGCACTTCAGGTGCCTGAAAAGAGTCTTTTCTGAAACCAGATTTATCATCCAGGATAATTCAATAAGTTTGATTTAACCTGAAAATAGAGATACAATCAAGTAGCAGGACAGATTGTTATAAAAAATGACATTGATCTTGTCTCTTGCCATATCAACATCACAACGTAACAGCTCAATAAACAGGGGCCGGAGCGGAAGAAGAATCCTCTTGCCCCGGTGGTATGTTCACTGTTATCCCCCTAATTATTAAACTGATACAGCACAACACATAATATGAACAAGTTACAAACAATTTTCTTGAAAACCGAATCATGCAACCGATCTACAAAATAAAAGCAGAAGGAAAACAGATATGAAATTCAATCAAATCAGAAAGATGGCCAGAGAAATGGGTATCAACACATACAGAATGAAAAAGACAGACATAATACGCTCTATACAACGTACAGAAAACAGTATTGAATGTTATGGAACAGACAGAGTCACCCGATGCAGAGAAGAATCATGTCTTTGGAAAAGTGATTGTCTTGCACTTTTTGACAAGCAAAACCAAAAACAAGGCAAGGTGCATTCTCCTTGAACAAACCCTAAAACTGAAGTTAGCGAGGTACTGCCTCACCTCAACAACATCAAGAGGTCATTACCAAAAAAGATCATGAAAGATTCAGATGCTGAATAAAAAGTCCAGGACCATTTCGGCAGACAGCATTATACGCCACCTCTGAGCCCGATTCGTTTCCATCCGTAAACGGCCTTTTTTGCACAATTCCGGTGTCAATCTGCAAAATTCCTGGATCCTGTACAAAAACTCTCATCCATGGACCGGAAACCAGACAGTGACCAGAATCTATTTCCGTATGGGCATTAATTCGTCATGCTGACCATATACATTGCAATTGTATTTGTCTCCTTTTTTGCAGGTTTCATACAGGGGCTTACAGGTTTTGGTTCAGCCCTGTTTGCAATGCCCCTTTTACTACTGTTCATGGATGCAAAAACAGCAGTTCCCCTCTGTGTTTTGAACGGACTGCTTATCACCACCTATCTGACCATACAACTCAGAGAGCATCTGGATTGGGAAAAAACACGGCCCCTTATAATCGGCTGTCTTCCCGGTATTATTGCAGGTGTGTACATATTAAAAAAGGCAGATAATAACTGGATTAAAATTCTTTTGGGGATATTACTTATAGGCTATGCCTCATTCAATCTCAGATTCAGGCCAAAAACAATAAAAATGCCGCCTTACAGTCCATACATAGCCGGATTTGCAACAGGAATCATTGGAGGAGCCTTCAGTGCCGGCGGCCCTCCCACAATCATATATACCATGCTGGCCGGATGGCATAAAGACAGGATCAAGGCCACACTATCAGTCTTTTTTCTTGTCACAGGGTTCCTTATAGCCCTTGCCCAATGGATATCAGGACTTACAAATACTCTGGTACTGCGATACCTGTCAATCAGTGCTCTGCCTGTAATATGCGGTGTATACACAGGAAGTCTTCTATATTCGAGGGTATCCACATCATCATATATCAGGCTTATACTGATTTTGCTCATTGGGATGGGCATACTGATGATTTTATCTGCCCTCAGATAGTTCCCACCCATAAGTTGGTTGTTTGCCTACACCTGCCACCAGGATTTTAATACTGGGCATAAATCCCTGTGATTAAGGTCTTAGCCATACCTTGATCCATAACAAAGCACATCATTTATGAATGGGAGCCAAACAGCAATTTTTCATGGTACTGATGCCTGCTCATACCGGGCGCAACAAGACATATCAACCTGCGGGATTATAAGGAGAACACCCATGCAAACCACCGTTGAAAATCTTGAAAAACAGGTAGCCCTCCTTAAAAAAGAAATCAGAACAAAAGAAGAAGAGACCGAAATGCTTAAGCAAAGGGCCTTTTTCTTCCAGAACCTTTTTGACAGAATAGAAGAAGAAATAATTATCATAAACAAGGACTTTGTTATACAAGACGCCAACAAAAGTTTTCTTGATCATTACAATCTCAGCAAAGAAAACGCAACAGGGAAAAAATGCTACGAAATCATACATAACAACAACACTCCCTGCCGGTGTCCTATCAAGACATGTAACAAAACAAAAGGCAAAATCAGATCAACATATCATGAACACAATGTAGATAAAGATAAAAGACACTTTACAGTTATGTATTTACTGCAGGCTCAAAAACACATGCCGGAGTGTTTTGTAGTCATATCAAGGGACATTACTGAATACTACAAGGTTATAAAAAAATTAAAGGCCTCGGAAAAAAGATTCAGGGCCATACTTGACACGGCAACAGATGCCATACTGTCTATAAACAGCGATCATAAAATTGTCCTGTTCAACAATGCTGCCCAGGAAATTTTCTGTTGGTCCAGAAAAGAAATCATTGGTAAAGATTTAAGGATACTGATTCCGGAAAAGTACGGCAACCTCCGCAAGTTGATAAAAAATTTGCTTAAAACAAAAAAATCCGGAACCAGGGGAAAAACCATATCCGTAACTGCTCTCAGAAAGACCGGTGAAGAGTTCCCTGCTGATATCAGTCTGTCTTTTTATGAAACAGACTCTGAACCCAACCTTACAGCTATTATCAGAGACATGACCGAGCATAAAGAAATGGAAAAAAAACTGCTTCAGACAGAACGTCTTGCCGCTGTTGGACAGGCTGTTGCCAGTGTAGCCCATGAAATACGCAATCCTTTAATGATAATAGGAGGATTTTCCAAGCAGATAAGAAACAACACCACTGAAGAACAGACTATAAAGAAACTGGATATGATGATTGAAGAGGTACAAAGGCTGGAAACACTTGTCTGCGATCTGAGGGATTTTACAAAAGAATACAAACTGTTAATAAGGCCAGCATCAATAAATGCAACGATTCTTGATGTCCTTAAAATCATAAGATCTCTTTATCCCGCGGACAAGTACATATTCGAAACAGATCTTGATCAAGGCACAGCTGAAACAAACTGTGATCCCGACAGATTGAAACAGGTCTTCATGAATATAATCATTAACGGCATAGAGGCTATGAAAGATGGCGGAAAAATTACCATCCGTACAATAAAAAAAGACAGTCACGTAGAGATAAGCATTCAGGATACAGGAGCAGGTATAAACGAAGAAAACCTGATGCATATATTTGAGCCCTTTTTTACCACACGCTCAAATGGATCCGGTTTAGGCCTTGCCATATCCTACAGAATAGTTCAGGCGCATAAAGGAGAGATCAGAGCATTTAGCAACCCCGGCAGGGGAACAACCTTTCTCATAAAACTGCCCGCCAACCAGATATAGTTTTCATTCATATTTATGCAAAACAGATTGCCAATGCACCTGCAAACCAGCAATATGGAGAAAAAAGATACAAACGTCCTCTGTTTACAATGCCCATCAATATCTTAAGGGCAAACAGGCCCACTATTGCAGATGTAACAAAACCTGCAAACAAGGAAAAACATTCTCCGGAAACAGGGGTTTCTGAATGTAATTGAAGAACTACTGCACCGAGGATCGCAGGTATGGCAAGCAGAAAGGAAAAACGTGCGGCAAGCTCCCGCTTAAGACCGCATAACATACCACATACAATGGTAATTCCGGATCTTGATATTCCGGGGATAAGCGCAATACCCTGGGCAGTACCAATCAGGAGGGCTGGAAGGATCATTACATGACCTGTTCTGTTCTCATCCCCCGGCAAGAATCGGGAAATTAACAAAATAAAGCCTGTAGTTATCAAAGCATAACCAACCATTACCGGATCGGAAAACAGTTTTTCCAGATATGAACGAAACGTCAGCCCTATTATACCAGTGGGAACAGTACCAACAAGAACCATTATTGCCAGTTCTGCATGAGGTCTGGTATGTATATCACTGAAATGCACCCTGCCATTATACATATCCCGAAAAAATGACACGGTCTCTCGAACCATATCTTTAAGATCAGAGTAAAAATATACACATACCGCAAGAAGTGTCCCTAAATGAAGGAGCAGATCGAGAAGAAGCTGAGGTTCTTTAAGCCCGAGATATTCCTGGCATAAAACGAGATGTCCCGAACTGCTTACAGGTAAGAACTCGGCCAGGCCCTGAAGAATACCAAGAATAACAGAGTGCATATTTTCCATGATCTTCCTTTATTAAAAGCATATCAAGAAATCCGGAACAGAGGAACCGTATCAGTTTCAACAGGTAATGCAGAAAACACAAAAACAAACTTCCGCAGCCCTTTATGAGGCTTAATTACCTGTATCTTTATATCTGGCAGTACAGACAGGATATTCCTAATCCACCCATATTGCTCTGTCCCTATGAAATAACTGTTCCTTCAAATTCCCCTCCCGCAAGCAATTTTTTCAGATTACCAATAGAATTTCCTATAATTACCACCTCAAGCCCAAATCGGCTTGCCTCTTTCGAAGCAACCGGATCAAACGGCATATTAAGGCCTGGTTCCCAATCAGAACCTACCAGCCTGATAAAATCTTGCCAGGCGATATGCCTCAGCCGAACTGCATCAGGGTTTTTATTTGGATCAGAATCATATATATAGTTTACGTTTGATATATTTACAACCCTGTTGGCTCCAAAACGTTTTGCCAACTGTACCGCACGCAAATCAGTGGAACAGCCGGGTCTGAATCCGGCCCCAATTACAATCCGCCTGGTTTCATCTATATCCTCTTCCGGGTCATGTATAACCTTTTCAGAGGCATACTTGTTAAACAGTACACGCATCAGTTCGGCATTGAGTCTTGTAGCCATAATCCCCAGCCAGTCAAGATCATTCGCAGAGATATATGACAATGATCTTGCAACATCCTGATATCGTCTGCAAACCCTGCCGCCCCCGCAAATTATAATAAAACGCATGGAAGACAATTCCATAACCAAATCTCTGAATTGAGAAAGGAACATGGTATCTATTTCATCAGGAACAATTACAGACCCTCCCAAAGATAAAACCACTGTCTCCAACCGCTACCTCCTTCCTGCTCTTTTTGCAGATTCATGCACGATCTTTATACATAGTGTGTTCTGATCCACCTTTGATACTCAGAATTCATCACCCTGTCAATCCATTCATTGTTTTCAAGGTACCAGTGAACAGTCTTTTCAAGACCTGACTCAAACGACTCCTCCGGCTCCCATCCCAACTCACATCTCAGTTTTGTGCTGTCAATGGCATATCTATAATCATGACCGGGCCTGTCCTTTACAAAGGTTATGAGTTCACGTCTTGAACGACCCTCTTTAAAGTCCAGGCTGTCCATAAAATCGCATATCATCTCAACCAGCCGTATGTTTTCCAGTTCAGTTCCCCCCCCGATGTTGTATGTATCACCTCTCCTGCCATGCTGCATAATCATCCATACAGCCTTGCAGTGATCTTTAACATAAAGCCAGTCCCGCACATTGGTCCCATTACCATAGACAGGCAAAGGCTTGTAAGCAAGGGCATTCAAAATCATTAAAGGTATCAGTTTTTCCGGAAACTGATATGGTCCATAGTTATTGGAACAGTTGGATATGGTAACAGGAAGATCATATGTCCTGTGATATGCCCTTACAAGATGATCAGAGGCCGCCTTTGAAGCAGAATAAGGGCTGCTTGGCTGATACGGGGTCTGTTCTGTAAAGCAACCGTCATCATCAAGACTGCCATACACCTCATCCGTACTTATATGATGAAACAGTTCCAATCTGTCTCTATGTGCCCTCGCTGCCTCAAGGAGATTGAATGTCCCCATTATGTTTGTTCTGATAAAGGCATCCGGCCCAACAATGGAACGGTCTACATGTGACTCGGCTGCAAAATGACAGACAGCATCAATATCATGTTCATCAAACAGGGTAAACACCTGTTCCCTATCACATATATCCCCTCTGACAAACAGATACCTGTCTGAAAACCGTTCCCTTATATCGCTAAGATTCTCAGGGGTACCGGCATATGTAAGGCTGTCAATATTTATTATTCGCCCCTTGAAATCTGATTCTTCAAGCAGATATCTGATAAAGTTGGTTCCAATAAAGCCACATCCGCCGGTAATTAATATGTTTTTCATACTGCTATCTCCCTTGGTACAATCCTTTGCCAAAACATTATATAATCTTTTACTTGACAGCTTCGAGACAATCTGCCCTTTGATACAGATATCAATAAAAGATATCGGTAAAAAGACAGAAGAATCAAGACAGACTAATATACCAAAATGCAAAGATCACAAGTGGACAAACCAGAACCTTTGCAAAATATTTCATTCAAATTCAAGAGAGGTAAGGATTTCAAGCGAATGCAGGAATCGGACAAAAAGGAGGGGAAGGTCTTGTTTAATAGCCTGAAGACCTGTGTATTCAGGGTACAATATCAGCAAAAGACATTATCAAGTTAGAAAGACCATCTGTCCTGTAGCCTTTGTTCGACCTGTTTCATATACTCATCATGAAGAATTCGGAGTTTGATCATACACCCTGCTGATATCTGATTTAACATGTTTTCCATTGCCCTGTTATAATCATTGTAACAGGCCAATATGAAAAACCATAAACAAGACAGGTCTGCAACTGCAATTCTGACATCAGGTAAATATTGTGGGGTGAGTGAAGGGACTTGAACCCTCGACCACCGAGGCCACAACCCGGTGCTCTACCAACTGAGCTACACTCACCATACCGATTATTTTTAGCAGAAACCCCCTTGATTTTCAAGTTCATTTTTCAATACATTGAAAAAAAGAAACGCTTGATATATAGTTTTATATAAAATGGATACGTAACCCTCGTATGTAAAGAAAAATATATGTTCAGTTTCCATCTGTAAATAGCCTTTTTGCACAATCCCTGCACCAATCTATGTCTGTATGATTCCGTGCTCTTTATTTTCCCGGTCTTGTACAAAGATATCTCATTTTCTGGATTGGAAACTCACTGTTGTCCACACTCTGTTTATGGATGGGCACCACTTGATGAATGAAAATATATTTTCCGCCAAACCAAAAGGAAAAAAACACGTGACAGAATACAAAACTTGTCTTTTTAAAAAGATGCCTGCTGTGGACAAGTTGCTTAACACCCATAGAATATCAAAACTGCTTGAAAGTTGTCCAAGGGAGGTGGTCATTAATGTCATCAGGGAAACCCTTGAACAGCTACGCAATCAAATAAAAAACGAAACCCTCACAGATGAAAACCGTTTAAAAACCGGAAAAGTCATTGATCTGATAGAAGAAAAACTTATACAGACAACCCAACCCAGTTTGAGATCAGTGATCAACGCAACCGGCGTTATCATACATACAAACCTTGGTCGCTCCCCTCTCGCTGAAACAGTCCTTGAGAAACTTGGATCTTTTCCTGGAGGCTACTGTAATCTGGAATATGACATGAACAGCGGGAAACGCGGCAGCAGGTACATTCACGTTGAAAGTCTGTTAAAGGACCTTACCAATGCAGAAGCCGCAATGGTTGTAAACAACAATGCAGCGGCAGTTCTTCTCTGCCTGGAAACCATTGCAAAAGGGCAAAAAGTTATAGTCTCCCGCGGACAATTGGTGGAAATCGGAGGTTCTTTCCGGATCCCTGATGTAATGCGAAAAAGCGGGGCGCAGATGGTAGAGGTAGGAACCACCAACAAGACCCATCTTGCAGACTATGAAAGGGCCATCGATTCTGATACCTCCATGCTCCTAAAGGTCCACAAGAGCAACTTTGCTTTAATAGGGTTTGCTGAAGACGTTCCCCTTTGCGAAATGGTCTCTCTTGGCAGACGTTACGGCATACCTGTAATGGAAGATCTTGGAAGCGGATGTCTGATAAGTTTCTCTGACTATGGACTTCCAATGGAACCAACAGTCCAGGAAGCACTGATCCAGGGAGCTGATTTGGTAACATTCAGTGGAGACAAACTTCTTGGAGGGCCCCAGGCAGGGATTATCCTTGGCCGAAAGGATCTGATAAAAGCCATCAGGGAGAACCAGCTTGCAAGGGCACTCAGAATAGACAAACTTACCTTGATGGCACTCGAAGAAACCTTGCGGCTTTATATGGATAAACAGAAGGCCGCAAAAAGAATTCCTGTCCTGAAAATGATATTCCAATCTTACGATGCCCTTAAAGAAAAAGCAGAATATCTTGTCAAACTTGTTACAGGCATTAACGCAGAGAACTTTTCGCTTGAACTGATAGACGGCAATTCAATGACAGGCGGAGGATCCCTGCCTCAGCTCAGACTGCCAAGCCGTATGCTCTGCCTCGTACCCAGAAAACTGTCTGCACAGTACATGGAAAGGTGGCTGAGGGAATATAATCCGCCGATAATAACAAGAGTTAATAAAGAAAAGGTCCTGTTTGATGTAAGAACAATAGGAGAAAAAGAGCTTATAACCGTGGCAGGGGCAATAAAAGATTTGGCCCTAATAAAAGGGGAAACATGTGGAACAGATAATAAAAAACATACTTGATCACAGCTTGAAGCTGAAAAAGGAATTTATAAAAGACAACACATCAAATCTTATATATCTTTCAGAAAAGATTGCCTTTGCCTTCACCAGTGACAGGAAACTTATGCTATGCGGAAACGGAGGCAGCGCTGCAGATGCCCAGCATATAGCTGCTGAATTTGTAAACAGATTTGAGATAGAACGCCCTCCCCTGCCTGCCATTGCCCTCACAACCGACACATCTGCCATCACAAGTATTGGGAATGACTATTCTTTTAAAGATATATTCCTGAAACAGGTAAAGGCAATAGGAAAAGAAGGGGATATTCTTTTGGCCATAAGCACAAGCGGCTGTTCTGAGAATGTCGTAAGAGCTGTCAAATATGCAAGAGATCACAGTATCTTTACAGCAGGCCTTCTTGGCAAAGACGGAGGAAAACTGCTCGACCTTCTCGATCTTCCCATTGTGGTAAACAGTTTCAACACTGCAAGAGTGCAGGAAGTACATATAATAGCATTACATATCACTTGCCACCTTGTGGACTATCTGATGTTCAGCAGACATGCTGGAAAACAGGAAGAATAATGAATAAAATAACGCCATTATCCATAGACAAAATAAAGACATATTCCCTGAAAACAAGACAAAGCAAGGTCAGCATAAATGATTTTGCCTCGCCGTGGACCACAGGTGAAGGAATAAAAAAATGGCTTGACTATCTGCCCGATATACTGGCAGGCAAACAGATAAGGGAAATCATATCCCGTTTTGTAAAGGCTGCATCTTCAGACAGGGTCATAATTATAGGCATGGGCGGTCACGTTATAAAGGTTGGCCTTGCCCCTGTAATAATTGACCTTATGAATCGCAGAATCATAAAGGGGATTGCAATGAACGGGGCATGTGTTATCCATGATTCAGAAATTGCGATGGTGGGCCAAACATCGGAAGATGTCGCCGTGGAATTGGGTGCGGGTAAATTTGGCATGGCAGAAGAGACAGGAAGGTATATTAACAATGCCATTACAGAGGGTTACAAAAAAGGTATGGGGCTTGGCAAGGCCATAGGAGCCATGCTTGCAAAAAACAGATTTCCCTTTAATCGCTACAGCATACTGGCCATGGCATACGAATTTGACATACCAGTTACGGTTCATGTAGCCATTGGTACGGATATTGTACACTTTCATCCAGATGCAAACGGTGCTGCCATTGGAGCAACATCACATCTTGATTTCCGTATATTTTCACGCCTTGTATCCTCCCTGAACCGTGGCATTTACATAAACCTTGGATCCGCTGTCATTCTCCCGGAGGTCTTTTTAAAGGCCCTAACCCTTGCAAGAAACCTTGGATACAACGTAAAAGACTTCACCACAGTAAACATGGATTTCATACAGCACTACAGACCAACAACAAATGTTGTACACCGGCCTACCACAGAAGGAGGCAAGGGATACCAGCTTACAGGGCACCATGAAATAATGTTTCCTCTGATAGCAGCCCTTGTTATTGAAGCCCTGGAGTCCGGCAAAAACACAAGTGCTTAACCTGAACAGGAAAACCGAAAACAATCAAACAATATTTGTTGGTTGCAGACTCATAAAAACGTAACATCTTCTCAACAGCAAAAAAATCTGTATTTGGACAGCTCCTATACCCCCTTTGTAAAGAATAATGAAAAAACCACAGGACATATCCTCAAATTTTGATCTCAGGCACCTGGAAATATTTTGCAAGGTATATGAACTCAGAAGTTTTTCAAAAGCTGCAGAAGCAGTTTTTCTGGCTCAGGCATCTGTCAGTGAAAGGATAGCCAACCTTGAGAATATGATGGGCGCAAAGCTGTTCGATCGTCTCGGAAGAAAAATCATACCTACAAAAGCAGGAGAGTTTTTTTACAAAAAGGCAATGCCCCTGCTGAATATGAAAAACAATATATGTATGGAATTTCAGGAATTTCTTGGTGTAAAAAGAGGAGAAATCCATGCAGGAGGCAGCACTATCCCGGGAGAGTATATACTTCCCGGCCTTATCCAGCGTTTCCGCAAAACTTATCCCTTCATATCTGTTAGCATAACCATTGCTGATTCAAAAAAAATAGAGCAGAATGTCCTTGAAGGCAACCTCGATCTCGGTATTGTAGGGGCCATAACATCAGGGAAAAATCTCGAACGTTACAACCTGTGGGAAGATGAACTTGTCCTGGCTGTTCCTGCCGGTCATTCATGGACAAAAGAAAGAAAGGTATCCCTTCACAAACTCATGGAAGAACCATTTGTAACAAGACAGAGAGGTTCAGGAACATTGAAGGTAATGGCAAAATGCATGAATATGTCTGACAGCCAGATCACAAAATCATTCAAGATCGTGGCCCGTCTTGGTTCATCCACGGCAGTAAAAGAAGCCATAAAGGCAGGACTTGGTGTATCAGTCTTATCATCAAGGGCCATTGATACTGAACTCAAGGCAGGTTTGATAAAAATCATCAGAATAGATGGTATTTCCATGAAACGTCATTTTTATCTGATCAGGGACAGAAGAAGAACCTCCTCACCCCCATGCCGGGCACTGCTGGACTTCTTAGTTTCAACCCATCATAATGAACAACAGGACAGGTAAAAACCATAAGACCCCCTCTTTTGCTACATTTTTCTGATCCTGAACCTGATATCACTGCCTAATACGGTTTCAGAAACAACCTCACCCCCATACCGTAAAATCACCTTTTTTATCCTATCCCTTTTATCGTCCTCAATGATAAATTCGAATGTTTCTCCAGAGTGCAATATTCTCAGACATAGCCCTACGTCAAGGTATGCCTTTCAACAATCCCCTCTGTAATCAGTTGGTCTCTTCTTCATTGTCTATCAGGTATCCCTTTTACATATCAACAAAACCTTTTATAACAACCTTCATCTATGAATCAATTTCACAACCAAATGACTTGTAACGGTATGTTTATGGATAGGCACTATCCATAAATTCGCCCGTTCATACCTTTTTCAAAACATCAGTCAAAAGGTCCTGAATTTTTTCTATCATTGGCATAACACATTATACTCAGCTTATATCAACAAATCAATTCTTTCAAAATCAGGTCATATTTAAAAGAACATAAAATCAGGCTTAACACAGATCAACTGGCACCTTGAAATAAAACAAGAAAAAGCCGGTATCAACATATACCGGCTTTTAAAAAACAGACAATTTTCAGGGTTACTGGCCTTATGTATTACAACAGACAGATCCATAAGGCTGTTTCTCAAACAAAGAACAATTAGAACAGGTAGTTGAGCTCCCACCTGAATTCATTGTAAGACGGATCATAACGGTTTGCACTTGGATTGTGTCTTCTTTCCGCATCCACAAAAGCTACACGGAATTTTCCCTCAAGCCCTTCCATATAGGAGGGAAGAAGCTTCTTAAGATGAGGAAATCCGTATATAACATCCATATGGATAATGTCCCGGTCTGTCTTGTTAATACCACCAAGCCTTTCCTTTGTCTTGTCATAATCCATATATGCATAATCAAGAGCAACTTTCAAACCGGATATGATTTTGGCCTTGTCAAAATCATATACGCCTTTTATCATAAAACTCTTTGTATTTGCTTCCCAATTGTACTGGGCCATTGAACGAGTATAACCCTTGGTTGGCCAGCCACGCCATGGAGAGATAAAGTCACCATCATCGGTTACCTTGGTATATCCAAAGTGAAGTTTCCCCGCGCCTTTTTTGAATACCAGACGAACGCCAAACAACGTTGCATCCGCATCATCCGCATCATGATATCCCTTGTAATAACCCTTATGGCCAGCCAATTTGCCAGTAAGCCCGGCGCCACCAACCTTTCCGGCACCAACATCAAACTGGTGCATATACCTGAACCCCGGGGTAACTGACCATCCTCCGCCAAGGTCTATCTTGTAGTTCGCCTCTGTCAGGATTGTATGAAAAAGGCCCGGGACAGAATTAAACCAGAAATCCAGTTTGAGATTCTTGATGCTCTTGTTCGTCATACCGGCAATCAAGAGACTGTTATGAATCTTTTTGTGATTTGCCCTGAGATTCTGAGGAGTCAAACCCTTGTGTACAGCAGAATCATCATTCTGTTCCCACTGGTAATATTTGGCTGTCTTTCCATGTACTGTCTTGACCTTGCTTGTGTCCGGGCTTCCAAAGGTTATAACATCATGAAACCTTGTGTGATCTCTAAGTTTTTGCTTGTCAAACCATGCAAAATGGAGGGTGGTCTGAGGAATCAGCTTGTTTTTAAAGGCAAAACCTTGCATGGTATTCGGTATCATTTTGGTATCGTTAGATTTAATAAATGGGCTGTCATTATATATCATGCGGCCTGCCTTTACATCAGTTTTCAGAAATGTCTTCATATAATCAAACTCTATATAGGCCTGCGCCAGCACACTCATATACCAGTTATCGTCATCAACAGCATCATGACGGGAAAAGGTATCTTTTCCTGACTTGCCATATACTGCATCACGGTTATTCAAGACACCAAGACTGTTTGAATAATAATATCCCAGGGTTGCACTTACACCGTAAAACGGTGCAGATTTTAATATAAGACTGCCGCCAACTGCAAATCCCCACGGATCATAGTTGCGGTTGGTCTTTCCTGATTGATGGTGCTCTGCATAATCCCACTTAAAAGAATTTATTCTAAATCTGCCATAAAACATCCCCTTGGTAAAAATCTCTTTCCAGTTGGTAGCCTCTTCCGGAAGTTTATTGTAAACCTCTTCCATGTTGCCTTTCAGCTTCCTTTTAGGCGTTGCAAAAGCATCATCAACTGACATGGCTACGGAAAAAACAAACAGTAATAAAAAACATAGAAACAGATTAAAAAAACGGGAAAAACACTTTTGATACATAAAAATCCTCCTCTAAAAAATTTATGGCTGCTTTTACCTGAGAAAATGATAAGACCCTGTTTTGCCCAATCTGTACGCCTTACCCGTATATGAAACACAGACAGATCAACCATAAGGATTTTTTGACCTTGCACAAAGATTCTCATTAATGTAACGAATGATCATACAAAGACGAAAAACCTTTTTTAAAAGATCAAAAAAATCAAGGGATCAGCATACGAGGTATAATACTATGTAGCAGACTGCATAAACAATCAGGCAACTTAGTGTTTATATTATGAGAATATCCACTTATGAATGGACATTAACCAAACACTCAACGGCTGCAAGGAACTGGAAACTCGCGAGCATCCAAAACCGATTCATGGATGGACACTGACTGGATTAAAAAAACACCTTGTTTAACCAAACCTTAAAGCCGGCAATCCTAAAAAAATCTTTTAGTAACAGCAGCCAGTTAAAAAATAAGATTAAAACATTTACATGAGACAAACTTCTCATAAGTTGAAACTGATACTGCAAAAAAACCTGTTTGTCAACCATGAAATTCACATAAGAATGCATTTTTGCTATTGTAACCCATACCTGAGGAACCCTATTAACACAACATAGAATCCTGGGAGATATCAGGTTTGCATCCATAAATGATAACATGACCATTTTTATGAATTGGCAGCGACACAACCGTCTACAGGTGTAACAAATAGATCTTTTGTGTCTTTTGCAAATATTGAGCCACAAACAAAGAGGAGAATCATGCGTATAGGCGGCCACATGTCTATAACAGGAGGATTGCACAGGGCATTTGAACGAGGTTATAATCTCTCCTGCGATACAATACAGATATTCACCAAAAATGCAAATCAATGGAAGGGAAAGGAGTTAACCCAAACAGATATACAGCGTTTTAAAACTGCAAGAGATAAAACAAGGATAAAACCAGTCATTGCCCATAATTCATATCTGATAAACCTTGCATCGCCATACAGAGAAATACAAGAAAAATCAATATTCGCAATGGAAGATGAGGTTACAAGGGCAAGTATGCTTGAAATACCGTATCTTGTCATACATCCCGGATCACACATGGGCAAAGGTGAAGATGAAGGTCTAAAACGTATTGCATCTGCACTTAACCGGATAATCAGCAGAACCTCAAAAACAAAAGTCAGGATACTTCTTGAAACAACCGCAGGACAGGGAAGCAGCATAGGCAACAGATTTGAACACCTGTCTGAACTTTTAAACATGACAGAAAACAAAGACAGGATAGGAATCTGCCTTGATACATGTCATATCTTTGCAGCAGGCTATGATATAAGAACCCGACAGTCATATAAAAAAACAAAAAATGAATTTGACAAGATAGTAGGCATAAACAACCTGTTTGTCATACATCTGAATGATTCAAAAAAAGAACTGGGTTCAAGAATTGACAGACATGAACACATAGGTAAAGGGCACATAGGAATAGAGGCATTTTCATATATTGTAACTGACCCTGACCTCTGCCATATTCCAGGGATTATAGAAACACCAAAAGAAAAAGATACAAATGGAAAAAACATGGATATAGTCAACATAAGGAAACTGAAAGGCCTCAGAAACAGGCGGTCCAAACCCAAAGCAACATAACTCAAGTCGTTCCCATTCCACAGACCGGTTTGCCTGACGCAAACAGACAGGCTACACAGAGAAATTGCCAAAGACACAGACACTGTTGACAAAAGCCCAATCACTGCAAAAAAGCTTTACCCTTAACTTGACAATGAAAGATTCAATCTTATATTGTTATAGTGCAATATAGCAATATAATGTTCGTGTTTCAATCTTTGCTGTAAACAATCAAGAATTATTAACAGGAGATTTTAACTATGGAAATTAAAATTTTGGGTCCGGGGTGTACAAGATGTCAGGCAACAGAAAGAAATGTTAAAGAAGCAGTTAAAGAATTAGGGATAGACACAAAAATGGAAAAGGTGACAGATCCGGTCGAAATCAGTAAGCATGGTGTCTTTTCAACCCCTGCAGTTATTGTAGATGGAAAGGTAAAATGTACAGGAAAGGTCCCCAAGACAGAAGAAATAAAATCCTGGTTTTAACTGATTGATGACCATAATCAATCAGGTTAATCAAACACATCGGCCTTGTATAGTTTGTTTCAGGGCACTTTTATCTTTCCAGACCTGCCGTGCCTGCCTGATACCAAAAGAGGGAAGACAGGCACACAAGCAGGTCAATTTTCATTCAATCCTCAGACATACAATATTTCTGCCATTAAAATCTACAGCCATCTTTACATAAGATGTTCATACAAACATAGGACATGGACAGAACCGAATATTATGCAAAGGTTCCTCCTCATTTTCAGACAGGTACAAGGAGACTGCGATGAAACACAAACAAATTATCTACCTTATTGCTATAATACTCATATCAACCTCGTATGTATTTGCAGGAGATCACAACAACATTATCCAAAAGGTTTGCATACCAGACAGGTTTCCCGCCTGGTACAATCAAAGTTGGATGACCAACTCCAGATACTCTCCTGAATTTGAAGTATTGGATACAGAGAGCTCTCTCGGCAGATACGCTCCTATGACAAAAACCATTACAGTAAAAGATATAATTAAATTCCACGGACACCCATGCGATGGCTTGCTTGTATGTGCAGCAGGTCTTAAGCTTGGACTTTCCAGACTTTTTCCTTCTGGAATTATAGACAGAACAGATTTAAGGGTTTTAACCAAAAACAGCCCATGCTTTGTTGATACTTGCGCTTATCTGACCGGAGGAAGAATAAATTTTGGAACACTTGAAATAGACAACTCATTGGGGTGGAGCTGGATAATACAGCGTATCAGTACAAAAAAGGCAGTAAAGGTCTCTCTCAGAAAAGAGGCGCTTCCTGAAGAAGTAGAAATAATGGAAAAAAAGATCAGAGAAGGAAGATACAAGATTGCAGATATAGACAGATGCCGTAACATACAATGGAAATTTGCAAGAAAAATACTGTCCCATCCCCTGAATAAGGCATTCAGGATAGTAACTCTTGAAAACTTTATTTTTCCTGAATCAACATATCCAAAAACAGGAAAAAGAGGAGATATCCTGCATAAAAATGAATCCTACTGTTCCAAAGAAAAATAAGTACCAGGGAAAAAATTGAAACAATACAAAAAAAATGCCCCGCAAAGACAAAATCTTTGCGGGGCATTTAAGTTAAAATTTCCGGCAACGACCTACTCTCCCACATAGTCTCCCACGCAGTACCATCGGCGCTAAGGAGCTTAACTTCCGTGTTCGGAATGGGAACGGGTGTGGCCTCCTTGCTATTATCACCGGAAAAAAACAGAATATATTAAACTAATACAGAGTAATTAAAGAGTAAGAGTGAGAGACAGAAGAATGCAAAGAAAAGAAATGATCAAGCCTCACGACCTATTAGTATCAGTCAGCTAAATATGTTACCATACTTACACCTCTGACCTATCAACCTCGTCGTCTACAAGGGGTCTTCAGTCCTATTCCCAGCGAACTGAGAATAAGAAGGGATATCTAATCTTGAGGTTGGCTTCCCACTTAGATGCTTTCAGCGGTTATCCATTCCGAACATAGCTACCCAGCTATGCCGCTGGCGCGACAACTGGCACACCAGAGGTTCGTCCATCCCGGTCCTCTCGTACTAGGGAAAGATCCTCTCAAATATCCTACGCCCACGAAAGATAGGGACCGAACTGTCTCACGACGTTCTAAACCCAGCTCACGTACCGCTTTAATTGGCGAACAGCCAAACCCTTGGGACCTGCTCCAGCCCCAGGATGCGATGAGCCGACATCGAGGTGCCAAACCGCGCCGTCGATGTGAACTCTTGGGCGCGATAAGCCTGTTATCCCCGGAGTACCTTTTATCCGTTGAGCGACGGCCCTTCCATACAGAACCGCCGGATCACTAAGACCTACTTTCGTACCTGCTCGACCTGTCGGTCTCACAGTCAAGCTCCCTTATGCCTTTACACTCTACGACTGGTTTCCAATCAGTCTGAGGGAACCTTCGCGCGCCTCCGTTACTCTTTAGGAGGCGACCGCCCCAGCCAAACTACCCACCAGACACTGTCCCCGACCCGGATAACGGGCCAAGGTTAGAATCCTAAGTTAGTAAGGGTGGTATTTCAAGGGCGGCTCCACTCCAACTGGCGTTGAAGTTTCACAGCCTCCCACCTATCCTACACATACTAACCCAAAATCCAATGTCAAGCTGTAGTAAAGGTTCACGGGGTCTTTCCGTCTTTTCGCGGGTACGCGGCATCTTCACCGCGATTTCAATTTCACCGAGTCTCTGGTTGAGACAGTGGGGCAGTCGTTACGCCATTCGTGCAGGTCGGAACTTACCCGTCAAGGAATTTCGCTACCTTAGGACCTTTATAGTTACGGCCGCCGTTTACTGGGGCTTCGGTTCAAAGCTTCTCTGCCCGAAAGCAGATAACAAATCCCCTTAACCTTCCAGCACCGGGCAGGCGTCAGACCCTATACATCGTCTTGCGACTTAGCAGAGTCCTGTG
>CAYWEN010000001.1:0-24278 GCA_964457545.1 uncultured Desulfobacterales bacterium | reverse complement strand
GATGAGGTGCATATGCTGACAAAAGAGGCCTTTAATGCCCTGCTGAAAACACTTGAAGAGCCCCCTGCTCATGCAAAGTTCATATTTGCCACCACAGAAATCCGCAAGGTCCCTGTCACTATCCTGTCGAGATGTCAGAGGTTTGATTTTAAAAGGATACCTCTTCTCAAGATATCAGAGCATCTCAGAAAAATAGCACTTTATGAAAACATAGAAATAAGCGATACCGGTATTGGATTGATCGCAGGGGAATCAGAGGGAAGCATGCGTGATGCCCAAAGCCTCTTTGACCAGGTGATATCATTTTGCGGACAACAGGTAAAAGACCAGGAAATCACCGAGATACTCGGAATCATAGACAGAGATCTTATTGTCAGAACTGCCCGGGCCATCATGGAAGGCTCTCCCGGAGAGTGCCTTGCCATTATTGATCAGGTATATGTCAATGGTTATGATCTCAAGGAATTTTATCGTGTCATCATGCAGCAGTTCAGGGATATAATGGTAAACATGATGGGCATAAAAGGCCAGGCATCAGAAACAGACAGACCTGAACAGGATTATGGAAAGGTCCTGCCAAAAACAGTCACCACAGAAAAAATACAGTTTATTCTGAATTTCCTTGTAACCCATGAAAAAGACCTTCTTTCAACTTCAACCCCACGGTTGCTTCTGGAAGCCCTTATGGTAAAGCTATGCCATATCGATGAGATACTCTCCTTTGACGAAATAATAAAAAAGATAGAACATCTTGAAAAAAGGCTTTTAGGCAACCATGCAGTATCGGAACAGAATAAGGGATATAATGTTAAAGAGGTATCTGTTGAATGGGAACCGTCCGAAAAAACCGGGGCAGATATAGCGGAAAACAGTCATAAAAAGGTCAAAGCCCATCCAGACTGGAATGATTTTATTGTCTATGTCTCATCTGTAAACAGACCAATGGCAACACTGTTAAAAGACATGCAGCTCAAAAATATGACAGAAAACTCATTAGAACTTCAGCCCAAAAATGGCTCCTTCGCTGTTTCCTATTTTAATGACAAGGAATGTTATCAACGGCTTTGCAACTACTGCAAAGATTTTTTCAGACACGACATAAAACCAGAAATAGTATTGCCCAACAGCAGTCAAAACACCCGGCAGACAGATATCAGGGATCAAGATGCAGCAAGATATAAAGCGCATAAATACCCTGACGCTGTTCAGCAGATAATTACCATGTTTGATGGCGATATAGAAAAGAGAGAAGAATCCTGACTGACATTGGCAGGCCTGTAAATAAACAGTTTCCATCCATAAACGGCCTTTGCGTACAACCCTGATGTCAACCTGCGGTATTCCCTGTGCGCCATCTGTACTCTTCCGCATGATCCCTTGATTTCCTTGATCTTGTAAAAAGATATCCCATTTTTTGTATTGGGAACCGGACAGTGACCATAATCTATTTATGAATGGATGATAGTTTTATATAAAAAAACAAAATGCAGTTTCAACAGAGGCACTGTCAACCTGCTCATATTATCAACAATTAACAACATAACCGGAGTACCGTTTACTTTTTATCCACAAATGATGCACTTTGCACAAAATCAGGGTATACTCAAATTCTGAAAACAGAGATGTATCTCAAGAATTGATGCTCATAACAATACAAGCAAAATGATCATTTTACGGACAAAAACCAATCCAGGAGGTAGATATTATGAAAGGTATGCCAAACATGGGTCAACTCCTAAAGCAGGCACAGCAAATGCAGGCCAAGATGGCCAAACTTCAGGAGGAGGTAGGGGCCAAAACAGTAGAAGGATCTGCAGGTGGCGGCATGGTTAAGGTTACAGCCAATGGCAGACAGGAAATACTGTCCATAAACATAGATTCTGAAGTTGTTGACCCTAAAGATGTGGATATGCTCCAGGATCTGGTCCAGGCCGCTGTAAACGATGCATTATCAAAGGCCAAAGAAATGGTTAATGCCGAGATGGGAAAGCTTACAAAAGGTATGAACATGCCTGGCCTTCAAGGTATGATGTAACATACCACATTTTCATACCAGAAAGCAGCCAGGGTTCCTGAATCCGGCCATACCTGCAGGCATCATACATGTTTTTATTCTATGCATCTGGTGGTATTTATACCCACTGTCTAAAACCTGGGGCCTTTTTCAGAAACAGGATATTTGTTACAAAATCAGCAAGCACCAAAGCCCGTACGTAGAAAAACCCATAAACCGCAAAAAAACAGGTGGTTGTCATGTTTTCTGTTCTTCCCTGCCCTGAACAAAACCGAACACCTGCAAGTGAGCATTATTTGTTATGAACACATATCCCAAGCCACTTAACAATCTGATCAAACAATTGTCCAGGCTTCCGGGAATAGGACAGAAGTCAGCCACACGAATGGCCCTTTTTGTATTGAAAAGCAGGCGCGAACTGGTTGAAGATCTGGTCAGAAGCCTTGTAGATGTCAAGGAAAAGATCACCCTGTGTTCTACATGTTTTAATCTTACGGATACAGACCCATGCGCCATATGCGCTGACCCTGGCCGTTCTGATGGCACCATATGTGTGGTAGAGGCCCCTGGTGACCAGATGGCCATAGAAGATGCAGGCATATTCAAAGGTCGCTACCACGTATTACACGGGGTACTTTCTCCTTTGGATGGAATAGGTCCGGAAGATTTGAAGATAGAACAGCTTATTCACAGAATCGACAGAGAAAAAATCACCGAGGTGATAATCGCCACCAATCCATCTACAGCAGGAGAAACAACCGCGTCTTTCCTTGTCAAACTCATTTCAGAAAAAAAACCTGATTTAAAAATATCAAAAATAGCATCAGGAATTCCCATGGGAGGGGATCTGAAATACATGGACCGTATGACAGTAAAATATGCCCTTAAAGGCAGGGTACCATTTATCCCATGATCTCTGACAACACACTTAAAGAACTGTCCCGAATCGTTGGCAAAGACCATATCCTCCATGGCAAAGAATCCATATCGGATTATTCCTCCGACGGAACCAGGCTCATTTACCCTCCAGATGCCGTTGTGATGCCTGCAAACAAGGAGGAAATCTCATCCATTATCACCCTTGCTGCAAAGAGAGGTTTCCCGGTAATTCCAAGAGGCGCCGGAACCGGCATGACAGGCGGGGCATTGCCTGTCAAAGGCGGGCTCGTTATTGCCATGAACCGCCTTGACCGTATCCTTATGATTGATAAGGATAATATGATATGCAGGGTAGAGCCAGGCGTAATTACCGGTCATTTGCAACAGACCGTAAACGCCTTGGGACTGTTTTATCCGCCAGATCCTGCCAGTTCAGACACATGTACTATCGGCGGAAATGTAGCTGAATGCGCAGGTGGTCTGAGAGCAGTGAAATACGGTGTAACAAGGGATTACGTCCTTGGATTAACAGCAGTTCTTCCAAATGGAGAGATTATAAGTCCAGGCGTATGTACAATGAAGGGGGTGGCCGGCTATGATCTTGTACGATTGATAACAGGTTCTGAAGGCACGCTTGCAATTATAACAGAGATCATACTACGCCTGATCCCCCAACCTGATGCAAAGAGGACAATGATTGCCTTTTTCAAAGACCCCTCCTCTGCTGTTATAACCGTATCCGATATTATACGAAACAAAACCGTCCCCAGCATACTGGAATTCATGGACAGATGGTGTATAGAATGCGTAAGAGACGAACTGGATATACACATTCCTCACAATGCCAGAGCAATGCTCCTTATCGAAGTTGACGGAGACAGCTCTGTCATGGACAAGATGGTTGACAAAATAAAGGCCATATGCATAAACAAGGGTTCAATACGTTTTGACGCAGCAAAAGGGGGCAAAGAGACAGAAAGGTTATGGGATGTCCGGAAAAAGGTGTCACCATCCCTGTTCAAGCTGAAACCACACAAGGTCAGCGAGGACATAGTTGTTCCCCGCAGCAGGATGGCAGAATTGGTGGCATTTCTTTCCAGACTTGGCGATATCTACAGATTGCCCATACCCGCCTTTGGACATGCAGGAGACGGTAATCTTCACGTAAACATAATGCTTGACAAAGACAGGCCCGGGGAAACAGAAAAGATTCCATACATTATCAAGGAGCTGTTTCAAAAGGTTATTCATCTTGAAGGAACAATTACAGGCGAACACGGTATAGGTATAACAAAGGCCCCTTACCTTGCAATGGAGATACAAAAGCCAGAGATGGACCTTTTGCACAGGATCAAAAGGGCATTTGACCCTGCAGGAATTCTCAATCCAGGAAAAATATTTACAGATACCTGAAACCGATTTCAGATATACGGAGACACATGCAATGAAAATAGCTGTAAGCGGAAAAGGAGGCGTGGGCAAAACAACTTTCGCGGCATTCATGATAAAGGTCATGGCGGATCAGGGTAAAGATGTCATTGCCATTGATGCAGACCCGGATGCAAACCTGGCACAGGCACTCGGCATTAAAGATACTGATGGTATTGTTCCCATATCACAGATGAAAAAACTGATAGAGGAACGCACAGAAGCAAAACCTGGAACAATGGGCGGTTTTTTCAAAATAAACCCGAAAGTCAGAGATTTGCCCGAAAAATTATCCATCAGGCTGGGAAATATCAAGCTGATGGTAATGGGTAGCGTAAAAAAGGGCGGCAGCGGATGCGTCTGCCCTGAAAGTGTTATGTTGAAACGCATATTAAGCCACATCGTGTTGGCAAGAGATGAAGTCGTTGTCATGGATATGGAGGCCGGCCTGGAACATCTCGGGCGTGGAACAGCCATGTCTGTTGATCACCTTATCGTGGTTGTAGAACCCGGAAAAAGGAGTATTGATACAGCAAAACAGATCCAAAAGCTATCCCGTGATCTTGGGATAAAAAGACTTAGCGTGGTAGGCAACAAGGTCAGATCTGAAAAGGAAAGAATCTTTCTGTCAAACGAGATAAAGGGTTTCAACTTTCTGGGATTCATACCTTACAGGGACAATATCGCAGATGCTGATCTGAATGGAATTGCCCCTTTTGAAAATGATCCTGAAACCCTCACCGCTGTCAGGGAAATGCTGTCAGCTCTTTAGCCTCCATATCTTTTAACAGATATCATCACTGAAACCGTTTGACAACAATACAAACAAGGTCATTGCAGGATATTCAGCCTTGCCCGGATTAAGGAAAGGCAAAAAATCAAAATATACAGGCATGCACAATTAAGATTCTGAACTGACACAAGAACCGGAAAAGATGATAAAAGCTTTCGGGATATCAGGATAAATACCTTTTTTCTATAAGATCTGCTATCTCCTTAATCTCGTCTAATCCAAAAACCGGAACCTTCAAATCAACATTCAAATCCGTAACAAAAGCTATAAGGTTATCACTGTTGAGACAAATAGGTTCCCTGTGTACTGACGATCTGAAGACCTCTATTTTAGGTCTATTTTCTCTTTTATATCCCTCAACAATAACGATATCCATATCATCAAAATATCTTACAAGACTATCAAGCGAACTGTTCTCCTCATCCTTGATCAGAACAATTTCATCAGGCGACGCAACAAGGACCATATCTGCCCCTGCCTTTCTGTGACGCCAACTGTCCTTGCCCTTTTTATCAATATCAAGCCTGCAACGGGTATGTTTTATTGTCCCTACCCTGTATCCTCTTCTTCTTATCTCCGGGATCAGTTTTTCAATAAGGGTTGTTTTACCTGAATTTGATTTGCCTATTACAGTTATTATATGTGCCATATCAATATAAAACTATTTTATACCCATAATCAATTTAAACGGCCTTTTTGCACAATCTTGGTATCAATCTACAAAACTCCCTGCAGGATGTCTGTATGGCTGTGCACAATTCCCTGGTTTCCCTGATCTTGTACAAAAGCTATCATTTACAGACTGAAAACCAGACAGTTAGCAAAATCGACTATTGGTACTAACTGTCCTTTCTTATTGCCTTATCAAGAAATTCAATGTGCCCCGAAGTACCTTTCAGGCAGCAGACAATTTGATTGGTTATATTTACAGAACCTTTACAGACACTGAAAAACACTGTCGGAAAAACAGAATATTTATTGCATTTTTTTTCTTGACACAAGATTATCATAGCACTAAATATTACTCACGTGTGTGACTCTAATCGATATAATCAGACGGTGTCAAGGACACCTTGAACATTTTCTTTTTCGGTACATATCGTAACAGGTGATAACAGTCTTGTAAAAATTCGGCCTGCTGGACAAGCAAATACAGGGCAATAACAGACAATATAACTGTCTATATTATATGTTTTTTTTAGTTGATCTGTTTTTTTGCAAGATCAGCTACAACAAAAACCAAAGACATAACAAAGAGTTATCAAAACAGAAGGGGAAAAAATGAGGTACGCAGAAACAGGGTTTAATCTAGAAGTTGATCTATCCCGAAGAAACATAGAAAAGGTAGAAAGTGACCCAAAATTAACGGAACTTTATCTGGGCGGTGTAGGCACCAATGCCAAGATAATATGGGATAGGGTTCCTCCCGAAGTTGAACCCTTCTCCCCTGACAATCTGCTGATATTCAGCACAGGTCTTTTATGTGGTACAATGGCTCCGGGAAGTAACCGCACTATTATATCTTCCATCTCTCCCCAGACCGATTTGATGGGTTTTTCAATGATGGGTGGATACTGGGCACCGGAGCTGAAGTATGCAGGTTATGACAGGGTGATTGTAAGCGGCAAGGCATCTGACCTGGTATACCTTTGGATCAATAATGACAAGGTGGAAATCCGGGACGCATCTCATTTAAAGGGAAAAAGCACCTATGAAACAGCCCTTCTCATCAAAGAGGAATTGCAGGAACCCGATGTCAAGGTTCTGGCTATTGGCCTTGCCGGTGAAAACAGGGTCTTTTTCTCGTCCATCGAATCAGAAGAAAGCAGTGCCAGCCGGTTGGGCCTGGGTGCAGTAATGGGTGACAAAAACCTGAAGGCAATAGCAGTAAAAGGTTCATCAGATCTTAATATTGCCAAGCCTGGCGAATTTGTGCAAGAGTGCAGAAAGGTACTGGATTATATACAATACAGGTTGGATAATCCTATTCCGGATGTTCCGCCCATACTGGCATATATCGGATCGCCACAGGAAATGGCCCTGCATGACGAAAAATGGCATACTATCAGTTTTTCGTGGGGAAATGCCAATGTAAGAAGGATGGATTTCTGGAATGATAGAATTGCAGAAGAATGGTCCAAAACAATGGACCAATCCATACAAAAATTGATAGCATGCCATAACTGTCCGGTAAAATGTCGTGCAATAATACAGGTTCCCGGAAAACAGACCTATGTAATGAAATGCTTTACAAAGCTTACCTATATCCTCGGCGCCATGGCAGATGACCTTGATTTCGGTTTTGATATCGGTTCTGTTGCCCAATCATATGGAGTGGACGGTTTTTCGGCCCCTCAGGTTATGGCCTTTGCCATTGAGCTCTATGAGGCCGGGATTCTGACAGATGAAGACATGCCGGGCTTTCCGTCTGACAACAAGGAAAGATTTTATTGGTTGCTTGATAAAATGGTCAGACGGGAGGGGATTGGTGACATTCTTGCCGATGGTGTTTACTGGGCTGCCCGCAGGATAGGAAAGGGAGCAGAAAAATACGATCATAACACAATCAAAAAACATGAACAGATACCCATCAAACTGGGAAAACTGAATCCCCTTTATTACCTGATGTGGGCCACAGGTGAGAAGGCAAATATCACACAGATCGAAGGGCAGATTCCACAGGGACCTCTATCCAAAGATGCCAGGGCAGGTTTTGTAAAAGACTGGATTCAGCTTCCTACAGGAAAAGAGGAAAGGTTTAAGAACTTTATTCTGGAGTGGGGTGATGAAGGTAAAAAATTCCCGGAATGGCCTTCTCCGGATCTGCTATGTGAACTTGTAGACTGGCAGGAAACAATGCATTACATCGATGACTCCCTTGGTTTATGTGCAGGCCTGTCATCGTTTCCATTAAAACCTCCGTATCATATACACAATCTGCCTCTTCTGACCTCCTATGCAGCAGGACTGGATGTTGATGAAGAGGAACTGTGGAAAATAGCTACAAGAAATCGTAATCTTGTAAGAATAAATAATATACGCAGGGGATTAAGGAGAAAGGATGATCGTCCGCCCGAGGATCATTGGAAACAAAGGATTCCCGAATATGAAGAAAAACTGATGGATACCTACTATAATTACAGAGGCTGGAACAAGGATGGAATTCCCACAAAGGAAACATTGCACAATCTGGATCTCGATTTTGTATATGAAGATTTTGTAAAAAGGGGAATACTAAAGGAAGAAGATTAAGCAGCCAGAATAACACAAAGAGCAGGTGAAAGTTATTCATGGAATTTACAGATACAGGAAGTAAAGTGAGAGGTACACGCCGTGAGTGGAGAAAAAAAGAAAAGAATAATTAAGACAATCAAGGTTGATCTTGAAAAATGCATGGGGTGCCGGTCATGCGAGCTTATATGTGCCGCATTTCATTCTACCCCAAAATATGGTACTGTTAATCCTGGGAGATCCAGAATAAGGGTATTCAGGGATACATTGAACAATGTCTTTCTTCCTGTCCGTGCAGGGGCCTATGCAAGGGCTGAATGTGATGGCAGACAGACCTATATAATCAACGGCCAGGAGTATGGGGAATGTAATTTTTGCAATGCGTCGTGTCCTTCCCGAGAATGGTTCAAGGAACCGGACTCAGGTTTACCCCTGAAATGTGACATGTGTGAGGATGATCCGGATTTAAAACAGCCTGTATGCGTTGAGTGGTGTCTTGTAGATGCCCTGACCTATGAAGAAAGAGAAGAAGAAACAGAAGAAGTGGAAAAACTGGATGAATTAGAGCTTGGGCTCGAAGCCCTCATTGACAAGTACGGGTTGAACTCTATTGTTGATACCGTTGCCCGTATGTCAATATCAGAAAATGAATAAAAGATCAGGATAAAACAGCGGGTTTTTCACAATCAGGACCTTACCGTTTTGTAAAAAAACTCACCCATCTGTTTTTGCACCAAGGGGTTCAAGAACACATAATACATTATATATTGACAGATCTCCTCAGGTAATGGTGATTTTTTGTATCAACAATATTTTTTGCAAAACCTGTATATGTTTTTTTATTGTTTGGGATAATTCAGGACAAACAAATTCAAAGCAACCCCCAGCCAACCCTGTGCAAGGCTTTTGGCACAACAGAGAACATCTTTCAAGGCATGGGGAAAACATTTTAAGGCAGCAAAAGAGGATTAAAGAAGACAGTGGAATCAGTAGCCGACTACAAAGAAATCGTAGAAGTTATAAAAGAAAACGGTGGAGATGCATTCAAAAGGTGCTTTCAGTGTGGATTATGCGATACTGTTTGTCCCTGGAACAGGGTTACACAATTCAGTATGCGCAAGATAGTCCGTCAGGCAACGTTCGGTTTTACTGAGATAGAAGGTGAGGATATGTGGCGTTGCACCACCTGTGGAAGATGTCCTCAGCAGTGCCCGAGGGATGTTAAACAGATAGAATCAGGGATAGCATTGCGCAGAATAGCTACAGAATACGGGGTATTTCCTGAATCTGTAAAACCTGTACGTACTATCAGCGCCAACCTTGTCGGTCAGGGCAATACATTAGGTGAAGAAAGGCAAAAAAGGAACGAGTGGGCAAAGGGCCTTTCTGTAAAAACATTTACCGAAGACACAGAAATTTTATACTTCCCTGGCTGTTACCTTTGCTATGATCCAAGGCTGAAAAAGGTAGCCAAGGCAACCGCCAATATCCTCAATAAAGCCGGAGTAGATTTTGGAATACTGGGGCCAAAGGAAAACTGTTGCGGAGAAAGTATTCGTAAAACCGGTGATGAAGAACTTTTTAAACGTCTTGCAAGGGAAAACATAAAGACCTTTATTGATAATGGTGTAAAACGAATTCTTGTTAACTCTCCTCACTGCTATCACACCTTTAAAAATGAATACCCTGAATTCATGGCAAATTTTGAGATAATTCATGTCTCTCAATATTTGTTCAAGCTGATCAATGAAGGGGCAATCAGGCTTACCAAAGAGTATGCAAAAAAGGTCACATACCATGATCCATGTTATTTAGGCAGACATAATGGCATATTCGAAGAACCTCGGGACGCCTTGAGGAGTGTTTCAGGTCTGAATCTGATTGAGATGTCTGAGTCACACAAGAACAGTCTCTGTTGCGGAGGTGGAGGCGGCAGGGTTTGGATGGAAACTCCAAAGGGTGAAAGGTTCTCCGATCTAAGGCTGGAACAGGCCATAGACACAGGCGCTGAAATACTGGCGACCTCTTGTCCATACTGTATTACAATGTTTGAAGACAGCAGATTGACCATGGGATTTGATGAAAAAATAGAAATCAAGGACATCACAGAGATAATACAGGAGGCAATATAAGGGATGTGTTAGAAGATCCTCCCCTTTCCAAAATCCCTGCTTTACATAAATGCTATACTAAATGAATCAATCTGCCTGTTCAGTATTGTGCTTTAAAAGTACACACATCGTGTTTAAAAGCCGGGATGTATTTTCATATCTGTAAATGGCCGGGATATCCCGGAATCCGGCCATAACGGTTTAAAGAAATTGCTATTTTCGCATAACCTTTTATTCTCTGAATTCTGCACTCAGTTTTTGAGGTAAAAAAATTGGAAAAAGATCTATCATTTAAAGAAAAAATCAGACAACTTTGTGAAAATGCCAAAGACAATGCCTTTGGAGATGTAATGGTTGTTGGTGGAGGAGTCAGCGGTATACAGGCATCTCTTGATCTTGCCAATGCCGGTTTCAAGGTATACATGATTGAAAAGGGTCCATCCATTGGTGGTCATATGGGTCAATTGGACAAGACCTTCCCCACTAATGAGTGCTCGACCTGAATACTTGCACCTAAAATGGTCGAGGCCGACCGTCATACCAACATAGAAATTCTTACCTGCACAGAGATTGACAGAGTTGAGGGAAACGCAGGGGATTTTAATGTAACCCTGACAAAAAAACCGAGGTATATCATAGAGGACAAATGCACAGGATGTACAACCTGTGTGGAATACTGTCCTGTCTTGGTACCTGACCCTTACAACCAGGGCTTGTCTGCAAACAAAGCAGTTCACATATACTTTTCCATAGCGGTTCCTCTTGTTACTTATATAGATGAAAACTGTCTTTATCTTAAAGAGAATAAATGCCGTATATGTGAAACGGTTTGTGATAACGATGCAATAGATTTTTCTCAGCAGCCCAAAAAGGTAGAACTCAAGGTAGGAGCGATATTGCTTGCCCCGGGGTTTGAGCCATATGATCCCAGGGTAAAAGATGAGTATGCCTATGGAACCATGCAGAATGTGGTAACAAGCCTTGATTTCGAACGCCTGCTCTCTGCTACAGGGCCATATGAAGGTGAAATAAAAAGACCTTCTGATGGAAAACATCCCCAGAAAATCGCATGGATACAGTGTATAGGCTCAAGACGTGTTACAGAGGGCGACAACAGTTACTGTTCTGCTGTATGTTGCACCTATACCCAAAAGCAGGTCCTTTTAACCAAAGACCATTACCCGGACATGGGGTGCACCATATTTCATAATGATATTCGTGCCTATGGCAAAGACTTTGAGCCTTACTATCAAAGGGCAGCAGAACAGCCGGATGTCAGATTTATACGAAGTTATGTGTCCATCGCCAGGGAAGATCCTGAAACAAGAAATATCACATTAAGATATTCCACCTTTGACGAGGGTGTAAAAGAAGAAGAGTTTGATCTGGTGGTTTTGTCTGTTGGATTGAATCCACCCTCAGATGCCAAGGCACTGGCAGAAAAACTTGGGATAGATCTTGAACCTCACGGTTTCTGCAAGACCAATCCGTTAAACCCGATAGAAACATCCAGGCCTGGTATATTCGTCAGCGGAGCCTTTCAGGGTCCTTTAGATATTCCGGAATCCGTATTTACAGCAAGTGGAGCCAGCTCCCAATGCGGAGAAGTCCTTAATTACAGACGGGGGAAACTCTCTAAGGAAAGGATATATCCATCAGAAAAAGATGTATCCAACGAAGAGCCAAGGATAGGTGTTTTTGTATGCCATTGCGGAGCAAATATCGGAAGAGTGGTAAATGTTCCCTCTATAGTTGAATACTCCTTAACTCTGCCAAATGTCGTCTATGCACAGGAACAGCTGTTTTCATGTGCCACCAACTCTGCAAAAGAGATATCAGATATTGCAAGGGAAAAGGGACTGAACAGGATAGTCGTTGCTGCATGCAGTCCAAGAAACCTTGAGCCCCTATTCCGTGATACGGTAAGGGAGGCGGGGATCAATCAGTATTTTATAGAGATGGCAAATATCAGAGAGCACAATTCCTGGGTTCATCCCTTAGAAAAAGAGGAGGCGACACAAAAGGCCAGGGATCTGGTTCGAATGGGTGTAGCCCGTAGCCGTCTTCTTGAACCTTTAAAGGAGATTGAACTTCCCGTAAATAAAAATGCGCTGGTCATTGGCGGCGGAATAGCAGGCATGACCACTGCCCTTTCTGTTGCCAGGCAGGGGCATAACGTTTATCTGATAGAGAAAGATGCGGATCTGGGCGGTATGGCAAGAAGGCTTTATTACACCCTTGAAGATCTGGATGTTCAGTCATATCTGAAAGATTTGGTATCTGAAATTTATCAGAATCCCCTTATTCATGTGACAACCGAGGCAACCATTACAGAGGTTAATGGTTATATAGGAAACTTTGAAACCACTGTTAAGGTCAAAGATAGAGAACACACAATACAGCATGGTGCAATTGTTGTTGCAACCGGTGCAGACGAATACAGACCTGGTGAGTTTCTTTATGGGGAAAATGAAAAGGTCATTACCCAGTTGGAATTGGAAGAACAGATATTTAAAGGCAATGAAGACCTGCTCAAGGCGCAGACCCTTGTTATGCTCCAGTGCGTGGGATGCAGAAATGAGGACAGAAATTACTGTTCACGTGTCTGCTGTAGCCATGCCGTTAAAAATGCCCTTAAATTAAAAGAAAAAAATCAGGATATGGATATCTATATCCTTTATCGAGACATGAGGACTTATGGTTTCAAAGAAGACTATTACAGGGAGGCATCAGAGCAGGATATAAAATTCATTCGCTATGAACCACCTGATAACATGCCTGAGGTGGAACCTGCAACAGAGGAAGGCAGGGCTGTTTTGAAAGTTGCAGTAACTGATTCTGTATTAGGTCAAAAACTTGCTATCAGCGCTGATTATCTTACTCTGTCTGCGGCGGCTGTTCCTTCTTCGGGAAGCTCGGAAATTTCCCGGTTGCTCAATCTTCCCTTGGGACCGGACGGATTTTTCAAGGAGGCCCATGTAAAATTACGGCCGGTTGATTTCGCAACAGACGGGATTTTCCTCTGCGGAACAGCTCATTATCCTAAACACATACCCGAAGTAATTAATCAGGCATATGGAGCTGCCGGTCGGGCAATTGCCCTCCTTTCACATGACACAGTAACAGTTTCGGGTGCGGTTTGCGAAGTGGATGTCAACAGGTGTATGGGCTGTGGCGCATGTGTAACTGCCTGTGCCTACGGCGCTATAACACTTCAAAAAACCAAACAGGGCAAAAAAGCTGTGGTTAATCCAGTGTTATGCAAAGGAGATGGTCTGTGTAATGCACAATGTCCAACAGGTGCCATTGTGTTAAAACATTTTACTGACACAGAGCTTTTCAGTCAGATTGATGAGGTGTTTCCTGAGGAAGAAACCATGGAAGAACTTAACAGAGCAGTTGGAAATATATAGAACTATACACACAAAAAAGGTCTGGACTATTTTACATAAGGAGTGAAAAAAAATAATGAGTAAAGGACAGAAATTTACGCCAAAAATATTAGGTTTCTTATGCCATTGGTGAGGATACGGCGCTGCTGACCTGGCTGGAGTTTCCAGACTGCAATATCCACCTTACATCAGGCTTATCCGTGTTATGTGTTCCGGCAGAGTTGATTTGAAGTTTGTACTTAAAGCATTCTTCAATGGATCAGATGGCGTTCTTATAGGAGGATGTCGACTCGGCGAATGCAATTATGTTACTCAGGGTAATTTCTATGCATTAAACATGGTAAAATTATGCAAAAGGATCCTTGAGCATGTTGGACTGAATCCTGAAAGACTCTCCATTAATTTCATGTCTTCTGCTGAAGGGATACTTTTTGCCAGAACAGTCACTGATTTTTCCAACAAGATAAAGGAATTAGGTCCTCTTGGAGAGCAGGAAGGCATTAACAGAAATGAATTAAAAACAAGATTGGAAGAGGCAATAAAATTAGTTCCCTATATCAAAGTGGCAGAAAGGGAAAAACTCGCCTTATGCTATGACAAGAACAACGTGGAAAAATATGATCAGCTTTATACAAAAGAAGAGATAGAAAAGCTGTTCGCAGATGTTCCCTCCTACTATATAGATCCTGAAAAATGTCAGGCCTGTGGAACTTGTCGCAGAAGGTGTCCTGCTGATGCCATTACGGGTGACAAAGGTCTTGTACATGTCATTGACCAGGACAAGTGTATAAAGTGTGGAACATGTTTTGAGGCATGTCCGCCCCGATTCGGCGCTGTTACAAAAATCATTGGTGAGCCTGTACCGCCTCCTCTTCCAGAGGATAAAAGAAAAATAGAGAGAAAAACTAAAAAGAAAGCATAAAGGAAAGAGGAAGAAATTAATATTTTTCAAAAACCTGTACAAAAAACAGCAAGTTTTCAGACCTGCATGGCAATATTATTCCCTGCCACCTGCAGACATAAAAATAATATCTGGTGTTCAGGGGTGGTTTTGTATGTTTCGCGGTAAAAACACATTCAATCTTTTGGGGATATTTTTTATATAATACAGGATATGAAAAAGTTTTATCTGGATTGCAACTTACTGTTCATCCACGGATTTTGGCACAATAAAGTTTTCAGTCCAAAAACAGGTTTTTGCACAAGATCATAAGAATCAAGTGGTACAAAGGCCTGTTTCAGTCCCTTGACAGGGAATACTGCAGATTGACACCGTGATTCTGGATAGAAAACAGTTGATTTTGTCTGAACACCCAATATTTAACATATAACAAAATAAGCCTGTTCAGTCTTTGAACGGGCTTATTTTGCTTGTAAATACTGACAAATTTCACAAACCAACCATATAACCCCATCTGCCATGCTGGCCTTACCACAACCAAAAGAAAAAGGGGTATCAATATATACAATCCCCTTTTATAGTTTTCATGCCTTATGATTATCTAACAACTTGAAAAGGGTTGAAACTTATGGATAGTAAAAAAATAGTCACCCGTTTTCCCCCAAGCCCAACAGGGTATCTTCATATTGGCGGGGCCAGAACCGCACTGTTCAACTGGTTATTTGCCAGACAGAAACATGGAAAATTCATTCTAAGGATTGAAGATACGGACAAGATTCGCTCTACAGAGGAAGCAACCAGAGCCATCATAGAATCAATGAGGTGGCTGGGTTTGGATTGGGACGAGGGCCCTGTCTTTCAATCACAGAGGACCGATCTGTATAATACTACCATTGAACGCCTGATATCTGCAGGGCATGCATACTATTGTCACTGCACACCAGAGGAATTGGAAACAAAAAGAAAGGAAGCAATGAAAAGGGGGGCAAAACCCAAATATGACGGAAAATGCAGGGAATTAGGTCTTGGCCCTGCACCAGGGGCCGTAGTCAGGTTAAAGACTCCACTTACAGGAACGACAGAATTTGATGACAGAATCAAAGGACATATCCGTTTTGACAACTCAGAACTTGATGATCTTATAATCAAAAGATCAGACGGCAGCCCCACATACCATCTCGCAGTAGTGGCCGATGATATTGATCTGGGTGTCAATGTTATAATCAGAGGAGATGATCATGTAAACAACACTCCTCGTCAGATACTTATATATCAGGCCCTTGAAAAACCTATCCCTGAATATGCACACGTACCAATGATACTTGGTCCTGACAAAACAAGATTGAGTAAACGTCATGGAGCCATGTCTGTTTTGGCATATAAGGAAATGGGTTACCTGCCTCAGGCCCTTTTAAATTCATTGGTCAGATTAGGCTGGTCTTACGGAAATCAGGAAAGATTTACAATAGATGAACTGATAGAAAAATTTTCACTTGAAAATGTAGGAAAATCCGCAGGTGTGTTTAATACAGAAAAGCTTCTTGACCTTAATGCATGGTATATCCGTAATTCATCTGACTCCTTTCTGGTAAAAGAGCTTGTTCCCTTTCTTCAAAAACAGGGCTTTGATGTAACAGATGAAAGTAATATTATGAAGATTGTACCCCTTCTGAAAAACAGAAGCAAGACTCTGGCAGAAATGGCTGAACAATCCCGTTTCTATTTTGAAAAAGATATTGCTTATGACGAAACGATCATTGCCAAATTTTGCAAGCCTTCCATACTGCCTCTTTTAAAAGATCTGCTTGCAATGTTTGAAAATATGCACGGTTTCAGCAAACAGGAACTGGAAGATGCCTTTGTATCATTCATGGAAAAAAACAATATAAAACTAAAAAAGATAGCCCAGCCGTTAAGGGTGGCCCTTACAGGAAAGACCGTAAGCCCGGGAATATTTGAAGTCATGGAGGTCCTTGGAAAAAACAGAGTAATAAAACGGCTTAGATTCATAATTGACCATATTGAAAACCAAACATCCTGAGGCAAATTGTCCTTATGGATATTAAGACCCTGCTGCTCCTGACAATAGGGTTTTCAGGAAGAGCTATCATTGTTTTTGATAAAGGGGTACAACTTCTTGGCACATTCCGGACAAACACCATGTGTAAATTCCGCATCAGAATGTGATTCTATGTAATCCTCCACTTCGCTCCAGTACCCTTTGTCGTCCCTGATTTTTTTGCACGAAGCACATATTGGTAGCAGCCCACTCAGTTTTTGGACCTTGGCAAGGGCATCCTGCAAATCTGCAATCAGACGTTCCTTTTCTTTCTGAACCCTATCCTTGTACAGGGCTATCTCTATTGCTATCCTTAACTGTCTTCCATCATATGGCTTGAGTATATAGCCAAACGGTTCAGTAGCTTTTATTCGTTCTAACATGTATTCATCTGAAAATGCAGTAAGATATATCACGGGAACACTAATGCGTGAACGAATTTCTGCCGCTGCCTCAATACCGTCAATCTTTCCCTTCAGCTTGATATCCATAATCACAAGATCAGGTTTTATATGTTCCACGGATTTAATGGCCTCTTCTCCTGATGATACAATACCACATACCTTATAACCATAACTTTCAAGACGGGCTCTCATGACCTCTGCAAGATTATCTTCGTCTTCAACTATAAAAATACTTGTCTCGGAAGCAGAATGCATTAAATTCTCAGTCATAATTTATTTCCTCTTGCCATAACACATATGAAATCCCGAACAGTTTCCATGCATAAACAGCTTACAGTACCTGCACCCGGTTCAGAATATTCTGTTATCCAACGGAAAGATACAAACCAGCATTGCCGAATCTGTTTTATCAGCCACAACAATCAATAAAAGCACTGCATCCGGCGCTACAGTCTCGTCTTCATGAAGGACTTTCATATAAACAAGATTTTTATATGGCCGTCAAACCGGAAAAGTACAATCAGATTTAAAAACAACAAGCAGATACTGTGCCAACTACATGAATCTTCTCGAAATGTTTTGGCAACATCTGCCCACCTGATCATAACCTGGTATAATCAGACCAACGGATCTGATACAAAAAAACAGCCAAGGTTCCCCACCAGGGTCTGCCTGTCTATATAAGTAAAGGTACTACACTCTGTGTACAGAAATCAGGTCATATTTTTCTCCACAGATAAAAGGCAGAATATCTTCCAACAGAATTACCAGGCAAAAGAGGTTCCATACAGCCTTAATCCAGAGATTGTATGCAACCCCTATACCCCCCCTGATACTAATATCTTTCTGCCTTTTTTGACTTTACCGAGCTTGCAAAACAACTTTATGCAAACTCGTCTTGACTTTACACATCAATTAAATATAAAAACAGATTAACTGGTTTGCGTCCATAATTGTCCCGCAGTACCCGGAACCCGCCTGTACCTTTGCATGCCTCCCATGCGGACTGGCAGACATACAGACAGGAGGAATCTATCACAGGTAAAATTTTTGCCTTCCTTGAGCCTGAACAAAACTTAACATTTTGCAAAGACCCCAGGGTAAAACCCAACATTCCAAATCTTCAGAAAATATAGATTGTCACATGAAAAACAACAACGTGCAAGTATATTTTATCGGGGCCGGCCCCGGAGATCCTGATCTCATAACCATAAAGGGAAGGAAACTTGTTGAACAGGCAGATCTCGTCCTGTATGCAGGATCTCTTGTCCCTGCCAGCATGGTAACGTGCGCAAAAAAGAATGCCCTGGTTATGGATTCATCAGGAATGACTCTTGACGAAACCCATCGTCATATTGTAAAAACCGTCAAGGATAACAATGGGATGGTTGCCAGACTTCACACTGGCGATCCCACTCTTTATGGAGCAATACACGAACAGATCAACCTTCTTGAAAGAGATGGTATATCCTACGAGATAGTTCCCGGGGTAAGCGTAGCCTTTGCCGCCGCCGCAAGGGCAAGGCTGTCCTTTACACTCCCTGAACATGCACAAAGCCTTATATTGACCAGGGTTTCAGAAAAGACACATATGCCCGAAAAAGAGGCTCTGAGGCTTCTTGCATCTCATAGGTGTTCCATGGCAATATATCTGTCTGCAACCAGTACTGAAAAGATAAAGGAAGAACTTATTTCAGGCGGATATGATGAAAACACCCGTATATTTGTAGGATATCGCATAGGTTGGCCTGACGAAAAGATATTTTTCTCCACACTTTCAACCCTGGTTGAGGATGTGAAAAATGCCAACATAAAAAGGCAGACTGTTTTTCTGGTATGCCCTCATCAGGACAATGTTCCTCCGTCCAGGCTGTACGACCGGCAATTCAGTCATGGTTTCAGAAAGGCAGATAAATGAGCAGAACAGCCATATACACCCTTACGAAACAGGGCTGCTCTCTTGCCAAACGACTTGAAGACTCTATCGATGCAGATCTGTACATACCGGAAAAATATATCCAGATATATGAAGGAATCCCCTTTAAGGGCCTTGTATCACTTGTAAAAGACAATTTCAATGCCTACAAAAAACACATATTTATTACTGCAACCGGAATTGCAGTCAGGGCAATAGCACCATGCCTTGAAAAAAAAGATTCTGACCCTGCTGTAGTAGTCTTGGATCAGAGGGGACGTTTCTGTATCAGCCTGACAGGAGGCCACATAGGGGGAGCTAATGCCCTTGCCACAAAACTCGCCAAACTAATAAATGCCATTCCCGTAATAACTACCGCAACAGATACAGAGGACCTGCCATCAATAGATATGCTTGCCATAAAAAAAGACATGGCTATAGGCAATATAGACGCTGTAAAACATGTCAACATGGCTATTCTTGAAGGAGACAAGATACAGGTATTTGATCCGGAAGACAGACTGTCCTTAAAATCAGAGACATCTGGCATGGTAGATATAAGATATATGGACCCGAATGACACATGGCTTTCAGAAAGACCTGGCATATGGGTAAGCTGGCGTAATAAGGGCATCCTGGATGCAAGATATGAAAAACTGCTTTATCTCCACCCCAGATGCCTTGTAATAGGCATAGGGTGCAACAGGGGAACCGGAGAAAAAGAAATCCACAGTTTTATATTAAGGACATTCGAGAAAAGAGGATTATGCCTGAAAAGCATAAAGGCTATTGCCACAATAAAGGCAAAAAGGGATGAACAGGGTATATTAAAAGCAGCAAAAAAGATTGGCGTACCCGTCTCTTTTTTTGATGTTTCCATACTTGAAAATATCAGAATACCAAATCCGTCAGAAACAGTAAAAAGGCATATGGGAGTAGCAGGGGTATGCGAAGCAGCAGCAATTGCCGGTGCAGGAATGGGAAAGCTGATCATTCCCAAGACAAAGGATACAAACACAACTCTTGCAGTAGCTGTTCATCCATGATAAAGGTCGTTGGTCTTGGCCCCGGAGGTGCATCACATCAAACTCCGGAGGCAAAAAAGGCCCTGGCATGGGCAGATGTAATAGTAGGTTACAGGACATACATAGATCTGATCAGTTCTGACCTGCTGCAGGACAGGGAAATCCTGTCTACTGGCATGAAAAAAGAGATAGACAGGTGTGAGGCTGCCATTAACGAATCATTGAAAGGCAAAAAAACAGTCATTGTCAGCAGCGGTGATCCCGGTATATACGGGATGGCAGGACTTGTTCTTGAACTTGTTCACAACAGGGGTCTTGACAGCCGGATCAATGTGGAAATACTTCCAGGAATTCCTGCCCTGTGTGCCGCAGCATCTCTTCTTGGAGCTCCCTTGATGCACGATTTTGCTGTTATAAGCCTGAGCGATCTTCTGACTCCTTGGGAACTGATAAAAAAGAGACTGCTTGCGGCCCTTCGGGCAGATTTTGTCATTGTAATATACAACCCGAGATCAAAAAAAAGGGTAAGGCAATTCCACGAGGTAATAAAGCTCATTATTGAGGAGAGAGGAAAAGATACCCCGGTTGGAATTGTAAAAAACGCATCAAGACCGGGTGAGACTGTTTCGACAACCATTGCAAGCCATATTGACGAAACAATGGTGGACATGCTGACCATACTTGTGATAGGCAGCTCCTCCACACAAATAACAGGAAACAGGATGATAACTCCCCGTGGATATATGGAAAAATATCGACCTTGAAAACCCTGCATAAAGCACTTGTTTTTGTCTCAGGATATATTGATATGCATTACAGACACGGCGGCGGACCACAATTTGACATGAAAAGGCTTAATATAGCCTGCACACCAGTTGTGGACTTCAGCGTAAACATCAACCCTCTTGGTCGGCCTAATATTATAGACCAAAAATGGCAAGGTCTTATTGATGCAGTTTCTCCCTATCCTACGATAAACGGCTCGGGAATCACTCGATATTACAACGAACATCTTGGAATATCCGCAGAAAACATCCTTCCCGGAAACGGGTCTACTGAACTTATATACCTCATTCCACGGGTCCTTGGCCTTAAAAACACGGCAATAATTACACCATCCTACCACGATTATGAAAGGGCATCTTTTATTTCCGGAGCAAAGACAAGCAGATATCCATTAAAACCTGAAACAGGATTTGCACCTCCCGACGAACATGAACTGTCAAGGATTTGCACAGCAACAGATTCCCTATGGTTAGGCAGGCCAAACAATCCAACGGCAACACTTGTCTCGCGGGATATTATCTACCGTCTGTCTGAAATGTTTCCCGAAAAATGGTTCATAATTGACGAGGCCTTTATCCAGTTTGCAGACAACTGGAAGTCTGAAACTATGATGCTGGGACCCTACAGACCGAATATCCTTGTACTCAATTCCATTACAAAATTTTATGCCCTTGCAGGACTAAGACTCGGCGCAGTCATTGGACATCACCGGACAATATCCGAACTTGCAAAGGCAAAAGAGCCTTGGACAATCAATGGCATTGCAGATCTTTGTGCCCCTCTTCTCATTGAATCCAATGACTATGAAAAAAAGACCAGGACAATTATCAAAGATGAACGTATCAGGGTATTTAATGCCATAAATGAAATATCAGGCATAAAAGCGTTTTTGCCCACTGCAAATTTTATCCTCTGCCATTGGGAAAAAACAGACAATCTTGATGATCTTCTTGCCTGTCTTCTGTTAAACAACCTCTACATAAGGGACTGCCGTAATTTTCCGGGTCTTGAAAACAACTTTTTCAGAATAGGGCTTCGTATGCCACAGGATAATGACCTTCTTATAAATGCCCTTAGATCCTTCCCGTAACAAATGTCTGCCCTCAAGACATACGGCACATTCAGTCACAGGAAGTTTTTTTATTGCCAACGGCTGCCACAGACACTTTTCCATGAAAGAAACAGCCCTTATCATACTTGCCGCATTTGCTTTTGATCTTTTAACAGGCGACCCTGTCTACAGATATCACCCTGTCCGTATCATAGGTGCTCTTATCTCGTTTTTTGAAAAACACCTGAGAAAAGCCCCATGGACAGAAGGCAAAACAGGAGGAATTTTACTCCTTTGTCTAATGATTTTTTCTGTCCTGACCATATTTATAGGCACAGACCTGTTATTGAACAGGATCTGTACCATGCTTTCAAAGGCCCTTGAAATATTTATCTGTTATTCACTGATAGCTGTAAAAGACCTTGTCAATCATATAAGGCCGGTGGCGCAGGCAATTAAAAACGGAGATATTAAAAAGGCCAGACACCTTGTTGCCATGACAGTTGGCCGTGATGTCACTCAGCTTGATGAAAAGGATATAGCACGGGCAGCCATTGAAACACTTGCCGAAAATTTTGTAGACGGTTTTTTATCCCCCCTGTTCTGGTATGTTTCAGGCGCTGTAATTGGTTATATGTATTCTTTTTCCCCCTCTCTTGCTGCTGTTTCTTTTATGTTGATATTCAAAACAGTAAGCACCCTTGATTCAATGGTAGGCTACAGAACAGAAAAATATATCAGATTCGGATGGGCATCAGCAAGAATGGATGACCTTTTAAATTTTATTCCCGCCCGTATATCCATTCCTGTCCTGTTTGCAGGAAGCGCAATATCCGGACTCAATCCTACGGACGGCCTGAAAGCAGCGGCAAACGACCGGCTCAAACATGATTCTCCCAATTCTGCACATTCTGAGAGTTTTTTCGCAGGGGCCCTGCACATCCGGCTTGGCGGACCTGCCATGTATGGAGATAATATAAAAAAAAGGCCCTGGATAGCCAAAGAAAACCCCGATCCTGCTTACCAGGATATAGACAAGGCAATCAGGCTTGTCCTGTGTGCATCCTGCATATCAATACTTGTTGCTGTTTTTACAACCTTTCTGTCTGGTATGACAGACTGACAGCACATTCCCCCGGTTGAATTTCCCTTTCAGGAATCATCATTTATATCCCGAATTTTTACCATATTTTCTATTGACATCACCACAGATTATGAGATAAATAGACAAATTCAGGTGTTGTATAACTTAATAGGGAACCCTGTGAAAATCAGGGACGGGCCCGCCGCTGTAACTCCACACATCTTGAAAAGATACTTTTTCAGCCATTGTATGCCACTGTTTTTTATACTTGGCTCTGTTTCAAAACAAGGTTGTGATGGTTTCAAAACCGGATCAAACAACCCCCAGACAGACCAAATGAAATGGGAAGGCTGCTGAAAAAGAGGAGAAGTCAGAAGACCTGCCTGAATGGAATGAGATTTTTTACAAATGCCCCATTTTGTTTGCCCGGGTTCAAAAAGACAGGATTGTTAATCGCGGGAATATATCCAGGATTAAAATTTGAAATTTACCTAAGAAACCGGGCAAAGGGAAACATTATGTAAAGATCTCAAGATGGATACAGCCCGTGGACAGGCTGCTGTCTTTTTTGATCTTGTGGATAAAAAAGGGAAATCCCTGGGTCGACTTTAAAGTCGGTTCAGGGGTTTTTTTTTGGGATAAAACACCTGATCAATCCGTATTCCTGTCAATGGCAATATACCTGATCCTTAAAAACTGTTGTACAAAACAGATTGTTTCTGTGATTCAAGAAATATGACCTTATATACCAACCATTGTAAAAACGGTTTTTTATCAGTCCGTTCAATCAGTGTCTATCCGAAAACAGATTTTCAAAAAAACGGGATGCTCTTTACAAGACCAAAGGAAACAAAGGGATTATGCGGAGACACAGATCCCAACTGATCCTGCACATTGACCTGTCTGCCATGTCCGGCACAAACAGGGAGCAAGACTGTAAAAGGCAGCTCATTTATGGATGGACATTGAGTAATTTGTTTAACCAATCAAGTTCAAGGAGGGAAAACTATGAGGAAAACAATGACAAGGGCCGCTGTTTTACTAATGTTTTTATCCATACTGTTTTTTCCGGCGTCACTGTTGGCAAAAGACATGTCTGACACCATGGATGAGATAAAGCAGCTAAGGGAAACAACAAGGACACTGATCCGGAGAATTGAAACACTGGAAAAGGAGGTGGCAAGATACAAAAACACGGTTACAGA